>NZ_AP018227.1:7660166-8048072 GCF_002368095.1 Calothrix parasitica NIES-267 | reverse complement strand
GGGATAAGGAGATGGGGAGATGGGGGGATGGGGGGATAAGAAATAATTCAAAATCCAAAATCTAAAATCTAAAATCTAAAATTTTTAACTGACGATCCACACCCTACCCTATGGGAACACCTAACGGTGAACGGGTGAACAACTGATAACTGGTAACTGATTATGCCTCACTTACATCACAATTCATCGTCTCTAGCGAGGAAGGATGAATATCAAGATTACAATCCACCTCCTAATGAGGAATATAAATCGGAAAAATCGTCGCAAGAAATTATCGAAGATTCCGAAAATCTGTTTTACGGTACTGAGGAACTTTTAGATGCTCTACCAAAAGTTTGGAGTCGCTCTTTACTCTATGTTTTAGTCGGCTTTGTTGCTGTCGGTGTACCTTGGTCAATGGTTTCTACAATTGATGAAACTGGTAGTGCTAGGGGAAAAATAGAACCATTAGGAGCGGTTCGTAAGTTAGACAGTATAAGTGGGGGTAAAGTCGCAACTGTCAAAGTCAAGGAAGGAGATAAGGTTAGAGCCGGACAAATTATTTTAGAGTTAGATAATAATTCTTTGAAACCAGATTTAGAGCGAACTAAAGAAAAGCTCGCAGGTCTTGAAAATCAGGTATCGCAATTTGAAATGCTCAAGAAGCAGATAGAGTTGACCGCTACTACTCAAGAACAGCAAAACCAGTCTCAAGCTTTGGAAAAAAAAGCCCAGGTTAATCAAGCTATTCAGAATCTAAACGCTAAACAAAGCACTTATAAGTTAGAAAAGTTAGAAAAACAAGCATTAGTAAATCAAGCTAAGCAGCAAATTTCTACTTTTATCAACGAACGTGCATCAGCAGCAGCTCGTTTACAAATAGATAGAAATCAAGTTGACCGCTTTAGCAAGCTTTTAAAAGATGGTGCAGTTTCTGATGCTCAAATTGATAACCTGAAGAAAGAGCAACAAGAAAGCAAACGACTTTATCAAAAAGCAGAATCTGATATCGGACAATCTCAATTACGTTTAGCTGAACAAACAAGTCGCTATCAAGCCACAGTTAGTCAGTTAGAATCTGATATTGAACAAGCCAAGTTGCGATTAGCAGAGCAAAATAGCAGTTATCAAACTACTGTGAACGCTGGAAAACTCGCTCTGCAAAAAACTCAGCAGCAAGTTAAAGAATTACAAAGACAAATAAATTCCGCTAAATCCCAAATCGCTCAAACTAGAAACGAGATAACTTCTCTACAAATTCAAATGCAACAGCGAATAGTGCGATCGCCAATTGATGGGATTGTGTTTGAATTACCTGTATCTAAGCCCGGAGAAGTGTTACAGACCGGACAAAGGATTGCCAAAATTGCACCGGAAAATAGTGGTTTTGTCCTCAAAGCCAAAATGCCAGTTAGGGAAACAGGTTCATTAAAGAAGGGAATGCCTGTAAAAGTCAAGTTTGATGCTTATCCTTTCCAAGAGTACGGTATTTTGCCAGGAGAAGTCAGTTGGATTTCTCCCGATTCCAAAGTTGAATCTCAAGCTAACGCAGGAACGGAAAGTTATGAACTAAGAATCAAACTTGATAAAAATTATATCCAACAGGGTTCTCGTCGTATTTCTCTAACTCCAGGTCAGACAGCAAATGCTGAAGTAATAGTTCGTCAGCGTCGAGTGATTGACCTTCTGTTAGACCCGTTTAAGAAAATGCAAAAAGGAGGATTAGAACTTTAGAAACAGCTAGCAGCGAACAGTTAACAGTAATTATGTCTTTGATACCCGATGTCTAATTCTCAATTGATTACAACTAACTATGGATAATCTTTTATCAATATCACCTCAAGAGGTAATCCATCATCTCAAAATGTCTTGCCAAATTCCTCAAGTGATTGAGGATATAGCGATTCAAAAAATTATTATAGATACTGCGAATTCGGCAGCTATTACAGTAACTGAGGATGAATTACAGCAAGAGGGAGATAGGTTAAGGTTTGCAAAAAAACTTGTTAAAGCTTCTGATACTTGGGCTTGGCTGAAAACTCATCATCTCAATCTCGATGAATTTGAAAAGTTAGTCCGTAACAAAGTTCTGTCTGAAAAAGTGGCTCATTATCTATTTGCTAATAAAGTCGAATCCTTCTTCTATCAAAACCGACTCGATTTTATGGCAGCAGCAACTTATCAAGTTGTTTTAGATGACTATGACTTGGCTTTGGAACTTTTTTATGCAGTTCAAGAAGATGAACTGACTTATCCCGAAATTGCTCGCGAGTATATTCCAGATTCACAATTACGTCTAAGGGGTGGATATCAAGGAATTCAAAAACGCACGGATTTTCGTCCAGAAGTTGCAGCAGCAGTATTTGCAGCAAATTCGCCGGAAATTATCAAACCAATTGTGACTTCTAAAGGTGTTTATCTGATTTGGGTTGAAGAAATTATTCAGCCTGAATTAACAGAGGAGTTACACGAGCAAATTATTACAGATTTATTTGATGATTGGCTGCAACAACAAATTCAACAGATGGAGATTGCCACTTCATTTGATTCTAATATTGATAGCCAATCATCTACAGATTCATTAATGCAGGCTTAAATAATTTGCATACTATTAACGAGAGAAAACTACATTGTTTAAAGAATAATACTAATCAACTTTAGATATCAAAATAAGAGAGAATTATTTGCTCTATTTTGACAAAAGGTAATGTTTTAAGCAAATTCCTCTTTCTCAAAATAATCTAGTTATTTTTGGATATTGACTGATTAATCTACAATTATCAATATTTTTCTACTTAAGACAATATATATATTGCCTTGTTTTTTGCTGTTTATTAATAATAAATGAATTATAAAATAATTAGCTTTCAAAATCTATTTTTACCTTATTTTTATAAGAAATGCTTATTAATTAAAACTCCAAAAAGGGTTGCTTTTTAAAGATAAAAGTAATATATTATAAATGTGAGCGAACAAAAGATATTTCGCCGCAATAATTCCCAGAAACGTGTTAATTAATTCCCAGGAGAATCTCATGAATATTTCTGATTTAAATCAAATTGAAGTAGTTGATGGAAACGAAGTAGTTGGTGGTCACGGCTATCACTATAAATACCCCTACTACCCCTACTACAAAAAAGAGGAAGCTAAGGCTTATGCTTTTGCCGGTGCTGCTGGTGATAAGACTTATACCTTTACCAAAACAGATGCAGTTGCTGGTAAGTTCTCTACTTCTGAATCTTCGTCTTATGCTTCATCTAAGAAGTACTCCTACCACTAATTCTAATTCTCTTTTCATCCCCTATTATTAATAGTATTTGATAGGAGATACATTATAAAGCTTGTTGAACTAATTTACTTTAAGTTGATGAGCTTTATAATATGAAGTGTAGAAAAGTAATTAACCTCGCTGAAGACTGATTGCAAGTTTTCAGCGATGCCATAATTTGAACGGGAGGTCTTATGAGCAGATTAAGAATTGCTGACCTCAGCTTTTGCGACACAGAAAATGATGATAGTGAAAAAGTTAAGGGTGGAATGTCATATGACTTCCTAAGAACTTACTATCCTTCTTTTGCCGACAAATTTTATTTTCCTACTGTAAAATCAGGCTGGGAACTTGTGGATCAATCTTTTGCTAAAGATGGTTCTAGAACAAGTAGTTACTATAATCGTGACTCAGGCGATTTTACAATCGTGGAAAGTAAAGGAAATTACAAAGCTTTTTCTATAACAACAAAAAAATACTTTGATAACGGCGAGAGTTCTAGCTCTGTAGCATTTGCTGGTTATTAAAACCTTTGAAATGCAAGTCTCTGAAATGTCCATTGCTTGGTTTTAATTTTATAAGCTATTAAAAAGATTTTAGACAAGGCTTTTTGGTAGCTTATTGCTTTTTTAATGTTCTCGAATTTCATCTAATAATTTCCCTGCAAGGGTAGTAAAAAGATGGAATTCGAGATATATAAATATTAAAAATTTAGATAGTTATGACTAATTATCAAGTGATTACTAGATGGATTGTATCGCCTGATGGTAAAGTTTTTGCTGAAGCAAAGAGTGCAGCCTCAGCAGTTGGAAATTGTACAAAAACTCATCAAAGTGTTTCAGTTAATCAGCATGATGGTAGTTGCAGTAGTTCTTCATCATCTAGTTCTAGTAGTTCTTCAAGTAGCTGGTGAAGTTAACGGGAAGCGTAAGAAGCTGATTTAGAGATTCCTCGCACTTCAATCACGAATAAACCGCAAGCAGTCAAGAAATTTGCTCAAGACTGCAAGCGGAATATAATTACAAAAATACGGTATTCCTTTGCTATACGAACCAAACCAGTTTATCTGCGGCGTTTTATTATTATGCCAATAACGCCAGTAGATAGCAGTAAAGCCAGACTAGTAGAAGGTTCGGGTGCTTTGGCTAAAACTCTGTTTCTTTGAAATTCAATTAATGCCAAATTTGTTGGGTTTGCAAAAGTACGCTTAAATGAACCTGAAACAGAAACTTGTAGAGACTCTTCTAATCCATCAAAATCAGAATTAATAGATGGTTGGTTTAATTTAACATTATCGCTTTCTCGCAACCCAATAAAATCACTATCACCTTCCGTAGTCAAATTTCCAGCAATATCGAAAAAATCGAATATAGAGTTATCGTCAGTATTCACTAGCAAGAAAGATATATCCCCGCTTGCTGTAGCATTCTCTGAAGATGGATTATCAATCGATGTTTCTAATTCCAAATCTGCTTGAAAATCAAAAGAAAAACTTGTACCTGCTTCTATATCAAAGTTACCTATATTTTGAGATAGACTTTCTGCAAAACCTAAATAGGCTTGATTTTCACCAAAGACTTCACTCAAATTGATTTCAGGTTCGGCAGATATTAAAGATTCTGAGAAAACCGCATTTGCTATGGCTGTTGCTTCTATAACTCCACCTTTCTCAAAAACCCCGGTATTAGCATCAGAAAAATTATTAATAGTAGAAGGAGCTTGGCTAAAATTTTGAAAATCTAATCTTGAGCTAGAAGAAGCAAATGTAGCAGCTCTAGTTGGAGAAATACCTAAAGCAGAAATAGCCAAGACAGGAGCAGTAACTAAAAAAAACTTTTGAATCAATTTATTTTCTTTGCTCATACTATTTTTTCAAAAAAATTTGCACCATAAATTACACTGACTTACGAGCATTAGCTTTTGTAAATTCCTCTCAAAGGAAAATTCTACAAAGATGCTGCTTAGCCAATAGATAGACAAGTCGTTGTTTCCGTAAAACGAATTGCTTTACAGAAATAATAGTTACAACCCTGTTGAACTTTAGAGTTGGAGCAAAACACCCCATAACTGATAAAAACTACTTAAGTAATAATACTAAAGTATAAATTGGGTCATTTAGTAAAGTTACTATGAATACATTTTAAAATTTATATTTCTCAGTATATATCAATATGTAGAAAATCACAGCCTGGTAAGCCAATAGAAACTATTAAACAATAAATAAAAAAGCCTTGACTTAATAAAAAGACAAGGTTTTTAAATTATTTGATTGAGAAATGTCCATGCTTGGTTTAACTATGATAAAGCGGATATAAATTTTATGTATTGCTCTGAAATGCTTTTTTATCCGCTCTATCTACTTACGCTTTTATCTTTTTTCAAATTAAACTATATTTTTTTGTAAAAATATTTTATTAATTTTATAAAGATATACAGCGTCGAAAATAAACAAGTTAAAACCAGTTTACTGGTAGAGTAATTACAATACGAATATATTGCAATTTAGACAAGATTTTTTTGCTTAAAATGCTACTTTACGGTTAACCCTTTAGTATTTTTTGTGTCCGTAATCAGCTGCATAATCAGTTCCATAATCAATTTTGTATGAAACTTTTCTTCCCTCTGTAGCTAAGGCATGACCAACATAATAGCCAACTGCATTATTTGAAGATACAGACACACCACTACTAGCGCCGGTAGAAGTATAGTCACCTTTAGCTCCAGAGAATACGTTGGCAAATCCATTTCCTGGTTCAACTTTGACACTTCCTTTTACAAAGGTATAAGGCTTGCCTCCGATAATTTGATTGTCAAACTCTACAATTTCGCAAGTTTCTAAGTCATTAATATTCATGGATTTTCTCAACCTAAATTGATTTTGATTTAATTCCCACGATAATTTTAGCAATAAATGCATATTTAAAGCAACTTATATATTGGTTAATTTAGCCATTTGAACTTAACATAAAAATAAATTATAAGTTAATACTATAAATGGTCAATTATTAAAGATAAAAATTATTAACTATATTAATTATTTTTTCTATAAACATGAATTATAAATATTTTTCAATAATTCTTAAAAGTAATTTATGATGATATTTTTTCAATCAAAATACAACAATCAATACTATTGCTATTTATTATTCCATCAGGTAAAAAAAGAGTTTTATTAAGTAACGAGTATGAGTATTAATTAATGCAAAGTTCACGAAGGTAAGTGTATATACTTAAGTGTTTATACTATTATCCTAAATTGAATATAACAGGACTTACGCAATGGAGATTTGTCATTGCGACCGAAACGAAGTGTAGGGAAGCATATGTCCTTAAGTCCCTCCGGGACGCGACCTAGGAACGTTAACGCAAGGGTTAAGACTAATTTGATTAGCTTTTAATATGAGTAAATAATTTTTTTCATTTACTTAGCTCGACTTTATCCATTTTTTAGTAACGAGATAGCTGAGACTGAAACCTTTGTGGGACGGAAGTTTGACTTTTTGAATTTCATGAAGAATCCTTAGAATAGAAAAAGTCTTTGCCTAAAAGCTGAGATTTTTGTCAGATAAAGAAACTGAGTTGTTAATTTTGGAAAAAGTCGAGCTTAGGTGATTGCGATGCTCATTCTGCAAAATGATGAAACTCACGATAAAAAACCCTCTCGCAGAAACGGAGAGGGCTTGTAACTTATTTGTTTGTTTTTCTTTCTTCTGGAGATATTTACTGACTCGCTTGCGGTTTAGGAGTACCGGGAATGGTAATATCTATCGGGGTTACTTGCGATGCAAGTTGTGTTAGCGGTGGTTTGATAGCGGTTTGATTTCCTACTACTAAAAATACTAAATCATCAAGCTTGAGATGTTCTTTCGCGACTCGCTGTACATCTTCCACCGTAGTATTTTCCACCTGCTTTTGATAAGTAAACAAGAAATCTTTGGGATAACCGTAGTACTCATAGCGCATCAAACGGGATAAAGTTTGAGCGGGGTCTTGGAAATTGAACACAAAAGAATTCAAGGTTGATTCTTTCGCAAAAGCTAATTCTTGAGCAGTTACGGGCTGAGTTTGAATCCGCTTAATTTCCTTTTTCACAGCATTAACAAACTGTACCGTAGCATCGCTACGTGTTTGTCCTCCAGAAATAAACATTCCTGGATAGTCGAAACGAGGACTCCATACACCGTATACGGAATATGCAAGACCTTGACGGGAACGAACTTCATTAAACAATCTTCCACCGAATCCATTCATTACCCCATTCATTACGTCTAACTCGGGATAGTCGGGGCTGGCAAATTTACCACCGATATGTCCGATGAGTACGCTACTTTGGGTTAACTGTGGTTGATTAACAAAGAACACACCACCAGTTTTAGCTTGTGAAACTTCTGGTAATGCTGGTTTTTTGAAATTGGGGTCGGCTTTCCAATTAGCAAATGTTCGCTCAATTAAAGCTTTCATTTTCGCGGAATCAAAATCCCCTTCTATTCCCAAAATCATATTATTGGGATGATAATACTTTTTATAGAAATTGACCAAATCCGCGCGACTAATATTATTGAGCGATGAATATTCGGGAATGCGAGCGTAAGGGCTATTTTCACCGTAAATTAACTTCTGAAATTCCCTTCGTGCAATTCCATCAGGATTATCGTTACGACGTGCGATACTACCCTTCATCTGAGTTTTTGCTAACTCCAACTGATTCTCAGCGAAAGCAGGTTGTCGCAATACTTCAGCAAATAAACCAAAAACTGTACCTGCATCTTCGCTAAGTGCAGAGAAAGAAGCACCACCAGAAGCATTCCCAATATTAGTTTCTACTGAAGCTGCTCGCTGTTCCAACATTTGGTTGAGTTCTTCAGGAGGATGTTGCTGAGTACCTCCACTACGCATCACCGTTCCTGTTAACTGAGCTAAACCAACTTCATTACTTGGTTCAAAGCGAGAACCGGTACGGATTAGCGCTCTACCTGAAACCAACGGCAGTTCGCGATTTTCCATCAAATATACTATCATGCCGTTAGAAAGCTGGTACCGTTCGTATTTAGGTAGCTTGATTTCACCTACTGGCTCGAATTCCAACTCAGTATAATGCTTCGGTGTATATTTACCTGGCGTTACCTGCTGTGCCATTGCACCAGAAAAATCAAGATTTACCAGCACAAAAGCCAAACAAACCAGCAAAGAGTAAACCAATCTTTTCACTTTCTTCTTGTACCTTTTTCTTTTAATCTTCATTTTCGCCTTTAATTGGGAATAGGGAATAGGGAACTGGGGATTGGGGATTGGGAGATGGGGAGAGGGGGAGATTGGGGGAGGGGGAGATTGGGAGATGGGGAGATGGGGAGAAATTAATAACTCCTAACTCTTAACCACGAACTCATAACTCCTAACTCCTAACTCCTAATCCAAAATCCAAAATCTAAAATCTAAAATCCTTAACTACCTGATTTCTTTGGTAGCAGTTTTCCAACGGTACGATTTTCTGATACAAAAGTTTCTCGTGCTACGCGCACTACGTCTTGTGCGGTTACGGCTTCAATTTTTTCTAACTGTTCAAACAAATTTTTCCAAGAACCAGTTTTGACTTCATATTCTAATAGCTGCTGTGCCATACCCATATTGGAATCGAGGGAACGCAATAATCCCGCACGAGCATTGGTTTTTACTCTTTGCAATTCTTTAGCCGAAACTGGTTTTGTTTTCAAAGCCTCAATTTGCTCTCGGAGTGCTGTTGCTACTTCATCAACACTACGTCCCGGTGCAGTTAATGCATAAAACAGCATTAAATTCGGATATTTGTCTCCGGGAAATCCGCTAAAACCTTGAGCAGCTAGTGCTAATTGCTTCTCTTCAACTAAAGATTTATACAGCCGGGAAGTACGTCCATCGCTGAGTAAACTACCAATAATGTCGTAAACTGCATTATCTGGATGATTGAGACTTGGACGGTGATAACCTTCTAAATACCAAGGTTGAGAAGGTAGATTTAAGGTAAATTCTTTTTCTTGGGTTTGTTTTGGCTCTACTGCAATTTTTTGTTCTGGTTTGGGCTTGGCTTCATAGCGACCAAAATAAACTTCTGCAAGTCTTTTTACTTCAGCAGCATTAACATCTCCTACAACAGCAGCGGTAAGATTGCTTGGTACGTAATATGTCTCGAAGAATTGCTGTACGTCTTGCGTTGTCAAATTACGAATATCTTCGTCGTAACCAATCACGGGACGTTTATAAGGATGCTTTTCAAAAGCAGTATCGTTGAAATTTTCAATCATTTGTCCGATGGGGGAATTATCAACCCGCATCCGTCTTTCTTCTAAAATTACCTTTTTTTCCTTAAAAAATTCCCGTCTTAGTTCTGGATTAAGAAAACGTTCGGATTCCAGCGACATCCAAAGTTCTAGTTTATTGGAAGGAAAACTGTAAAAATATTTAGTCGCTTCGCTAGAAGTTGTTGCATTTAAGCCTACACCCCCTGCTTGTTCGACAATTCGACCTAGCTCATTTTGCTTAACAATTTCACTAGCTTGCTTCTCTACTTTTTCAAATCTAGCTTGTAACTGAGCAACTTTATCTTTTTGTCCTGCTGTTTGTGCTTGCTGAATTTGGGCTGCTATTTCGTCTAATCTATCGAGCAACCTTTTTTCTTTTGCGTAATTATTAGTACCGATTCTATCCGTACCTTTAAAAGCCAAATGCTCTAAGAAGTGAGCAACACCCGTCTTTCCCACTGGTTCATCCACACCACCGAC
Organism: Calothrix parasitica NIES-267; assembly: GCF_002368095.1. Taxonomy (GTDB): domain Bacteria; phylum Cyanobacteriota; class Cyanobacteriia; order Cyanobacteriales; family Nostocaceae; genus Rivularia; species Rivularia parasitica. The sequence goes on along the minus strand of NZ_AP018227.1, from coordinate 8,038,070 downwards.
ATCAGCATAAGTAAGAAAAGAAACAACTGGTGCTTGCGGCCGTCGTAGAACAATGAACTTCATGCCATTATCTAATTTGAATTCCGTCAAATTTTCAACAACCCTATCTAAATAAGGTTGAATTGAAAATTGATTTGATTGAGAAGTTGGAGCTTTAGGAACAGTTTGAGCTAATCCGACTCCTGGTAAAAACTCCCAGCAGAAAATGAATGTTAAAAACAGCGCGAATAGCCGACGTGAGAAATTTCCCATATTTTTCCTTTTAAACTGTACAAGAGTAACCTTTGGAGGCAATCTTCGAGAATTGAACATTTTTATATCTCTCGTATTCCAAAACAACGGGATTATAATGCCTTTTAGCTTCACCATAACCTCATATATTTCTACGCTGACCCACTCCTTACAGTCATGTTCCGAAATGTTATGCTTCCAAGGTTAATCTCTTTTATCAACTAACCCTCTTATGTGGTCGCAAGCAACGTATTATAAATTAGCAATTATTGGGCTGTCTTCCGGGTAAATTAAAACTTACTCATGCAAGGTAAATTCTCAAGGCTTAATCTTATATTAAAGTTTGGCAACTTATAGTACTTAATTGAGACAATAATGCTACAGATGCAGTTCCGGAAAACTCACTAAAACTAATTAACATGCGAGCTTTTAAATCTCCTCCCCCAGAAACACAAACACGCGATCGCATTTTGCAAGCAGCGCAGAAACTGTTTGCTTCTCGTGGGTTTGACGGTACTACGACCCGCGACCTAGCACAAAAAGCAGGAGTTGCTGAGGGAACATTATTCCGTCACTTTTCCAATAAAAAAGCAATTTTAGTGGAAGTCGCAACAGCAGGTTGGGTAGAAATTCTTACCGATTTACTCACAGAATTGAGCGAAATGGGTAGCTACAAAGCAGTAGCCCAAGTCATGCGTCGTCGAATGTGGAATTTACACAAAAATGCCGACATGATGAAAGTTTGTTTCATGGAAGCGCAATTCCATCCCGACCTACGCGACCGCATTCAAAAAGAAGTTATAGATAAAATGACCGATGTAGCCGAAGCCTTTTTCCAAACAGCAATGGATAGAGGAATCTACCGTAAGACAGATGCGAAACTCGTAGCTCAAGTGTTTCTTGGAATGTTTGCCGTAGCAGGCTTTTCTCACAACACCCTTATGGAACCCGATGCATCTCCCCAAGAAAAACAAAAAATGGCAGAAGGATTAGCCGATATATTTCTTAACGGTGTACTGGAGAAAGATTCAGAAGGGAAGAGTTAAAAGTTAGGAGTTATGAATTAGGAGTTAGGAGTTAGGAGTTATGAATAGGAATAGCCGCAACTGGGATATCTTTATTGATTGTAGGGTGCTGTGACACTTCGACTATTTATAAACGTCGTAATAACCTTTATAGTGTCACGCACCAACCATATCCACCAGACAATTGCGTAAGTCCTAATAAATTAGGAATTAAAAATAGAAATTATTAAATTTTTCTAGCAATCAGAAATAAAAATATTTGTTCCCTATTCCCTCTTGCTTGTTCGTTGTTCATTGATAGCTGTTAATTGATTTCGCATCCCGAACCCATTGTTGTACTTTCTCAACCGCAGGACATAAATCGCGTCGCTGTAAGGTAGCTACTTGTAAACGCAAAATTTGTTTATGCAAACGATGGGGAGGAGTAGTCTTCAACTGCATCACTGAAGCAATACCAGCATGAAGCAGCAACCCACAATATTCTATTCCTACACTCTTGATTCGAGCCAAATCCGCTAAAGCAACCCATTTATTAACATACTGGACATGGACTTGTAATTTCTGTGCCAGTATTAACTTTTCTTGTAGCGTTTTTCCTTGTTTCACAAGATTAACCGTACTTGTAAAACCCTTATCTTTCAAATTATCAATTTCATCCCGGCTTAATCCCGGTAATTCTTCAATCAACCAGTCTTTCTCTTTAATACCACTTAGCTTAGCTTTCGGTTTAGGAAACATTTCAGTTACCAGTTATCAGTTATCAGTTATCAGTTATCAATTACCAGTTATCAATTACCAGTTATCAGTTAATAAGCTTTTATTACTCATTACTCATTACTCATTACTCATTACTCTCTACCCCAATACCTAATATTTAAACCATGACAATAACTCATACTTCCAATTCACTAGCTCATACTTTACGTCAAAGAAGAGAAAAATTAGCTAATCTAATTAACTTTCCAGCAGTTTTATGGTCTGGAAGTCCTAATTCGCGAAATTTTGCTGCCAACATTTTTCCCCATCGTCCTAGCAGTCATTTTCTATATTTTGCGGGATTACCCTTAAAAAATGCTGCGATTCGATTGGAAGCAGGTAAACTTCAATTATTTATAGATAATCCCGCACCAAGTAGCGCTCTTTGGCACGGAGAGATGCCAATCCGCGATGAAATTGCAGAACAGATTGGTGCTGATGAAGCTTACCCATTAGCTGAATTGGAATCACATTTAACAGGTGTAGCAACAATTGCAGTACAGGATGCAGCTACATGGACGCAGCAGTCACAGTTACTCGATAGATGGGTCTTACCGCAACGTCCACCTGAAAATATAGATTTGGAATTAGCTGCTTCAATTGCAGAATTACGTCTGACTCATGACGAGGCTGCTTTAAATGAAATGCGTCAAGCTGCTGCTGTGACAGTTGAAGCGCACAAAGCTGGTATGGCTGCAACTTCTAGCGCTAAAACAGAAGCGCAAGTAAGAGCGGCGATGGAATCAGTAATCATCGCTCACAATATGACTACATCTTATAACAGTATTGTCACCGTGCGCGGGGAAGTATTGCACAACGAACATTATACAAATTCCCTGCAACCGAATGACTTATTACTTGCCGATGTTGGAGCAGAAACTCCCACGGGTTGGGCTGCCGATGTAACTCGAACTTGGGCTGTTAATGGTAAATTTTCTTCTACTCAAAGAGATATTTATGATATTGTCTTAGCCGCACATGATGCTTGTATCGATAAAATATTTCCCGGTGTAGAGTACGAGGATATTCATCTTTGTGCTTGTCAAGTTATTGCAGAAGGTTTAGTAAATTTAGGAATTTTACGAGGTTCACCCGCAGAATTAGTAGATGTAGATGCTCATGCTTTGTTTTTCCCCCACGGAATAGGACATTTACTCGGTTTAGATGTGCATGACATGGAAGATTTAGGTGATTTAGCAGGATACGAAGCAGGAAGAGAAAGAAGCGGACGTTTTGGTTTAGGTTATTTACGTTTAAATCGTCCTTTACGTCAGGGGATGGTAGTGACAATTGAACCAGGTTTTTATCAAGTACCGGCTATTGTAGGTAATTCACAGAATCGCGAAAACTTTAGCAAATTTGTGAATTGGGAGCGTTTATCACAATTTGCTGATGTCCGAGGAATCCGCATCGAAGATGACGTTTTAGTTACCGAGAACGGTCGTGAAGTTTTGACCGCAGCTTTACCCACCCAAGCGGATGCTGTGGAAAAATTGACCAGCACTGCTGGTTAAAAAGCTAAATCAATAATTAACTTCATACACCTTCCTCGCTTGCAGGGAGGATTTTGCATTTTACATCAGAATGATAAAAAACTTTATCACGTTTGCGTAAAAACTACTATTCATTTTGTTTTAACAAAATAGTGTATTTATTTTGACGTACTAAAAATGACAATGGTAAATACGGCGACAGCATTATTACGTATTTTACAAAGGTAGACAGATGCTTTACAAAGGTATCAAATCAAAAGCGGCTATATTTACAGTTCTAGCCATGCTTGGCGCTGCAAGCTTATCTGTGTTAACCAACACTACAACTTTAGCTCAAGCTGAATCTGACTCAAAAACAATTTACCCATGTATCGCAAACAATATTAGACTCTATATTATACTAGCAAAATATGGTTATTCTTCTGCTTTTAATAAGCTTGTAGCTTGTAACTCCAAGGCTATTCCTTATCTTGCTCAAGCTTTAGAGAGTAAGGATGAAAACATTCGTATTATCAGTACTGCTGCGCTAGGTGAAGTTGATTCAAATGCAGCAGCACTACCTTATTTAACTAAATCATTAAAGGATAACAGCAAGGAAGCTCGTATTATTGCTGTTGATGCTTTAGGAAAAATTGGTAAAGATGCAATTCCAGCTTTAATTACTGCCCTTAAAGATGAGAACTTTTATGTTCATAGCAGTGCTGTTGATGCTTTAGGAAAAATTGGTAAAGATGCAGTTCCAGCTTTAATTACTGCTCTTAAAGATGGAGATATTTTTGTTCGCTGGAGTGCTGCTGATGCTTTAATAAAAATTGGTAAAGATGCAGTTCCAGCTTTAATTACTGCTCTTAAAGATGAGAACTTTAATGTTATTAGAGGTGCTGCTGGTGCTTTAGGACAAATTGGTATAAAGGAAAAGGATGAAGTAGGTCAACTTAGCAAAATTTTCTTAGATAAAAATGAGAATATATGTTCTCGTTATCATACTATTAAATTACTACGAAAAATAGACTCAGAGGAAGCTAACACTGTTATTAAAAATAATAAACGTATAGCTGATTATATATATGACAATGTTAGTCATTGGTGCATTCACTCTTATATTCCTCCTATACCAAGCGGTCGTTTCAGAGATGGTACATCAGACCATTTACGTAATAAACCTCCTGTAATGTGCCGTATACCCGTAATAAAAAATTTATTAGCTTGGAAATGCTCTAAGGCAAATTTTTAGGAAAGTACATCATTAGACTCTCTGCAAGAGCAGTTATCTTGTACTACAAAAAACTTTATCGCGTTTGCGTAAAAACTACTATTCATCTTGTTTTAACAAAGTAGTGTATTTATTTTAACGTACTAAAAATTACAATAGTAAATACGGCGACAGCACTATTACGTATTTTGCACAGGTTGACAGATGCTTTACAAAGGTATCGAATTTAAAGCCATTATACTTACAGTTCTAGCTATGCTTGGGGCTGTGAACTTATATGTGTTAACCAACACTACAACTTTAGCTCAAGCTCAGCCTGACTCAGTAAAGATTTCTCGATGTATAGGAATAAAAATTGAACTGTATATTCGACAAGCAAATAATGGTTCGTCTTCTGCTTTCAATAAGCTTGTAGCTTGTAACTCCAGAGCTATTCCTTATCTTGTCCAAGCTTTAGAGAGTAAGGATGAAAACCTTCGTATTATCAGTATTGCTGCAATTGGTGAAATTGATGCAAATGCAGCAGCACTACCTTATTTAACTAAATCATTAAAGGATAATAGTAAAGATGTTCGTGTTGTTACTGCCTATTATTTAGGAAAAATAGGTAAAGATGCAGTTGCAGTTTTAACTACTGCTCTTAAAGATGAAAATAGTTATGTTCGTAGAAGTGCTGCTGATGCTTTGGAACGAATTGTTACAGATTGTACTAAACGTAAACGTGTTTACGATTTTGTTGGTAGTGTCAGAGAAAATACATTAGCTTATTTACGTAATAATCCTCCTGTAATGTGCAGTATACCTGTAATCAATAATTTATTAGCTTGGAAATGCGCTAACACAAATTCTTCAGAAAGTACCCCATTCAACCCCTCTCAAAAACCAGAAAATTCACCTCAACTAATGCAGAGGGAGAATTTCTCAGATACAGAAAAGCCCTGTAAAAATTGCTCTAATTCTCAGGATGAAGAGTGATGGCACATCAACCTCAGCATCCTAGTTTACAACGTAAAGACTTCCGAGGAAAAAATCTGACAGGAAGAGACTTTAGCAATAATGATATCCGAGGAGTAGATTTTAGTAATGCTATTTTAATTAGTGCTAACTTCTGCAATGCCAAAGCAGGTTTGTCAATTTCTTGGACAATCGGTTTGATTATATTGTCACTGCTGATGTCATTATTAGCAGGATTAATTGCAGGCTATTCTGGTGCGCTCATAGGTGATTTATTAAATAATATTGTTAAGGGTTCTTTCCTATTAGGTAATATATCTCTAATAACTATAGGAATATTTTTAATTGTTATTTTTTGGCGTGGCTTAGGAATAACGTTAGTAACGCTTGCTGAGATAACAGCAGCTTGCTTAATTGCTGCTATTGCATTTTTCCCAAGCAATGAAGCTGGAACCAATCTTGCCATTAGCACAAAATTTTTCGTTTTAGCTTTAGCTGGAATAATAGCTAGTATTATTAATGTGTCTGTAGCTGTGGCTTTAGCGAAAGTCATCGCCATCCCTAGCGCTAAAACTTTCACTGGATTGATAGGCTCTATTGGTATTGTATTTGGTGTTTTACTAGGAGTAAGGTCAAATGAATTCGTTTACTTGCAAGCAGGGTTGATTGGTTTATTAACAATTACATCCGGTATTTATATTGGCTGGCAAGCGATAAATGGCAAAAAAAAATATCAACTAATTCGTTCTTTGACAGTCGGGATTATTGCCTACGGTGGCACAAGTTTCCGTGGTGCTAATTTAACAGATGCTGACTTTAGCCAAGCAACTCTTACAAGTGTAGATTTTAGAGAAGCAAACCTTAACCGTACCTGTTGGTTTGAAGCCGAAAGTTTAGAACAGGCTCGCGTTGAAGGTACATATTTAGAACAAGCAAATGTACGAGAATTAGCAATTACTAAAGATGGTAGAGAACAAGAATTTGATCATCTTAATTTAAGATACCTGAATCTGGAAAATGCCAATCTACAAGATGCTAGTTTAATAGGTACAGATTTAAGTGAAGCTAATTTACAAAATGCTAATTTATTTGGTGCAAAACTAGCTGAAACTCAGCTATATCAAACTAACCTTTCAGCAGCTTGCTTAACTGGAGCATATATTGAAAATTGGGGTATTTCCAGCGATACTCAACTAGATGAAATTCAGTGCGATTATGTGTATATGCGACTACCTACACTGGATAACCCCGAACCTTGGCGGAAACCAGATAATCGGCAGGAAGTCTTTAGACAAGGAGACTTTGCTAATTTTATTGCTCCCATTATTCAAACTCTCGACCTGTATAAAAGTCAAAATGTAGATCCGCGTAAATTTAAAACTCTTGACTTACTTCACTATGAAGGAATCGATCCAACTGCTGCGGCGATCGCCATCACTCAGTTAGCAGAAAGTCATCCAGCAGCCAATTTAGAACTGGTAGCATTAGAGGGCAGAGGGCATGAAAAAATTAGACTGCAAGCAATAGTTTCAAATAATGCCAATTCCTCCGAACTATACAAAGAATATTTTCAAAAATATACGGAAATTCAATCTTTATCTTATAAAGACTTACAAGGAATGCTGGTAGGGATAGCAGAAAAAGAAGAAAGAATTCACAGTTTAGAAAAATTGCTATCAGATGCGATACAGCAACCAAAATTTTACGCACAAACTTATCAATCAAACGGAGATTTTATCATGTCCAAACGTGAAGAAAATATTAGTAAAGGAAGTGTAAATATAAGTGGAACTCAAGGAAACATCAGTGGTATTGCCGCAGCAGGCGAAAATTTATCTATGACTGGAGTTGCAATCGGTGCGATTAGCGGTAATGTTACCAATACGATTAATCAGTTACCTGACTCTGATGAAACAGAAGAACCTGGAATCAAAGAAATTCTGAGTAATTTACAAACTGCTATTGAAACTGATACTAATCTAAGTGAAGATGATAAAGTCGAAGCTTTGGAACAGGTGAAAAAAATTGCCGAAGCTGGGCAAAAGCCAGAAGAGGAAGGTATGCAGAAAACTGCTAAAAAAGCGTTGACATTTCTCAAAGGATTGATTGTAGATTTACCTTCGACAGCAGAACTTGTGAAAACCTGTGGCAATCTCATACCTGTTGTTAAACAGTTTTTTGGTCTACCTTAATATTTTTCAGGCTTAAACGATAAGTGGATTTTAAGCATTTGCCAGTTCGTAGATTGAAAGCGGAAAGCGTGCGCTTCGTCTATTGAGTTCAAATGCTAAATCTTCATGCGATATGCCTCAAAGGTCAATTCGTAATTTCCATCTCCTAGTGAAGTAAAATCACTACCTCATTTCCTCAATCAACATATTGAAATCAATCATCAAAATGATTTACATTTCTTAACAGAGAATAATATTTTGATAATCAATCGTTTGACAAACAATATTCTAAAGGAGGAAACGGAGATGAAGAAAGTAAGATGGCGTAAACTATTTATGGAAACTTCTGCATGGGTGACTGCTGAAGTGATGTTAAATGTAGTTGGTTTAGATAATTTGGCTGACTATAGTGAATTTGTTTTTCAAAGTAAAGCCATAGCAGATGCTACTGAAGCTTTTTCTAACTTAATTACTTTAGTTTCTTGATTATTTGTTGATTCTCAATCTTCAAAAATTGCTCCCTGTCGCTTGAGATAAAATTTGACTTCTTCACTAATACCTATATTCGAGCCGAAGCGAGCATTTTTAAGGCTAGCATTGATAAAGTTGGTGTTAGTTAAATTTGCTGTTCTCAAATCTGTATTATTTAGAATAGCTTCTTCAAGGTTTGCATTTGATAAGTTAGCTTTTTCTAAACAAGCTCCACTTAAGTTAGCATTTCTCAAATTAGCGTTTTCTAATTGGGCACCGTTTAGATTAACCCATTCTAAATTGGTATTCTTTAACTTAGCTTCAGCAAGTTGAACATCTTGAAGAATTGCACGGGCTAAGTTAGCGCTATTGAGCTTAACATTATTCATGTACGCACCTGTTAAATTAGCATTAACTAGCTGAGCATTGTTCAGATTTGCATTCCATAAATAAATTTTCTTTAGTACAGTATTATTCAAATTAGCATTCAGTAATTGGGCACCGCTTAAATTTGCACCAATTAATTGGGCACCTATTAAGCAAGCATTATTTAGTTTGGCTGTACTAAGATTACAATCTTGCAAATTAGCGTTATTAAGATTAGCTCCGATTAGCTTTATGCTGTTAAGATTAGCACCCATTAATTGAGCATCGATTAATTTGGATTCGCTCAAATCAGCTTCACTTAAATCAACTTCTATTAATTGGGCACCTGTTAAATTGGCATTATTTAACTCAACACCGCTTAAATACATATTGTTGAGATTAACACCAATTAATTTTGCTTCTTTTAAGTCAGTAAAAATTAAATTTAAACTGCTGGGATTTTCACCTTTAGCCACTTGATTAATTATTTTTTCTCGGATGCTTTGCTGCTCGTTGTTCGCTTGATTCGATTCACTAATTTTATTCACTGTCTCAAATATTTTTTAACTTCGTTTTTAGCGGGCTTGTCTTAAATATTTCAGAATCAATACATCTGTATTATTAATTAACTTTATTTTTAATAAAACACTTCCCTACGATAGATGACACTAAATATAAATGGTTATTTATTTTCTCGCCATCATAGCAAACAGAATTTAGTCATGGCACCTTTTAACAGCTTTATTTATATAAAAGTAATTAGACGTTATGGTTTGTCCCATTAATTTTGATGAGTTCGTTTTTCCCGCAACTGTCAGGAGAGCTAGCACTGCTACGTCTCTACAAACCGTTGGAATGAAAAGGACTACTAGTGAGTGGTGCATTTCAATAATTCTGATGGGTTTGTAGTTGCGCTTTAGCGCCAAATAATTAGGGTTTCAGCCTTCATGTAGAAACAATGATTTACCTTCATAACTAACGGGACAAACCACTAGTGGTCTGTTTGATAAATTCGGCTATGGTCGCGTTTTCTTTGGAAATGTCGGGAGACGTTATTTATAACGTCTCTACATTACGTCCGTAGAAAATAAAATTCTTTTCTTCCTCCTCTTCCCCTGCTTCCCCCTCTACTTCCTATTCCCACCCCTCACAATTTACGTAGTCGAATAGCAATTAGTCCCTAATTCCTTCAGCATAGAAATTGTAATCACTGAGTACTGCTAGCTTTTATCAATTGAAAACTATTAAGCTAATCTATATAGCACTTTAATACTTTGCTAGCTGACTGATAGAAATTTAATTATGTTTGATGCACTAGCCGACCGTTTAGAATCTACCTGGAAAAAGCTCCGGGGACAAGGTAAAATTTCCCAATCCAATATTCAGGAAGCTTTACGGGAAGTACGTCGCTCCTTGTTGGAAGCGGATGTTAATCTCCAGGTAGTTAAAGAATTTATTAGCGAAGTTGAAACCAAAGCACAAGGTGCTGAGGTTTTGAATGGGGTTCGTCCTGGGGAACAGTTTATCAAAATTGTTCATGATGAACTGGTGAATGTAATGGGGGAAACCAATGTCCCTCTTGTCCAAGCCGAAGAGTCACCTACTATTGTGTTGATGGCTGGTTTGCAAGGTACTGGTAAAACCACTGCTACAGCCAAGTTAGCATTACATTTAAGAAAATTAGAGCGAAATTGCTTGATGGTAGCAACCGACGTTTACCGTCCTGCTGCGATTGACCAATTAATAACTTTAGGTAAACAAATTGATGTCCCGGTTTTTGAACTGGGGAGCGATGCGAATCCGGTTGAAATTGCTCGTCAAGGTGTAGAGCGTGCAAAGGCAGAAGGAATTGACACAGTAATTATTGATACTGCCGGTCGCTTGCAAATTGATGAAGACATGATGGCGGAATTAGCCAATGTCAAAGCAGCCGTTAATCCTGATGAAACGCTGCTGGTAGTGGATGCAATGACCGGTCAAGAAGCAGCAAGCTTGACTCGTACTTTCCACGAAAAAATTGGTATCAGTGGTGCAATTCTTACCAAGTTGGATGGTGATAGCCGTGGTGGTGCGGCGCTTTCGGTACGGCGAATTTCCGGCGCACCAATCAAATTTGTTGGTGTAGGTGAAAAAGTCGAAGCCCTACAGCCGTTTTATCCCGATAGAATGGCATCGCGAATTTTGGGAATGGGAGATGTCTTAACCCTGGTAGAAAAAGCCCAGGAAGAATTTGACATCGCCGATGCCGAAAAAATGACAGAAAAAATGCTGTCAGCGCAGTTTGATTTTACAGATTTTCTTAAACAACTGCGTTTGTTGAAAAATATGGGTTCCTTGGGAGGCATCATGAAGATGATTCCAGGAATGAACAAAATTTCCAACGACCAGCTAGAGCAAGGTCAAACCCAGTTGAAGCGTTCCGAAGTCATGATTAATTCCATGACCAAACAAGAACGAAAAGACCCAGATTTATTAGCGAGTTCTCCGAGTAGAAGAAGAAGAATTGCCAGTGGATGTGGTTACAAAGAAAAAGATGTCAGCAAACTGGTAAGCGACTTCCAGAAAATGCGGAGCATGATGCAGCAAATGGGCCAAGGTAACTTCCCAGGAATGCCAGGGGGAGGAGGAATGTTCGGTGGTGGAAACCCCATGGCTGCCGGAAACGCTCCTGGACCGGGATGGCGAGGAGGAGGTAAGAAGAAACCCAAAAAAGCCAAGAAGAAAAAGGGTTTTGGTACCCTTTGACAGTTATCAGCGAACAGTTAACAGTGAACAGTTATCAGCTACCTGAGAAACAAATTGGACAATCCAAAATCCGGTCTAAGGCTATCGCCTAGTTTCGCTAACGGAGCGTGTCCGTAAGGACATAATCCAAAATCCAAAATCCAAAATCCAAAATCGAATAACCAATAGCACTTCATGCCGTGCAAGTGCTAAAATTATCATCTGCTACTTGTGGCAATTTTTTATCTTCACGGCATTGCCGGAAGCATTAACTTTTTGGGTGAAATGCTTTCATAATGTTAGATAGATTTTTCGCTAACTTTTTAGTTGTAAATCAACACCATACAAAGTAGGAGAATTACCTCTTAACCATGATTAAACTGCGCTTAAAGCGAATTGGCAAAAAACGAGAAGCAAGTTACCGCATAATTGCCATTAACAATCTTGCTCGTCGTGATGGTCGTCCCTTGGAAGAATTGGGATTTTATAATCCAAGAACCAAAGAAGTAAAATTAGACGTTGAAGGTATTGTCAAGCGACTACAACAGGGCGCTCAACCAACTGACACCGTGCGTCGCATTTTAGAAAAAAATAATGTTTTTGAACAAGTCCGTGCAGCAACTGCATCCTGATACAGTAACAAATACAGATTCCGGTACAAATCCCGATTATGTTGGTCTAGTAAATTTTTTGATGCAGCCGTTTTTGGAATCTCCAGATACTCTTAGCGTTGATTGTGAAATTTCTCACAGTACCAAACGAGCTTGGATTCGTATTGCCTTTGATAGTGCAGATAAAGGCAAAGTGTTCGGTCGTGGTGGACGTAACATCCAAGCTATTCGCACCGTGATTTCTGCGGCTGCTCAAGCTGCCGGACAATCGGCATATCTAGATATTTACGGTAGTAATGAAAGTCGGGAGGATGCACCCGCATCTAGTAGCGAAGAACGGCATAGTAGAGAATTACCAATGCCTAAGCCTAAAGTAAGACGTGGTGACGGACGTAGAGATTTCACCAAACCCCGAACTCGCATTTGATTGAAACATTTTTTGTTTCTTGGTTTATTAACTATCAGCCCAACGGCTGATAGTAAACAATTAAGGATTAAAAATGTTGATTTAATTAATTAGATGAATTTAAGTTAATTTAATTTAATTTAATTTAATTAGTTAAAAACATTGCTATTTGCACCAATCTCTCAGAGAATAAGATTCATCTCCTGTAAAGGGAGTAACTTGTAAAAAATTACTGCTTACTAATAATAAATACTATGGCAGATGCCATAACAATAGAACTGCCCGACATCCCCAGTGCTATGGCCTTAGCGGGAAATCAAGAAGAAAACCTTAAGCTCCTAGCGCGACAAACTGGAGCCACTGTAGTACTACGGGGACAAGAACTATACGTTAGCGGTACTGAAAAACAAATTGACTTGGTTAGTCGATTAGTAAAGTCTTTAGAAGATATCTGGACAAAGGGTAATACATTATCTCTTACCGATATCTTGACCGCGCGTCAAGCCTTAGATACTCATCGAGAAGACGAACTGCAAACATTACAAAAGGATGTACTTGCTAAAACCCGTAGGGGCGAACAAATTCGTGCAAAAACCTTTCGTCAGCGACAGTATATTGAAGCAATCCGCAAGCGTGACTTGACATTTTGTATTGGTCCTGCGGGAACTGGTAAAACATTTTTAGCGGTTGTTGTTGCGGTTCAAGCATTGCTTGACAACAAGTATGAGAAGCTAATTTTAACTCGTCCTGCGGTGGAAGCAGGTGAAAAATTAGGTTTTTTACCCGGAGATTTGCAGCAAAAAGTTAATCCTTATCTAAGACCTTTGTACGATGCAATCAATGAATTTATCGAACCAGATAAAGTACCTTCCTTGATAGAAAGAGGGATAATCGAAGTCGCACCACTAGCCTACATGCGCGGAAGAACTTTAAACAATGCCTTTGTGATTGTAGACGAAGCTCAAAACACTACACCAGCCCAGATGAAAATGTTGTTAACTCGTTTGGGTTTTCGTTCCCGTATGGTAGTAACGGGTGATATGACTCAAACCGATTTACCATCACAGCAAAAATCGGGACTAGCAACAGCCTTTCAAATATTAAGACATGTAGAAGGTATAGGCTTTTGTGAATTTTCTCAGAAAGATGTCGTTCGTCATGCTTTAGTACAGCGGATTGTTGCTGCTTACGAAAAGTATGAGAAGTGAGGATTGGGGATTGGGAATTGGGAATTGGGAATTGGGAATTGGGAATTGATAATTGAGAGAAAATCCAAAATCTGTCTTGGTAAAGTTTGGGGGACGGAAACCGACACCCCCAACTTTACCGCAAAATCCAAAATCCAAAATAACTCCTAACTCCTGACTCCTAACTCCTCACTGTTCGCTGTTAACTGTTCGGATGTTAATCGGAAATTTTGAATTATAAGCTCCTCCTCCATTACCGATAGCAATGGTTTTTCCATCGGGGCTAAAAGCGGTGCTGGTAGGATAAAGTTCGTCGTAGTTTTGCGGATTATTGGCAGCTTCAACTAAAGTTTTCATTGCTTTTCCGGTGCCCAAATCCCACATTGTCACTGCACCGTCTAATGTTGTGGTGACGATACTTTTACTGTCGTTTCCTAAAGTTGCAGAAGTAACTCCTTCGATATCAGATACCTGAAAGCGATTAACTAATTTACCAGTAGTTAAATCCCAAACGTTGATTTTAGGGTCTGTGGAGTTAACGAGATATTTCCCGTCGGGGGTAAAACCGATAAAGTTGATAACGTTGTTGTTTCCTTTGATATCACTTTTCAATTCCCCCGTTTCAAGATTCCATAATTTAACTGTTTTATCGGAATCGCTATTGAGAGAACCACCACCACTAGCAAGAGTTTTTCCGTCGGGACTGATAGCAACCGAAAGCACGGGACTGTCATGTCCGGTTAAAGTACGCTTTCTTATACCTTTTTGCGGGTCCCAAAATCTAATTGTTTTGTCGTAACTACCGCTGATAAGGGTTTTACCATCGGGAGTAATTGCTAGAGATGTAACTCCGAGGTTATGTCCTTTGAGGGTACGCAATAATTTTTTAGTTTTCATATCCCATACCTTGATTACCTTGGTGGTATTGGGTTCTGCGGTTCCTCCAGCAGTGAAAAACAGTTTTCCGTCGGGACTGATAAGAACATCATTTACCCCGTCTTTATGCCCATCAAGGGTACGAATTAATTTACCATTCCCCAAATTCCATACTTTTACAGTGTGGTCGTAACTACCGCTGACCAAAGTTTTTCCATCTGGACTAAAAGCCAAAGCTTCGATAGTCCATATGTGTCCCTGTAAGGTTAAAGCAGGTTTAGCTTGTGGAGATTTTGTAGTTGTTGATTGAGTTATAGAAGTTTGAGCAGAAGTGTAATTTAATTGACCCCCACCAATAATAACTGTAGCTGCGACAACCGACGCGATAAAGCTTTTGTGAAAGAGTTGTTTGTGAATCATGCGAACTGAAAGCACAATGGCTAAATGATGATAATTGCGTTTATTTACTTAGCTTTTATCACATTAGCCATACACATATATATACACAATCCAAAAAAAAAGATGAAATTTTGGGTTTATTGTGCGCTGATAGTAGAAAATATAACAGAATTCACATTAATAAATAAGCGACTATTATTCAATGAAAAAATAATTAATACTAATTTACATTTGATAAAAGTAGAAATTTAGACTCTAAGAAAAATAGGGTTTATGCTGCATAATTTTTACAAAATAAGACTTTAAATCAAAGACTTTTCATTGCTAATTATTCATGTCTAATGCTCGATGCCCAATGTCCAATTTCTAATTCTCCTTGGCTAATGCTTTTGAGAAAATACCGCGTTATCGCTGTGATTCGTGCCCAGAAAAAAAAATTGGCTCGACAAATGGCTCATTCTGTAGCCTCTGCTGGAATACGGTTAATTGAAATAACTTGGAATACTCCCGAAGCTGCTGAGTTGATTGAACAGCTAAATAGGGAATTACCTAACTGTGTTATCGGCGCGGGGACATTGTTAAATTTGAAACAAATGCATCAGGCTGTACGCGCAGGTGCAGAGTTTCTGTTTAGTCCCCATATTGACCAAGGGATAATTCAAGCAGCTATTCGTCAAAACTTACCAGTTATACCAGGAGCGTTAACTCCCACTGAAATTGTTACAGCTTGGACTCAGGGTGCTACTTGCGTCAAAGTCTTTCCCGTACAAGCAGTGGGTGGGATTGGATATATCAAAAGTTTGCAGGGTCCACTGGGACATATTCCCTTAATCCCAACTGGAGGTGTGACTGTAGAAAACGCTGTTGAATTTCTCGAAGCAGGTGCGATCGCAATTGGATTGAGCAGTGAGTTATTTCCCAAACATCTAGTTATGTCTGAAGATTGGGATTCAATAACTCGTCGGACAGAAATTCTCCTCAGAAAAATAAATTAGGATGAAAATTGAGATATCCATAGCTTGTGACAGAAATCAGTTCTTAAATCTAGCTATAAAAATAAATAGATAAAAATTCACGTCATTTGAGAGTATTAATTATGAAAAGTCCACTTTTGCCTAAGTATATTCGTAGTTTGAAAATTTTTGTTGCTGGAATAGCACTGTCGGCTAGTTTTGTTAGTCTTCCTACGAATAAGGCTACAGCGCATCATACGCAAAACTCTCAGCAAAAAGCCATTGAGAAAGTTAAACAGCTTAAAAACTCCAATAAACGCTGGATTCAAGTAGATTTATCAGAGCAAAGATTAATAACTTGGGAAGGAAATAAACCCGTATTTGGTGTTATTGTTTCCACTGGTAAAAAAGATACTCCTACCCCCACAGGTGTATTTAATATCTATACAAAATTGGAAAAAACTCGGATGAAAGGTGAAGATTACGATATTGAAAATGTTCCTCACACAATGTATTATCAAGGCGGTTATGGAATTCATGGCGCGTACTGGCATAATAATTTTGGTACCCCAGTTAGTCGTGGCTGTGTAAATGTAGCGCCCAATCATGCTAAAAAAATATTTAATTGGGCATCAGTTGGAACAACAGTAGTTGTACAAAAATAGTCAACTATTCAGCGTGATTAAATAGTAGTTGAATTTAGATTGAATTTAGAAACTCAGTATTTTCATAATACTGGGTTTTACTGTATTGAAATAGGTTTTATACCAACTTATTACACCATTTACAATAAACTCCATTAAATCTAGTTTCTAATGATGAGAGTTGGAATAAGTAAGCGAACAAAATTATTTACTCTTATTAAAAGCTAATAAAATTAGCCCTAAACCTTGCGATTGCTTCGTTTCACTTCGTTACACTCGCAATGACATTGTGTAATTGATTATGTTTAACTACTTATATCGTTGTTAAATAACAAATAAATCGGGTTTATTACACTGGATTTAATTTTATTCAAACCATTTTTAGATAAAAATTTGGGGTTAAGTATATAGCGTTTTTTAGTCTGGTGAGGTATACGTCTCAAAACCTCACCCCCAACCCCTCTCCTTATTAAGGAGAGGGGAGATGAAACATAGCTTTATCGGGATGAGGTTAAGCTGTACCTCAGTTGCTTGATAAACGAACGCTATAATACAAGCTAATGAAGGAATATTTATTTATAAACAAAGGTCTGTAATGATTATTTTATTTTCTAAGTTTAAAATTTGAATTTCTTACTATAAATCTAAATATTGTCAAGTGAATTACAATAACATCTAGAAGATGAAGGCAGTTTGATTGTTTGCGGTCAAGTATGACAAGCTGTCTTTTGTGGAATATATTTTTAATTTGATACTATACCTCATCACCAAATTACTTATGTAAAAATAGAGGTTTTAAAATTGAAATTAAATCATTATCTATATAGTGTTAGTATTATCAGTATTCTTTTAAATCCGCTAGCTGCTTTTGCAGAAGTTAAACCGCAATTAATTATAAAAAACGGAAATCGCAGCTTGATTGAAAAATTAATTCAATCCAAACAATTAACAAAACAGTCTCAACTAGAAATTCAGAAAAACTCAATAATTTCGACTTCTGCTGCGGACTTAAATTTAAATCAACCAAACTTAAATCAACTAGATTTACATAAATCTAATTTAAATAACTTTTCCGATAATTCTGATAATTTATCCAGCGAAAAATTAATCATTGCTGACAGCGAATATAATACCGACCCCGATAAATGGTCATCTTCTCGTCCAGACGGACATGCTCCGATTGGAGTAATGGGAGACCATGCTCATAAAAAGGGAGAATTTATGGCTTCCTACCGCTATATGTTTATGGACATGGATGGTAATCGTGACGGTACCAATAGTATTAGCAATAGCGAAGTATTGCAGGATTTTATGGTCACTCCGGTTGATATGACCATGGACATGCATATGTTTGGAGCAATGTATGGAGTTAGCGACAGTCTGACCGTGATGGCTATGGTACCTTTTGTTTCCAAAGAAATGGAACATCTAACTCGTATGGGGAACCGCTTCACTACCAACTCTGAAGGAATCGGAGATATCAAAACCACAACCCTGTATACAATATTCGATAAACAGAAACAGCGAGTTCATTTAAACCTTGGAGTTAGTTTTCCCACCGGTTCAATTAACGAAAGAGACGATACTCCAGCAGGTGAAGACCAAATACTTCCTTATCCAATGCAAATTGGTTCCGGTACTTTTGATTTGCTACCGGGAATCACCTATTTAGGTCAGTCAGGAAAAGGTTCTTGGGGAGCGCAAGCTTTAACAACTTTAAGACTTGGAAAGAATGATAACGGTTATCGTTTGGGGAATAAATATCAGCTTTCAGGTTGGGTTGCTCGTAACTGGACTGATTGGTTGAGTACTTCTTTGCGTTTGACTGGGACAACTTGGGGAGATATTGATGGTGCTGACGATAGACTAAATCCGATGATGATTCCGACAGCTGACCCAGAATTAAGAAACGGTACTCAAATTAATCTAGGTTTTGGGGTTAATTTATATGCTCCCGAAGGTAATTTACAAGGTTCTCGGTTAGCGATGGAATTTGAATTACCTATTTTGCGCGATTTAGATGGGCCTCAATTGGAGACGGATTGGGTATTAACGCTGGGGTTGCAATCTTCGTTTTAATTTTTCGTGATTTAGTTAGTGATTGATTTGTTTTCTCGCAACTGTTGGGAGACGTAGCAGTGCTACGTCTCTACACCGGTTTTATGTTTGCTACAAAACCCAGGTCAATATTTAAAAAATTTCAATTTCATCCAACTTATTAATTACCACATCCGCACCTCGAACGTTATCGTATTTGCCAATCCAAGTAATACCAATACATCCAGCAGCTTTTGCATTAAGCCCCATTTGCATATCACCAACAGAATCTCCTACCATCAAAGTTGTTTTTGGTTCTACTCCTAACTTTTCACAAGCTTGGATAAATAAAGCCGGGTCTGGCTTAAAAATATTACCGTCTACTCCCATTTCTAAATCTAAATATTCACCCAGTTGATGAACTTTGACAAATTGATTTACTTCTTGGGTTGTCGCTGCTGAAAGGATACCCAGTTTCAATTCCGTCTGCGAAAGCTTTTGTAAAATTTCTAAACTACCTGTAAATAAAGGTGAAGGAGAATCACTAAGATATTTTTCTGCTTCATCCAAACTTTCGCGGGCTATTTTCAAAGATTCAATCCAACCTCTTCCCGTTTCAGCAATATAAGCTGCTGCTGCGATTTCCGTTTCACGACGACTTGCTACAGCCATTAATCCCGCAGCATCTAGACTATCACCATTGACACCAAAAGCCATTAATAAAGGTTCCCCAATACCTGGGATTTGCGCGTCCATAATTCTGGCTGCTTTTTGAGCAAAATAACGTAAATTGACTTCAGAGTCTTCTAAAGTACCGTTTTTATCAAATAAAATAGCTTGTATATTAGAAAAAGTTTTATCTTTACATTTAATAGTCGTCAAAAGATACTACCCCATTCGATTTTGGATTTCGGATAAGTAGGTAGATGTAATTAAATATAAAATTAAGACTTCACCCTGCCGACCGCTTCCCTCTCCTTAATAAGGAGGGACTGAGGGTGAGGTTTCACATTTAATGTTAGCTACTTACTTATCAACCGTAGATAGATATTTTAACTGGTTTCGGAATCGCTATAAATAATTATTTTTGAATCAACAACAATTATACTAAGTCTTATCGATGTGTAGCGCGATTTTGTTCTATGTATATCAGCGAATTATTTAATATTGCCAATCTTTTCGTTCTTCCTTTTTGGTTATTGATGATTTTTCTTCCAAAGTGGAAAGTGACGCAACGAGTAATAGGTTCATATATACCGTTTGTACCTTTAGCAGGACTGTATTTATATTTATTTATTAGTAGCGTTACACCAGAGAATGCAGAAGCTCTATCAAATCCTCAATTAGCAGATATTGCTCGATTCTTTGGAGATGAAACTGCTGCTGCAACTGGATGGATTCATTTTTTAGTAATGGATTTATTTGTAGGACGCTACATATATTTAGCTGGAGCTAAAACAGGTATTTGGACTTTCCACTCTCTTGCACTTTGCCTGTTTGCTGGCCCTTTAGGCTTACTTTCTCACATTTTTACCTACTGGATTTCTCAATTATTCTCTTCAAAGGAATCAACACAGAATACAACATCAGCTACTAGTTAATTTATATGGAAAAAGAGGGAACGGTAAAATATTTTTTTGTAGTCTAAAACATTAGTTACTAGAAACCCGGTTTTTTTGAAAAACCGGGCTTGTAAATTATCAGCTAGGATTGAATATTTCTATAGATTCTCTACAGAATAAAACATAAAAAAATATAATTAGCTGAGTTACTCTAAATAACTAATATTTTATTTATGGTTTGATATTACCTTTTACCTTTTAACTATTACTATAAGGATATTCATCTCGCCATAATGCAATACCACCTAATAAGCCAAAAATATTAGGAATAACTTTTACATTTGATGGTAGCTCTATATCTATCTTTTTTGCTTCGCCACCACCAATATATAGATAATCATAATTAAATAAACTTTGCAAAGAATCAATCGCTTTCTTCAAACGTTTATTCCATTTTTCATCACCAATTTTTTTCAATGCAGAACGTCCTAATTGCTCTTCATAAGTATCACCCTTACGAAAACGATGGTGTCCCATTTCCAAATTTGGAACCAATTTACCATTTACAAATAAAGCCGAACCAAATCCCGTTCCCAAGGTAACTACCAATTCAACACCTTCACCAGCAATTGCAGCTAAACCCTGCATATCCGCATCATTAACTACCTTTACCGGCTTTTTCAAAAATTCAAATAAAGCTGTTGCTAAATCAAAACCTACCCAATCAGAATCTAAATTAACCGCTGTATTGGTTACTCCATTTTGTACCACACCAGGGAATCCAACCGAAACTCGTTCAAATTCACCTGCCATTTTAGCTAGCTCTAAAATCGCATCAATCACTAATTTTCTAGAAGCAGGTTGAGGTGTTTCTACCCTTAATTTTTCTGTTAAAGGATTTCCACTATTATCCAGAACCATTAATTTTACACCACTACCACCAATATCAACCGACAAAGTACGGATATTTTCTGTAACTTCCATCGAATTTTCTCCCAAATTATACAAAGTGATTTTCTTATTTTTAGGTAAAGTGGTCGTTAAGAAAAGGGGAGGGAGAGAGATAGGATGATGGGGAGACAAGGAAACAAGGTGAAATATTTATGATTATCCCTTAATTGCTAGTTCAAAATCCAAAACCCAAAATAAAAACATCCGTTGTTAAAAACTAAATCGATTGATTGATTTGTTACCCTAGAAATAATCACAGCAGTCTATGCTAAAAAAAATTCTCTATTGAAAATAATAGAAGAGATTATCAATATGACGAATTCGGGAGATAAAATTAGTCGTTGTTATAGTCAGGAAGACGTACAGCAAATTTTGCAGTTAGCAATTTCGCGTCAAGTTGATGATGATAAGGAATTTTCTCATGAGGTACTTTTAGAAATTGCAGCAGAGTTAGATATATCCCTAGAAACTCTTAAGTTAGCAGAAGCAGATTGGGCTAATAAACAAGGAGAGATACAGCACAGACAAGCATTTAACCTTCACCGTCAAAGAAGGTTTAAGAAGCGTGTTGGTAATTACGCTATTATTAATACCTTTTTACTATCGATGGATTGGCTTACCGGTGGTGGTATTAATTGGGCGCTTTACGTTGTATTATTCTGGGGTCTGTTTTTAGGTTTGGATGGCTGGAATAGCTTTCAAACTAAAGGTGAAGAATATGAAGCAGCTTTTCAAAGCTGGTATAGGAAGCACCAGTTAAAACGTTCTGTGGATAATATTGTGAGTAAATTCTTAAAATTTACTTCTCGATTAAATTAGTCCAAAGCTACGAGTAAACAATTGATTATATAGCTATTTTGATTCGCCAATCCAAAACATTAAAACTGAGGAACCGTTATATTGTTGAATCTATCAGGTTTCTCAGTTTGACACTAAATATTAATTCAAAATATTAATTAGAGTTTACCGTGAGAACCATCCCAAAAAGTTTTTTTGTTTGATTTACCTTTTTCTAAATTAATTATAAGTACCTGGTTCATGAAATCGAAACTGGAAAACTCTAAAAAGATGATTAGCTGTGAAGTAGAAATCACGCTTCAAATCATCGGGGGACGCTGGAAAGTATTGATTATTAGAGAATTACTTTTAGGTGTAAGACGCTTTGGAGAGCTACAGCGTGCTTTACCTGGAGTTACCCAAAAAATGCTCACTCAGCAGTTAAGAGAAATGGAACAAGATGGAATAGTACATCGAGAAGTTTATCCAGAAATACCTCCAAAAGTAGAATATTCCCTCACATCTTTAGGAGAAAGTTTACAGCCGATTCTTCATGCAATGCATGAATGGGGAGCGAAGCAGCTATCAGTTAGCAGTTAACAATTATCAAACTAAATTATTAACAGTTGCTTGACTCAATGTTTTTCAAGTCCAAGTATCTGAATTATTTAAACTTACTCTCTCTTCCGCGTTCTCAGCGTTATATGCGATTTTTTAAATCCCAAACTGATATAACCGGATGATATATGTAAGCTCTTAAAATCATTTAGTCTTCATTGTCACGACTCCATAAGCATCAGGAGAAAGATAGGTTTTTGCAGCTTCTATCAAAGTATCTGTATCTTGACTTTGAATATGATAGGGAAAATCAAAAGCTGGTTCTAAATCACCAACTAATGTTTGATAGTAGCCGTATAAGTTAGCTCTATCGCTTGGTCTTTCGTTAGCAAAAACAAACCTATTGGCTACACGTTTGCGAACTCTGGTGATTTCTGATTCTTCAATTTCTGTTTGAATTTTACGAATATGTTGAACTATTGCTTCTTCAACAGCAGCTAAATTTTCTACTTCACAATGAGCTGCAATCAAAAAAGTTCCCTGTAGATAGTTAGTCATATTGCTTACAGATATATAGCTAACTAATTCGCGTTCTTCTCGTAAATCTCGCCACAATCTAGATGTGCGTCCGTGTCCTAGAATTGCTGAAATTACGTCTAGTGCGTAAGTTTGATTTAATTGCATTAAACCAGGAACCCTCCACAGCATAATTAATCTTGCTTGCTGAAGACTTTCATCTACACATTCTTTACGAACAATTTCTGTAAATGCTGGTTCTTGTTCTAAGGAAGTGATGTCTTGGGTTTCTATTTTACCCAACTTCCGCTTTTCAATATTAGCAAACTCTTGAGCGATGATTTCAATTAATTCTTCTTCAGGTAAATTTCCAACAGCAACAGCAGTAATTGATTTTGGTTGATAATTCTGAGCATGAAAAGAGCGCATTTGCTCGACTTGAAGTTGAGAAATTACTGCTTCTGGGCCGAGTACCGAACGACGATATGGCAACTTTTTAAAAGCAGTTTCCATTGCATTTGTAAAAGTGCGACGTTGGGGGCTATCTTCGCTGCGTCTTATTTCTTCAAGCACTACCAAACGTTCCCGTTCAAAAGCATCATCGGGAATAGAAGGATTCATAACCATGTCAATTTGCAAAGGTGCAAGTGTGGCAAAATCCTTGGGAGCAGCGGTTACATAGTAATGAGTGTAATCTTGGCTAGTCGCTGCATTTGTAACAGCACCACGTTCTTCAATTCTACGTTCAAATTCTCCGCTGGCCAGTCGTTTAGTTCCTTTAAAAATCATATGCTCTAGAAAGTGAGCCATCCCGTTAATAGCATCACTTTCAGCAGTTGAACCCACCTTAACCCATAAATTGAGATTGACCGCTTCTACTGGCATTTGCTCTGCTACTATCGTCAAACCATTTGGTAAGTGTTGTAGCTTGGGTGCATTTAAACGAGGAAACTTTAGCAGAGTTGAGGACATTTGCAGTTATCAGTCAGAGCTTCTTACTCTCTTATCATAACTATGAGTTAATCAAATATGGAACATACGAGTTTTTTTCGGTGATTTTCATCCAGGAACTGCAATAAAGTTTCATGTTAAGTATGCTGCGATACCAATATAAAAACATAGACTACAGATATATTTACCTACGGCTACTCAAATAGTTATTCTACTTAATTATTTTTAAACAATTTGCACAAATATTTTAATGCAAATCATTTGTATTCTATCTATAATATTTGTATCAAAAAATCCGATAAAAATTATTTTATCAATTCTTTAGTATCTGGAATTTGGTTTGTATTAAGGGTAGCTATCACCATTAATTAATAATGGAACCAAATGATAATGAAATTTTTAAATATTGTTACTATAATTGCAGGCTTATTAATAACAAGTTCGGCTCATGCTCAATTGATAGCCTCAACTCCTGTTAAAAACAAAATAACTAAACCTCCAAGATTTCAGATAATCAAAAATAGAACAGTTTTAAGAATTTATGATGGAAAAATAATTAAAAATATTCGAGCTAGTAGTTTAAGAGTAAGAATATTAGATTCGCAAAATTGTAATGGTAAATCAGTTAAACGCCAAACTTTATCGGGTAAAAAGTTCTTTCCCAAAGCAATCAAATTGGATAAGCGAACAGGTAATTTAGCTGTTGGAGTTTTATTACAAAACTGTGCGAAGCAAAACATAAGTGCAGTATTTATCCTTCAACCTAAACCCAATTGGAGTAATTATATTGTTCATCGGGTTGCAGTTCCCGGAAAGAGACAAATTAATGATAGGTTTTCTACATATCCTCTAAGGAAAATTAAAGTAATCGGCTTTATCGATGGTAATTTATTGATTAAACATACAAGCTTCAAAAATTCAGAAGCATTGCTAGTTTATAAAAAATCGGAGAAGCCAACAGGAAAATATGCTGGTTGTGTTGTAACCCAAACAGGTCACAGTGATAATATTTGTCCGTCTTTTGATTAAAGTCTGTATTTAAGGTTTATATTTTAAGTAATTATAGAAATAATCTAATTATCTTTATCGTCAGTAATTAAAGTTTTCGGTTGGCTGAATTGAAACATGAATTTACTTTTCTGCGGAGAGTTAAGCCCCCTAAATCCCCTTGCATTGGGGGACTTATAATTATCTTTTCCCCCATAATTGGGGGTTAGGGGGCTATTCATACTTTTAATCAGCAACGCCAAGTTTTCGGTTGGCTGAAGATGAGATAAAATAGCCCGACCCCCACAACACCCCAAAAGTTATAAAATAATAAATACATATATTAAGAAAAGTAAACTAAATATCAATGTTTAATGGGAAGGGGAAATCCCGTGTAGTTGTTGTCGGTGCTGGAATTGGTGGACTAACCGCTGGTGCTTTACTCGCAAATAAAGGTTATGAGGTATTAATTTTAGACCAAGCGCTTGTACCTGGAGGTTGTGCTTCTACTTTCAAACGCAAGGGTTTTACTTTTGATGTCGGTGCTACTCAGGTTGCAGGTTTGGAACCGGGAGGAATTCATCATCGGATTTTTTCGGAGTTAGAAATCGACTTACCCGAAGCTACACCTTGCGACCCTGCTTGTGCTGTATACTTACCTGGAGAAACTAATCCTATCAGTGTTTGGCGCGACCCGAAAAAATGGCAGGAAGAACGTTTGCGACAGTTTCCGGGTAGCGAACCTTTTTGGAATTTACTATCAACTTTATTCAAAGCAAGCTGGAGATTTCAAGCCCGCGACCCCGTATTACCACCCCGTAACTGGTGGGATTTATTACAGTTAACGACAGCAGTGCGTCCGGATACTTTGGTGACTGTTCCCTATACTTTATCTACTGTCGGAGATGCTTTACGCTTCACCGGACAAGGTAAAAATCAGCGGTTGCGAACTTTTTTAGATTTGCAATTAAAGCTTTATTCCCAGGTGAATGCAGAGGAAACGGCGTTACTTTATGCTGCAACTGCATTAAGCGTATCCCAGGAACCGCAAGGGCTATATCATATTGAAGGAAGCATGCAGGTATTGAGCGACCGTTTAGTAGAGTCCTTAGAACGGGATGGCGGAAAGTTATTAATGCGTCATACGGTAGAACATATTAAGGTAGAAAATAATCAAGTCAGCGCGGTAACTATTCGCAACCAGAAAACCGGAGAATCTTGGACTGAATCGGTAGACCACGTAGTTGCTAATGTCACAGTTCAAAATTTAGTGCAGTTATTGGGAGAAAAAGCTCCTAAAGGTTATAAAAAGCGAGTAGAAAAACTACCTGCTTCATCCGGTGCGTTTGTGATTTATTTAGGAGTTGATGAAAGTGCAATTCCCCCAGAATGTCCGCCACATCTACAGTTTCTGTATGATGCTAATGGTCCGATAGGCGAAAATAATTCTCTATTTGTTTCCGTAAGCCGTCCTAATGATGGTCGCGCTCCTCAAGGTAAAGCAACGATTATTGCTTCTTCTTTTGTAGATGCAGATAAATGGTGGGATATAGAAAAGTATGATGACTTAAAACAACAATTTACCCAAGAAGCTTTAACAAAATTGAGTGAATTTTTCTATTTAAAACCAGAAACTATTATTCATGTAGAAGCAGCAACACCGCGTACCTTTTACACTTTTACAGGTAGAGATAAAGGTATTGTCGGGGGAATTGGTCAAAGAGTACCGACTTTCGGCCCTTTTGGTTTTGCTAATCGTACTCCAATAAATAATTTGTGGTTGGTAGGTGATTCAACTCATCCCGGTGAAGGTACAGCAGGAGTAAGTTATTCCGCTTTGACAGTGGTAAGACAGATTGCAGTTAACAGTTAACAGTTAACAGTTATCAGTTTTAGATTGTAGGTTGGGTAGAGCAAAGCGAAACCCAACATCAACCACTACTTTTTTAATTATTAAAGTATTATTTCAATTCCGTTCTAAGATTACCTATTTTTGTTTAATTATTTTCTCTGTATTCTCTGCGTCTCTACGGTTTTCGTTATCGGTAAACTTCTGATGGGAAGGGAGTAAGTGGGTGTGCAAAATTAATTGTGTCATTGCGAGCGACAGCGAAGCAATCGCAACACTTTGAGATTGCTTCGTTTCACTCGCAATGACAAATACACAATTAATTTTGACTAAGTACTTAATGCACTAATCAAGTCCTCTCATTAAGGTTTTCAAATATTCGTAGTACTTGGGGTCGTCTCCTTCAAAAATTTCCTTTCCCCCTCCTATATAAGCTCTTGCAAGTTCATTCTTTGCGCGGTCGAAATTTTCTAACTAAAATTGAGCTTGTCCTAAAATCAAATGAATAAACGGATTTCCAATTGCATCTGGACAATGCATCGCTTGTTTAAGTACATCCCGTGCATTTTCATAGTCCTTCGACAATAAATATGATTCTCCAATAGCAGTAAAAAGCCAAGTTGCTGCTGAGTATGCTTCTAAAGGGTCAGGTACCAAGTATAAAGCGTCATAATAGCTATGAATTGCTTTCGTAAATTCTTGCTGTTGTGCATAACTATCTCCTTTTTTAGATAATTCTAAAATTTTTGAGTAATTCAAATCGTCAATATCCGGATAAAATTCCTGATTATCTTCTACAGACATTTGATAACTGTTTTTCAAAATTACGGCATACACATAACAAAAAACCTCCTAAAAAAGGAGGCATCATCTGTAATTTAATTAAATTATAGAACTAATGTTCTTAACTGATAACTGTTCACTGTTAACTGTTAACTGTTAACTGATTAAAGAGTATTTCCAGTTATGGGTTGGGGTTCTGAGGCTGATGGTTCAACTACTTCTGGTTCGACCGGTTCTGGTTCGGGTGGATTGAGATAATCTCTCCAAGTACGGATTTGGTTTTGTGCTGACCTGTAAGCTTGGGTACCACTGGGAATCAATTTTGCTGTTTCAATCGCTCGAACAATATCGGATTGACTTTGAGTACGAGCAATATCAAATAGTTGTTGACTCCATTGATCCATCGCAACTCTAGCATCGGAACGTAAGCCAGTACCTCTGGGTACTCGACGTGCTAACCTAATTGCTTGCGACAAAGCTTTTGGAGTTCCACTTAATGCGACTTCTCTAGCTTTTCTCCAATTTGTTGTAGCAGATACTTCCGCTTGCCATTCATTTATGTCTCTTTGGGCTTGTCGCGATAGTACTCTTCCGGATCTAATTTGTTTTGCAGTACTAATTGCAGCTCTCAAGTCTCCACTATTTGCAAGCGAGCGTGCTTGATCTAAGTAAGGCTGGTCTTCTACTCGCTGAACTCTTCTGCTCCAAGAAGCTATTTTTTTCCGTGCTTCCGGATACAAAGAACGTCCGCGACGTATTCTACTTGCTTCAGTAATAGCCGCTTTCAAAGAAGAAGTGTCTCCAAATAGCGCTAGTTCTTCAGCACGTTCTAAAAACGGTCTGTCTTCAATTGTTTGTACTTGAGAAGCCCAACTGTTAATTTCTGCTCTAGCTTCTTTAGCGCGGGGATTGTTCCTAGGAATCATTTTTGCTTCGGCGATCGCAGCGGATAAATTGCCGATGGAACCTTGGGAAGCAAGAGTTCGCGCTCTTTCTAAACGAGAAACGTCTTCTATTTCTAATTGCCAAGTAGAAATCAGTTTTTGCGCTTTTTGATAAATTGGTCGATTTGAATCAATTTCTTGTGCAGAAGAAATTGCAGCTTCTAAACCAGAAATTGTTCCCGTCCAAGCATTTCTTTGGGCTTCAGCTAAAGCGATAAAATCTGTAGTTTCTGGTTCTATTGAAGAAATTGGCGGAATTCTTTGAGCAATATAGATAGCTTCATCTGCATCTTTCTGCTCTAATTTATTCTCAGCTAACTCCAGCATTTCAAGTCCAAAATCTGGAATTGCTTCTTGAGCTTTCTGATAAACATAGCTCTTTTTACCGATAGACTCAGCGAGTTTAATAGCTTCAAGTATGTTATCTACGTTTTTAGTCTTTGATAATCTTTCAGCTTTTGCTAACTTCTCGCCATCTTCTCTGGCCCCGATAATTAAATTATTTAACTCTTCGTATTTAGTACTTGCCCAAAATTTATTATTTAAACGTAATAGTTTTGCCGACCGCATAAAAGCAGACTGCCAGCGCTGCTCGCGCATTTCACCTTCTGCTTCTTTATAAATATCTTGTGCTTTTGACCAAGTTAATTTCCAACTATCAACCTGGTCTTCTACTAATTTAGAAGCAGAAAGGTCTTCAGGTATTTTTCGGGCAATTTCAATCGCTTCTTCTAATCTACCCGCTTGGAAACTCTGGTCTGCTAGCTGCAATATATCGCGAGACCAATCTTCAACACTACGGTCAATCTCAGAACGCAATGGATGATTTTGCGGTAAATTCTTGACCAAATCAATAGCTTGAAGTAAATCTTTTACCGTGTCCTTAGAAGCTGCTAACTGAGCGCAGTGCATCCGTACCGAAGCGCTAG
The DNA here is from genome assembly GCF_002368095.1 of Calothrix parasitica NIES-267. Classification (GTDB taxonomy): domain Bacteria; phylum Cyanobacteriota; class Cyanobacteriia; order Cyanobacteriales; family Nostocaceae; genus Rivularia; species Rivularia parasitica. The sequence goes on along the minus strand of NZ_AP018227.1, from coordinate 8,008,746 downwards.
CCAAAGGCCAAAAAATAGAAGGACAGTTGGGTGCTGATGGCAACTTTAACAAAATTCCCATTGCCATAAATCCTATCGTACCGGGTACGAAAGCGAGCAAAAACGCCCATAAAACCCAACTTGTAAGCCAGCGTGGTAATCTTCCAGAACTACTACGCGCCGGAACAGTTTCTTTTGAATGACTTACTACAGTCATCTTTTTTGAATTGCTTTTGTTTTTGCTTGACACCGATTTAGAGCTAGAACCTGTAGCCGGGAAATCATATTTACGTTCGGCGGATTGTTCCGTGTTGAATAACCTAGTCATATCATCTGACTGCGTTCTTCTAGCTGATGACCAGCTATCTGGAATATCCCGTTCTGCCATCTCTCACACCAAATTATATTAACAGGGGTTTGTTGACTTGAGGAAGCAATTAGCTGTGGTTATAGTAACTTTCTTGCAATAGAAAAAGCTATGTCTACAGCATTATATCTCCACAGATACCATTACTTCCTGCATTTTATGCGTACTTTTTTATACAGTTATTGTGAAATCGAAGATTCAGCCTGTAAATCGGCAATTAGCTCGGCTAATTGGTCGCTACTAGCTTGGTATACTTCGCCACAAAAATCACAAGTTGCTTCAGCACCATCATCTTTAGCAATCATATCTTGCAGTTCAGTTTCTCCCAAAATCTTTAAAGCTCCTAACATTCTGTCAAAAGAACACCCGCAATGAAACCGTAGAATTTGGGTTTCTGGAAATATGTGAAGCCCCATATCACCTAATATATCTTGAAAAATTTCTGGCAGATTTTTTCCGGCTTGTAACAAAGGTGTAAATCCTTGAAGCGCAGCTACACGGGATTCTAATCTTTTTACTAAAGCCTCATCTCTAGCAGCTTTAGGTAAAATTTGAATTAGCACACCTCCTGATGCGGTGACTCCTTGCGCTCCCACAAATACTCCTAAAACAATAGCCGAAGGTGTTTGTTCGGAAGTCACTAAGTAATGGGCAATATCCTCTCCAATTTCTCCAGAAACTAGTTCTACAGTACTGGAATAAGGATAACCGTAACCAACATCACGAACTACATACAGAAAACCATTGCCAACAGCACCCCCAACATCTAATTTACCTTGAGGATTGGGAGGCAATTCTACATTAGGATTTCCGACATAGCCGCGCACAGTTCCATCTAAACCTGCATCGACTAAAAGACCTTTCAAAGGACCATCACCTTTAACTCGGACATTGACCCTAGAGCCGACTCGCTTCATACTCGAAGCCATTAATAAGCCTGCCGTCATAGTCCGACCAAGAGCCGCTGTAGCCACATAGGAAAGTTTGTGACGTTCTCGTGCAACAGAGGTCAACTTTGTAGTAATAGCACCTACTGCACGAATTCCACCGTCCGCAGCTGTAGCGCGAATTAACTGATCCGCCATTAATTAACCTTACACTTCTTAATATACAAACTTTCTATATTGTATGATGTTTACTTTCCGCAGATAGGATATTATCAAAACGCTTACCAAGCACAAAAAAATAATTAACAAATAAAAACAGTTTTTTCATAATTGTGCAATCAAAAAACCTTTCGGGTCGGGATACATTTATATTTGTCATACTATAGTAAGAATTTAATTAATATGAATGAAAAATGCTCGGTAGTTTCCAAACAAGTCAGCTGCGGATAGAGATTGATGCATCGCAAAAAGCAATCAGTGAAAGCTTATTGCATCCGATAGAACTAGGAAAATGGTTGCCTAGCGGAAAATTTGCTTCTGGAATGCCAGAAGAACTGCATCCAGGATTTGAGTTTACCACCCAGATAGGTCCTTTATCAATTCATCACCAAGTAGATGTAGCTTCTCCAAACAGCTTGCGCTTACTACTGAGTCAAGGAATTGACGGATTTCATGAGTGGTATTGGGGAGAAGGTTGGGTACAGTCTCGCTTAGAAGGGATATCTATGCTTCCTCTTTCTCTAGGTCAAACAGCAAGTTTATTTAGTTTGCGTCAATATTTAAAATCAAAGCAAAATTAGATATTGGTGGTTAGTAGTTAGTAGTTAGTGGTTAGTTATTAAAGTCTAATTTGATGGTGATAAATTTTTTTGGATGTGAAAGCAAGACAATTTTTTTACAAAAACAATGAAGGCTCAATACTTGATTTTTTACTAACTACTAGCTATCAACAACTATCTACTAACAACCAACAATTAACTAAGATTTTTTTTTGCTTCTTCAGCAACTGCTTCAACTTCATCATTAACCAAACTTTCTAGAACAGGTTTAGCTTCGGGAGTACCCAAACGATTTAAAGCTTGAGCCACTCTGAATCTAATTTGCCAATCTGAATCCTTAGAATAGGGAGTTAAAATAGAAACTGCTTCAGGATTACCTAATTCTCCCATAGAACTAATCGCAGCAGTTTTTACCAAATCATTATCTTCTGAAAGTGCTTGTTTTAGCAATTCAAAACCTCGCGGTTCACCCAATTCACCCAAAGCTGCAATCACGCTTAATTTGATAATCCAATCTTCAGTTGATTGATAAAGTTGTTGCAAATCATCAAAAGCAGCTACTAGCTTTAAACCTCCCAGACAGTCTGCTGCTGCTGCTTTCACATCAGCTTCGGGGTCTTGAAGCAATCCGCGCAATAAACTTAAAGATTTATCTAAATCTTGTGTACCCAAAGTATCGAACTGACTGACAGCAGAATATCGCACGCGAGCATTTGTATCTGTAATCGCACTTTGAATTAACTCAAAACCTACTGCTGGTTCTAATTCTCGAATTTCATTTACTCCCCGCAACCGGTCACCCAAATCTTCACTTTCTAGCTTTTTCTTAACGGTATCTGGAGTTATACTCATTTTACTATTCTCTTATTAAATTAAATTAATTAGTTGTTAGTTGCTAATCTTTCAATTATTTACCAACTATTTTTTACTCACTTTGAGATTGTGCCATATCTCGAATAATGTCGCTTAAAGAAAGAATACCAACTATTTCCTCGGAATCATTAACAACTGGGAGACGATGAATCTTTTTGTCCCGTAATATTTTCGCAGCTTCTCTTAAAGGTTTTTCGGGGGAAATAGTAATTGGTTTTTTACTCATTACTTCTCCAACCGTTTGTCCCAAAGCTTTGTGTAATTCGCGTTCGTATTCGAGAGGATTTTTCAAATAAATAACGCTATCGAAAATCATAAAATATGCTGGTGGAGTAACACCAGCCTGTTGCCACATTAAATCAGTTTCTGAGATAATCCCGATTAATTTACCTATATCATCCACCACAGGTAAACCGCTAATACCTTTTTCTGCCATTATTTTAATAGTGTCGCGCAAAGGTGTTTCGGTTTTTACCGTTATCGGGTCGCGAGTCATTACTTCAGCAACGCTTTTTAACATTTATTTTATTTCTTTCTACATATCTAGATTAATTGTAGAAAATTACGGTTACGCAATTCGGATGGTTAATAGATTGTTACTTATTGATTATTAACAGCGAATAACTATCACTGTTCAAACTCAGTTTCGCAAAATTCTTTGAGTAAATCGATGCAGTTTGCAATTGCTCCTAAATGTGCAATTTCATACCCATGAGTGTTTTGGGTCGGAAAGCTTAAGCAAGCACCACGGGGGACGTGACCGAATTTCATTGCTATTGAAGCGTCGCTACCAAATTGGCTCAAAGTTGCTAATTGTAAAGACATCTCTATTTTTTTCGCGCAATCCCGGAGTTGTCCGTTGAGATTTTCATCGTAAATTCCGTAGCTGTCTTGGGATAGTATGACCGGATTTTCACTGTCTTCTATGGGATATTCTGGGGAAAGCGGACAAATTTCTAAAGCAATCATTGCATCTAATCGCTGATTCTGAGAAAAGTAAAGCGCTCCAATTGCTCCAACTTCTTCTTTCGCTGAAGCGACTAAATATACGTCTACTGCTGGCTGTTTTATTTTTTCTGCTAAAGCTAATAATATGGCTACCGAAGCTTTGTTATCTAAAGTGTAGCTGCCAATATGGTCTTTTAAACGGATGGGGTGCTTGCGGTGTTTGCTAATAACCATTCTGGTTCCGGGACGAATACCAGCATTTTCCAGTTCTAAGGTAGTACATTTAGTTTCAATCCAAGCATTTTCCCATTTCACAGCTACGTCTTGCTGAAACATTTTTTGCGGTGATTCGTGGGATACATGACGGGAACCGAAGCTGAGAACACCGCGAATTGTTTCTTTGTCTCCAAGTAAGTCCACTACTCCTTCACCGTAAACCCAAGGATAAGAACCCCCTAATTTACGAACTTCGATTATTCCTGCTTCACCAACAGTTTTCACAATTGCGCCAATTTCATCTTTATGAGCAGTAATTGCAATCGGATATTCGCTACTTTTTCCGGGAATTTTAGCAATAATATTATCGGCTCTATCCTTCCATGCTTCTACTCCTAAAGCGGTGAATTGCTCAATTAAATATTGATTAATTTCAGTTTCTACACCACTAGGAGAATGATGCATGACTAATTTTTCGATTATTTGAAATAATTGGTCGTAATCGGTCATTATTAATTTTTAATTGCTTTGTTTAGTTGGGTTAGAGAGGAAAATTAATTTAACTTGTGACGACAATATAGTGCTTTTCGGTTGAGTCGAATACAGTTAAAACCTCACCCCGTCCTGTCGGACACCCCTCTCGAAAATATCTGAGAGGGGAAGGGGGTGAGGTCGAATTTGTATTGCATCCAAGCAAAAACTGCTATATATAATATCGTGTCGTAACCCAACACTATAATTATGGATTTACTTACATTTTGCACCAGTTGCAGAAACCCGGTTTCTTTCTGATTTCACAACCAGATAATAATACTTTTATGACTTATTCCGAGTTTATTTGGGCTTCTTGAGAATGGCGTAAAATATCAGTCTACAAGGTTATAGGGATTAATAAAAAATTGTATCTATCGTAATTAATTTTTTCTACACTTGCGCTTTAATGCTCCTATCGTACCTACTGCACCAATTGCTAATGTACTTAAAACAGTTGAAGGTTCGGGGACAGTTTCATGCTTGATTGCGCTCAAGGTTACATCTGCTACTAAGCGGTGACTTTTGGAACTTGGATGTACTACGTCGAAGAAGACCAATTCATTGGGGTCATCGCATACACTGCTAATATTATTAAAGTCTCCTACGACACAAGGAATAGCTGGATTTTGCGTAAAACCAAACTCTCCTGGATTAGCTGCTATTTGATTAAATAAAGAATTAACATCAACGGGAATAATATTAAGTGAATTTCCATCAAAACTATCCAAAGCTTCCTCTAATGCTGCATTATGAGCAGCAGTCAGTTGAGTTAATGGGGCTGAATTGTTAGTAGCTAAAGCAAATGGAAGTTGACCTAAATCTGGTAAGTTAAATACGGCAATATTCTTAGCACCTGCTTGAGTTAATGCTCCAATTGCATTTGATAAATTAGTGACTGTTTGATTAGGGTCTGTAACTCCACCAAATACATAATCATTAGCACCTCCCCACACTGCATAAAGTGCGTTTGGGTCTGCTTGTTGATTGTTTGCTTGTAAGTTTTGGGTAAACAAACCTACTTGTCCCAAAACCCCCGGTAAACCCAAATTTGGAGCCAAAGCATTATCTAAGCCAGAAGAAGAACCTCCAAAAGCAAAATTAACACCATTAGCAGGAATATTTGTTTGTGGTGAAAGAAATGTAGTTGGAGTTAATCCTATTTCGTCTCCAACAAAATCTACCCAGATGTCACCATTTGAAAAACGTCCTGGAGCATAGGGAGGATTAGGAGGAATTGCGGTTTCGGGGTTTGTTAATCCTTCCGTAGCAGTGAAAATATTACCTGTATCTGAGAGACTATCGCCGAATACGTAGAATTGACTAAAATTACTAGCCATTGCTTTCATCGGCAGCATAATCGAGAAAAGAATAAATCCTGCTGTTGTTAATGCTTTTTTCATACTAATTTGATTGTTTATCTGATTTTTTGAGATATTACGCAAATCTTACTAGCGGAAAAGATATTTTTGAGCTGCTTTCTATTAACGTCTTACTTGCAACTTTTGTTATTGATATCATACAAACCACAGTATAATCACTATACTGTGTCATACTTACGAGGATTTTATAATCAACAAAATATTTATGAAGATATGGTTAAATATTCATATTTATTGCATAATTACCGAAGTTTGTAGAAAAGCTCCTTAACCTTATATATTCGGTTGTTTTATGTTTACTATTTTATTGTTTAATTGTTTATTACTGCTTTAATTTCAACGCTTCTTTCGCCGATATTCCCTCGTTTTCGGTACCGAAATACCATAAAGCAGCAGCAGCCTCAGCGCGGTTTACAGCTTTTTTTGGCTGGAATAATGTTGTATAACCAAACACTCGACGAATGTTAGATTGGTCGCCATTTTGATAATCTGCGATTACTGCTCGTAAGGCTTTAGGGTCGATTTTGCCTACATCTTGGAAACCCCATGTTTGTTTCACTGTATCCAAAGAAGCGTTAGGTAAAGCTTGACGGGTATCCAAAGGAATTTTCCATAAAACCATTTGCTCTCTGGTTAATGGTGCATCGGGACGAAACAAAACTTGTGTAGAATCACCAGATAAAGAACTAGGTATTAATCCTGCTTCAGCTAGTCCTTGGATTGCGGCAAAATCGGGGTCTGTATTTTTAACATCGCGAAATGCGCTTTTATTGCTTGCACTAGCTAAGCGAATTTGCTTAGAGGAAGAGTTAACATGCATTGCATTATTTGCAGCAACTAACCAACGAGCATATTCGCGACGGGTAATATTTTTGTTGGGTTGAAATTGGTTTGTAGGATTATTATTTTTATTGGTATTGGTATCAGTGGGAGCGGATAAAATACCTAACGTTGCTAAATCCTGGATATATGATTGTAATTCTTGAGGTGCTTTGTTTAAATCATTGAATTCTTTTGATTCGATTGTTACTTGAGGATTAATCTGTGGTTGAGTCGCTGTATTCCCAGGTTGTAACGGGCCAATAAAATCGGGATTTGCTGTGTTTGAAGGATTCGGGGTTGAAGTTGTTTGTGAATTAGTACTGCTGGGTGAATATTCAATGAGCAATTCAGTAGTTGTATTTTTCGGTTCAACCACAATTTTTATTTCTGAATTATTCCGTTCTGCTTCAAATTCTCCTTGCTGTCCATCTGTGGGTGATTTTATCACTTCCCATTTATTCGACCTTAACTGATTGCGATAAAAACCGACTATGGAATTACTGGGGTCGGAACTAGTCCAAGAAGCGGATATTTTTCCCGTATTATTGGTGTCTGGGTTGACCGACTGTAATTCAGCATTGGGATATACAGGTATTTCTTTAGGAAAATCAGCAGGTAAAGTTTTTGCAGATGGTGAAGGAGTAGTGTTTACTTGCTTATCACCGAAAACAACTGGGTTATCTTTCAGTTTAGAGTCAGCCTGCAAGGATTCCTCAAGTTTTTCTGCAAAGGTCGTGTTAGCACAGCCAGTAATGGTTGAGAATAAGACAGCTAAACTTAAAAACACACCTGGATATTTACAGTGCAGCACGGGAGATTATTTATAAGACTTCAACTATTACAGTAGCGCAGACTGAAAGTAATTTCTTATCTATATGCGACTTTGTAGGTTGGGTTAAGCGCACTAGAAGGTAAAGTTTTTAATGAATAATTTTTACTTGCGTCGTAACCCAACATCCAATTTTGTCTATTTTATCAGGACTTATATTCTCGTTATAAATTCGCAACTATAATGTTGAGTTACGACACGATTAAGATAAATTTTCGTTACAAGTTAAAACTGTTTATGTCCTCCGGGCACGCTGAGCTAACGTGTCTAACCTAACCTGCGAATATTGTTATTACCAATTACCAATTACCCAAATTATTTCCCAATACAAAATTTACTAAAAATCCTATCTAAAACAGATTCAGTTACTTCTTCTCCGGTAATTTCTCCTAAAGCATTAATTGCACCTCGCAAATCTATTGTCCAAAAATCAAAAGGTAATTCTTGCTCAATTGTAATTTGAACTTGTTCTAAAGATGTTTTTGCTTTGATTAATGCAGCTTCTTGACGCTGGTTTATTGCTAAATCCATATCTGAAGCTTCTATATTACCAACTTCTACCTGTTCTAAAATCGCTGTTTCTAATGCTTCAATTCCTTGATTTTTAGCTGCTGCTGTGAGAATTTTGGATTTTAGATTTTGGATTTCGGATTTAATTAATTTTCTTTGACTATCTTCTACTAAATCTATTTTATTAATCACTAAAATCAAAGGACGATGCTTTACTTGCTGATAAATTTCTTCATCTTCCTTCGTCCATCCGGTAGTAGCATCAATTGTAAATAATACTAAATCGGCTGCTTGTGCAGCATTCCGAGAACGTTCGACACCGATTTTTTCTACTTGGTCTTCTGTCTCGCGAATACCTGCTGTATCTAATACCTGTACTGGTATACCACCCACAACTAACTGGGATTCTACAACATCGCGAGTAGTTCCCGGTAAATCAGTAACAATCGCTCTATCGCTACGACTCCAAGCATTTAATAAACTTGATTTACCAACATTCGGACGACCTACAATCGCAACTTTTAAACCACTACGTAATAATTCTCCTTTGTCAGCAGTTGCAATTAATCGAGTAATTTTTGAAATTATATTCTCAATCTCTGATACTATTGCTTTATCATCCAGCGGGGGTAAATCTTCCTCAAAATCAATCCTGGCTTCGATTTCCGCGACTATATCTAAACATTTAGCGCGTAATTGACGAATAGAATCGGCTAATTTTCCTTGCAATCCAGCCAATGCTGTTTGAGCAGCTTGGGGAGATTTTGCTCCGACTAAATCAGAAATACTCTCCGCTTGAGATAAATCGATTCTTCCGTTCAAGAAGGCTCTTAAGGTAAATTCCCCTGCCTGAGCCAGCCTTGCACCACCTTCAAGACATAATTTTAATACCTGCTGGACTGCCATGATTCCTCCATGACAGTGGAACTCTACAACATCTTCGCGGGTGTAGGAACGAGGTGCTTTCATCACCAACAACAATGCTTCATCAACCAACTTTTGCGTTTGAGGATGGCGAATATAACCGTAGATAATTCGGTGCGATTCTACAACTTGTTTTCCCGGTGCTTGGAAAATAGAATCCGCAATTTGTAAAGCTTCCGAACCAGAAACCCGCACAATTCCCACACTACCTTGTTGGGGTACAACAGCAGTTGCGATCGCCACGATGGTTCCGGTTGTTGCAAAGGTTTCAGGCATTATTAATTGAGAATTGGGAATTGGACATTGGGCATGGGAGAATTAGGGAGAGGGGCAGACAAGGTGAACATAATTCGTAATTCGTAATTCGTAATATGTCCCTCCGGGACACGCTACGCTAACGTAATTAATCCCCCATAAATACAATTTAGGGGCTTCAACAAAGAATCGAATTGTCATCCACAGATAAATCCAGAGGCTTCTGACCTTAAAAATTTACCTGGTGAAACTTATAATTATTAACTCCTAACTCCTAACTCTTAATTCTTAACCTCCTACTCCCTCTAAAATTTAAAATCCAAAATCCAAAATCTAAAATCGCAATGCGCGTTAATATTTATCCAGAAGCTAATATCTATTTGAAAAAATATTAGTTAAGAGGGGAACACTATGGAAGAACAAAAAATTAATTGCGCGGAAGCTTGTATAAATGGCTGTGTTTTAGGGGAAAAATGTCCAAATAAAGAGTATAGGGAAGAAGCATCACAGTTTATTCAAGAAACTTCCTTAGACAAGATGCTGGAAATGGCTGAAATTGCCAGAATGAAAAAATTATCGGAACCGCCTAAATGGGTAATTCCCGATGAAATTTGATTAAAATTTGTTTAATTATATGACAAATTATAGGGCAGCCCGAAGCGGCTGTCTTTATTCTGGAATTTTAACTTTATAAATCATCCACATCTATATTTAATTCTCTCAATTTTGCAGCTAAACGTTCGGCTTTTTGAGCTTCTTGGTTTGCTCGCTGTGCTTCTTGGTCTGCTCGCTGTGCTTCTTGGTCTGCTCGCTGTGTTTCTCGCTGTGCAAATTCTTCAGGAGTCGGAAGTAGTTCACCTTCAGAAGTGAAATACCGTAACTGTCCTTCATGGGTTCCCAAAAATAAACCTAACTGCTCGCTCCATAACCAACCTTGGTCATTTGGTTCTAATGGCTGATATTCACCATCAACTAAATGAAATCCTTTAAATTCCAAACTTATAGGGTCAAACCAGAAATAATCTGGAGTCCGAAAAGTATTTTGATAAATTTTCTTTTTTAAATCTCTGTCTGTTGCGGCAGTGGAATTGGAAAGTATTTCTACAATAATATTTGGATACTTACCATCTTCTTCCCACACTACCCAGCTTTTACGCGGTTTGCGTTCGGTTCCTAAAACTGCGAAAAAATCTGGACCGCGAAACTTTTCTGACTTTAGCTGACGGTTACTGTAATAAATAGTCAAATTTCCCGCAACATAAAAGTCATTGCGGTTTTGCCAAAACAATTCCAGACACTGTATCAGCAGAATCATCTGCTTTAAATGTAAATCGCTTTCCAAAGGTGGTTCGTCGCTATATAAATCCCCTGGGGGAAATATAACATCATTTTGGATATCTAAATCTACGGTTTCTGACTCTTGGGTAATTGAATCTGAGGTTTCTAATTCTGCCGTTTTTAATTCTTTAGCAACAGACATGGTAGCAAGTATTTAGGTGCTATAAGTCTAGCGTAGCGCGAGATAACTTTAATCTGAATGCTGTCAAATAAGTAAAACAGACCACGACCTTTTTAACCAAGTCCTTTTATAGGTAGATGTCTTGGGGTAATTGGCTCAAAAGTTTGATTTAACAATTGATGATAATAATTTACCTGGTACGTCCGATAACTTATAAAGTTTTGAAGTTGTAGTATTATGGCGCGAACTTAGATGGCAAAATTACCAAAGACTACGAGATGCTCCAGATGATACATCACAAAAACAACTAGTAACTGTAACATCATTGCTTGAGACTTTGAAAAATTCTACACCTCCCGTATTTACTCAAGATAATTTTTTTTACACATCAGCTTATCTGTTGCTTAACTATCCATTTAATTCCATTACTTGCTACTCTTTACTCACTACTCGCTACTTAAACAAACCTACCCATGAACCCAAACTGGCTACCTAGAATCAACCCCAGATTGCAAAAACTGCGTCATGCATTACTTAATGACCCTTATTATCGATTAAAATCTGGTGAAGAAATTGCGATCGCAGTTGAAGTTGGGATTCGGATTGATGCAAACCAAGCTACAGTCGATGATTGGTTGCGGTTACCAGGTTTGTCAATACATCAAGCACGAACCCTGGTAGAACTAGGAAGAACGGGTGTCAAATTTTATTGTATAGAAGATATTGCAGCGGCTTTAGGTTTACCAGCACAGCGGTTAAAACCCTTAGAAGCAATTTTGATTTTTGGTTATTATGACGACGAATCAGTAAATACTATTACTTATGTTGTTAATCCTAGTACTGCAACAATTGAAGGTTTATTAAAAGTACCTTTTATCGATTCTTCTTTAGCACAAGCAGTAGTTGAGAATCGTAATTTATCCGGGCCATATCGTAATATAGTTGATTTTCAAAAACGGTTGAATCTTTCTGGCGAAACACTGGCTCAGTTAATGTATTATTTGCAGTTTTAAAAATAATTGCTGCGAATACAACTTCTAAATCTTAATTTATAATCTGTAACTCCTAACTTCTAAACCTTAATCCAAAATCCAAAATCCAAAATCTAAAATTAGATTGCGCCAATTCTACCAAGAGGCCAAAAACGAAAGATTGCTTTGCCAATCATATTTTTTTTCGGTAAAAAGCCCCAATAGCGAGAGTCGTTACTATCGTTACGATTATCTCCCATCATAAAATATTGGTTTTGGGGAACTCGTACTAATTGAAAAGCTTGTAGGGGCGGTTCTTTGATATAATCTTCTTGCAAAATATTTCCGTTAAGATAAACCTTTCCGTCATCAATTTTAAGTGTGTCCCCAGGAGTGCCAATTATACGCTTGATGAAAGCTTGGTCTTGAGAATATCCGCGACGCTGTAATTCTGGTGGTGGTTGAAAAACTACTATATCGCCGAATTTAGGAGAATTAAATCTATAGGAAATCTTTTCAATTACTAATCTATCGCCCGTTTCTAAAGTTGGTAGCATCGAATCTGAAGGGATGTAGCGGGGTTCGGCTATGAAAGTCCGAATGAAGAACGCTAACACCAAAGCGATGGTAATTAGAATTAGATTTTCTCGTAAACTACGCCATGCTTTTGATGGTGCATCGTTTTCCTGAGAAGTCATGTAGATTTTTTGCTGGAATTACAACAGTTTGAAGAATAATACAAAATCTAAAGGGCACCATAGTTTCGCAAAACATTAATCGTTATGTAGCGAACAAATGTTATGCCTTCAACCGGCGATACCCAAACTTATATTATAAAAATATAATTATTAGATAATACTCAATCATTGCAATTATAGGGCAATATTTTGAAGTATTATAAAACATTATAAAAATTGCTAGTATTTCCTAGGACTCATTAAAGCGTTTTCTTGAAATCGTCCGAGCAGGTATTGAGTTAACTTTAATTTGAATGTGAAACTTTTTCTAGGAATATATGCAGGGTTGCTTCCTCGAATAACAGTCGCTTCAAGTAGCATCTCTAACTACCCACCTGCGATTCTGCTCATCCCATGATAAGAAAAAACGCACGGACTGATTAATAATCCGACCATTTTTCATTAAGTAGTCCAAGGAAGCATCGACTGTCGCTGTATCTACATTTGCTTCCAAAATATTTATTTGTTGAATATTTACGTTTTTAACTTTTCCTCTCCACCAGCTTAAATAAGAAAAATAGCCATTAGGATGAAGACCTTTGTTATCTTTAAATTCAGCAGATAGCTGATTCCAAGCTGTTTTATACTGACCTTGGTTGATATTTAAATAATAATTTTCTACTGTTTTTGCTGGTGATGGTTGTTGTATTGGTGGTTTAGCTGGTGGTTCAACTGGTGGTTCAATTTCTCCAGGAGGGGATAAATCAGTTGTTTGGGGAATTTCCACCACATCTGGAGCGGGGTTTATTGTTTGAGGATTTTGCGGTCTTCTAAGTGGTGCTTCGACTTGTGGAGCTACATCTGTTGAAGTGGTTGCTGGTGCAGTAAAAGCCGGCTTTATTATTGGTTCTGGATTTGGTGTTGGTGTAGTTTGAGTTTTACTTGATTTTTGTGGAGTTGGTTCGGGTATTGTTGCTTGTGGCTGCTGTGTAACGGTTTGAACTTGCTTGGGCTGCTTGTTTAAAGCAAAACCAACAATTATTGATGCACCAATTAAACTACCCACAATCAAACTACCGAGAAGGATTCCTTTACCGTTTCCATTATTGCTACTTACTGAAGATGTTGGTGGAATAGCAACCGTATTTAAATAAGTTTGAGGTAGTAGGGTTACTCCCGGAGCAACAGTATCTGAAAAACCACCTGTATGCAAAACTTCAGAAGGTAAACCTAAAATACCAGTTTGTAGCGCTTTCAGCATAGCGCTAGCAGTTTTAAATCTTTCTCTGGCATCAAATCCAATTGCTTTATCTAAAATATCAGCAAAATTATCCTTGATGTTAGGTGCATACTGCCGCCATAACACTTTACCAGTTTCAGGTTCTGTGGTTAGCTCCTGGGGCCTTTTTCCTGTAACTAAATAAATTACAGTCATCCCCAAACTATATATATCGCTGGCAAACATAGGTCTTCCCACCGATTGCTCGGTAGCCATAAATCCTGGTGTACCGATGACGATTGACTTTGTTGCGTTACCTGAAGGAGTTAATAAAGTAGATAAAGTTTCTTTAACTGCACCAAAATCGATTAATACAGGTTTACCCTCAGCATCTATTAAAATATTTTCCGGTTTGATATCTCGATGAACAATCCCTTTGGAATGAACGTACTCAAGAACTGGCAAAATACTAATTAAAATTTGTTTGACAGAATTTTCATCCATCAATCCTTGTTCTTCAACAACTTGTGTAAGAGTTTTTCCTTGAATATATTCTTGAACTAAGTAGAATTGCCCATTGTCGCTAAAATAAGCGTACAGTGTTGGAATCTGAGGACTGTTATCACCCAATTCTTCTAAAGTCGCTGCTTCGCGTCCAAATCTCTCCCGTACTAATTGGTAAACCTTTGGATTGTGTTGAATTGGTCGTAATTGCTTAATCACGCAAGGACGGCGAGAAGGCATTTGGGTATCTTCTGCCAAGACAGTTTCTCCAAATCCACCGCTCCCTAAAGTCCGAATAATCTGATAGCGGTTGTTTAGCAACATTTGTATAAATTAAGCGCTAGTAAGCCAAAGGGAACACTAGTCATATATTTTACCTATTTTCTTGTATCCGTTGCGCTTTCGGTTAATATTTATGATTACACGGGAACTTAGGTATAAGAAAATTTGTTTCTTTGGCTGCTGGGAGTAGGGAATAGGGAGTAGCGAGTAACAAGTAATGAGTAGCGAGTAATGAGTAGTGAGTAATGAGTAGTGAGTAAGGAAACAATGGTTAACCCTGTAGCAATAAAAATACTAAGCAGTTTAATTCATAACTCCTAACTCCTAACTCCTCACTCTTCCCTACTTTAGTCTCAATTTCCTATTGCGCTATGCAGTTATACTGCTAAGATTCTTGTGTGAAAAAGCGCTTTTAATATAAATAATGACTCAAACAGGTAATACTACAGTTGTTGATAATCCTTATTTAGAATTAAATCATCAAGGAAAAATTTTACGCTTAGCATTGATAGACCAACAGCATAAATTCGGACGTGATGCGAGTTTTGCAGATTTGCTGGTACCACCAGATTGGCAGGTTGTAGGACGTACCCAAGCGGTGTTATTTCGGGAAGGGGAAAATTATCGGATATATGATGGTGATGGAAATGAACCCAGCACTAACGGACTTTATATTAATCGCACTCGCATTACTCCAGATAGCGGTTTTCTGCTAGCGAATGGAACCGAAATTCAAATTGGACAAAATCCTGAAAACCAAGTGTTGTTGAAATACAACAATCCTAAACAACCCTTTACAAATAGGGAAGTAAAGTTATATTCAGTTTCATTGAAAAACGGTTCTGTTTTGATGGGAAGGGATGAAAAAGCTAATTTAACTTTGGATGCTCCTACAGTATCTCGTCGTCATGCCATCATTGATAAAGACCCTCAAGGACGATATGTTATCCGGGATACTAGTACTAATGGTGTTTTTGTTGATGGAGAGAAAATCAGCGGAAACAAAGTTTTAACTGAAAACTCGACAATTCGTATTGGCCCATATACTTTATTGCTGAGCGGTTCCGAGTTAAAAATACTTGATAGAGGAAATAAAATCCGCTTGGATGCTTGCAATTTGGTAATTGTAACCAATGGTAAGCGAAGGTTGGATGGTATTTCTTGTGCCATTGAACCGGGACAACTTGTAGCTTTGGTTGGAGGTAGTGGTGCTGGTAAATCTACTTTAATGCGTTCTTTATTAGGAACAGAAAAGCTGACTGAGGGTGTTGTTTATTTGAATGGGGAAGATTTACGCAGCACTTTTAACATTTACCGTACTCAAATCGGTTATGTACCCCAAGATGATATTATTCACCGTCAATTAACTGTTGCTCAAGTTCTTACCTATGCAGCTAAATTGCGACTACCACCAGATATTGACGTACAGAAAGTGGTAGAACAAACTTTATCTGATGTGGAAATGTCCCACCGTCGTCATGCTTTAATCAGCGAGCTTAGCGGAGGACAAAGAAAACGAGTCAGTATCGGAGTTGAGTTACTCGCTGACCCGAAATTATTTTTCTTAGATGAACCGACTTCCGGATTAGATCCAGGTTTGGATAAAAAAATGATGCAACTGTTGCGGAAGTTAGCAGATCAAGGAAGAACCGTTATTTTAGTGACTCATGCAACCGCGAATATCAAATTATGCGATAGAGTTGTATTCTTGGGACAAGGTGGACGTTTATGTTACTTTGGTCCTCCTGCTGAATGTTTAAGGTTTTTTAGAGTAACTGAAGATTTTGCTGATATTTATAATCAGTTAGAAAAACCAGAAAATGTCGTTGATGAAGCGGAAAGATTTCATAAATCAGATGATTTTCGTATTTATGTTGCTAATCATCTCAGCCCCGGAACTCAAGCATCAAAACCGAGAAAAGTTGATAAACGAAATTCCGGCGTTACTTTTACAAAACAGCTAAGTATTCTTACACAAAGATATTTCCAAATCCAGAAGCGCGATCGCATTAACCTAAGTTTAGCGCTATTAACCGCACCAATAGGCATTGGCTTAATTACGGTAGCTCTTGGCGATAAAAATCCTTTTGTTTTACCGGATAATCCAGATGCTAATTTAGCACCATTAGCACTACGGGTATTATTTGTATTTACCTGTGCAGCTTTATGGGTAGGACTTTCGAGTTCGTTGCAAGAAATCATTAAAGAAGCTGCTATTTATTTCCGAGAAAGACTAGTGAATTTAGGACTGTTCGCTTATCTCAGTTCCAAATTAATTATTCTTTCTGGCTTAGCTTTATTACAAACAATATTAATATCTTCAGTAATTACTATCTTATTTCAATCACCACAACCAGAAATTATTCCTTGGACATTAGGATTGTCAATTACGACTTTTCTGACGCTATTAACCAGTATGAGTCTAGGTTTATTAGTATCAACAGTCGTCAAAAATGCTTCTCAAGCCAATAGCGCTTTACCTTTACTTCTAATCCCACAAATTATATTTTCTGGCGTTTTATTCAAAATTAAAGGAATAGGTAAAATAATTTCTTGGTTAATGTTAAGCCGTTGGTCAATAGGAGCTTACGGTAGTTTAGTTAATGTTAATGCAATGGTTCCCGACGCGGTAAAACTACCGGATGGTACTACTGCTATTCGACCTTTTGAACCCACACCTGTTTATGATGCAACTTGGGAAAACTTAGCTCTCAACTGGGGAATCTTGGGTTTACATGCATTAGTATATTTAACTGTTGCTTTTTGGTTACAAAAGCGGAAAGATATTTTTTAATTGTAGGTAATAGGTAATGGGTAATTGGGCATTGGGAATAGGTAATATAGAAATTCAATTTGAATATAAAAAATAAAATAATCCCAAATTTACAATTTTGTAGTGCGAGCAAGATGCTCGCTATAGATATTGAGCAAGATGCTCGCATTACCAAAGATTTTTCCCAAATTGGGATGCTCTCAAAACAATAGTAATAATTTATTATCCTTTAGCAATTACCAATTAACAATTCCCAATTTCCAAATTACATTACTTACCAAAAAATCTTTTATTTGTTCTATCTTGATATTCTGCTATATATGCGACATTACGTCGCTCTAAATCGGAAAGTTTACTAGACGGAAATTCTTCAGGAGAATATTTAGGGTTATACCAAGATTGTTTATCAAAATACTCTTGTAAACCCTTATTCTTAAAACGTCGTCCGTGACGAGCAAAAACTGAATTCCTCATTATATCCAAACTTAAACCATCCATAGGTTCTAAATCCGCATCTGTTGCTCTTCTCCAAGAAAGCCAAAAATAATCTACTTTCGTAGGTAATGAAGATTCTGAATCGGGTTCAATATTAGATTGAATTTGAGGCTGAAATATAGTATTTATCGGTTTTAATAACCAAAAGTTACCAAAAAAGTTAACAATAGCAAATAACCCAATAACACCAGCTAAAATTACACTTGGAAATAAAATCGGTGTTTTGTTTGATGCTTTATCTTCTTGATATTTTGTAACTTGTTGGTCGAGTAAATTTTGGTTAGCCTTATCAGCTAAAATCGTTGATTCTTCAGTAATATTAGTTTGATTTTGAAAAGGTAAAGTAGCTGGAAGTGGAGTTGCTCCCAGTTGCAAATCTTCCAACATTTCTAAAGCCGTAGAGTAACGTTCCCTTGGATGGTAAGCAATGGCTTTATTTATTATTGCCTTGAATGAAGAACTAATATTCCCAACTTCAGGTTCCCAAATAATTTCTCCCGTTTGTGAATCTGTTTCTAGTATTTGTGGTGATTTTCCAGATAACAAATAAACAATGGTTAATGCCAAACTATATAGATCGCTAGAATAAACCGCTCTACCAGCAGCTTGTTCGCTCGGCATGTAGCCCGGTGTACCGATTACAATTGAACGGGTAAGACTACCTTGGGAATTTACAGCTGTTGCCATTGTTTCGCGTACTGCACCAAAATCTATCAGCACGGGTCTACCGTCCTGTCGCAGAATAATATTGTCGGGTTTAATATCGCGATGAACAATACGCTTGCTGTGTACGAATTCTAAAACTGGTAAAATACTGACTAATATTTCCTTGGCTCTTTTTTCATTAAATAAACCCTGCTGTTGAACGACGGTACTTAAAGTATCTCCTTCAACCCATTCCTGAACTAAGTAAAACTTTTCCTCCAAATGAAAATAAGCATATAAAGTAGGAATCTGCTCGCTTAATCCTCCTAATTCTTCTAGAATTGCTGCTTCCCTCCCAAATCTTTCCCGAACCAATTGATAAATTTGGGGTTTATTTTCAATTAGCTTAAGCTGTTTGATTACGCAGCGACGCTGAGAAGGCATTTGAGTATCTTCTGCTAAGAAAGTGTCGCCAAATCCACCACTTCCCAAAGTCCGAATAATTTGATAGCGGTTATTTAACAGCATTTGCATCATTGAGTCATAGGTAAGCAATATCTAGTAATATAAGTTACCAGCTATTTAGTGAGTTTTCCGGTTTAATAGCTAACAAGCAAAAAATATTCATAGCAGTTTTTGATTGAGTAAAGAATAAACTCATATCTGTGAAAAATTAGATTTCTTGGTTAAATATTTTTTACACCGCAAACTTTACTTTTGAAATATTTAGCGCGTTTCATTTTGGTGCAATGCACTTTGATAAACCTCACCACGCCACTTGCTACAACGCGGGGAACGCGGGGAACCCGCGCAACGCAGTGGGGTGCATTCCATTCAACTGAAAACTGGTATAATCACATCTCTACTGTTTTCTGAGATTATTTTCTTTGTCAGACATATCCTATCTCTCCGTTATGGACACTAGCGCTAACTCAGACGCGCTTCCCACAAGCTTTCCGCGAACCGCTACAATAATGCGGTGTTTTCTTACTATAAAATTTAGCTGCATGCCTAGTTTACTAAAATTGCTTTTTAACGTCTAATTTTTTATTAAAAATATCCCTAATATTCGCTATAAAAATATAATTTACATCCTCAGACAGAAGCTAAAACTTTTCTTTTACTATTTGAAGTGGTAGATTAGGCGTAAACTTGTCCTTGGGTTTACCCATAGTCGGGAAAGAATAGTAACTAAAAATATTTTTGGAAGCGACTATTCACAGTATTCAAGGGAGGTTAATCAACATAGGATGACATACGCGAAAAGTATTCGTGTTAGATACTAGTTGTAAATTTTGATAGGTTGCTTTTCTTGGAGGTAAACATTTTTGCTTAAACGGTCAAATTCTACCTTAGTAATTTTTAGGCTTGGAAAGTTATTTTGAGCAGTAAATACAAATATTGCTGTTGTTAAAAACCGTGCTGGATTTTTTTGATATCTTTTCAGATGTCGCGTAAATTGCTGGTTAAACCAGTAGAACACAATTTGTTAGTACTGTTTTTATTTTTGTAATAAATAGTGAAGCATCTTATCAACGGGAGAATAATACAATAAATAGCTTACATTAATCGCTGTTTTACTAAGTTTTGGAAGATGAAGAGTGCTTTTTGGCAAGCTAAATGTAATTTTCTGACATTGACTGATTCATCGCTTTGAGACAAAACCTATCCAGTATTGGAGTTAGTATTGATAGTTATCTGGTCAAATCATACAAGGAAGAGTAAACTTTGAATTTGATGAACTACTTACAGGAGGTATAAGATTAAAATCAGTTTTTTATCTAGCTCTAAATTGCACAAAGCTTGAGGTCTCAGATATCGACCTTTGGAAAATCTTTTCTAACTACAGTTTTGGTAATTAATTATCCTTGCAAGGCTCGCATTTTATTCACAACTGATTGTGTTCGTGCTGTGTAAATACGATAAGTTCAGTTTAGCTAAAGAGTAGGAAGTCTTGTTGAAAAACCATTTCCCGCTTTCCCATTAGCTTGATTTCTGATTACAATTTGGAAAATATAAAAAGTCTCAGCCGTTAAAGTGCATTCAATAAGCCAGCAAAGATAAAGAAACGGGAAAATGTAAAAAGGTATATTTCATGTGAAAATTTTAATATTTTATTAAACTTCAAGCATAAAAAACATACAATAGAAAGTAGAACTTAAAACGACTATTTTACGCGCATCCGTAAGTACATTCTATTTTCGTCTTTCGGGTATCTCCCTGGGGGGAGACGCTATGTCCTAGCGGACAAGCTCCGCTAACCCTAACACCACTTCGACGGGACAGAAACTGACACCGACGAGTGGTCTGACCGACAGTTATAACGGTTTTTGACCAGTGTTGAAACAATATTTGATGCAAGCTTCTCAGGGACAACAATTTATTAATTCAGAAGCCCCATTACAGTTATTACTATTTGTAGATGAACGTCCCAAGTCCCGACTACAAGTACAGCAGATTCGCTCCTATCTCAAACAATTACAGCTCGAATATGATTTTGAGCTTCAGGTCATTGATGTCGGGAAACAACCCCATTTAGCAGAACATTTTAAACTGGTAGCAACACCAGCATTAATTAGGATTCACCCCGAACCCCGTCAGGTTTTAGCTGGTACCAATATAGTTTCTCAGCTGAAAACTTGGTGGCCGAGATGGCAAGCTAGTGTAGAATCTTATTTAAAAATACAGCAAGACTTAAAACAGGTAGCAGAAAATGACCCCAATGGGTACATCCAAAAATCTAAAATAGCTACTAATCCCATCGCAATTTCTTCAAAAATAATTGAGCTTAGCGATGAAGTATTTCGTTTAAAGCAAGAAAAACAGCAGCTTCAAGAGCAGCTACATTTTAAAGACCGAGTTATCGGGATGTTAGCACACGACCTGCGTAATCCTCTTACAGCGGCAATTATTGCTATTGATACCTTAAAAAGTAATTTTAATAGTGAAGATGGTAAATTCAAGCGATTAAAACCAACCCTAACTGCTCATATACTCAATCACGCTCGCACTCAAACTAAGGTAATTGAAAAAATGATTACCGACCTTTTGCAGGTAGGACGCGGTAAGGATACTAAATTTCCTATATCCCCCCAGAAAATAGCATTAGGTAGTCTTTTTTTAGAAGTACTTGAAGAACTAAGCGAATCCTATAAAGTAAAATCTCTTGAGATAGAAACAGATATTCCCCAAGATTTGCCATACGTTTATGCAGACCCAGAACGCATACGACAAGTGGTTATAAACCTTTTGGACAACGCTATTAAATACACTCCACCCCAAGGTAAAATTATTATCGCCGGTCTGCATCGTACCAGTCAAAAAGTCCAATTCAGCATTGGTGATAGCGGTCCAGGTATTCCCGAAGAAAATCGCGATCGCATTTTTGAAAATCGCTTTCGTTTGGAAAGAGATGAAGCAAAAGATGGATACGGTATAGGCTTAAGCTTGTGTCAAAAAATTATTCAAGCTCACTACGGACAAATCTGGGTAGATTCCGCCCCAACTGGGGGTGCATGGTTCCATTTTATACTACCTGTTTATCCAAATTAAAAGTTACCACTCGTTGGTAAACAGTTACTTTATATTGGATTCTGGATGTTTAACTGTTTGCGATTCCCTACTTTTTCTTTTAGAGATGCAATAATTTGGAAATTTGCATCTGGGAAATTAAATTCTTCGAGTTGTTCTAAATTTACCCAGCGAATTTCATCGCACTCTAAGGTTTGGGGAACACCTTTAAGATGCTTACATTCATGTACGGTGAGAGTAACTTTTAAATCGGTATAAGTATGGTCAATAGTTACAAGATGCTCGCCGATTTCAATATCTATTGCTAACTCTTCATCAATTTCTCGCTTAATACATTCTTCAATAGTTTCACCCGGTTCTATTTTCCCCCCAGGAAACTCCCATAAACCACCCATCGAACCTTCTGGACGACGACGGTCAATTAAAATTTGTTGTTTATCGTTCCAAATTACAGCAACTCCGATAATTTTATGAGGTGGAGAAGAAATATTTTTATTCATAATCTTTATCTATAACTTAATTAATCTATAACTTAATTTTTATAAAATAAAAAAACAGTGGTTGAAACCGTTACTATATAGGCAAAATCCACCCAGGTTAACTTTATCAAACTCGTTCCAACCAGGGGATAATTTAAGATTTTACATCCAGCAAACCTTCTTCCTTCAGCTTAGGATTAAACCTGATCTGCATTTGTAAACCCCGTGCTTCTAACTGTTTTAAAATATCTGCTTCTACTCTTCTAGCTACATTCTTGATAATTTTAATCTTTGCCATTTCATCGTGAATGGGATTCTCATAATTCGCTTGTTCTTCTGGGGTAATCAAAGCTTTTGCATCAATTGGAGAAACCCATTTATCTTTATTTTCTTGATTTCCTAAAGGTACGCTACCATTTTCAGAAATCCAAGCTTGTTCTATTTCTTCTAAAACCTTACGACTGGGACGTTCAATAGTTTCTACTTTTACCCAATAACAATATTCAGGTTGTCGTACTAAATGCTGTCTGAGGCTAAGAAAAACATCGCGAGAATAACCAACGAATTGTAGAGATTTTTCTCGGTCGAATATTGCGTAAACTCCAATCTTTCCCTGATATTGTTCTGGTAAACTACCATTTTCATCAATATAAGGAATAAAATCTAAACTTGTTAATTCGGGAATATTGGTTTGTGTAGGCATTTTTCAGTGAATAGTGAACAGTTATCAGTTATCAGTTATCAGTTATCAGTTATCAGTTATCAGTTATCAGTTATCAGTTATCAGTTATCAGTTATCAGTTATCAGTTATCAGTTATCAGTTATCAGTTTTAGCTGCTTGCTAACAATTAACAACTAACAACTATCAACTTTTTTTATAAATTGCACATAGCCGACTTGGTTTAAAAATTTTGGCTTTAAACATAAAATTTGGCGGTACGTTCACAATTGCGTAGTCTTGAGATTCGTGATATTTCTCAAATTCCGCTGGCATTCCTTTGGGTGTAGTACTACTATAAGGAACCGGTTGAAATAATAATTCAGTAAATTCTACTTGCTCGCATTTTGACTGTTGAGAAACCTGCTTGAGGAAACTTTCGTTAATTAACAGTTCAAATAAAGTTGCTTTTGCTTGAGGTTCTAGAGCAAAACTACTATCAAAGTTTTGAATAATTTTTAAAGCCATATATCTTAGATAATCTTGTACCTATAGAATTTTAAGACTGCAAAGTATATTAAAGAAAGTTTTTGCAGCTAAAAATAATAAAGCTTAATAAGATATAACGATAACTGAAAAACCCGGTTTCTTTAAGAAACCGGGTTTATATAAATTACTTCAGGAATGGCCGTAATTGTCACAATACTCGGCTGGTGCGTGACACTGAAAACATTGTGACTACGTTCGTGCTTTGTTCAAAGTGTCACGTGCCTCGGCAATAATACGGGAAGAAAATCTACACCCTCCGGGTTCCTTAGTTGCTCATGGGGGAAACCCCCAAGACCGCACTAACTCACCGTATTTTGCCTCCCCTACTAGAAAAATGTGCCAGTTGCGGCCATTTCTATACTTGTATTATTAATGCAATTTATTATTTAAAATAAAAACCCCCGGGCTGGGGGTTTCTTCAAATATTTGCACTACCAATAAATATTAAAAAACATTTAAAGCAGATACAAAATACCGAAAAGTACAATCCAAATTACATCAACAAAGTGCCAATATAATTCGGCTGCTTCAATGCCGAAATGTTGTTCGTCGCTGTAATGATTTGCTTTACGAGAGCGCCATAATACAGCTAATATCGCTAAAACACCGATAGTAACGTGCAATCCGTGGAAACCTGTCAACACGTAAAATGCACTAGCAAATAAATTGGTGGTTAAACCAAATTCTAAATGCTTGTATTCATAAATTTGACCGCACAAAAAGATAATTCCCATTATCGCGGTGATCGCAAACCAGAGTTGCATCCCCCGGACGTTGTTCTTTTTGATAGCGGTATCGGCATTGTGAATTACAAAACTGCTAGAAATTAGAATTACCGTATTGATTCCAGGAAGCAATAATTCTAACTCTGGAGTACCTGTAGGAGGCCATTCAGGCAATGTAGCACGGAATGCAAAGTATGCACCAAACATACCTAAGAAAATCATTCCTTCAGCGACAAGGAATACAACTAATCCAAATAAGCGATGGTCGGGATGTTCCGAGTGTTGTGCTTCTACAGTAGCTGCGTGATGGTGATTTTGTTCTGTTTTTGCTGGATCAATTGCTGGACTTTGCATAAATCTTAAATTGAGTATGAAGAATTTTTTTACAACCTTCCCCTCTCCTTAGTAAGGAGAGGGGTGTCCAGAGGACGGGGTGAGGTTTATTTATCCTGCTTCTGCTGCAATTGCTGGATAGGATTCGTCATCATCCCCCGTTTTTGGTGCAGGAGATTTGGAATTAGTGAAGGGTTTATCGGTATGGGATAAAGCGACAACTTTTTTCGCTCTTTCGGTTCCGTATTCGTAAGGTCCGATAAGTAAGAACGGATGTGCTTCAAAGTTCTCGATTGCTGGTGGTGAAGTTGTCATCCACTCCAATGTCAAAGAATCCCAAGGATTGTTACCTGCTTTTCTTCCAGCCATCCAACTCCAAACAATGTTGACGATGAAAGGTAGTGTAGATACTGCCAAGATGTAGGAACCGTAGGTACAAATTTCGTTGATGCTTGTAAATTTGGGGTCATATTGAGCAATACGACGATTCATTCCCATCAAACCCAATTTATGCATGGGTAAGAAGGTCATGTTCATCCCAACTATTGTTAAAGCAAAATGAATTCTACCCAAGGTTTCATTCACCATACGTCCGGTAATTTTAGGGAACCAGTGGTAGTAACCGGCGAAAATTCCCAGAACAGAACCGCCAAATAATACGTAATGCAGGTGAGCGACTACGAAATAAGTGTCGTGAACGTGGATATCAAAAGGTACCGCAGCTAACATTACACCACTGATACCGCCAATTACAAAGATTCCTAAAAATCCCATTGCAAAAAGCATGGCGCTGTTCAGACGGATTTTTCCACCCCACATTGTAGCCAACCAACTGAATATTTTGATACCAGTAGGTACGGCGATAATCATGGTGGTAATCATGAAAAACATCCGCAACCAACCGGGAATACCGCTGGTAAACATATGGTGCGCCCATACAATCAAACCCAAAAAGCTAATTGCTAAGGAAGAGTAAGCGATTGCTTTATAACCAAAAATTGGTTTGCGGGAATGAGTGGGAATTACTTCCGAAATTACCCCGAAGAAAGGCAAAATCATGATGTAAACCGCAGGGTGCGAGTAAAACCAGAACATGTGCTGGTAAACTACCGGGTCACCACCACCAGTTGGGTTAAAAAATGCGGTTCCGGCAATTAAGTCAAAAGAAAGTAGAATCAGTGCCCCTGCTAACACTGGAGTTGAAATTAAAGCCAGTGCTGAAGTAGCCATCATTGCCCAGCAAAACAAAGGTAATTGATGGAAACCAATACCAGGGGCACGCATTTTGAGCAAAGTTACCAAAAAATTAATAGAACCCAAAATTGATGAGGTACCCAGCAGCAGAATACTAGCAATCCAAATCGCTTCACCCACCTGTCCGGTAACTAGACTCAGGGGAGGGTAAGAAGTCCAACCTGCATCAGGAGCATCACCCAAAGCCAAACTGGTAATCAGCAAAATACCAGAGGGAGGAACAATCCAAAAAGCGAGAGCATTTAACTTCGGAAATGCCATATCTTCAGCCCCAATCATCAAGGGAATCAGATAATTAGCGAAACCCGCACCTGCTGGCACAATCCATAGGAAAATCATGATTGTGGCATGGAGGGTAAACAAGCCATTGTAAAGTTCTGGACTTACAAAGTCTGAAGCAGGAGTCCGCAACTCAGTACGAACCAAATCTGCCATTACTCCACCGATACAGTAAAAGACAAATGTAGTAACCAGGTATTGAATCCCAATTACCTTATGGTCGGTATTGAAAGTAAAATACTCCCACCATTTTCTCTGCCGATTATGGGAAGTCTCAGCCGTATGAGCCGATTGTTCCATCTGTGCTTGTGTCATAAAAATTAATTAGTTGATAGTTATTAGTTCTTAGTTATTAGTTATTAGTTGTCAGCGTTAATAGTTAATAATTAATAATTAATATTTATTCACCACTAACGACTAACTACTAACTACTAATTGTGAATTTGATGTAACATTTCTGAAGAAATTCCCATCTCGCTGGTATAGTGAGCTAGAAATTCATCTGGTGATTGTTCTGCGGGGTTAATAGCAACTGCCTGATTTAATGTTTCTTTGCTCGCAACTTGCTGTTCTTTAATCCAATTATCAAAATCTTCTGGTGTCTGAACAATGACTTTTGTATTCATTGCACCGTGGTAAGGGCCACAGAGTTCGGCACAAATCAGCTTGTAATCGCCTGCTTTTTTAGGAGTAAAGCGAAGTTCTGTTTGTCTTCCGGGTATTAAATCTTGCTTAAGACGAAATTCCGGTACCCAAAAAGCATGAATTACATCATTTGCAGCCATATCAAGGTAAACTTCTCTACCAATAGGAACGTGCAACTCACCAGAGAAAACATTACTCTCGGGATAGTTAAACAGGAAAGCATACTGTAAACCCGTAACCTTCACAACTAGATCGGGAGCCGTTCCTTGATTTTCAGGAGTCGCACCCAAAGAAGGAGAAACCACACCCATACCGGGAGCATTGTCTTTTTCGGGTAATTGGTCGATATTTCTTACATCCGGATTTTCGTCCAAAGTTGCTGCAATAGCTGAACCAGGGATTGAAGTGGCTTGGTTCGCTATGGGAGACCCTTGAACATCATCGGGGCTAAATCCACCAATTGAATTGTATACTTCAAAACTGTATACAGATAGACCGATAACAATAATAGCTGGGATTGCCGTCCAGAGAATCTCTAGCGGTACATTTCCATGAGTCGGTTCCCCGTCACTATCATCACCCTTGCGACGACGGTATCTAATCGCGCTAAAAATCAAAACTCCTTCAACGATGAGAAATATACCAACAGAAATAGTCATCATCGTATTGAACAAGCCATCTACAAGAAAAGCTTCATCAGACGCTGCCGTCGGTAGCAGACCATGATTTTGACCCAGCCAAAAACTGACTGCTGTGAGTACGATACCAACTAATAACGTCCAAATTGTACTTGGAATATTCACGGTTAATAACAGTTAACAGATTTACTAAATTATTTAGAGCTACTCACATACTAAGTTAATCCACCCTATTGTCATTGAGTGTAACAACTAAAAATCTTTATTATTTTTTAGGATGGGGAGTGGAGCATCGGATACACAATAGAGAGTAATGAGTAGTTATTAGCCACTAAAAGGAAGTTTGTATTGAAATAAAAAGATTAATTTAATTATTATTTTTTAACATCTATGTTATGCCTGACGGAACATCAATATTTTCTATAGTGCAATATATAAATCAGAGCAGAATTTTCACTTGCTACTTGCGACTCCCCACTCCTACATTCTGTCTTCAATTCATGACAACCTGAAAAATCTATAAAGCTTTAGGCTACATTTCTGATTCGCGATCCACAGTATAACTAAGAGGTTTATTTCCAATCCTGATGTTTACGCTAGGGTGGAGATGAGTTGATACGCGATTACTTGATTAGAAAGAAAACTTTGTAGCTCGACTTTTCGGGTAAAAGAAAAAGGTACAGTTGATGAGCCAATTTGCTTTAGACCAACAAAACCAAGTTGCGACAACACAGCAACAATCACCAAAAGATAGAATTCGTCGTCTTGTCTGGAAAATGGCGATCGCCACTTTGATTTTGATGGCAATTGGTAGTGCGACCCGTGTCATGAATGCTGGACTTGCTTGTCCGGATTGGCCGCTTTGCTATGGGGAGCTTGTACCAACCAAACAAATGAATTTCCAAGTTTTCCTAGAATGGTTTCACCGACTCGATGCATCGTTAATTGGTTTTAGTGCAATATTTTTAGTCGGAACCTCTTGGTGGAATCGTGAATCTTTACCTAAATGGCTGCCTTGGGCTTCTACATTTGCCCTATTTTTGATTGTCTTTCAGGGTATTTTAGGGGGACTCACCGTTACCCAGCTTTTGCGGTTTGATATAGTTACCGCTCATTTAGGAACTGCATTATTTTTCTTTATAACTTTATTAGTTATCGGAACTGCACTTACACCTTACAAAGCAACCGGACAGGCTGGTAATTTACCTGGAATATCTTTCACTGCAACCGTTTTGGTTTATTTGCAGAGCTTAATAGGAGCCTTAGTCGGTTCTCGCTGGGCTTTACATCAATGTTTTGGTGGGGATCAACTTTGCACCGTGATGTATACCCATATTTTTGGCTTGATACCGCCAACTCTCGCAATATTAGCTTTAGTATTTGTATCGCGACGCACGGTTGCACTACATCCAATCTTACGAAAGCTGGCAAATTATGCAGGTGTGTTATTAATTCTACAGTTGCTTTTAGGATTTGCGACTTTCCGCTTACATTTACAAGTAGAACCCCTAACCGTTACCCATCAGTTGATTGGGGCTTCTTTACTAGGCGTATTAGTCGCCTTCACGGTTTTTGCAATACGTGATTGGATAGATACTCGTAGTATTTCTGGTTACAAC
The DNA here is from genome assembly GCF_002368095.1 of Calothrix parasitica NIES-267. Lineage (GTDB taxonomy): Bacteria > Cyanobacteriota > Cyanobacteriia > Cyanobacteriales > Nostocaceae > Rivularia > Rivularia parasitica. Next base: position 7,979,708 of record NZ_AP018227.1, on the reverse strand, counting down.
CAAGAGTTTAATTCATCTGCTACAAGTGAGGTTAGTAGTTAGTAGTTAGTAGTTAGTAGTTAGTAGTTAGTTATTAGTTATTAGTAGTTAGTTGTGAACTATCAATTAGCATTAGTCGCTGATTATCTACACTTGACCTCCGAACAACTGATAATTGACGATCCACATCCGACCGGTGAACAACTCGTAACTGGTCACTGATAACTGATAACTGATAACTGATTTGTTCGATGCTAACAGCCCTCAAGGCAAAAAAAGCATATAAATTGTTAAAAATAAGGAACCATTACCAAGATGATTGAGACAAATGTCTCTCCACGACACTCAACGCTTTTACAAGTTATTCAAAGTTACTACCAGCTAACAAAACCTCGCATTATTCCTTTGTTACTGATCACCACTGCTGGAAGTATGTGGATAGCTGCATCGGGAGAAGTAGAACCGGTATTGTTATTAGTAACTCTTGCAGGGGGAACTCTAGCTGCTGCTAGTGCCCAAACAATTAACTGTATTTACGACCGGGATATTGATTATGATATGGAGCGTACCCGTCATCGTCCCATTCCTTCCGGTAGAGTACAGCCCCGCGATGCTTTAATTTTTGCCATTGTTTTAGGTATCGCTTCTTTTGCGCTGCTGAGTATATTTGCTAATTTGCTTTCTGCTTTCTTAGCAATGTCTGGGATTGCTTTTTACTTGCTAATTTATACTCATTGGCTGAAGCGCAACAGTACTCAAAATATCGTCATCGGAGGAGCAGCAGGAGCAATTCCCGCATTAGTTGGTTGGGCTGCGGTAACAGGTACTTTGAGTCCTACTGCGTGGTTAATATTCGGTATTGTCTTTGTTTGGACTCCACCCCACTTTTGGTCTTTAGCATTGATGATTAAGGATGATTATGCAGCAGTAAACGTACCGATGCTTCCGGTAGTTGCTGGGGAAGAAGCAACAGTTAAACAGATTTGGTGGTATACCCTAATCACTGTAGCATCAAGCCTTTTAATTGTTTATCCTTTGCATTCAGTAGGAATTATTTACGCTACTATTGCTTTGTGTTTGGGAGCAATATTTATTCGTAAAGCATGGCAATTATTACAAAATCCCCAAGAACGCAGTTTAGCTAAAGGAATGTTTTTGTATTCCATTTCTTACATGATGTTGTTGTGTTTGAGTATGGTAATTGACAGTCTACCCATCACTCATCGCGTTGTAAGTTTTTTTGGGGATAAATTTAATTTTTTGGTTAGCTGAGATTTACTTGAATTTAAATTGTGAAAACCCGGTTTTTTGAAAAAACCGGGTTTTTGAATTTTATCTGTATGTCCTAATTTCCTTTCGGACAGGCTCCGCTAGCGTAGTTGCGCTTACAGCGCCAAAAGATAGCATACAAAGGTGAAAAAATTTCAACTATAAACCTTGAGGTTGCTATAAGAATAACTATGATATCTTTCTTCTGTCACTCTCCGATTTTTACTAATATTTAGAAAACTGTACTGGTTTCTTACAAGCTATAGGTAGTAAGGGTTTTAAGAATTAAAATTAAATAATTAACTAAATTTAACCCCTAATCTATATGTCTAGGTTTTATATTAGCAAATAAAGCCGCAATCGTTTTGTATACAAGGCTTTTGAGATTATTAAAAAACAAAAATTTTCGGAAAGTGACAAAAGAGGGATATAGCGTTTATCAAGCAAATGAGGTACAGCGATTACCTTAACTCTATATCTCCCCTCTCCTTAATAAGGCTACGGTGTACACACAAGTCTTAAAATCCTATCTGGAAGCGACTTCTGAACTCAGGAAAAAATCTCTCAAAACCTGTCATTGCGAGGAGGAACGACGTTAGCGGAGCGTGTCCGTCAGGACATAGCAATCTCAAAATGTTGCGATTACTTCGCTTCGCTCGCAATGACGATTTAAGGGGGTTAAAATCGCTGAAACGTATGCGGAGAGTACTTGTGTGTACACGGTAGCCTTAATAAGGAGAGGGGTTGGGGGTGAGGTTTTAAAACGTACTTCAATAGACTGGGGAACGCTATAATATTCAAGACTTTAGCCTCTTATAAACCCGGTTTCTTAGGTCTTAAATTTTACTTTATAAATAGCTTCTGATGGATTCTTAATTGTGCGGTTATTCGCCTCTGTGTGACATTTTTGGCGCTTAAGCGCAACTACGAACAAAGCTTTTTAATCATCAGAATTAATGGGACAGACGAATAGTTTCAGAATCCATAATTTCCTTCACGGTCTTTTCCCATTTTTGTCTCACAATAGCCACAATCGAAAGAAAATCTTCCTCTATATTTTGTTCTGGTTTGCGACGGATATACCATTTCCACTTACCGCGATTTTTACTTCTATCCCACCATTCTGGTGTCGATAAAATGTAATATATTTCTTCAAAAGTGCTATTCCTGCTATTAAAGGCTGTAAAAATAGATTTTTTGACTAATGTTTCATCTAATTCTATATATAATGTAAACAAAAATAAATCATATAAATCTTTAGGTCGCCAACGTTTGATTTCCTGCTCTACCAAACCATGCATTTTCCAGCCAAACATAGTTTCTGGTGTCACAGTTTGTAATTGAATGTTTTCTGTAGTAAGCATTGGATAATCAATCCATTGTGGTGGTGGAACTGTTGGGTCACCAAAACCAATATCTATCTGAATCTTTTTTTGATAATCTTCAAAAACAGCATTTATCTTAATTCTTACTCCCGGATATTCGGTTTCTAACCAAATTCCTGTTACTTCCAGGGAGTCAATATCAAATATGAATTCATCTGCTAAATTTGTATTTATATTTGTACTTGATAATATATTTATAAATTTTTCTTTTGTAGACTCTATATCAAAAGTATATAAACCTAAAAAATCAACATCTTCAGCAATTCTTTTCTCAGGATAAATCCAAAGTCTTGTCAGCATTCCACCACGCAATACGAATTGATTCGCATAAGCTGAATTAGCAACCCGACGTAAAATGTTTTCAAGTAAATGGTAAGTTAATATTTCCTCCGAAGAACGATTTGTATTACTAGCTATTTTTAATAAATGATTTTTTGTAGATTTCATATTAGCTTAGATAAAAATCATTAATAACATTTTGATAAGTTATCGTTATAAATCACAATATAGGGAGATGTCGCACTGCTACGTCTCTACATAATTTATCTGTGTTGCTACAAATTTTAAAAATATTTCAATATAAAATCAATCAATCCATCCAGTATCTAAATTTAAATTACTGTCGTAAACTGTATATTCTCGCTGCTGTTGAGAAAGTTTGAATCCTTTATTTTTAAGCAAGATAATTAATTTATCAAATTGTTTTTGAGCGGATTTATAACCTAAACTATATACTCGCATGGTGATAAATCGCTCCTGTTTTCCGTCTATAAGTTTTTTAAAAGCATTTTTTGATAAATGAGCATTGTGCTGTAAACAGTATTTTCTTAAAGCTTCCAGATTCTCTAAAGCTGACAAAATAGCTTTGACATGAAACTCAAAATAATTACTTTTAGGTAGTTTCTGCGCTTCAATATTAGAGATAGGTATATCTTGATTGCTTACCATCGCTTCAATTTTGATACGAGTAACTTCAAAATCTGCATTAACTATTTTTTCAGCTATTTGATTTATTTGTTGTAGTACATCTTTGAAAGCGCCATGATGGTAGGATGCTGTCATCATTTGAGAGCGAGTTACCCCTTTGGGTAGTTCGATAAATACAGATTTAACTTTCAATTTTTGGCAAACCAAGCAAAATTTTGCCTTTAACTCTGAATCAACTGCTTTTACGGTGATATGCGCTTCAAATGTACCTTTATAACTAGGTTGCATAAGCTAATAAAAAGGTAGCGAGCAAGTTTTATGATTTGGTATTAACATTTTTGTTAACCCGATTCTTGTAATACAATTGTAACATAGTTACTGCAATCGCCAATTAGTTAGATTGATAGTGCTTTGAAAGAAAAGATTCTAGGAAATCTGGTAGTTTATATTTTTATGAATATTTTTTACAAAATTAAAAAACAAAAAGAATAATTACAAGTCTTATTAATTGCATGTATAAGCATTATTTTAAGAGGGCTATTGTAATGCAAATAATTCGCCGTGCAATTGCATCAGCCATAGGAGTAAGTATTATTGGATTTTCCGTTTCTGCTAACGCTTATCCGCAATTAAGGTATATGAGTATTTAGCTTAATTATGATGTGGATAACTGCTTACAAAGAAGTGTTAATGCTATACGAAAAAATAGTTATCAAGATTTATAAATACGTCCAATAACCGTTATAGCCGTAATTTGATATAAGCCGATAAATTTGATATGACAGTTATAGTAGACTGCAAGCAAATTTATAATCAAAAAACACGTGCAACAATTATGATTGCAGGATAATAGACAGTAGACAGTATTTAAACGTAGATAAGATATTAATGTCAGACTTTCAATACAATACTATTTGAAAAATAATATGGTTCAATCGCGAACGATGAGTGAAGCTAAATTCGCTAATTCAATGAATGCTTTTCAACGTAATTTAGCTAAAAATTTTGATTATAAACCTTTGAAATTTATTGCTCAATCATCAAAAACAAATTATTTTACTGCTGAGTAAGTAAGCAAAATAGTCACTAAATTTGCTGGACTTTTCTCTAAACATCGCAAAGTAAAATTAGAAGCAGCGATAATGTTATATCCGAGAGCGATAAATAAATCAAATTGGTATTTGGCTGATGGTATTGTGGCTTATAGAAATCAGCTTCGCGCTCGTATTGAGAAGTTACAAATAAAAAAAACAATAGTTAATTGAATACTTAGAAGTAACTTTAAAATTTTGATATGGTGCTTCTACGTTGTATTTTCCCGTATATTTGTAAAATCAGCATTTGATTTTGCTACTGTAGTCATATAAACGATTATTTTTGACTCGAAAAATAGGTAAAAACGTTAAATATGGCTACTATAAATCTGCGTAGGGCTGAAAATGTTAGCGGCGATTTTTATGTTGATACGACTTGTATTGATTGCGATACTTGTCGCTGGATGAATCCAAAAGTATTTAATCGTGAAGCAGGAATGTCAGCAGTACACCACCAACCAACGGATGAAGAAGAAAGATTAGCTGCTCTTCAAGCTTTATTATCTTGTCCTACTGCTTCTATTGGTACTGTTGATAAACCACAGGATATCAAAAATGCTCAATCAAGCTTTCCGATTCTGATAGAAGAAAATGTTTATCACTGTGGCTATCATTCGGAAAAGACTTTTGGTGCTGCTAGCTATTTTATTCAATTACCAGAAGGCAATATATTAGTTGATTCTCCCAAATTTACTCCTCCGTTGGTAAAGCGTTTGGAAAAAATGGGCGGAATCCGCTACATGTATTTGACTCATCAAGATGATGTTGCCGACCATCAACAATTTGCCGAGCATTTTGGCTGCGAGCGCATCCTTCATCAGGAAGAAATTAATTCAGATACTCGGGACGTTGAAATTCAGTTGAGCGGTGAAGAACCTTTCAAGCTATCTCCGGAATTGTTAATTATTACTGTCCCAGGACATACAAAGGGGCACACCGTTTTACTATATAAAAATAAGTTTTTGTTTGCGGGAGACCATCTTGCTTGGTCGGCTAGATTAAACCAACTAATCGCTTTCCGAAATTTCTGCTGGTACTCTTGGGATGAGTTACAAAAATCGATGCCAAAGTTAACTAATTACTCATTTGAATGGGTTTTACCCGGTCACGGTCGAAGGTATCATGCCGATGCTGAAACTATGCAACAAGAATTAAGAAAATGTTTAGATTGGATGAAAACTATTTAGGAATTCAAATCTCCTGACTGTGGTAGCAGATTAATTGACAGGCAAGAGTTGCAAGTCAACAATTATACAATTATAATTTTGACTGCTTGGTTATAATCTTATTTACATTAATATAAGCAGCCAATTGATTTCTTGTAGGTTCTGATTAGATAATTAGCTACTAAACAAACATTTAATAATTTATATTTTTTTAGATTTGATTTTTAGATTTATTTTTTTAAATTAAAAGTATTAAATTTAAGCAGTTAAAGTAAATAATCTTGCACAGTAATCGGTAGTAAACTAGCTCATGACTTCTACCTCTGAAAATCTATTAACTCATCGCAAAGAAGACTATGACTTTTTTGTTGTAGGAATTGGAGCTTCAGCCGGAGGGCTGCGTGCTTTAGAAGAATTCTTTGCCAATATGCCTGCTGATAGCGGGGCTGCCTATGTTGTTGTTCAGCATTTGTCACCAGATTTCAAAAGTCTGATGAAGGAATTGCTGGGACGAAGTACGAGAATGGAAATCTTTCGGGTAGAAGATGGGATGGAAATCAAGCCCAATTGCGTTTACTTGATTCCTCCCGGTCAAAATTTAGAAGTTAAAAATCACCGTTTGCAGCTACAGCGTCAGGACAGAGACCGCCCCGGACCTAACTTTCCCATTGACATATTTTTGCAGTCCTTGGGTGAAGATGCTGGCGAGCGCGCGATTGGTGTGGTGCTTTCTGGTACTGGCAGCGACGGTTCGGAAGGCTTGCGGATGCTGAATGAATCCGGTGGAATTGGTATGGTGCAAGACCCCGCCACCGCTGAGTTTGACGGAATGCCTCACAGTGCGATCGCAACCCGCATTATTGACAGCATTGGTTCTCCGCAGGAGTTAGCAGAAGTAATATATGATTTTGTTAAGGCACCTGCTAATGAAGAAAAAAATAACGAACCGCGTTCTAAGCTCGCGCTAGATTCTTTTAGGTTGGGACAAATTACTAATATTCTCAACCGCCATCAGCATATTAATTTTACGCACTACAAACCTTCTACTCTTTCAAGAAGAATTCATCGTCGCTGCTTGATTACGGGATATCAAGACATAGATGATTATATTGGACGCTTGCAAATCGAGCGTAAAGAGCGGGAAGTTCTTTGTCAAGACTTGCTAATTAGCGTCACAAAATTTTTCCGCGATTTACCAGCTTGGCAATATCTGGAAACCAATGTACTTCCCCCAATTATTGAAAAAATTGAGTGGGGAGGAGAACTTCGTTGTTGGGTAAGTGCTTGCGCGACAGGAGAAGAAGCTTACACTTTAGCAATTTTGATAGATGAAGCTATTGCTGATTTCGATAAACAAATCAAAGTCAAAATATTTGCTACCGATATTGACCGAATCGCTTTAGAAAAGGCTGCTACCGGAATTTATCCCGAAAGTATTGCTAAGGATCTTAATCCCGAACGCTTAGAACGGTACTTTATTCGTCAAGACCAAACTTTCCAAGTGTCGAAGGAACTGCGAGAAAAGTTAATTTTTGCACCTCATGACTTGACTAAGGATGCTAATTTTACTCGGATGCACCTGATTACTTGCCGTAACGTACTGATTTATATGCAGCCACAGCTACAGCAGCAAGTCCTACGTAACTTTCATTTTTCTTTGGTACCTAAAGGCTTTTTACTCCTCGGAGATGCAGAAACTGTTGCATATTTTGAGGAGGAACTTGTCCCAGTTGAGAAAAAACATAAGATTTACCAAAAAGCCAGAGATTCACGGCTTCCTCTACCTGTAAGAGGTGTAGAGAATTTTTCTAAACATTTTTTATCGCAGCCTTCAGTTAAGCAAGCATCGAGGTCAACTAAAGAGCCAATGCTTGAGGCTGCATTAAATAACTTACTGGGTCAGCAAAAAGCAACTTGTCTGCTTGTAGATAAAAATCATCAAGTAGTATATATGTTTGAGGACTTAGCGCAAGTACTCAAGTTTCCTACAGGTAATCCGACTACAGAAGCGATTAAATTAGTTATTCCTCCGCTACAACTTCCCCTTAATACTGCGTTACGTCGCGCCCAAAAAGAGCGTAATGCAGTTGCATATACGGGAATTAAGGTGGGAGAAGATCGGAAACAACGCGTTCTCAGCTTGAAAGTTGGCTACGAACAAGTAAATAAAAGCGCTGGTGACTTCTTGATGGTGACAATCTCTGAAGATGCAGAAGTTGAACTTGTTGTTGAGACAAAGCATTTTGAAGCAGATAGCGAAGTATCCCATCGGATATTAGATTTAGAATACGAGTTACAGCAAAGCCGCGAAAATTTGCAAGCGACGATTGAAGAATTAGAAACTACTAACGAAGAACAGCAAGCAACAAACGAAGAATTAATTGCTTCCAATGAGGAATTGCAAAGTACTAACGAGGAACTGCATTCGGTAAATGAAGAACTTTTTACTGTCAATGCTGAATATCAATCCAAAATTCAGGAATTAACCGAGTTAAATGCTGATGTCGATAACTTGCTGCAAAGTACCGATATTGGGGTTGTATTCCTGGATAAAGACCTTAAAATTCGTAAATTTACCCCAGCAGCAACAGCAGCTATAAATTTAGTTGATGCGGATATTGGTCGTCCTATCGAGCATATTACTAATAATATTAATTTCAGCCAATTTATGGAGCTACTTGACTCAGTTGTCAACTGCGGGGAACCAAAGCAACGAGAAGTCAAATTGAGTTCTACAGGGAAACATCTGTTAATGCGGGTTTACCCCTATTGGCAAGGAGAAGGATTTTGCGATGGAGTAGTATTAACCTTTGTTGATATAAATCAAATAAAACGAGTTCAAGAAGAACTTCAACAAACTTATAACGCATTAGAAAAAAACGAACAACAGCTGCAGGCAGTTTTAGATAATACAACATCAGTAATTTACGTTAAAGATATTGAAGGACGTTACCTGCTTGTAAATAAACAGCTGAGTGCAGTTACGGGTTTGCAGTCAGAAGAATTTTTAGGTAAAAAAGATAGCGACTTATTTGCTCCAGAAAATGCTCAAGTATTTCAAGGTAACGACCAAAAAGTTATTGCCGAAAAGTCTATTTTAGAATTTCAAGAAGTACTTCCTCAAGCTGACGGCAATCACACTTATATTTCCATCAAAGCACCTTTATGCGATGAACAAGGAAACCCCTATGCAGTTTGCGGGATTTCTACAGACATAACTAAACAAACCTCTATTAAAGAAAAGTTAAATCATACTAACACCGAACTTGTACGCGCTAAAGAAACAGCAGAAGCAGCAAACCAAGCTAAAAGCGAATTTCTGGCGCGAATGACTCATGAGTTGCGAACTCCACTAAATGCAATTCTAGGTTTTACGCAAATTTTATGTAGAAATCCCAGACTAGAAAATAAACAAAAGCAGTATTTAGATACAATTCTTCGTAGCGGAAAGCATTTGCTGGAGTTAATCAACGATATCTTAGATATTTCCAAGATAGAAGCGGGTATGGCAGAAGTTCACATTACCAGTTTCGACCTTTATCGATTGCTTGACGGTATCGAAGCAATGCTACATCTTAAAGCCAAAGCAAAGCAGCTGCATTTGAAATTTGAATTGACTCCAGAACTTCCTCAATACGTACAAGCTGATGAAAATAAATTGCGGCAAGTTCTGATAAATTTATTGGAAAACGCGATTAAATTTACTAGTTCTGGCAGCGTAATTTTGCGAGTTAATGTAGAAGGGGAGACAGGGGAAGAAAAGAAAAAACTAGAAGATTCTAATTTTTCACTGCGCTTGCAATTCCAAGTAAAAGATACTGGAAAAGGTATTGCACCCGAAGAGTTAGAGCATATTTTTGATGCTTTTGTACAAAGCAATCCCACTTATGAAACTGAAGACGGAACTGGTTTAGGTTTAGCCATTTGCAAGCGTTTCGTACATTTGATGGGTGGGGATATTGAGATGCTAAGCACTATAGGGGAAGGGACAACAGTCCAATTTAGTGTTTTGCTTGGTTTGACAGAGCAACCACCAGAATTGACTCAACCTACTCCAAAAGGAAGAATTCTCGGATTAAAACCCAATCAACAAAATAATCACATTCTCGTAGTTGAAGATAACTGGGAAAATCGTCAATTATTGCTACAGATTCTTGTACCTTTAGGATTTAAGATTATAGAAGCAACTAATGGTCAAGAAGCAATAGAATTGTGGGAAAAACAACAGCCCAATCTAATTTTGATGGATATGCGAATGCCGGTAATGGATGGTTATGAAGCAACTAAAATTATCAAGCAAAAAATGATTGGTAATCAATCCGAAAATTATCAAAATACAGTTATTATCGCTTTAACAGCAACGGCATTTAATGAAGATAGAAAATTTATGTTGGAATTAGGCTGTAATGATTTTATCCGCAAACCATTTCAAGAAGATATTCTGTTAAACAAAATTGCTAGATATTTAGGAGTTGAATATATTTATGAATCTGAAAATAACAATATAATTGCCTCTTCCGAGCAAAGTAATTTAAAGAAATTAACTCCAGAAATCTTAATTTTCATGTCGGAAGAATGGCGTAAATCTCTTTATAATGCTTCAAATAACTGCAATCAAAATTCAGTTTTACAACTATTATCTGAAATTCCAGAACATCATCAAATAATAAGAATGCGGCTTGAAGAGCTAGCAGAAAACTATCAGTTTGAAGAAATATCACAGCTAGTACCGCTGGACGGAAGTAAGAAGTAAGAAGTCTTATAGAATAAGGGTCTCAATCGTTGGCAATGGTTGCCAAATTTCCGCCGGACTTTACTAGTTAAAAGTTAAGTCAAAGATAAGGAATTGAGGGTTATATTCATTCCAATTAATTTTCGTAATGCTTTAAGGAAGTAGATAACAGTTGTTTATGATTTTGTTTATGATCGGGACTTACGCAATTGTCACAAAACTAGGGTGGTGCGTGACACTCAAAACAAACATTATTACTACGTTCGGGCATTTTCAAAGTGTCACAGCAACGGCAATAATACGGGAAGAAAATCTACACCGTATTTTGCCTCCCCTACAAAAAAATGTGCTGGTTGCGTAAGTCCTAATGATTTTAAATTACCTTAGACATTAGATGAAAAAAATCAATAATTTACGATAAAATTTGCGATAAATAGTTTTATTTTTTGGCGTTGCTGAAGCGCGCAGCCGTTAGCCATATTGAAATATGAATTTACTTTTCTGCGGAGACTTAAACCTCCTGAATTCCCTTTGCATTGGGGGACTTCTAATTATCTTTTCCCCCATAATTGAGGATTAGGGGGCTATTCATACTTTTATATGGCTAACGCCTAGCTTCGCCCTTCAGCAACGCCTATTTTTATAATTAGAAAAGTTTCATCACCATCTTACAATGAATTCTATGCCTGAATCTGACGAAAATCAGCAAGGAAAAACGAGAGATAAAAACTTTTTCGTAGTAGGTGTTGGCGCTTCTGCGGGAGGATTGCGAGCGCTAGAAGAGTTTTTTGAAAACATTCCCGCAGATAGTGATGCAGCTTTCGTAGTTATCCAACATTTATCACCTGATTTCAAAAGTTTGATGAAGGAACTACTCGAACGCTATACCAAAATGGAAGTGTATCGGGTAGAAGATGGGATGGTACTAAAACCGAACTGTATTCATTTGATTCCTCCCGGTACAAATTTAGTTATACAGCAACGAAAACTTTATTTTCAACCCCAAGATAGAAACCGTCCGAAACCAAACTTTCCCATAGATATATTTTTACAATCGCTGGCAGAAGATGTTGGCGATCGCGCAGTAGGTATAATTCTTTCGGGTAGCGGTAGCGACGGTTCGGAAGGCTTGCGCTTGGTCAACGAATATGGTGGTATCGCTATGTCGCAAGATCCGGGTACTGCTGAGTTTGATGGAATGCCAAACAGCGCTATTTCCACAAGACTTATAGATAGAATTGGTTCTCCACAGGAACTAGCCGAAGCTCTTTATAATTATCTGAAATCACCTGCGGATATCCAAAAAATTAACGGACATTCCACACTTTTGCTTGATTCTTTCAAGCTACAGCAAATCACCACTATAGTTAACCGTCACAATAATATAAACTTTTCTCATTACAAACCTTCTACACTTTCGAGACGCATTCATCGCCGTTGTTTGATTACTGAATGCGATAGCATTGACGATTATATTTTACGCTTGCAGGTAGATACCGAAGAATTAGAAACTCTTTGCAATGATTTATTAATCAGTGTCACAAAGTTTTTTCGAGATGCCAAAGCTTGGAATTTTATAGAAAATAATATTATTCCTTCTTTGGTAGAACAAACCAAGCCAGGAGGAGAAATTAGATGCTGGATAACTGCTTGTGCTACGGGAGAAGAAGCTTATAGTTTAGCTATGCTGCTTGATGAAGCAATTTCCGATTTAGGTAAACAGGTAAAAGTAAAAATATTTGCTACTGATATTGATAAAATTGCTTTAGAAAAAGCCGCTGCGGGAATCTATCCGGAGAATATAACTAAAGATATAACAGATGAACGTTTAGGAAAGTACTTTATTCCTGGGAACCAATCCTATGAAGTAGTGCGAAGACTGCGGGAGATGTTGATTTTTGCTCCTCAAGATTTGACAAAAGATGCAGGTTTCACGCGGATGCATTTTATTAGCTGTCGTAACGTGCTGATTTATATGCAGCCACAATTACAGAAGCAGGTATTACGAAATCTCCACTTTTCCTTAATTACGACTGGTTATTTATTTTTAGGAGAATCGGAAACAGTAGGAGATTTTGAAGATGAATTTGCACAAGTAGATAAAAAATTAAAAATCTATCAAAAACAGCGCGATATACTTTTACCTTTGAGTTTTCAAGGTTTTGACAATTATTCCAAACGTTCTTTACAGCCATCAAAATCCAAAGATTCAAGTAAAACTCGCGATTTGCCATTGCTCGAAGAAACTCTAAACGCCGTATTGAATGAAAACAATTCAACTTGTTTGATTGTAAACAAAGATAACCAAGTTCTTCACGTATTTGGAAATACAGCAGACGTATTAGAAATTCGCTACGGTAGAGTGACGCAAGATGCGGTTAAATTAGTAGTACCAGCATTAGAATTACCTTTAAATACTGCACTTCATCGAGCCAAACGGGAAAAGCGTTCAGTAATCTATACCGGAATTAATTTAGAAAAAGAAAACCAAAATATTATGGTTAGCCTTAAAGTTAGCCATCATAAAGGTAGCAAGATGCTATTTGGTGATTTTTACAGAGTTGAGATTAAACAAGAAAAACAATTAATAGAACAAGAATCGTCAACTTCTCAACTATTTGAAGTAGACGCTGAAGCATCACGACATATTATAGAGTTAGAATACGAACTTCAACAAACCCGCGAAAATTTACAAGCGACAATTGAAGAACTTGAAACTACTAATGAAGAGCAGCAAGCAACCAACGAAGAACTAATTGCATCTAATGAAGAGTTGCAAAGCACAAATGAAGAATTACATTCGGTTAACGAAGAACTACATACCGTAAATGCTCAATACCAATCGAAAATCCAGGAATTAACCGAACTTAACAGCGACGTAGAAAACTTACTCCGCACCACGGATATTGGTGTTGTTTTCTTAGATAGAGAATTAAAAATCCGTAAATTTACTCCTGCTGCAACTGCTGCAATTAATTTAGTAGAAGCAGATATAAGTCGTCCTTTAGAGCATTTGTCTCATAATATGGACTGTACGGATTTGACTGAGCTACTAGAAGAAGTAATCGCGAACCAGCAGTCAATAGAACGAGAAGTCAAATTAAATAAAACCGGTGTCAGCTTACTAATGCGGATTTTCCCATACCGTCAAGATGATAACAGTTTTGATGGTTTAGTAATCACATTTGTAGATATCAACGAAATCAAAAAAGTTCAAGAACAACTCAGTCAAACTTATAATGCATTGCAGGAAAACGAGCAGCAACTTCGAGCTATCTTAGATAACACCGCATCAATCATTTTTGTCAAAGATATCGAAGGTAGTTATTTATTAGTTAATCAGCAGTATTTGACTTTATTTAATTTAGTTGAATCTGAAGTTATTGGTAAAACCGACTATGATTTATTTAATCAAGAACTTGCTGATAAATTACGTGCCAACGACAAACAAGTTCTTGCAACTAAAACTGCTTTAGAATTTGAAGAAACCGTTCCAGTTGAAGACAAATTTTTTACTTATCTTTCTATTAAAGCTCCTTTATTAGATAATGACGGAGTAGTTTACGGACTTTGTGGAATTTCCAGCGATATTGCCAATTTACTCCAAGCAAATATTAAATTAGAACAGCAAAGTCAAGAATTAATTAGTGCAAAACAAATCGCCGAAGCTGCCAATCATGCCAAAAGCGAGTTTCTTGCTAGGATGACTCATGAATTGCGAACTCCACTCAATGCAATTTTAGGCTTTACCCAAATTTTACACAGACAGCGGAACCTGCAAAGCCAACAAAAACAATATTTAGAAACCATACTCCGCAGCAGTCAGCATTTATTAGCTTTAATTAATGATATTTTGGATATTTCTAAAATTGAAGCAGGTATGGCAGAACTTCACATTACCAGCTTTGACTTGTATCGCTTGCTTGATGGTATTGAATCAATGTTGTATCTGAAGGCTAAGTCAAAACAAATACAGCTAATATTCGAGTTAGATCCACAAATTCCTCAATATATTCAAACTGACGAAAATAAACTGCGTCAGGTGTTAATTAACATATTAGGAAACGCCATAAAATTTACCGATTCTGGTAGTGTAAAATTACAAGTACAAGCTTTTAATCCAGAGCCAGCAGCAGGAGATGATTCTGCGCCAAATTGCTCTATCTTACATTTAAATTTTCAAGTTGCGGATACTGGTAAAGGTATCTCTGACAAAGAATTAGAGCATATTTTTGATGCATTCGTACAAAGCAACCCAACTTATCAAGTTGAAGATGGTACGGGTTTGGGCTTAGCAATTTGTCAGCGATTTGTGCAATTAATGGGTGGTAGTATCAATCTTGAAAGCACTTTGCAACAAGGAACGACAGTCAAATTTAATATCCTTGCTGGCTTGACAGATGCTTTGAAAGTAAATCAATATTTACCCAAAGGAAAGGTAATCGGTTTAATTGAAAATCAAGCAGAAATTAGCATTATTATAGTCGAAGATAATTGGGATAACCGTCAACTTTTAGTCCAAATTCTTTCTCCCATTGGATTTAGATTAATAGAAGCAAATAATGGCCAAGAAGCAATAGATTTATGGGAAAGATACCAGCCAAATCTGATGCTGATGGATATGCGAATGCCTGTAATGGATGGTTATCAAGCGACTAAAATAATTAGACAAAAAGAAAATGAAAAACATACTCCGATTATTGCTTTAACTGCAACCGCTTTTAATGAAAATAGAAAATTAATATTAAAGATAGGCTGTGATGATTTTATTCCTAAACCGTTTCAAGAAGAAGTTCTTTTAGAGAAAATAGCTACATATACAGGAGCAAAATATATTTACGAATTTGACCAAATTATTTCTCCCTCTTAGGAAGATATCAGTTTAAGAGATTTAACTCTTGAAGCATTATATCTAATGTCAGGACAATGGCTTTAAACTGCAATCAAAATCTAGTTTTGCAGTTAATCTAAGAAATTTCCCCAAATAGTCATCAGCTTAAAAAGCAGCTAAATTATTTGGCTCATGATTATCAGTTTGATAGGATTGCAAACCTCAGCGAGCGCGAATCGGTAGAATGATACAGAAATGGGAAATAGGAAACAATATATCCCATGTGATTTCTTTTTTTCAAAAGTATTTTACTACACTAAATAGTTTCAGGGTTTAAAGTTAATATTCTGATTATTGATAACGAACTGGATAATTTGCGCCTGCTATTTACTGTACTTGAGTTTCAAAATGACGTTGCTGAATAGGTCTATGAATTTATTTTTGTATCTAATAGCAGCCCCCTCAATCCCCTAATTTGGTTCCCTTTAAAATATATTTCTCCCCCATTATTGGGGGTTGGAGGGCTATTCATCTTTTTATATGGCTAACGCCTAGCTTCGCTAATAGCAACGCCTTCAAAATTATAATGTAAGGCAAGCTGTTAATGCAGATATTGCTTTAAATAAAGACTGTAGAATTATAATCACCTGACTTAATACTGCTTGGAAGACGTTCAAAATTAAGAGAACTGTTGACCTAGCTGGATAACATCAAATCTTGTAGCTATTCCAAAAAATTATTTTTTCTTATTTTATAAAACCGATTTCGTTACGAAAGTTATATAATTACTTGATTATTCTGGTATAATAAGTAAAACTGATAGTTAAATATTACCTGCAATACTTGACAATAAGTAAATATTGGAAAAATTAATTAAGAACAACCATTGGAAAATCCCTTGGCTACTTATTTGCACAAGTAAAAATGGGATTCCCCATATAAGAGGAATCCCTTTGCGAAATTCATGACTCGCGGAATGGAGTCAATAATAAGTGAATATTCCGCAATCAAGAGTTAATCTAAACAATCAATTCTTGATAGCGCGAATATTAATTACACTACAGCCATCGGACGGCTACCAGCAGAGTGACGGTCTATCACTTGGTCAATCAAGCCATAATCTTTGGCATCGTTAGGAGACATAAAGAAATCTCTCTCGGTATCTTCTGCGATGCGTTCAATGGGTTGACCCGTGTTTTCAGCTAAATAATTATTTAGCTGTTGCTTGTGATAGAGAATCTCTTTAGCTTGAATTTCAATATCAGTTGCTTGTCCTTGTGCTCCACCTAAAGGTTGGTGAATCATAATTCGAGAATGAGGTAAACTCATCCGCTTACCTTTAGTACCAGCCGTAAGTAGGAAAGCTCCCATACTAGCAGCAAGTCCGGTGCAAATAGTACAAATATCCGGACGAATATGTCTCATGGTATCGAAAATACCCATACCAGCAGTTACCGAGCCACCAGGAGAATTGATATACATATAAATATCTTTCTCCGCATCTTCAGCGTCCAAGAGCAACATTTGGGCAACTATCAAGTTAGCTACGTTGCTATCTATCGGTTGTCCCAAGAAGATGATACGGTCGCGTAGTAGCCGTGAGTAAATGTCAAAAGCGCGTTCACCGCGACCGGATTGTTCAATAACGATAGGAATCATGCAGCCTAGTTCATAGTTAATTTACATACATTTTATCCATTACTAAGCTAATTGTTGTTATCAGCAGTACGTTTGCAACAATATTGCTTATCAAAACGTAATTATTGAACAATTTGATAAGTATATTTAGTTAGGCATAACTGAATCAAATGTAACTAATACTATATTTGTGCTATGAGGTGTCCGGATAAAACTGTAATTACAGGTAAAACAATAATACGAGAGGCAGCATGAGTTAACTATCTGAAACCAAAATGCCAATTATTTGAAGCCATAGGAATTCGTCATGTTAAGAAGATTAGTACAAGCCGCAATCATAACTTTGTTACTTAATATAATTCTAGGATTAAGTTCAAATACCAATCAAGTTATAAGTTCAGAATTTGAATCTCCTATAGATACATACTCAGAACCAATGATTAGCTTATTAGTTCGTTCGTTAAAGTAATTTAGCCAATAACTTACTTTAATGCAGTGAAAAATTTATAGTTTGCATGGGATAAAGGGAATAGTTAATGGGAAAAAGTGAGGAGAGAGTTTCAATAAGTTAATTGTTTGGCTAATATTTGAATCATATTATTTAGCTTTATATTTTGATTATCTATAAATCTTTTCACTAATATTAGTACTTAATATTTCGCTAGCTTAAGCGGACTTCTTGCTAAGTTGTAATGCATTTAATTTGTACACTGCTAGCGACCAAGATTGGCGCACTACAGTGTTTTGAAATTTTCTTATCGTACAAATTAGCCGCACATCAGCTTACAACTAATTATCCTAAATTACTTAATGCTTTTTATACTATTAATTTTCCATCCGTATAAGAAACCCGGTTTTTCCAGTAAAATCCGGGTTTCTTAAGTTTTGTTGAACAAAACAGGATTCCCGACCTTATTTTTGAAAAGCTCTTTTCCCTTACTCACTAATCGCTACTCCCTATTGTTCTAATAAGAATATTTATTGAAGGAAAAACGCATCTTATGCAAGTGAAACGATAAACTTAGCAAAGAAGGCTTTTCGTATTTGTGAAATCATGACTAATAGACTCGCTTCATCTCAAAGTCTTTACCTCCGAAAACACGCTGAAAACCCAATTGACTGGTGGAGTTGGTGCGATGAAGCATTAGCGACAGCGGTGGAGCAAAATAAACCGATATTTCTTTCCATCGGCTATTCTAGCTGTCACTGGTGTACTGTCATGGAAGGAGAAGCTTTTTCTGATTTGCAAATAGCTGAATATATGAATGCTAATTTTCTTCCAATTAAAGTTGATAGAGAAGAAAGACCGGATATTGATAGCATTTATATGCAGGCTTTGCAAATGATGAGCGGTCAAGGAGGTTGGCCATTAAACGTTTTCCTTGCTCCCGATGACTTAGTACCATTTTATGCTGGAACTTATTTCCCTGTAGAAGAACGTTATGGTCGTCCGGGTTTCTTAAAGGTACTCCAAGCAATTCGTCACTATTACGATACAGAAAAGCAAGACCTACAAAAACGCAAAGCAGTTATTTTAGAATCGCTGCTCTCCGGAGCGGTATTGCAAACTGAAACTACCGCAGAAATCCAGGACAATCAACTATTGCAAAAAGCTTGGGAAATTACAAGCAGAATTATTACTCCCAACCAACAAGGTAATAGTTTTCCCACGATTCCTTATGCACAGATAGCATTACAAGGAAGTAGATTTGAGTTTACTGCTGAATATGATAGTCAGCAAATTTGCGCTCAGCGAGGATTGGACTTAGCACTCGGTGGGATTTTTGACCATGTTGCTGGTGGTTTTCATCGCTACACCGTTGACCCGACCTGGACTGTACCTCATTTTGAGAAGATGCTCTATGATAACGGTCAAATAGTTGAGTATCTCGCTAATTTATGGAGTTCGGGAATTCAACAACCTATATTTAGTAGTGCGATCGCCAAAACAGTAAAATGGCTGAAACGAGAAATGACAGCACCGTCTGGTTATTTCTATGCTGCTCAAGATGCAGATAGTTTTATCACCCAGGAAGATGTTGAACCTGAAGAAGGTGCATTTTACGTTTGGAAGTTCAGCGAATTAGAACAACTGCTAACTTCAGAGGAATTAATTCAACTACAACAAAATTTCACTGTTACTAAAAACGGTAACTTTGAAAATCAAAATGTTCTCCAGAAACTCAACTCAGATAAACTAAGCGATGCTATTGAAAGTATTTTAGACAAATTATTTTTATCTCGCTATGGTCAAAGCATAAATGAAATCAAGACTTTTGCTCCTGCTCGTAACAACAACGAAGCAAAATTTCAAAATTGGCAAGGTCGTATTCCACCAGTCACAGATACAAAAATGATTGTTGCTTGGAATGCGATGATGATTTCGGGTCTAGCCAAAGCTTATGCAGTATTCTCTGAGATAGAATACTTTGAGCTAGCAACTCAAGCAGCTAAGTTTATTTTAGAAAATCAATTTGTTGATGGAAGATTCCAGCGGTTAAATTATCAAGGAACACCAAGTGTAATCGCTCAATCTGAAGATTACGCTTTATTTATCAAAGCCTTATTGGATTTACATCAAGCTAGTTTAATCGCTCATAATCCAACTTCTTTATGGTTGGAAAAAGCAGTTGAACTCCAAGAAGAATTTAACGAATACTTATGGAGTATCGAATTAGGAGGTTACTTTAATACAGCTAGCGATACAAGCCAAGAACTAATAGTTAGGGAACGCAATTATACAGATAGTGCTACACCTTCAGCGAATGGGATAGCTTTATCCAATTTAGTGCGGTTAACGCTAATCACAGATAACCTTCAATACTTAAATCTAGCCGAGCAGGGATTAAAAGCCTTTCGCAGCGTCATGGAAGCTTCACCTCAAGCTTGTCCCAGTTTATTTATAGCATTAGATTGGTATCGAAACTGCATTTTAATTCGTACTGATAAACAGCGGATAAACTCGCTTATATCTAGATTTCTACCTGTTGCGATGTTTGTAGAACAATCCGATTTGCCGCAAAATAGCATAGGTTTAGTTTGCCAAGGATTAAAATGTCTCGCACCCGCAGAGAATGAAGAAAAATTATTGGAACAAATAGTTTCTAGTTACGGAAGAGGAGTTGAGAGTTAGGAGTTAGAAATAAAACTTTGACAGTGTTCCCACTAACCTATAATCTAACAGAACAGCTATTTACTGTTAACTAATAACTGGTCACTGGTCACTGAAATTAAGATGAAACACACGCTTTCAGTACTTGTAGAAGATGAATCCGGGGTTCTCTCGCGGATTTCTAGTCTATTTGCGCGTCGAGGCTTTAATATCGAAAGCCTTGCTGTTGGTCCCGCCGAACAAGCAGGTATTTCTCGAATTACAATGGTTGTTCCTGGTGATGACCGTATTATTGAACAACTTACCAAGCAATTATACAAATTAATCAACGTTCTCAAAGTTCAGGATATAACTGAAGTCCCTTGTGTGGAACGAGAATTAGTGTTGATTAAGGTAAATGCTACTAGCAGCAATCGTTCGGAAGTTGTTGAATTAGCCCAGATTTTCCGAGCGCGAATAGTAGATACAGCAGAAGATTCCTTGACCGTGGAAGTTGTTGGAGACCCTGGAAAAATAGTCGCAATTGTCCAATTACTGCAAAAATTTGGTTTGCGAGAAATTGTACGTACTGGAAGAATTGCACTAACTCGCGAGTCTCGTGTCAATACAGAGTGGCTTAAGTCTTTGGAAGCAAAAGTTTAGCTAAAGTATATTTTCATGAGTCTTTTGCATCATACAATAAGCTTCTACGCTTTTGATTTGAATAATATACTAATATTAGCGGCCAAGATGGTAGCGCGACAAGCAATATTTGAAAACTTATTTTAGCGGTTTATATCGCTACCCATCAGCTTACCCACCACATTCATGTTGATGGGTAAATTTTTGTTCGTATTTGTGCTATTTTACCTCCCCACGGGAGATGCTGCGCGCGTTCAGCTTGCTGAACCAGCCGTCAGGGTAACGCTAACGAAAAAAGATAAACTATGCCCTATCGAACAGTCTAGTCAACGTCTACAGCGCCTCTACATATGGGAATATGAGGTGTTGTAAACCTAGTTTTCTCGCAGAGTAGCGCAACTACAAACTCCTGAGAATTAATGTGTTGAAGTACTACAGCATTAAATTAGTGCCAAATTGGCATGACTCAATTCACAAAAACTGTTAGATATTATATTGAAGTCAAAAAAACAGATAAATCAGTTACAGTAAGCATTAATTTTATTTTTTGTTGCTACTTACCTAATTCCTTATCATGTTTTTGCAAAGCGTGTGATTTTCCGATGTTATCTATGACTCCCGAATAATATGCTTTTGCGTTTATAGATTTACCAGATTTTATAACGCAACTTTTCGGTTTCAAGCTGCGATGTGGAATTTTTGGGCAAACGAAGCGTAAAGCACAAAGCTTCTTATGGCTGTAAGTGGTAGAAGATTCATATTGCAGGCTTAGTCTGTTTCGTGAATGGTAAGGTACTGCTTTTAGAAATATATTTTGTTGTGTAAAATTTGGTTTTTCTAAATTTTTATACGACGGAATTAAATGATGAAAGGATTACTCCGAATATTTTATTTAAGATAATTCGTGAACTTAGGTGTACTTTTAATATTTGTTCAGGAAAGTATTTAGCTTGTAAATAATCATGTGTATTACTTAAGGGAGGGGTGTATCCGTAGCTGTGAAAGCTTGATGTGTAGAATAATTGATTAGAGCCATTTTTATAAAGTAACTGTGTTGTTTGGGTAGATATCAGTGCGACTATTAGTTCAGTAAATAGATGGGTTGTTTGTATTGCCCGATTTTATCTTTATCTATTTGTTAAGCATGGATAAGGGTTGCTTATGCTGCTTGCAAATAATCTGATATTAACTGTATTACTATCCAAAAGCTCTGATAATTATATCCAGAGGTATGCTTGTGGCAAATTTCCCAGGAGTTTTTAGATGAACGGTTTATTCATGGTTTCTCATTGGCTGCTCGATAAATCGACAAAAGTTTTACTAAGAAATTTATTGAAGCTGAGGAACCGTCATTTATTTATATTTGATATTGTTGTTTTTGCCATCACACCTTTTTTAGCGCTGATAGTGCGTTTAGATGGTGATTTAGCTATTCAACCATATTTATATGATTTAATTACGGCAACAATACTTTTTGTAGTGGTTAAAATCGGGGTGTTTTATAGTTTCGGTTTTTATCGTCGCTATTGGAGATATGCAGGTGTCGAAGAATTAACATATGTAGCTATGTTGATTGCGGCCGGAATAGTTATCCAAACTCTGTTATTTGATGTGGTGGATTTCACTTTACCCTGGGCTTTAGACGCATTACCACAGTCACTACCATTTATCGATGGATTACTTTCATGTATTTTCATTGGTGCATTACGTTTTAGCGTTCGGGTCGTTGAGAGAAGTAAAAATTCACGTATCGCATTTAGCCCTTTCATCCGTAATCATAATCACAAACAGCGAGTACTCATAGTTGGTGCGGGAAGTGCTGGAGTAAGTCTCGTTGAGGAAATGCAAAAGAATTATCATTTGGGTTTCCGCGCTGTTGGATTTATTGACGACGATAGAACCAAGTTAAATGCACGCATTCGAGGTATTCAGGTATTTGGCGATCGTCATTCGATTCCCGATATTTTAGAACCTTTAAATGTAGATAAAGTAATTATTGCCATGCCTTCGGTAGCAGGGGAAGTAATTCGGGAAATCGTTGATATCTGTAAGAATAATGGAGTACAAACCTGTACCTTGCCAGGAATAAACGAGATTCTCAACGGAAAAGTCAGCTTAAACAGCATCCGAGATGTCAGGATTGAAGATTTGCTCAGACGAGAACCCGTACAGACAGAGATTGAACGAGTGGCTGAATTTCTCAATGGAAAAAGGGTTTTAATTACGGGTGCGGGTGGTTCGATTGGGAGCGAACTGTGTCGTCAAATTTGTTCTTGTCATCCTAAAGAAATAATGTTGGTAGGACATGGTGAAAATTCTGTCTTTACCATCCAACAAGAATTGAATCAGCTAGTTCAAGTCTTAAAAGAAGAAATTAGAAGCACGGGAAATGCAACAAGAATTCACGGATTTATAGCCGACATCCGATTTAAAGATAGACTCAGACACGCTTTTGATAAATTCCAACCGGATGTGGTTTTCCATGCTGCTGCACACAAGCACGTTCCTTTGATGGAAATGAATTCTCCAGAAGCAATTACCAACAACGTCATTGGTACAAAGAATTTAGTAGATGAAGCATTGCGATGTAACGTCAAACATTTCGTGATGATTTCCACCGATAAAGCGGTTAACCCAACCAATATCATGGGTGCCAGTAAGAGAGTTGCCGAAATGTTGGTACTCCAAGCAGCCAAACAGAACGGGAAATCTTATGTAGCAGTGCGTTTTGGTAACGTTTTGGGTAGTAGGGGTAGCGTCGTTCCGACCTTTAAAAAGCAGATTGCTGCCGGTGGCCCAATCACAGTAACTCATCCAGATATCTGTCGTTACTTCATGACCATACCCGAAGCAGTACAGCTAGTTTTACAAGCAGCAGTTTTAGGTCGAGGTGGTGAAGTACTGATGCTCAATATGGGCGAACCTGTAAAAATTGTCGATTTAGCCTCAGAGTTAATTAGACTCTCTGGTTACAGAGTAAATAAAGACATAGATATAATTTTTACAGGCTTGCGACCGGGAGAGAAATTGTTTGAAGAGCTATTTATAGAAGGAGAAGAATACGACCCGACAGAACATCAAAAACTGTTTATGGTCAAAAATTCGAGTCGAATTATACCCGAAAGTCTTAATGTCTCAGTAGACGCACTTTGTCAGGCTGCTGATAAAAATGATACTAATTCAATCAAGTTTTTATTAGAGCAATTAGTGCCGGGGTATAAACCGAAGTATTTGGATAGTTTAGGGCAGAAAGAAAGCTCTATTAATAAGGACTTTAGCAATACTCCAGATGGTAAGATACTGAAAAAAGTCGAACCGAAAAGGGCTTAATTGAGGATTGATAAATTTTCATAAATCAACAGAAAAAAGCAAATTAAAATGCAAAAAAGCAAGCCATTAAGCCTACGTCGTAACTTTTCCTGGACATTTATTGGTAATGCTGTATATGCAGCTTGTCAATGGGGAATGCTGGTAGTTTTGGCTAAACTTGGCAGCCCTGAAATGGTAGGACAATTTACTTTGGGTTTGGCTGTCACAGCACCCATAGTAATGTTAACTAACTTGCAACTCGATATTGTTCAAGCAACAGATGCTAAAGAGCAATATGCTTTTAGCGATTATCTAGGGTTGAGGTTAATTGGAACGACAATAGCATTAGTGGCGATTGCCATTGTGACTTTGTGGACTGGATATAGCCTACAAACTTCTTTGGTGATTTTGCTGGTTGGTTTGGCCAAAGCATTTGAATCTGTTAGCGATATATTCCATGGTTTAATCCAGCAACACGAACGGATGGATAGGATTGCAATTTCTTTAATGATTAAAGGTCCTTTATCTTTATTGTTGCTGGGTTTAGGAGTATTTCTATCGGGTAATGTTGTTTGGGGAGTAGCTGGATTAGTTTTTGCTTGGGCTGTGGTTCTGGTTGGTTGCGACATACGTAACGGTACATTGATATTAAATCGAGCACCTAAAATTCGTCTAAATTGGAAAACTGTCACAAAGTTAGTGTGGCTATGTTTACCTTTAGGGTTAGTAAAAATGCTGATTTCGCTGAATGCTAATGTTCCTCGTTATTTTATAGAAGAATATTTAGGCGAAAGACAATTAGGTATATTCGCAGCATTAGCTTACTTGATGGTGGCAGGAAATATGGTAATTTTCGCTTTGGGTGAATCTGCCAGTCCTAGATTAGCTAAATATTACGCAGCCCAAAATATAACTGCCTTCCGTGGATTACTTCTCAAATTAGTCGGACTCGCTGCTTTGATAGGAGGTACGGCAATTGTAGTTGCTCAAGTCGCTGGTACAGAGCTTCTGACTCTTTTGTATCGACCGGAGTATGCTGAAAATAAAAATTTATTTGTACTGTTGATGGTAGCAGCCGCAATAGGTTATATGTCTTCCTTTTTAGGATATGGAATGACCGCAGCCAGATACTTCCGCGTACAAACTCCTTTATTTATCATAGTTACAGCTACTTCAGCAATGACTTGTTTGTGGCTGCTACCCACACAGGGATTAATTGGAGCGGCAAAGGCTTTAATATTTGCAGCGATTGTACAAGCTGTATTCAGTTTGGGAGTAATTATTCATGCAATATATAAACTTAAAAGAACAGAACCCGACGAAAGTAACTCAGAAATTAACTAAGCAGCGTCCAATACGTATCCTCCATGTGGTTGGAGGAATGGTAAGGGCTGGTACTGAAACTTGGTTAATGCATATTTTACGGAATATAGACCGTGATGCTTTCCAAATGGACTTTTTAGTTCACACGAATGCAGAATGCGATTATGATGCAGAAATTCGTGCTTTGGGTAGCAAAGTTATTCCTTGTGTAAATTCATCCCAACCTTGGTTATATGCTCGAAATTTTAGACGAGTTTTACGCGATAATGAACCATATGATATTGTTCACTCTCACGTACATCACTTTAGCGGTTTCGTATTGTGGTTGGCAAAGCGAGCAGGTGTCCCAGTCAGAATTGCTCATAGCCACTTAGATTCTTCTGTAGTTGAATCTAAATCTGGATTGAAGCGACGTTTATATACAGATTTGACTAAAGCATTGATTGCTAAAAACGCTACGGTGGGTTTGTCCGCAAGTCATCAAGCCTTGGAAGACTTGTTTTACCAAACTAAAACCACCGAACAACGCTGGCAGTTGCTTTTATGCGGGGTGAATTTAAAGCCCTTCAAAGATGAGACTAACTCCCAACAAATACGTGCAGAATTAGGCATACCTTCAGACGCTTTTGTAATTGGTCATGTGGCTAGATTTCATCCCCAGAAAAATCATCAATATGTTATAGATATTGCAGCAGAAGTTGCCAAACGAGAACCAAAAATGCGTTTGTTACTCGTGGGGGAAGGTGAGTTAGCTACAGATATAAAACAGAAAGTAATCCAGATGGGGTTAACGGATAAAGTTATTTTTGCTGGTGTTCGTTCTGATATAGCTCGATTAATGATGGGGGCTATGGATGTATTTGTATTCCCATCGCTTTACGAAGGACTGGGTTTGGTTTTAATTGAAGCACAAGCAGCAGGACTTCCTTGTATATTATCAGATGTGATTCCAGAGGAAGCGGATGTAGTTAAACCATTAATGAAAAGAATGTCTTTGTTAAAACCTGCTTACTCTTGGGCTGAGGCAATTTTAGCTACAAGAAAAACAGAAAAAAATATTACTCAACAACAAGCACTTAAATGCATCGAGCAAAGCTCATTCAACATTCAAAATAGCTTGAAAAACTTGGAAAATATTTATGTTGAAGAATCGAATGTTTTATGCCCATAAAATACAACAAGGCTTCTAAATTAGACGATTCACAAATTGCATTACTGAAAGTAAAACGTACAAAATGGCTATTTTTTGCATTTTGCTTTTATTTACTTTCTCAGGCTTATACAATTCCTATTCTTCCAGTAGGTATTTCATGGGCTATGTGGCCTTGTCTTTCTGATTTAGCGATTGCTTCAATTGTATTTAGTTTCTTATTTTGTTATAGATATAGTTTGCCATCATCAAATGCAAATAGAGACATTTTTATATTACTTATAATTATATTTCTAGGAGGGATTTTATCATATGTACACTATTTAAAATTTTTGCTGGACTGGGATTCCAATGGAGTTAGATTCGGCATCTTTCAAATATATCGCTTAGTAGAATTTATTTTACTATTTTGGATTACAGCTAAAATACCTCTAACGCCAAAACGTATAGAGATTATGGGGCGTATTGTCGATATTGTTTTAGCATTTGTATGTTTGGGAATTTTCTTAACATATGCCCGAATAATCCCATTATCTACAGTCACTGCTCATTTACCAAAAGTAGGTGCGTGGATGTTTTACGAGGCTTACGGACGTTCTGGGGCTGGTAAAGGTTTGGGTTTTGTTGGCTATAATCATGCCTATACTGCGGCTCAAGTTATTTTACTTTTAAGCTTAAGGATGCATTTAGCATTATTAAAACGCGAAAGCATCTTAGTAAATAACATATTTATTTTATTGACTATAATTGCTTGCTTTTTGAGCGAGTCTCGCTCTGGCTTAGCAGCAATACTAATTTATGCAATAGTCTATTGGTCTAATAATCCCAAATATTTGTTGAAATTAATATATACTGCTGTGTGGATTATTACAATTGGCTCAGCTATTGGACTGCAAACCTTTTTATTAACATCTGATAAAAACTCCGTTTTTGAACGTCAAAAAACTTTACTTGAAGCTGGGAATGCGGATAATTTAAGCGGAAGAGACCAAATATGGATGCAGCGAGTTTCATTTATTAACGAAGAACCTTGGCGCTGGGTTTTTGGAACGGGTTTTGGAGCCGCGACGGATTCTGGTGATAATGCACATATGCTTCCCCTTCATATAATATTAGAAACAGGAATATTAGGTTTATTTCTATTTATATTATTGTTTTCAAACATACTCAACTATTTACATAAGAAGGAAATTGGCACTAAACCATTTTTTTGGGGAACAGTTTCCCTACTAATTTGCTCGGTCTCTCAAGAAACTTTCTATCCAGTTGCCGCTCTAGGGCACTTTTTAGGTTTTTATTTAAGTTCTTTAGCAATTGTACTGCGAAAAGAAATTATTTCATAACAAAAAAAATGATATTACTTTAAAATGTTTTCAGAGAAATATCTAAGCTAAATTTAACTTAAATCTTACACTAGTGGCTCTATTCCCGGTTTCTTGTCATGAAAAAATTATTGTGTCGTTGTGAAATCAGAAAAAACAGGGCTATTTTGGGCTTAATGACAATATTGTAAGAAGTCAGGTTTAATCAAAAACTTAGTATAAGCGTCAGAAGCACTTGTCAAAAGGAATAAATGAATAAATTCTGGAAAAGCCTAATACTGTTCGGTAGCATAATGACAATGGTGATTGCATGCCATTCATTGATACCACAAAGCATTATTCCTCTATTTGTATCGAAGAATCCAGATATAGATAAGGTCAAAACATTTGTGAATAAAAAATCAATGGCATCTGCCTCAACCAGCCCCATAAATACTTCTGTCCGGGAAGACCGCACAATTTTAGTTAACGGTCAACCTTTCTTTCCCTTTGGGATATACCACGATTCAATAGATAGTCCCGATTGGAGTACAACTAATACAAAGCGTTTAAACGATTTAAAACAGATTATTGCAGCCGGATTTAATACAATTCACCCTCAGATTGGTGGAAACTTTGATGCTGATATTACTTTTCTAAATGAAGCAAATCGTAATGGTGTATATGTTTTGCCGAATTTTAGCTATGCTAGACGCTTAGAAATCGTCGATAGTTATAAATCTCATCCTGCTATTTTGGGGTGGAACATCGCTGACGACGTAGATGTTCCCGCAAATGGGTTTAGTGTCGGGGGAATTTTAGATTGGAAGAGTAATGTAAAATCGACCGATCCAAGTAGGATTACATTCGTTAGCAGTGTGTTACCTGGGAGAATGGAATCTTTTATTAACACTGCCGATGTAATGGGTTTTCAATCTTATCGAATTGATAACGACCCAGCGGTTTTAAAGCCATTACGAGAGAACTACTATTTTTTATACGCTGCGACTGAAGCTGGGACAAGGAACAACAAACCAATTATTGCGAGTTTACAAGCTTTCCCTTGGGTAAATCGACCTCCAACCTCTAGACAATTACGGAATATGACTTATGGAGCATTGATGAATGATGTCAAAGGTATTCTTTATTATTCCTATTTTTATGAAGGATGGGAATTATCGCAAAATAGCGATTTATGGAATGAACTAAAAAGTTTAGTCTCAGAATTTAAACGGCTTGAACCAGTATTATTAGAAGGCAATTGGAAAAGGCTTAATAGTGGAGTGGATGACCTATTTGCCGCAGAGTGGACTTATCAAGGAAGCGTGTATGTAGTTGCAATAAATACATCACCAACCAATGCGATAGAAGCTTCTATACCCATTCCCGAACCAGTTACCGGTTCAATTGAAACAGTATTTAGCAACCGTCCATCCGGAATGTCCCTTAATGAAGGGAAGTTAACAGGCTCTATTGGGTCTGAAGATGTTCATGTATACAGGTTGTCACTGTAAATTTTGCCGCTGGGCTACTTATTGACTAAGAAAGTAACTGGATTGCATTTTTATACAATCAATTCAGTGCTTCAATCAGTTGGAATGTTCCATAATTGCAGCAGCCAACTCAAGAGATTAAAAAGAATGATTGAAATATCAGCTTTAAGCAATTAAGAATTCTAAATCGAGCGGATAAATTGATAAAAAGCTAGGAGTATAGTAAAAATGCAACCACTTGTAAGTATTGGAATGCCGGTATTCAATTGTGAAAAAACTTTAATTCCAGCTGTAAACTCTATTTTGAATCAAACATATTCTCACTGGGAATTGTTTCTTATCGATGACGGTTCTAAAGATAAAACTTTAGAAATAGCGAGTAGTTTTAAAGATTCGCGAATAAAGGTAATTGCAGATGGTTTAAACAAAAAACTTCCCAGTCGCTTAAACCAAGCTATCGAAATGAGTCAAGGAAAATATTTTGCTCGGATGGATGGGGATGATATTTCATATCCAGAGCGTTTACAGTTTCAGGTCGAATATCTCGAATCTTGTCCCAATATTGACTTATTAAGTACTGAGATTATTACAATCGATTCTGATAGCAATCCCAGAGGGGCTTTTTCCTCGACCGAGACTCATGATGAAATATGTAGTTCTCCTCGTGCTGGTTTTTCTAGTACTCATCCTACCTGGATGGGGAAAATGGAATGGTTCCGTCGGTATAAATATCGCCCCAAAGCCATTAGAATGGAAGACCAAGACCTTTTATTGCGAAGTTATAAGAACAGCAAATTTGCTTGTTTACCCGAAATTTTATTAGCATATCGGGTTGGTTCTTTTTCCCTTAAAAATAGCTTATTAGGAAGGTATAATTTTTCTAAAGCTTTGTTTGAGCAAGCTTTTAAGCAAAAAGATTATTTATTAACTTTAGGAATAGTAGAACAAGCACTCAAAGCTTCTGTAGACATATTTGCTACAGCAACAGGTTTAAATTATCAGCTTCTTAAGCATCGTACCGGACCTGTAAAAATAGAAATGCAGCAACTAAATAAGTGGAAGGATATTTGGTTGGAATGTAATTCGGGTATTTCATCTGCTGATTTTAAGTTCTATACGAAGACAAGTAAATAAAGAAATAAAGAAATAAAGAAATAAGTAAATAAATTGACCTTATCTTTTTAGACAGTATCAAGCACTAGTTAATAGAAAGTAGTCTTGGAAAGTAATTAGAAATTCAAAATTCAAAATTCAAAATTCAAAATTTTAAAATAAAATTCAAATATGTGTGGAATTACTGGTTTCTGGGATATATCAAGACAAATAAGTAACGATAAACTGCCTCAAGTTGTTAGGCAGATGTCAAATACATTAACTCATCGAGGTCCCGATGATAGTGGAACCTGGATAGATGGGGAAGCAGGTATAGCTTTAGGACACAGGAGACTGGCAATTATAGACCTTTCACCGGGCGGTCATCAGCCGATGCTTTCGGGTGATAATCGTTATGCGATTGTATTCAATGGTGAAATCTATAACTTCTTAGAGCTAAGACGTGAATTAGAACAATTAGGACATAAATTTCGCGGTCATTCGGATACTGAAATTATGCTGGCTGGTTTTAGTCAGTGGGGAATACATTCAGCCGTCGAGCGTTTTAATGGGATGTTCGCTTTCGCTTTATGGGATAGACGAGAAAGAGTAATTCATATAGGGCGCGATCGCATGGGTGAAAAACCTCTGTACTATGGTTTTACGGGGAGAACATTATTGTTTGCCTCTGAACTAAAAGCGCTAAAAGCTTATCCCGATTTCCATCCGGAAATTAACCGCGATGCTTTAGCTTCTTTTCTAAGGTATAGCTACATTTCATCTCCTGACAGTATTTATAAAGGTATTTATAAGTTACCACCAGGATGCATTCTCAGTTGGGACGGAAACGATACTCATCCCGAGCCTAAACCTTATTGGCAAGTTAAGCAGGCTGCATTAATGGGCATTAGCGAACCTTTCCAAGGTTCAGAACTTGAAGCAGTAGACCAACTGGAGGCATTATTAAAAGATGCAGTTGGGCTGCGTATGATTGCGGATGTTCCTTTAGGTGCCTTTCTTTCTGGAGGTATTGATTCATCTACTATAGTAGCTTTAATGCAGGCTCAAAAAAGTCAGCAGGTAAAGACATTCACCATTGGTTTTCACGAACGGGAATATAACGAAGCACAACATGCCAAAGCCATAGCCGAGCATCTAGGAACAAATCATACAGAGCTTTACGTTACTCCAGAAGATACTTTGTCAGTTATTCCGAAACTACCATCGCTTTACGATGAACCTTTCTCAGACCAGTCGCAAATTCCGACTTATTTAGTTTCTCAACTTGCTAAAGAATCTGTAACAGTTAGTCTTTCGGGTGATGGTGGTGATGAATTATTTGCAGGATATAATAGGCATTTTCTCGGTCGTAGCATTTGGCAAAAAATCGGCTGGATACCTTCTATATTCAGACATGTAGCTGCCGGAGGAATTACTGCAATTACCCCCGGAACCTGGGATCGTATTTTTGATAAAGTCAATCCGGTTTTACCCAAAAACCTCAGATATTCTTCATGGGGAGATTATCTACACAAGCTGGCTAAGGTATTACCAGCAACAAACCCTCAATCAATGTATGGTGGTTTAGTTTCTCACTGGAGCCAAAATGTAGTAATTGGTGCATCCGAACACCTTAATGCAGGTCAATTAGAAATCGGGTTATCTGATTTTACTCAACAAATGGTTTATATGGATACGGTCACATATCTACCTGACGACATTCTTGTTAAATTAGACCGTGCCAGTATGGGTGTTGGTTTAGAAGGAAGAATACCCATGCTAGACCATCGCTTAGTGGAATTTGCTTGGGGCTTACCTTTATCCATGAAGATTCGTGATGGTATGGGTAAATGGTTATTGCGACAAGTATTGTATAAATATGTGCCCAAGGAACTTATCGAGCGTCCAAAAATGGGTTTTGGTGTGCCAATTGATTCCTGGTTGCGCGGACCTTTACGCGAATGGGCCGCAGAATTGCTAGATGAAACAAGATTGCATCAACAAGGTTTTTTAAATCCACAGCCAATTCGTAAGCTTTGGGAAGAACATTTAAGTGGCAGCCGGAATTGGCAATACCATTTATGGGATGTATTAATGTTTCAAGCATGGCTAGAGAAACATTATTAAATTTTTATCCATTTACTTTGCTAGAAAATGGTCGGATTAATTATCAAAATACGTTAGAAAATACTAACTTTTAGTAAAACAATTCAAAACAGGGTGGATAAAATGATTAAAAATATCGTTACAGGAGCCGCAGGATTTATTGGTTCTCATTTAGCAGAAGAATTATTGAAAAGAGGAGAACGAGTTATAGGGGTCGATGAATTTAACGATTATTATGACCCGATATTAAAGCGCCAGAATATTGCACATTTACAAAAATTTCCCCAATTTAAATTAATTGAAGGAAATATTCAGTTTTTAGACTGGAAATTGTTACTCAAAGATGTTGATGTTGTTTATCATCAAGCAGCACAAGCTGGAGTCAGAGCTAGTTGGGGCGAAGGTTTTCGCGCTTACACAGAACGGAATATCAGTTCAACTCAAGTAATGCTTGAAGCAGCAAAAGAAGCAAAAAATCTCAAAAGATTGGTATATGCTTCTACCTCAAGCGTATACGGTGATGCCGAAACATTGCCTACTAGCGAACAAATTTGTCCCAAACCAGTTTCACCTTATGGTATTACTAAATTAGCTGCTGAAAGATTGTGCGGACTATATCATAAAAACTTTGGGTTACCGTTTGTAGCACTACGCTATTTTACGGTTTACGGTCCTCGTCAGCGTCCGGATATGGCATTTCATAAATTTTACAAAGCTGTATTAGAAGACGAGGCTATTCCGATTTATGGGGATGGTTTACAAACGCGAGATTTTACTTTTGTTAGCGATGCAGTAGCCGCAAATTTAGCTGCTGCAACCGCAGAGAATGCTGTGGGAGAAATATTTAATATAGGTGGTGGAAGCAGAGTAGTTTTAAAAGAAGTACTCGAAACAATGGAAGAAATTGTTGGTAAACCCATCAAGAAAAACTATATCGAAAGAGCAATGGGTGATGCACGTCATACAGCTGCCGATGTCTCAAAAGCTAAGCGTATTCTCTCGTATCAGCCTGCTGTTTCTTTAAGAGAAGGACTAGCCCTTGAATGGGAATGGGTAAAAAACTTATATATTTGTACAACTAGTAATTAGTAGGAAGATAAAAGTAAGATAAATGAAAATTTTACACGTTTGTGCAATCGGAACTACTGCTGAAATTCTTTTACTACCTCAGATAAATTACTTGCTATCTCAAGGCTTTGAAGTCGGTATAGCTTGTTCTTGGGATGAAGATTCTCAGCGACTTCAAGAGAAGGGATACACAGTGCATCCAGTTCAAATTGACCGAAAAATTTCTCCGGTACCCAACTTTAAAAGCATTTCTGGTTTAAGAAAAATTATCAGAGAAAATAACTACGACCTGGTTCACGTTCATACTCCTATCGCTGCGGTATTGGGAAGAATTGCAGCTAAGTTAGCAGGAGTAAAAGCGATTGTTTACACTGCTCATGGTTTTCCATTTCACGATTTATCATCTCCAAACCAATATTTTTTCTACTCGAATGTGGAAAAATATGCTGCGACTATTACGGATTTAATTCTGACTCAGAATCACGAAGATATTAGCACTGCCAAAAAAATAGGTCTTTGTCAGCCCGAAAAAATAGCCTACTTGGGTAACGGTGTCGATATCGAACGTTTCAAACCTTCGCGACTAAATCCAGAGTCGCAATCGCAATTACGTAAATCATTGAATATACCCGATGATAGTTTAGTCGTTGGTACAATCGGACGCTTGACCCGGAAAAAAGGAAGCGGATATCTAATCGAAGCCGCAGGTGAATTAATTTCTGAATTTCCCAATTTACATGTTGTAGTTATAGGCTCCCAACTGACCACCGACCCCGAACCGTTTCAAATCGAACTCAATCAAAGAATCAAAACTCTCGGATTAGAAGAACACGTGACTCTGACAGGAGAACGTCAAGATATCCCAGAGCTTTTAGGTCTTCTGGATATCTTTACTTTACCTACTTTTTCTCACGAAGGATTACCTCGTTCTATTGTCGAAGCCATGGGTATGAGCTTACCAATAGTTGCTACAGATGTTCGCGGTTGTCGAGAAGCAGTAGTTAATCAAAAAAATGGCTTCATCGTGCCATCTCAAGATAGTAAAAAACTTGCTGAAGCTTTACGAATGCTACTTTCTAATTCTGAGTTACGACAAGATTATGGTAAAGCCAGCCGCGCACGTGTTGAGGCTGAATATAGTGAAGAATTCGTTTTCCATCGACTCACACAGTATTATCATGAATTGGAAGTTTACCCATCTTGATGCAACAGAAATGCTTTATACCAAAGTTAACAAAAATCATAACTTGTGAGTATATTTTCAGTTTCAAAACTAGTTAGTTTTGTATTCTATAGACATCTTTTCTTTAAGTAATCTCATACTTGAGATGCATATAGAAATGGCAGCAACTAGTACCGCTTCGCGGAAGTAAGAAGTAAAAAGTAAGAAGTAAAAAGTTTGATATCTGGGGCTTTTCAACTATTTTGAATGGTTGCCTTATTTAAGCCGTGATGTACTAGGGAATTTTTATCGTAGGGTGCTGTGACACTTTAAATACTTTTGGACGTAGTAATAACCTTTTTAGTGTCACGCACCAACAGGGGATTGTGACAATTGCGTAAGGACTGGTATAGAAAACTTGGTTTTTACATATTTGGCAAGCGATTATAAATTAAGTTATTAATAAATTACTGCCAAATTGGCAACAAAAATCAACCAAACTTAGTTATCTTTATTATGGATTAAAGATTTAATTATCAATTCTGATAGGGCGATTATTCACATCTAAATTGAATACGAAGATAAACAGTACTTCATTTAATATGGGAAGCTTATAGAGTAATGCTTTCCTAATTTTTTCACATGTGTTCAATTGATAACGCCAAGTAACTTATTTAAATAAGGTTACGCATTTTTGTGTATCTTAATTTAATTTATTTGAAAGCTGTAACAGCTAATTGCTGCTAGTTACGGCAAAGTTTTTTGCGTAAATTTATAGGGTTAAGGGAATCTACAAATGATTGCTCAAGAATTACAGGATGAGCGTAGTCAAAGAATTAGTCGTGCAATCAAATCTGTGTTGGATAGGGTTGTCGCCGCTACAGCTTTATTATTGCTTTCTCCAATCATATTAATAGTTTCTATCGCAATTAATTTTCGCATGGGCAGTCCGTTGATTTTCAGTCAGCCTCGTCCGGGTAAAGATGGAAAGATTTTTCGATTCTATAAGTTTCGCACCATGACGGACGAGCGAGATGCTGAGGGTAATCTGTTGGATGATGAATTGCGTATGACGGCTTTCGGTGAGTTTCTACGGGAAAGCAGTTTAGACGAACTTCCACAATTATGGAATGTTGTCAAGGGTGACATGAGTATTGTCGGACCTCGTCCTTTATTAGTACAGTATCTGGAACGCTACACTCCCGAACAAGCACGTCGTCACGAAGTCAAACCCGGTATTACTGGATGGGCACAGATCAACGGACGTAGATTGTTGGATGGAAATTGGGAAAAGAAATTTCGATTAGATGTTTGGTATGTAGATAATTGGAGTCTATGGTTAGACTTGAAAATTATCTTGATGACAGTAGGGAAAGTTTTACGGAAGGAAGAAATAAGCCAGCCCGGTCATGCTACTGGTGCAGAATTTATGGGTAGTAAAGCAGAAGGCTAATTTTTTATTTGAGGATAGAGAGCCTAATATTGAGGTAAAAGCTAATGAAACAACTGTGGGAGGTCGGAAGCGAGTTTGACTGGTCTAACGATTTTGTTAGTCCTGTAGGAGAAGCAGCTAAATTACCATCGAATTACGAATTATTCTCTACCGGATGCGCTAGCTTGTTTGGTTTGGAAAAAATTCTGAACCACAAACGCGACCGAAAACTAAAGCTTCATTTACCGTGTTTTTTTTGCATGGAAGCAGCATCCAAACTTAGCAAAGCTTTTGATATTTGCTGGTACCGAGATTTACCAAATGAGAAATATCCAGATTTTGATACCTTAAAGGCTTGTGCTGGAGACCTAGTGTTAGCGGTGAATTTATTTGGCATTAAATCCGCACAAGTTTGGCAAGATTGGTCAAAAGCTAATAGGGATGTAATTTTAGTCGAAGACCATACTCACGATCCTTTTTCCAATTGGTCATTACAAAGTCAAGCAGATTATGCAATGGCTTCTCTGCGTAAAACTTTACCAATACCTGATGGAGCCATAATTTGGTCTGGGAAGAATCTATCCTTACCTAAAGCATCTGAAAGTGAGTCTGATGGGGCTTATAAGCGTCTGAGCGCAATGCTACTAAAGCGAGCTTATCTGAATGGCGGGAATGTAAGTAAAGATACTTATCGACAGCTTGAAGTTGAGAGTCAAGACAGCCTGGAGAACATTGAAAATGACAGGATTTCTGCTTTCTCAGCAAATGTTTTAAGCAGCTTGGATATAAAGCAGTTTAGAAAAAGACGAGAAGCAAACATAAAGCATTTCCTCCACCTGACTTTATCCGAACAAGGAGAAAACTGGCAGCCACTTTTTAGTTCTTGGGAAGATGGTTCTGTACCTTTTAATAGTATTATAGTTTGTCGAAACCGCGAAATTAGAGACTGTTTGCGTAAATATTTGATTGGTAAGAATATTTTCCCACCAGTTCATTGGCCTCAACCGCACAATGGTATGACATCAAAAGATTTGGATGCAATAGATTTATCAAATAGGATTTTAACAATACCTACAGACCAACGTTATTCTTTGGATGATGTCAGCCAGGTAGTTAATATTATGAAAGAGTTTTTTACTAATAGCACTCAAAATTCATCTATTTATGCAAATTCCCGATAATTTATTTAATTAACAACTAAGAGCTATTAATATATGGAAACTTTAATTAAAGGGCTGTCCGAAGAACAGCTAGAATTATTACCAACAGAAAAAGATATTGCTTTTTACGAAGAACATGGTTGGTTTATATCGAAAAAAGTAGTTCCTGACGAAGTTATTGATGAAGCATTTGTAGGTGCCCAAGAATTTTATAGTGGGGAAAGAGATGCGATAATTCCTTACGAAACCGGTTATAGCGATTGGAAACCCGGTGATGGTGATGCAGTTAGAAACAATCAACACGTTTCTTATCGTAAAAAGGAATTACGAAAATTACTTCAACCCATTGTGGGAGCAATAGCTGCGAAGTTAGCTAGAAGTAAAGGTGTTAGGCTATTTGAAGATACTTTAGTTTATAAAGCTCCTATTCAGGATAACGAATCTGGTGGTGTAGTGGGATGGCATACCGATTATTCCTATTCTTCTGTATGTACTTCTAATAATATGCTTTCTGCTTGGATTCCCTTTCACGATGTTGATGCAAAAAGAGCGCCATTAGTAGTAATAGATGGTAGTCATAAATGGAAAGGTAACGAGCATATGCGTACCTTTAACAACCAGAATTTAAAAGATGTAGAGAAGTCCTTTTTTGAACCTGGAAAAAAAATTGTTGAAGTACCAATGATTTTAGAAAAAGGTCAGGTTAGCTTCCACCATTGTTTGACTATTCACGGCAGTTATCCTAATTTTAGCAATAGAGCTAGGATGGCATTTGCTCTGTATTTGCAAGATTACGATAACCGCTATCAAGTATATAAGAATCAAGGTAAACAGGTTCATCATTTCCTTGATAATATGTGTCAAAAATTATCAAATGGTAATCCAGATTATAGCGACCCAGAAATATTTCCGACGTTATGGTGTGAGTGATTATCTAAATCGAAAATTATCCAGGTAGTTCTTTTTCTTCCATTTATTTCCATTCCTTATTAGCTTTAAATTAATTTCAATTAAAAATCACCTTGAGAAATAATAATGAATACTCAAATTATCGATTTATCCAATCCTTTATGGATGGAAACTTTAAATAAAGTCAAACACGATGTTTATCAACTACCCAACTATATTTCTTTAGAAGCAAGCCGAAACAAACAGATACCGGAAGCGATTTTAATTACTGATGGAGATCAGATATTTTTCGCTCCTTATCTGATATCAAGATGCGATAACGTTGTAGATTCGGGATTAGTTTCAGAAGAAATATTTGATATCAAATCTCCTTATGGTTATCCGGGAATATTAATCAGCGAAGCAGCAGCAAATTCACCCGATTTCCCTAATGCTGCGATGGCTGAATTTAAAAAGGTATTAATCGAGAAAAATGTATGCTCGGCATTTTTCAGAATGCATCCCATACTCAATGAAAACTTTAACGAGATTTTTGAACCGGGATTGTTTACTGAAAATGGGGAAACAGTTTCCGTTGATTTAAGAATTCCCGAATCTCAATTATGGTCTCATACGAGAAAAGGACACAAAAGCACAATTAATAAGTGCAAACGTTTGGGAATGGAAGCAAAATTCGTTCCTATTGAAGAACATTTAGATGATTTTACTGCTATCTATCAAGAAACAATGGGAAGGGTAGAAGCAGCGGACAGATATTATTCTTTTGATTTTACATATTACGAAGAGATGTACAAAGCTTTGGGTGACAAGCTGCATCTTTGTATTGTTGAATATGAAAACGAAGTAGCTTGTGCGGGATTATACACGGAAGTCTGCGGTATAGTGCAAAGCACATTGGGTGGAACCAAAGACAAATTTGTTGATTTATCGCCAAGTAGTTTAGAAACAGATTGCGCTCGATATTGGGCGCATCAACGGGGAAATCAATTCCTGCATTTGGGTGGGGGAGTTGGTGCTGCAAAAGACCCAGTTTATAATTTCAAAGCTGGATTTTCCAAGTTAAGACATAACTTTTATACTCTGAGAATGATAGTTGACGAGCAGAAATATCGCTATCTAGTGGAAATGAAAGCAAAATCTTTGAATGTTCCTGTAGAAGAACTGATTTCCTCTAAATTTTTCCCAGCATACCGCTCTCCTCAAGCACCATTAAAATGACAAAACAAATTCTACTTTCCACACCCCACATGGGTGAGCAGGAATTAAAGTTCGTTCAAGAAGCTTTCGATACTAATTGGATAGCTCCTGTAGGTCCTCACGTAAACGCTTTTGAAGAAGAATTCTGCCAGCATACAGGTGCTGGTTATGCAGCTGCTGTAAGCTCTGGTACTGCTGCAATTCACTTGGCTTTGCGGTTGCTTGAGGTTGGACGAGGAGATGAAATATTCTGCTCGACTTTGACTTTTATTGCTAGTGCTAATCCAATTGCATATCAAGGTGCAAAGCCAGTTTTCATTGACAGCGACTATACTTCTTGGAACATGAATCCCGAGTTGTTACGAGAAGCAATGGAAAAGCGTGCTAAAGTCGGCAAATTACCGAAAGCAGTGATGCTGGTACATCTTTACGGACAATGTGCTGACATTGACCCCATCCTAGAAGTTTGTCAAAAATATGATGTTCCTTTGATTGAAGATGCTGCTGAAGCTTTAGGAGCTAGCTATAAGGGTCGCTGTCCGGGAACTTTTGGGACTATCGGAATTTACTCGTTTAATGGTAATAAAATTATCACTACCTCCGGTGGTGGAATGCTGGTTTCCGATGACGAAGAACTGGTTAAAAAAACTCGTTTTTTAGCAACTCAAGCAAGAGACCCTGCTCCTCACTATCAGCACACGCAGATTGGTTATAATTATCGCTTGAGTAATGTTTTAGCTGGAATTGGTAGAGGTCAGTTGCAGGTTTTAGAAGAGCGGGTAGAAGCGAGAAGGCGCAATTTTGAAGTTTACCAGAAAGCTTTAGGTCATCTTCCTGGAATTGAATTTATGCCAGAAGCTGAATTCGGACGTGCTACTCGCTGGTTGACTTGTCTAACAATTAAAGCCGAAGATTTTGGTGTGGATAGAGAACAGCTACGTCTCAAGCTAGCAGAAAGAAAAATAGAATCTCGTCCGGTATGGAAGCCATTACATATGCAGCCAGTGTTTTCCGAGTGCGAAAGTATTGGTGGTGAAGTCGCATCAGACTTATTTTCACGAGGACTGTGTTTACCTTCCGGTTCCAACCTGACAGACGAAGATTTGCAAAGAGTGATTGAAGGGGTTAACTCAGTTTATGAAGCTAAGAGAACTTCTCGGAGCAATTTGTCTATGGCATCACAGCAAATTTAACTAAGAATCCATATATCATATATTATATTTTTATAATCAAAAAATAATACTTTATTTGATGAACGTGCATCTAGGCTCTTATAAATTTCAAGCAATTTACAATTAATGTTTATCTGAGCTTTTTGAGTCAGGACAATCACCTTAGATGCCTATCTTATTATTTATCGGTTAATCAGAACGGTAAAAGCTGAAAAGTAAAGTAAACAAACGAATATATTTATGGAATCTCAAGAATCTAGCTTATCGCTCGATAAGTATTGGCAAGTCCTAAAACGTCGCTGTGTACCTGGATTAGCGGCGTTTTTCCCAGTTTTTCTGCTTTCACTATTGTCAACTTCATTAAAAAAGCCTATTTACGTTGCTGAAGGTAAACTACAGTTTCAAAGAACAAATGCGACTTCTTCATTGACGGAATTTGGAACTAGTATTGGTAAACTAGAGTCTGTAACAGAAAATACATCTAACCCTTTACAAACGGAAGCTGAAATAATACGTTCGGTTCCAGTGGTACAGAAGACTATTAGGGTACTTAACCTCAGAGATGAAGATGGAGAACTTATAGAATATAAGGACTTTCTGGATAAATTAACTGTAAACGATATTGAAAAGACAGACGTTTTAACAGTCAGCTATAAAGATTCACAACCTAAGAAAGCTGCACAAGTTGTGAATGCTTTAATGTCATCTTATTTAGAACATAATGTATCTTCTCGTAGGAAAGCTGCTGCATCAGCAAGGAAATTTATTGAGGAACAGCTTCCCAAAGCAGAAGCAATTGTAAGCAAAGCAGAAGCAGATTTAGCTAGCTTTAGGGAAAAGAACAAAGTATATGCTTTACAGGAAGAAGCAAGCCAATCAATAGAAGTATTAGGTAATCTACAAAACCAAGTCGGCGAAATCAAAACTAGACTAGCCGATATCAGCGCTCGGAGTCAACAGATTAATAGTCAGTTGGGTATAAACTCCCAACAAGCGCTAAACATGAATTCTTTGAATCAGGCTGCTGGTGTCCAAGATGTTCTTAAAGAAGTGCAGCAGTTAGAGTTGCAGTTAGCGTCAAGACGTACAGTTCTCAAGAATACCCATCCAGAAATCGTAGCCTTAGAAAGCAAGCATAATTCTTTAAGAAGATTGCTGCAAGATAGAATTCGCCAAACTGTAGGAAGCAACGGACAACTAGATAACAGATTGCAAGAAGGAGAACTAAAACAACAGCTTGCAGCAGAATTAGTCAATTTAGAATCAACTTCTTTAGGTTTAACAAATCAACTGGCAGTTTTATCAGAGTTACAAACATCTTATAAACAAAGGCTGGAGAATCTGCCGAAACTTGAGCAACAACAGCGCGAGTTGGAACGTAAGGTAGAAGCAGCACAGTCAACTTATTCGTTGTTATTGAAAAAACTGCAAGAAACCCGCATTGCTGAAAATCAAAATGTTGGTAATGCTAGCGAGGTATCTCAAGCTTTAGTTCCTCAAGAACCTGTTTCTTCTCCATTAATTAATTATCTTTCAGCCAGCTTGCTGGGAATGTTGGTTTCCTTGGCAACTATGTATCTTTTAGAATCGCAAGATAAATCTATTAAGACTATAGAGGAAGCCAAGGAATTAACTGGATTAACTTTATTAGGTGTGATTCCTGACTTTAGCAGACCGAAAAAGTCTATTCTTGGTAGGCAGGAACCGGAAGCTGCATATCCGAGCTTAATGGTACGCGATGCTCCCCGTTCTCCTATCAGCGAAGCATTCCGCATGCTGCGAGCTAACTTGAAATTCATGAGTGCGGACAAAGAATTAAAGGTAATTGTTGTTACTAGCTCTGTCCCCCAAGAGGGTAAATCTACGGTGGCTGCTAACTTAGCTACCTCGATGGCGCAAATGGAACGCAGAGTATTATTAATAGATGGAGATTTGCACCGTCCATCCCAACATCATATATGGGAACTGCCAAATGCCCAAGGTCTGAGTAATGTGATTGTGGGTCAGGTAGAGGTGATGGCTGCTATCAGGAAAGGAATGGACAATTTAGATGTATTGACCTGTGGGGCTGTACCTCCTTCTCCCGCATCACTGTTAGATTCCAAGCGGATGGCTTCATTAGTTGAAAGTTTCAGGTCGTATTACGACTACGTAATTATTGACGCACCTTCATTAAACCTTGCCGCAGACGCTGCAACATTAGGTCAAATGGCTGACGGGGTGTTACTGGTAGTACGTCCGGGAGTAGTAGATTCTGTCAATGCTGCATTTGCTTGTGAAATGCTAGAAAAGTCAGGTCAGAACGTCTTAGGTCAAGTCGTTAATGGAGTTGTGCCCAAAAACGAACGTCATATTAATTACTACTTTAAAGAAGAATATCCAGAGGAGAAGGTTACTACAATTGATGCAGTGAAGGTATAGGAATTATTGGTAAGGATTGTTAATCGATTCTAAAGCTTCTTATTACATGAGACGTAGCAGTGCTACGTCTCTATAAGTTTTTGTATTGAATATAAGTTTCTCTCTCTTTTCCTCCTTTAACATCCTCGGAAAAACTCCTAAAACTCCTAAAGACAGTTACAAATACTAAAAATAGCCGTTAAACTGTGTCCGGGTATACCAAAAAAAGTATTTTCTATAATCCTCTGGATAGATGATAAAGAAAACGATTAACCTGTAATTTGTAAATGTAATTGCTTGATAACAAATTGTTGACAACTGAAATAATTTGAAATATTTCTTCAAATCGAATTGTCGAAAATTAGACTTAATTCTAGGTCAAAGCGATTAATTCAATTTCAGATGGGTGAGGATTTATTCTTTATCCAGTCAAACCATAAGTCCTTATTCAATACGGACTTTTTTAATTGCAGGAACAGATACAACTTATGAGAATTGCTCAAGTAGCCCCTTTAAGGGAAAGAGTTCC
Organism: Calothrix parasitica NIES-267; assembly: GCF_002368095.1. GTDB lineage: Bacteria > Cyanobacteriota > Cyanobacteriia > Cyanobacteriales > Nostocaceae > Rivularia > Rivularia parasitica. Next base: position 7,936,151 of record NZ_AP018227.1, on the reverse strand, counting down.
GCCTCCTTCATATGGAGGAATAGAGTTAGTAGTTAGTCACCTAACCGATGAATTAGTTCGTCGGGGTCATGAAGTAACTTTGTTTGCTTCCGGTGATTCGCTGACCCTAGCGGAGTTGGAAGCTGTTTGCGAGAGGGCTTTGCGTTTAGACCCGAATGTAGTCAACTGTGATGCCTATGAATTGCTCGAACTAAGCCAAGTTTACCAACGAGCAGCGGAATTTGATTTAATTCATTCCCATTTAGGTGTTTTAACTTTGGCTTCAGCCGGGTTGGTGACGACACCAACAGTGCATACTTTGCACCATAGCTTTAATCCAGATACTTCAAAGATATACACCCACCATAATAAGCAGCCATACATCAGTATTAGCGATGCCCAGCGCAAGATAGACCTAAATTACGTTGGGACAGTTTATAACGGTATTGATGAGAAAAGCTATCCATTTGTTGTTGAACCTGAAAATCCGCCTTATTTAGCATTTTTGGGGAGGTTTTCTCCACAGAAGGGGCCGCAACATGCTATTTCCATTGCCAAGGAAACAGGTTGGCGTTTGAAAATGGCAGGAAAGATTGATGATATTGATAGAAAGTTTTTTGAGCAGGAAATAGCTCCTCATATTGACGGAAAGCAAATTCAATACTTAGGCGAAGTTAATCATGAGGAGAAAGCAGAACTACTTGGAAATGCTGCCATAACTCTCTTCCCTATTACTTGGCAAGAACCTTTTGGTTTGGTAATGACTGAATCAATGGCTACAGGTACACCAGTGATTGCAACTAATATGGGTTCTGTTCCTGAAGTTATTAATCATGGTGTAACTGGTTTTATCTGTGAAAGCCATGAAGATATGGCATCAATGATTCCTAAAGCTTTAGAACTCAGCCGTCATACCTGCCGCAAACATGTAGAGGATAGATTTTCTGTAAGCAAAATGGTAGATGGTTACGAAGCGATTTATAGAAAAACCCTTGAAAATCGCATTCAGAAGAATGGTTTTATTCACTCTACAAAAATCAAATGTTAATAAACCAATAAGAGTGCGTCTTAATCAACAACTTTTTTAACTTTTTTAAAGGAGGACAAGATTTGTGAGCATTAGAACTAATAGCTGTCCTTGTTGTGGTGGTTCTCTGCTACGTCACGTTCGTCAATCCGAACTTTACTGGTTCTGTCAGAATTGCTTCCAGGAAGTTCCACTATTAAGTACAGTTAGCGTTCATGCTGAAGCTAGAACAAAGTCAAACGTCCCTTCCCAAATTGTTAAATCTTAGTGATTAATAAAATCTGAGATTAACTTACTTTTCAAAACTCCCCAACTCCACTCGTCAACATCGGGTGGAGTTTATTGTTTGCGACACAGAAAGTGTAAGAGTTAGGAATTAGAAAATTTAAACTGTCACTGTTCGCTGTTAATTTCTCAGCTTGACGTTAATTAATTAAGAAAAAAGGGAATTCTATATGTAGAAAAACTTTGTCACATTGAAAAATGTTAAAAAAATCGCTATTGCAAGTCGTAATTTTACCCTTAGCATTCTTTATATCAAATCAAGGTACAGCAAATGCTTTACCGGGACAACCTATGCAAGAAGTGGAAACTTGGATTAAAGCGCATCCTACATTAAGACCTCGAACCGGAGAACGCTTTTTGGTGACAAAAACCGATACCCCCGCTCAAAGATTCAGTTTCCAAGCAATGGTATCAGCACCAGGTAAACTAACTTTTTCCAACAACCGCAACCTAAGCCGTTCCGAACGCATCTCTATGTATGATGCCATAAATGGTATGAGCCTAGATAAATTGAAGGAGTCTTTGCGGAGAATTTACGGTTTAGATATTTATCAAGATTTCAGGAGAGCTAATGTTATTTACGAATACCCGAATCGCAGTACAATTAATGCGGCCCGTTTTGCAGGAACTCCTATTCAAGAAGCTTTGAAAGGCGAATTACGTCTAGGGTCGCGCTATGCTTATTGGGTAGAAGTAGCACGTGCTAGAAATGGTAAAGCTTTTACTGGTCAAATGACGGTTTTTCTTAAATCCGATTTGGATAAATTAAAAGAAGAATTACGGAATCGTTAATTTGTGGTTAGTGGTTAGTTGTTAAGCTGATGTGCAGCTAATTTGTATAATGCAAAAGCATCAAAATATTGTAGTGCGACCATCTTGGTCGCTAATATTATACAAATTAAATGCCTAACAAGTTAGTAGATAGTTGTTAGTCGGTAGTATTTAGTAGTTAATATAAGGGAGCAAGATGCTCCCACTACAAACAGATTAAAGTTGCCATATATAGTGCTTACAGCCAATAACTAACAACTAATCACTAATCCCTAATAACTATTGATGGACATTTTCCCATTGACCTGAAAAAATGCTTTCGGTTGCGTTTGCTATTCTTAATAAATCTTCTTTTAACATTGGGGGCCAATCTACACCAGCTTTTAACCCCGCAACGAATAACTGTTGAGCTTTTACAGTTAATAAATATAGAGCATAAGTAAGTTCTCTCTCAAGACTATTAGAATCTTTGAGGGCTTCAAATACTACTTTCAATGCCAGTAAAACTGAGGTAATTTGACCGGGAATCGGCGGTTTACCCTGTCGCATACGGGTAAGTAGCGCATCTGAATTATTTTCGCTTGCTATGGTTTGATTTAAAAGGAATTGATGGGCAGTTTCGTAGTTCATTACTAAGCACGTATTGGTAGATATTAAGCTTTAACAAACCAACACTATAGCAAAGTAGCGGTAAATAACTAGAAAACTGGAGTTACTAATTTAACACTTCATATATATTTATTATTTACTTATTGTTGGTAAAGTCTTTACGATACTTATTTATCTCTACCGAGTAAGGCAAAAGTTAGAAGTTTAACTAAGTAGTTCTTAAAATTATATTAAATACTAAAATAAATATTACGGATAACAGCAGCGAGTATATTCAATTTATGCTACAAGTCCCGAACGTAACGCTCTAACTGCTGCTTGAGTTCGGTCATCAGCACAAAGTTTGTTGAGAATATTACGAACGTGGGTTTTTACGGTACCAACAGTAATGTATAACTTCTCAGCAATTTCTCCATTGCTTTTTCCCGCTACAATTAATTCAAGAATTTCTAGTTCTCTTTGAGTTAACGGATAGGTTTCTAAAACTTGTTCGTATTCAGTTGAAAGCGCTTCAATTTTTACTGTTTTGGCTTGAGAAACGGTTCTATCGTCGGAAATTTCCTGTCTTATCTGTTGTAAAACTACATTGGCGATCGCCGGATCTATCCAAGAGTTGCCAGAATGAGTTAAGTAGATTGCTTCGGTGAGTTTATCAATGCTTGTATCCTTCATATAATATGAATCGGCTCCTGCTGCGAAAGCTGCAAGTACAGTATCATCTGTATGATTCATTGTTAAAACAAGTATTTTTGTGGAATCATCTCCTACACGATTTTGATACTCTTTAAACTTTCGAGTAAGCTCGATACCATCAATATCCGGTAAACCAATATCTACAAGTGCTATGTCTGGTTTTAGAGTTTCTAGGGTTTTCAACCCTCTAGTTCCATTGGCTGCTTCTCCAACAACTTTCAATTCTTCTGAAGCTTGTAATGCAGCCTTGATGCCCATTCTAGTTAAATCATGGTCTTCAATTAAGACAATACTAATTTCTGTCATTGTTAAGCTCTAAACGGTTTATATATCTTGAAAATCTTCTTTAAAGTTGAAGCTTCTCTAGATTACCAATCATAATTAAGCATAAATGTTTTCGACATGGAATACATCCATCGACAGAAATAACTTAATATATTTTGTTTAGTCTTTTGATACAGATTAAATTATAGCTTCAGGTATATAGAAGTGTTGAAGTTATAATAATTTTACTTGATTTTAAAGTTATATATATATTCATTAATAATGTTGTAACTATAACTCTAACTCTAACTCTAATTATTCTGTTAATTAAATAGTCATATAAGAAGCAGGAAGGAACAAAGAACAAAGGCGATACTAGATTAGTATCTTGATTAATGTCGTAATGTTTTACTATTGTCTACTTCCTATTTTATTTTTAGAGTAACCCATAAATACAAAGTGTGTAGTCCAAAAGGCGCTTTTTTCTATTTCATGAAAATTGCTTAAAGCCATCATCTATTCTATCTTGAAAGTAGTCTTACATAAGTAAGATAACTTGAATATATTTACCTTAGATAAACTCATACTAAAGACTGACGACGAATAAAAACCTATCTGAGTACAATGAGCCTATGGCTGAGTATTTGTATCAAAATTGACTGTGCAGTTTGAATATACTTATTTTTTATAATTATTAAAGCAGGGGCACAAAGCCTAAACTTGTTCGTCAATGAGTCCGAAGGTGATAGTTGTATTTTATACTTTCATTATTAATTATAGAGGTATAGGCATGTAGTTAAAAATATTTTCAATCATCCAATTCGTAAAAGAAGCCTTGCCAACACTGAACGCACAATAAGCACTAAAGACTCAAAATAAAAAATAAAACTTAATTTTAATTTTGCTATGGAGATTGAGTTCAAGACTACAAAATCAATTAATTAAGTAAGTCTATACTACAGGTGTAAACAATAATTATTTTTGGTAAATTAGGTGCATATTAATTATTAATATTCAATTATAATTTTTTATGTATAGATGATTAAACTTCTCTCAAAGACATGTTAAATAAACTATCTTATGATTTGATGATTAAAAAATATTAAATAATTTATATACGATAGCCTAGGTGATAACTAAGGCAAAAAAGCGATGGATGAAAAATGGCAAATTCTAATTATTGAAGACAGACAATTCGATGGCACTAGTGTGTGTCTTGCTTTTGATGACTATGGGATAAATAGAAAACAGCTAAAAGTAGTTGAAACTAAAGAAGCCATAGATACTTTAAAAAATAATTCCTATGACTTCGTGTTCCTGAATAATTGTGCATCAAATGTTGAAACCATAAGTTTATTAAAAAAACTACGCAGCTTGAAAAATCGGGTTCCTATATTAGTTATTGTTGCAAACAGTGACGAACAGATAAATAAGGAATTGATTGAAGCTGGAGCGACAGATTATATCTATAAATCGTCATTTTCAAAAGAAGTTTTAGATATAGTATTACGTAATGCTATCCGACTATACAGTATAGAAGCAAAATTAACTGAGCTTAATCGACAAGTACAAGAAAAAAACGAAATTATCGTCAACCAGAAACAAGAAATAGAGATACAAAATCAAAACTTGATGGAGGTATTCCGGTTAAAATCGCAATTTTTGGCGACTATATCTCACGAACTACGAACTCCAATGAATGCGATTATTGGATTTTCTCAGTTATTATTGCGTCCAAAATGTGGCACAATCTCTAAACAGCAAAAGGATATGCTAGAGCGTATTCTCAATAATGGTAAAAACTTATTAATGCTGGTAAACGAAGTTTTAGATTATTCTAAACTGCAAGCAGGAAAGTTAGAACTGAAATTAGAAGTATTTGATTTAGAGAGACTAGTAAAAGTTACCGTTGCAGAAATGCAATCTTTAGCAGAAGCGAAAAGGCTGCATTTAAAAGTTGATATTAACTTACAAAATCCGACCTTATATAATGACTCGCTGCGAGTACGACAAATTTTGAATAAACTGCTGTCAAACGCAATTAAATTTACGAAAAATGGAAGCATTGGAGTAGAAGTAAGGGAAAAGTCCTGTAATACTATTGAATTAGCAGTTAAAGACACGGGAATTGGTATTGCTGCTGAGGACATACAACATATTTTTGAACCTTTTAGACAGCTTGACCAAGGTACTAACCGTAAATTTGAGGGGACGGGTAATGGTCTATCTATAGTTCAAGCGCTGGTAAACATGATGAAGGGTAAGATTACTGTTGAAAGTGAATTAGGAAAAGGTACGCTATTTCGTATAGAATTACCACGACAAGTATAATCTGTTTGTTATAGATATACTTCCATTCCCGGACAAATACAAAAGAGTACTTCTATCATATGTTTTTATTTAGATAGGCTATAAAATATTGTAAAAATGAACGAAATATTAGTAAATTATTTGTCCTGCTAAACTATTATTCAAAGTAACTATTTATGTCACTTCAAGATTCGCAGATAGCAGACCGTATACTAGCAGTTGATGATATTCCTGATAATCTATTTTTAGTACAGGCACTTTTAGAAAGCGAAGGGTACGAAGTTAAATTAGTTACGGATGGTGAAACAGCATTAAAAGAAGTCGAACTATTACCACCAAGTTTGATACTTTTGGATGTAATGATGCCAGAAATAGATGGTTATGAAGTTACCCGTCGCATTCGTAGAATTGCAAACAAGAACTATATCCCAATATTATTAGTTACTGCTTTTGACGATGCTAGCGTTGTTGAAGGTTTAGATGCAGGTGCGGATGATTTTATCCGCAAACCCTTCGATACAGATGAGCTACTTGCAAGAGTACGTAGTCTTTTACGTCTCAAGCACAGCATCGATGCACAGAACAAAATGGCACGTCAGCGTGAAGATTTTGTCTCGCGATTGACTCACGATTTGCGAACCCCTTTGGTGGCTGCGGATAGAATGTTAAACCTATTCTTACAGGAAACATTCTGCAAAATTTCCCCAGAGATGAAAAAGGCTGTAGCTGCTATGGTTCGGAGTAACAATAATTTATTAGAGATGGTCAACACTCTATTAGAAGTATCGCAAATTGAAGCTGGTAAAAAAGACATGAATTTTGAAAGCTGCGATATGCATTCTATAGTCGAGGAGGTAGTTCAAGAATTAAGTCCGTTAGCAGAAGAAAGAGATTTAAGCCTTGAATTTAATACTAGTTTTTCGCCAGAAAATCAAGATGTGGCTACAGTCAATGGTGATAGATTAGAATTACGACGAGTAGTTAGTAACTTAATAGGAAATGCGATTAAGTTCACCGATGAAGGGAAAGTAAATGTACGTTTATTGGAATTCAACCATAAGAATCAACCTTGGATAAAATTAGAAGTAGAGGATACTGGTTATGGAATAGCTGAAGAAGACAAAAAAACTATATTTGAGCGGTTTCGTTCCGGTAAAAATAAACGTTCTGGAAGCGGTTTGGGGCTTCATTTGTCAAACTGGATTACACAAACTCATAATGGAAAATTAGAGTTTTCTTCGGAGCTTGGTACGGGTAGTTTATTTACAGTAATGTTACCTAAATGTTGATTTTGCTTTTTTCGACTATTCAACTAATATAAAAACCTATTGAAAAATATCAATTGCTATATTGTCTCTTGTCGCTACAAAGTAACTTGCTTTTGAAATTCCTTTACTAAAGCCTAAGTAGGTAGGTGAGAAAATTTATAACTATGTGATTGCGAACTGAGCAAAGCGAAGGAATCACAAGGGTTTCAATGCATTTATATTTTGTTACATAGGTAGGTTTATTTGAGCCAACCTATTTAGAGGATGTTTTAAAAGTGTCCGACGGTTAAAACCGCTACTACACAGGCAAAGTCCACTGAGGTGGACTTAACCCGCGCAGGCGGGTTTGGCTTGTGTAGACGCGACTTACAGTCGCCAGTTAAGGTATTAAATTCGACTTTTAAAACATCCTCTTAGACAAATGAATATTAATTATTACAATAAAATTAGTATAAATCATCTTTGTCCATTAAATAATTTGATGAATAGTTTAATTCCTTGCGAATATAAGGATTTATCATTTCTTCTAACTCTTCAATTAAATAAGGCTTGACAATATAGTTATTAAAACCTGCTCTAATAATATTCTCGCGATTTTCTTCTGTGGCTAAAGCCGTTACAGCAATTGTAGGAACATCACGAGTTAAAGGTTCTGCTTTCAAGAACTTTAAAATTTCGATACCGCTGACTTCTGGTAAGACTATATCAAGGAGTATTAAATCGGGATGATGTTTTTTCGCTAAAATGACTGTTTTTTCTCCACCATCTCTTTGAACAATCAATTTACAACCTAAAGATTCAAGTATATAAGTTATTAATGCTAAATTATCTTCATTATCCTCTACAACTAAAACCAAAGGTGCTCCAGAAGCTTGAACTTTATTCATTGAAAACCTATTTGCCAGTTTCACATCTTGTTTATCAAGTTTTCTGCTGATAGTTTCACAGATAATAATAATCACGAAGCATTAAGTAAGTGGTAGGCAACACATACACTTGGCACTTATTTAAAACTGGCTCATATATATATTCAATCAAGTTGATATTCTTTGCTTGTAAAATCTCTACAAGGAAGAATATTTAAAGCTGACAGAATTTAGATATACTTTTTGATTATAAGCAATATAGAAGTCAAGCATTACAAATTAGTTATAAATACTTAACATATTTAAGTATTACTTCACTGTACATATATGGTATTTTCTTCTATCTATCTAATCTGTTATATAAATTAGTTTAGATAAGCTTTTATGGCAATATGAAAGACAACATTTAGATGGCTTATAATTCACAAAACGTGTATGTGTTTTACAATACATATCTTAATCTGTTCTTCGTAAGTATGTCAATCAGCCATGCTATATAGCGGTTCCTACGGTTGATGAAATACAAATTAATTTCATCTCTTTCCCCTCTCTCAACAAGCTGAGGGAAAGGGGGTGAAGCTTAGAGTCTATTGAACTCAATTTAAAGGGCTATATCAATCTAGTTGAATTTTATGTAATATTAATGTAGTATGAATAGATAAATGATTTGGAAAATCAAGTAAAAGTAGATATATTTTCTTTCTCAAGCCTAATATTTAGGAGTTATTGAAGATGGTTCATATTAGATTTGAAGGTCGTTCTTACGATATAAAAAGTTTGGAATTAGGATTAAAACAAAGTATGAGTGATAGTGCGGTAAAGCAACGTTTAGCACAATACTTCGATGTCGCAATAAATTGTTTTGAATCCTATGTTATCGACCGCAGACCGAATGGTGATTTAATTGTTAGACCGGAAGCAGTTTATGGTTAGACTTTATCGGAAATTTGAAGACAAATATTGATAAGCCTTATTCAAAGCTACAAAATCTTCGTGAGTTCCTCCTCTATCTGGATGTAACTTAAATGCTTTGTTCTTGTAAGAACGTTTTAAATCTCGTAAACTAAAAGGAAGGTCTAACTCTAATAACCTTAAACTATTTTGTAGTAAAGAAACCGGCTGATATAATATTTCGCTTGGCTGCTGTTCTTCAATTTTGTATTTAACCCACCCAGGTTTGTAGCCGAGTTTTTCTGCAATATAATATAATTCCGGTTCCGAGAAAGGAGCCGATTCTATTTGAAGTTGGTGCCATATCCAGCCCGGTTTATAACCCTTTATACTCTGGGTTTCACATAAGTTGTTAATTTTATCTTTTAACGTTTGACGAATCATTTTTTCTATCTACGATTAAGATAGGCTATATTTTATTAACAACAGAATTATAGTATTAGAATTTGATTTTAAATCAATTATCTATCGTAATTATTTATCGTAAAATCCTGTTAATCATTCCATTTGCTTGGGAAGCATATCCACCACCAAACAGATTAAAATGATTCAAAATATGATAAAGATTATATAAGGTCTTCCGGCGTTCGTATCCATCATCTAATGGGAATACCTTGTTGTAACCTTGATAAAAAGACCCTGGAAAACCACCAAAAACTTCCGTCATTGCAATATCAACTTCCCTATCGCCATAATAAGTTGCGGGGTCAAAAATTATTGGTTCTCCTTCTACCGTAAATCCAGCATTTCCTCCCCATAAATCCCCATGTACCAAAGAAGGATTTACTTGATGTCCTGCTAAAAGTTCTGGAATAGCTTTTAATAACTCATCAGCTTGGGGAAAACTCCCACCCCGACGTTTTCCCAACTGAAATTGATATCCCAAACGGTGGTTAGTCCAAAACTCCACCCAATCATCAGTCCAAGTATTAATTTGGGGAGTTGAACCAATCGTATTATTCATCTCCCAACCAAAGCTTTTACTAAGAGATTTTTGATGCATTTGGGCTAACTTCCGACCCATCTCTTCAAATGATGTGCTGTTACCTCTACCCATTTCCAGCCATTCCAAAACAATGTAGCAGGAATTTCCTGCAACACCATAACAAACGGGTTTAGGAACCCGGATAGTTGAAGTATCATACATTTGCTGTACACCCAAAGCTTCCGCTTCAAACATCGAGACTTGGGAAGCTTGATTTAATTTGACGAAATAAGTCCGTACATCGTCACTTAGACAATAACCTTGATTAATACACCCACCAGAAACACTTCGTCGCTGTTGAGTTTGAAATTTTTCTTTAGTAGCTTGACTAATTTGAGCGTCAATTTCAGTCCACATCATCGGATTTTAGATTTTAGATTTTGGATTGTAGATTATTTACTTAGTTCAAACTTTCATTACTCAGGCTAATTTGAATTAACAACTAAACACGTATATTATTAAAATGAACCTATTCTAATTAATTAACTGCTAACTGCTAACTGCTAACTGTTAACTGCTTAAATATTCAATTGCAGCTTCTAATTTAGAAGGATAACTTTGAGCAAAGCTTTCAAACCACATTCCCTCGGGGGATAATGGTTCTAACTTTTCTAACCACTCTTTAGCTTGACCTTTTAACGCTTCTAACTTCTGCGCTTTGATTTTTTCTTGTCGAATTCGTTCTTCTGCAATTGCTTGCTGTTTCTGCTCTTCTTCTAATAGCTGTTTTTCTTCAATTTCTTGTTTAACTTCAGATAAAATATTATCTATCGCATCTCCTTTAGATGAAGATTCAAAAAGAGAGGAAGATGGAAAAGATGAATCAAGATTTATTTTTTTGACTTGATTTACTTGCTTTTCTTCCTCTTTTTTCTCAGTTTGAGAATTTCCTGATTGCTGATATTCAGCTTGGAGTTCGGATAACAATTTATCGATGGGGTCCATTTGTTTTAATTCCGATTAATGGAAATAGCTAATCAATAATTGCATTTAGCAACACTTCGGAAAGACTGTAGTCTTCCATCTCATCCATTGTAATCGTGTCACAAATATCAAACTTAGCCCCAGCACTTTGCATTTCGTCATCTAAAACTTTAAGAAAGCGAGTTGCGTGGGGGTCTTTTCCTACTTGAATAAAAGAAATTGCTAATTCTTCATCTTTATCCATGCGACGAGAAGTTTCGATAATTACTTTCATCACCGCTTTTCGGTCATCAGGTTCACCATCAGTAATGACTAAAATTGTTTCACCATTGAGTTTTGTTTCACCCGCATCTTTCCGCTTAAAATAATTATCTGTAGCGTCTTTCAACACTGATGCTAAGTCAGTAGTTCCTGAAGGGTCATTTTCTCGGAAAACCTGCATTACTTTATTAGAAGTCACATTTTCATATCTTTTAAATCTTCCAGAAAATGTATAAATAGTAATACCATCCGGGTCGAATTGCTCGCATTTACTCGCTAAAGCAAAAGTAGACTCTTCCGCTGCTACCCATCTAGTTCTACCACCCTTTTGGTCGGGAGTTGCCATACTACCGCTTTTGTCAATAATTAAAGTGTAGTCGCGATTGTCCAACATTGATTAATGCTCCTAATTTATTTACTAGTTATTTATTAACTTATTTATTGATTTTGGGTTATTGACTCTAGGACTTTTCTCCTATTAACCATTTAATCAGTAATTGCATTTGTCAATACTTCCACAAGACTCATATCTTCCATATCATCGAAAGTTATGGTGTCGCAAATATCAAACTTTGCACCAACTGATTCCATTTGGTCATCTAAAGCTTTGAGAAATTTCATTGCTTGAGGATCTGTACCAACTTGGACAAGAGAAATTCCTAATTCTTCATCTTTTTCCATCTGATGAGAAGCATTAACAATTACTTCAAAAACCGCTTTTCTATCATCAGGTTCACCATCGGTAACAACTATAATCGTTTCTCCATTAGCTTTAGTTTGACCTGCGGCTTTACGTTTAAAATAATTATCGGTAGCATCTTTTAGAACACCTGCTAAATTTGTAGTACCCGCAGGGTCATTTTCCATAAATATCTGTTCGACTTTTTGGGAAGTTACATCATCAAAACGTTTAAACCTACCAGAAAAGAGGTAAACAGTCATTCCATCTGGGTCGAATTTTTCACATTTTCGAGCTAAAGCAAGAGTAGATTCTTGCATAACTTCCCATCTACTTTTACCACCTTTTTGGTCGGGAGTAGACATACTACCGCTCTTATCAATTATTAACGTATAGTCCCGATTATCTAACATTTATTTATTCTCCTATTTATTGAGTATCTATCTAATTATTAACGAATTTATTAACTTGAAGGTTATTTTTCACCAATTACCAATTACCAATTACCAATTACCTAATCAGTAATTGCATTGCTTAATATTTCTGCAAGACTCATATCTTCCATATCATCAAAAGTCACGGTGTCACAAATATCAAACTTTGCACCAATTGATTCCATTTGGTCATCTAAAGCTTTAAGAAATTTCGTAGCTTGAGGGTCTGAACCTACTTGAACAATTGAAATTGCTAACTCTTCATCTTTTTCCATCTGACGAGAAGCATTAACAATCACTTCAAAAACTGCTTTTCTATCATCAGGTTCACCGTCAGTAACAACTAAAATAGTTTCTCCGTTAGCTTTAGTTTGACCAGCTGCTTTACGTTTAAAATAATCATCTGTAGCATCTTTGAGCACCGCTGCTAAATTCGTAGTACCAGCAGGGTCATTTTCCATAAAGATTTGCGCTACTTTTTGAGAAGTCACGTCATCAAAACGTTTAAATCTACCAGAAAACAGGTAAACAGTCATTCCATCCGGGTCAAACTGTTCGCACTTTCGAGCTAAAGCAAGAGTAGATTCTTGCATTATTTCCCATCGACTTTTACCCCCAGCTTGGTCTGGAGTTGACATGCTACCGCTTTTATCAATTATTAATGTATAGTCGCGCTCTTGAATCATTTTTTTACAACTCTAATTGTCAGTACCGTACTAGTTTACATGAATGATTATTTACTCCGCATCTGCTACAAATGCTTTGTAATATTGATTTAATTTATTTAAGAATTTAAAATTAACGATTACAACTAATGTTAAATAGAATTAAAAGCGAAGCGATGATAGATTTATTGGCTAAGTGAAAGTTAAGTAATTTAGCTTACAATTACTGTACGCTCAATAAATACTTATGTTACAAACCATCTGCGTAAAAACCTAAGTGGTTAGCAACAGGACGCTCGTGCATTGGTAGTTTAGTATGAATCGGCGAATTTAGCAGCTTTGGTTTACCATTCTTCGTCATTACAAGTGTGGTTGAACCCCCACCATCTAGATTTAAAGCCGTATATGCACCTAAAGTTTGAACAATATCTGTCAGTTCCGCAATCGTAACTCCTTCGCTGTATAGTGGTTGTTTACCATCTACAACAATCAACCACACAATATTTCCTTGTTTATTACTAGCAACTGCTACTCGTGGATAAGGTTTATCTTGTTTAAATTCCGATTTAACAGATTCACCTGCTTTAATAAACACATCACTACCAGCAATACCTTGAAGCGTATTGTTAGGACAATTACCAGTATCTAAAATTTGGATGCGATTTTGTTGGGAAATACATAAAGCTCCCCATTTATTGTTAGCTTTTGAGTAACTTTTTCCATTAGAAATTGCTTGTCCTATAGCATAAGTAATATCTCCACTATGAGGATAATAATCCCAAGGAGTGTTTTCGCGGAAAGGGTGAAAGTAGTTAGCATTCACAGCTAATTGAAGTTTGAATTCTCGCAAAAATTCTGAAGTTGTCCGGGCTGAAGTTGAATTATTTGTACCAGTAGCTTGAGGTGGAGTTACCAGCACTTTTACACCTGCTACTGATAAATCAATAGTCACAATATGGACTACTGTCGGACGTGCTGTCAAACCAAAATTACGTTTGTAAATTACACCTTTAAATAATTTTCGTTCGGAATTTGTCTGAGGAGGACGCGAAAAACATCGCCAACTATAAAATATTAAAGGTAATAATAGTATGAAACCCGCTGCTGTTGTAAATATGAATTTGTTTAAATATAAAAATCGAGTTTTATTTATGAAACTGTTCATTTAGGTAGAGAGTAGCAAGTAGTAAGTAGTAATTAGTAAGTAGTAATTAGCAAGTCACTGATAACTGATTCTATGGACTATCAAATTCTAGATTTTAGCAATCAAAATTTAAAAAACCGTTCTTTCAAAGGTCAAAATCTGAATGGTGCTAACTTCAGTTATTCAGATATTCGTGGTTGCAATTTTAACCGGACTTCATTAAGAGAAGCTAATTTTGATAATGTTAAAGCAGGTCAAACACCCCAAATATTTTTATCTTTAATAACTACTGCACTTATAACAACTACCATTTTCTTTCATGCAGTTAGTCAAATGGTGTTTGGAGTAATTGAAAGAACTCCAGAAAGCCCAGTTTGGGTATACGCTATTGCTTTACTCATTAGCTTAGCAATCACCGGAATTACTTGTACTGCAATGACTTTAACTAATAAAAAATCTCTTTTTTACCGTATTTTTCTCATCATTTCTGGTGCAGCTTCAGGAGCAATTTTAGGGTTTTTCTATGGTGGAACGGCTGCTGGTGGTAAAAATCCACAGATAGCAATTATATCTGCTATTTTAGGAGCATTGATAATGGCGATTAGCAGCTTTTTATTTAAAAGAAAATTTATCCCAATTATTTTATCTATAGGAGGTACAGTTGCTAATTATGGATTTGCTTTTCTAGTAGGAACAAGAGCAATTTCTTTCCTAAGCACTCAAAATTTTCTCTGGGGATTTTGCTTAAGCTTTCTATCATTAACTTACATTGGATTAACTCTAACTTCTCTTCGCTATACCCTCAAAGAAATGACTAATTATTGTGTAACATCATTCCGGGGTTCCGACCTTACAAATACCAGTTTCAATAATGCAAAACTAGGATTGAGTGACTTTACTAAAGCAATCGGAATGGAGTTAGGAGTTAAGAGTTAGGAATTGTAAATTTAGTATTTAGTCATCATATTCAGAGCATAAATGCTTACCCCTAACTGTTAATCATTAATCATTAACTATTGACTGACTACTGGTTCTTTGCCAGATATGATAAATGGTTGAGCAGAATTTAAGATAGCTTCCAATAACCCTGGAAACAATTCTTCTAAATCTTCTATTCGTAGGGTGTTTATGTGCTGGGTTCCTTCTTTCCTTGTCAAAACTATTCCTGACTCTCGCAATATCTTAAAGTGATTGGACATGGTTGATTTTGCGATCGCAAAATCGAAGTCCCCACAACATTGCTCTTTTTTTGTCGCTAACTGACGGACAATCTCTAATCTCACAGGGTCTCCTAACGCATAAAGCACTCCCGCTAAAGATATATTTTTTTGCTCTGGATGATAAAGAAATCTCATTGTTGCAGCTTGTCTTAAAAAGGTCTATATTTTAATTATTCGATATTATCGAATTATAGAAATATTATTAAGAGGAGGACAAGTATGTCATCCATAACGAATGTGACAGAAGCCACCTTTAAGCAAGAAGTCCTCGAAAGCCAAGTCCCGGTGTTAGTAGACTTTTGGGCACCATGGTGCGGTCCTTGTCGAATGGTTGCTCCGGTGGTAGACGAAGTAGCTGGGGAATACGAAGGACAGGTAAAAGTGGTGAAATTAAATACAGACCAAAATCCCACTGTTGCTAGTCACTATGGTATCCGCAGCATTCCTACACTGATAGTATTCAAAGGCGGTCGGCAAGTCGATACGGTTGTAGGTGCAGTACCAAAAACAACCTTGACTAAAACTTTAACACAGTATCTCTGACCTAGAAAGAGTTAGGAGTTAGGAGGAAGATATTTTGCGTAAGTTGAAAATAAAAATCTAAAAACTGTTTTGATTTTCCCGAATTATTAATTTTGGAAAATCATAGTCTCAACCTCTCTCCTAAAAAAGAGAGAGGCTTTGACCATAAAATATATTAATTTTGGTGAGGTAAAAAAGATGATATTTTAAAGAGTTAGCGGCATAATCGTTAAATGTATGAACGGTAAATTAATTGTCTTTGAAGGGGTGGAAGGCTGTGGTAAAACTACTCAAATGCAGCTTTGTGATGAATGGCTGCAAAGTCTGAGTATACCTGTCATCACAACTCGCGAACCGGGGGGAACTGAGCTAGGGTTGCATCTTCGTTCTTTGTTATTAGAAAATACTAAAGACAAAGCAATTAGCGCCACTACAGAATTATTATTGTATGCTGCTGACCGTTCACAACACGTAGAACAAGAACTACTACCGAACTTAAAATCGGGAAAAATTATATTGTGCGACCGCTATATTGATTCGACAATAGCCTATCAAGGATACGGTCGTAATTTAGACATGAATTTAATTCATCAACTAAACTCCATCGCGACATCCGGATTGAAAAGCGATTTAACCTTGTGGTTAGATTTAGATGTTGAGCAAGGAATGGCACGGAAGCAAAAAAGCGGCGATAAAGCAGATAGAATAGAACAAGAGAAAATCGACTTTCATCGTCGCGTTCAAAAAGGATATAAAGAACAAGCAGCTTTATCTCCAGAACGAAATATCAAAATAGAAGCTGGTTTAAATAAAGAAGACGTACAACAACAAATTCAACAAATATTAAATTCTAAATTGCAAGAATGGGGAATAGGGAATTGATAATTGGTAATTGATAATTGCTAACTTAAAATGGATTCCTTCGCACCGCTCATCGGACAAACTCAAGCAGTAGAATTATTAAAACAAGCTGTTGCAAAAAATAGAATTGCGCCAGCCTATTTGTTTGTGGGTTCTGCTGGAATTGGACGAAGTTTAACTGCTAGATGTTTTCTAGAATTGCTGTTTACTCAAAATAATCAAGATATTGCTGTTGTTAGAAGCAAATTAGAAAAAGGTAACCATCCCGATTTGCTTTGGGTACAGCCAACTTATCTACATCAAGGAAAGTTATTTAGCGCTCAAGAAGCAGCAGAAAAAGGATTAAAACGTAAAGCACCACCGATAATTCGTTTAGAACAAATTCGTCAAATAACTGAATTCCTCGGTCGTCCACCTTTAGAAGCATCGAAAAACATAGTGGTGTTAGAACAAGCTGAAACAATGGCAGAATCAGCAGCCAATGCTCTACTAAAAACTTTGGAAGAACCGGGAAAAGCAACTTTAATTTTGATTGCACCAACACCGGATTCTATTTTGACAACCTTAGTTTCTCGATGCCAAAAAATTCCTTTTTACTGTTTAGATACAGCATCAATGTCCCAAGTTTTGGCATTATCGGGACATAATGAAATATTGAATCATCCTACAGTTTTAAATATTGCAGCAGGAAGTCCGGGGAAAGCAATTGAAGCTTACCAACAAATGCAGAATATTCCCGATAATTTACTTAGTTCCTTTACTCAACCACCTAAAAGTTACCGCTCTGCATTGGAATTAGCAAAACAAATTGATAAAGAATTGGATAACGAAACACAATTGTGGCTGGTTGATTATTTGCAACAATCATATTGGCAAAATTCGCGACAACCGAGCATAATTAAGCAGCTTGAAAACACTCGGAAAGCTTTACTTTGTTACGCTCAACCGCGTTTAGTTTGGGAATGTATGTTTTTGTCCTTAGTTGTTAGTAGATAGTTGTTACGCATTTTATTTCTATGGTATTAGCGACCAAGATGGTCGCACTACAGTATCAAGAAAATTTTATTCCCTATTCCCTATTCCCTTTTTCAATATACCTGTCATAGTAAATTGAATTACAATCAATCATGATTCAAATCACATTATACGTAAATACAGCCGTGGTAAGTATACTCTAAGTACATTTACCACCAAACAAGATGAATAAGATATTATTATTTACACTATTTGCTGTAACTATTACAGCTTGCGGAACTTCTACTTCCAGCAAAAAATCAGTTGAATCATCTCGATTACAACAACCAATCGCAGAAACAACTCCTGTATCTCGTATCGTAACTGAAGTAACACCATCATCAATACCAACTTTAAAAGCAGTACCTGAAGTTGATTCAACTATTGAAGCTGTTACCGAATCAACAAAACCATTAGCAACTGCAACTAATCCGATTGCGAAAACTTCCGACACAGCGACAAATTTAACCCAAGAAACGAAACAATCGGCTAAAACTGCTGGTAAACTGATAAATCCAACTCAGGTACTTGAACAATCAGCTAAATCTGTTGAGAAACCAGCAAATTCAACTCAGAAAATTGAAAAATCAGCGAAAGCAAACAATAATCCACAAAAACCAGTTTCCGTAGATAAGTTGGTTGCAAATATTAGCAGCAAAATTGGGTGTGGTAAGGTAGACCAAAAATATAAAATTCGAGTCGCGACAATTGCGATCGCAAATTACAACCCTAAAATTTTGGAAGGTTTGAGCAGAAAGCAAATTAGACAAGCAGTGAAAAAAAGTATTGCTGATTATCCCGAGAGAGCAGAAGGTTTGGTAGAAGAATACAGAAGCCAATTTTGTCAGGTTGCACAAAACCCTACAGCTATTGATAATCAGCAGCGAGTTACTAGCACTGCTAAAGTGATTCCTCCTTCAAAATTGAATAGTTGTAAAAAATTAAGAGCAAGAGGTATTAAAGATATTGACGTTGCTGTTAACCCCTGGGCTAGGAAATTTGACAGGGATGATGATGGAATTGCTTGCGAATCTAAGTAAAAATATCTTCTAGCCAGAGATAGATTTTTTTACAATGCTGAAATAGCTCATTTACATTCACGAAGTTTGATGCATAGTCGCAGAATATTTGCTTATATTTAGGAAGTGACTGAGAATATGAGGTGATGGGTATGGGAATTAAGGATAGATTTTCTGGTAACTCTAAAAAAGAATCGAATGAAGTAGAGACCTACAAAACTATAGATGTCCAACCATCACCCCCAGATGAAACACCTTCCGAAGCAGAAGAGGGGTTTATTAAGCAAATTTGGAATAAGTTTCGTAAAGACTCCCATTCTGATGAATCAGTAAAAGCAGAACCTAAAATTGAAACTGCACAAGAAATAAAATCAATTCATCGAGAAGTAGAAGCAGAAGAAATTAAAGAGATTAAAGAAATTAAACAAAAGAATAGATTGCAATCGTTTATACAAAATATATTTAAAAAAGATAAAAGTATTAGCCTTGAATCTCCAACAAATACGGTTGAACAAGTGGAACCGCAAATTGTTAGCGAACCAACTGTAAAAACAAGTTCAAAAACTAGCTCGAATAAAATAAAAAAATTATTTAGTCAGTTAACTCAGAAAGAAAAAGAACAAATTCAAACAGAAGAAGCAATTGAAGAAATAGAAGGAAGATTAGAAAAAACAACTAATTCCGGTAAAATTAAAAATATATTTGAGAAACTAGTTAAATCTGTAAACCCGCAAGATATTCAGACATATATTCAGAAAATCACCGAAAAATTACCTTCAATGAATCGCGGTCCGATTAAAGAAATGTGGCCTAAAATTCAATCATTATTCCAAATGGTTTTAGACCCAAAAGCCGCTTGGACATCAAAAGCATTAGGAATAGGAGCTTTGCTTTATCTTATTTCTCCCTTTGATGCGATTCCTGATGTAATTCCCGTATTAGGACTTACCGATGATGCAGCAGTAATTGTTTCTGTTGTTTCAACTTTAGCTTTTGAATTGAGCAAATACGCAAAACAATCAGCGAATAAAGGAATTGAAGTAGCAGAAGAATTAGCCGATATAGAAGTACGAAAATATAATCGCATCGTCAAAATTACATTAACAGGTAGTATAATTGCTGCAATTTTGGCTATAGCAGTAAAAATAATCCTTAAACATATCTAATGGAAAATTATTTCAATTTATACAGCATCTTCCGATTAGCGCTTTTTGGAATTACCTTCTATGGAACAGTTCAGTTAATCATAAATTTGCTGCGTTATAAACCTTATTACGACAAAATTCCCAAGCCCGTAAAAGGAATTTTATTCGCAACCGGAGGAGCTTTAATAGAAAGAAAATTTAAACAGCATAAGCATGATTTTATCGTCAACGGAATACTTTTAGCTATTTTAATGGTTTTGAATCTAATATTATGGTTCTTTACTTAATAGTGGTTAATTGTTAATTGTTAATTGTTAGTTGAACAGAAATAATTGCTAACTGTCCAGTTTTCACTATTCACCGTTCATTCCTACTCAAATCTTTTAACTTAGCCAGTAATTATTCTACTCGTTACTGAAAACTTCCTTTGTTTTCCTGCTTCTGTTAAAATCCAAAATCCATACTGTGGTATATATAAAATACGGTATCTACACCAACAAACCGTAGATTAGTTACAGAGGATTTTTTTTACAGTGGGCATAGTAGTTGAAAAGGCATGCAAGCAGTTTGGCAGTTTCAAAGCTGTTGATAATGTCAACTTGGAAATAAAAAGCGGTTCGCTTGTGGCTTTGTTGGGACCTTCGGGTTCGGGAAAGTCTACTCTGTTAAGACTAATTGCGGGTTTGGAAATGCCAGATAGCGGTAAGATTTTCTTAACTGGTAAAGATGCGACTTATCAAAGCGTACAGGAACGAAACATTGGTTTTGTGTTTCAACATTATGCTCTCTTCAAGCATATGACAGTACGGAAAAATATTGCCTTTGGCTTAGAAATTCGTAAAGCTGCAAAAGCGAAAATCAAAGCACGAGTCGATGAATTATTAGATTTAGTACAATTAAGCGGACTCGGTGAGAGATATCCATCCCAACTTTCCGGGGGACAAAGACAAAGAGTTGCATTAGCAAGAGCTTTAGCAGTAGAACCAAAAGTGCTGCTGTTAGACGAACCCTTCGGAGCATTAGACGCAAGAGTTCGTAAGGATTTACGCGCTTGGTTGCGAAGATTGCACGATGAAGTCCACGTTACCACAGTATTTGTCACCCACGACCAAGAAGAAGCAATGGAAGTCTCCGACGAAATTGTGGTGATGAACAAAGGTCAAGTCGAACAAATTGGTACACCAGCAGAAATCTACGACCATCCAGCAACAGCATTTGTCATGAGCTTTATTGGTCCGGTGAACGTGTTACCAAGTACCTCGCGAATATTTCAAAGTAACGGATTTGATTCCCCACAGTCGGAAATGTTTTTACGTCCCCAAGATGTGATTGTAGAAACTTCTCCTAATGGAACAACGGTTCCTGCGAGAGTAAGTAGATTAATACATTTGGGTTGGGAAATTCAAGCAGAATTAGCATTAGATGACGGACAAGTGGTAACAGCTCATTTGACCAGAGATAGATTTGACGAATTGAATTTGGAACCACAACAAAGGGTTTATGTAAAACCGAAAGATGCTAAATCTTTTCCGCTTTATTATTCGATTTAACCTTTTAACCTCACCCTCTGTCCCTCTTCTTGTCAAGGCTAAGGTGTACACACAAGTACTCTCTACGTTTCAGTGATTTTAGAACCCTTAAATTGTCATTACGAGCGAAGC
This sequence comes from Calothrix parasitica NIES-267, assembly GCF_002368095.1. GTDB lineage: Bacteria > Cyanobacteriota > Cyanobacteriia > Cyanobacteriales > Nostocaceae > Rivularia > Rivularia parasitica. The sequence goes on along the minus strand of NZ_AP018227.1, from coordinate 7,914,594 downwards.
GAAGTAATCGCAACATTTTGGGATTGCTATGTCCTAACGGACACGCTTCGCTAACGTCGTTCCTCCTCGCAATGACAGGCTTTAAGCGATTTTTATCTGAGTTCAGAAGTCGCTTCCAGGTAGGATTGCAAGACTTCTGTGTACACCGTAGCCTTAATAAGGAGAGGGATGTCCGCAAGGACAGGGTGAGGTTATTTTTATTGTTATATTAAAATTGCAAATTATCTCTTCCAAAAGCAATTTATATGTCTCAACTAACCGATTCCCTAAACCAAATTAAAACTTGGTTAGAAGAAAATTTTCCTCAAGCAGCAGAAACTATAACACCAGGATTAACTCTTTCAGAAATAGAATCAAAAATTGAAAATTTACCCTTTAGTTTACCAGAGGAATTTTACGAGTTATATCAATGGTCGGGGGGAAATGATTTAACTTCTCAGACTACTTATAGTTATATATTTGGTGCTGATGATGCTACTTCTCTTATAAACTTAGAATACGCTATGGAAGTTTTTCCTGATTTTGTAGATGAAGACGAAGAATGTGCTGTTCATTATATTAATAAACCGTTATTCCCTATTTTTGGTTCGGATGCAACTTTTCATTGTATTATCGGTGACTGGGAAGATGAAACTCCTTCTCCCATTGTCTATGTTTCAGACATTATTGAGACAAATCATAGTTATGTTAGCCTCACAAGTATGATTCAAACAGCAGTGGAATCATTAGAAGCAAATGCACTTGATTTCAATAGTAAAAGTTACAATAAATGGGACGAAGAAAAATATGCTGAGATTTATTTCAAATATAATTCTAATATTTTAGAACTTTCTGTAAAAGGATTAAAGCAACACCTTCTTATTGCTGAACCTAATTCTGTCGCTGAGGAAAAAGCTGAAAATAATTTTATCGAAGATATAGCTAATTTGTATGTAAAAAAACAAAATTTAGGCAGCGAGCAGTTAGATTCTGAAATGCTGGAGCCATTAGTAATTGCGTTGGAAGATGAAGATAAAAGAGTTAGAAATTTAGCGAGAAAAGCATTGGAAGAGTTAGGGTAAATTTCTGATTATTTATTTTTTATTAATAATTGGCGGCAGCATTTCCAAAATTTCAATATTAAAATCAGAAAAATTCAAAGGTGAAACACTATCACTTTCTTTGAAAACCACTTCGCTTTTATAACCATTTTTAGAAGGTTCTCTAAATACATGAAGCTGACGATTAATTACATCTAAAACCCAATAATCTATAATACCTGCTGCTGCGTAAGCTTTTCCTTTTGTTTCGCAATCTTTCTTAAAAGTAGTATCGGCAACTTCGATAACCAAATAAACTTCATCTGGTGTAGGATGGTGGTCTGCGTAGTCTAAAGGGTGAATTTTTACAACTGCAATATCTGGTTCTGGTTCAGAATAATCATCTAATTGTATTGGGTCTTGAATTGATATCCAAGCCTTATTATTATCACCTAAATGCTTTTGCAAATACTTATTTGTTCTTCCTACAGCAGAACGATGGGCTGTTCCTATAGCACTCATCCAAATAATTTTCCCTTCTAAAAGCTCAACTCGTTCGTCTTCATCAAAAATACCAGCTTCTGCCATCCGATGGTATTCTTCAACCGTCCATAGACGAAGTTCAATAGTATTTTCTGTGCTTTGCATGGCTTTTATAACAACTTTTAATATCTAAAGACATTGCATTACAACATCTCCATATTATGATTGTAGATTAATTATCCAATGCCCCATGCCCAATTCCCAATCCCGAATCCCCAAATTCAACTCAACTGAGCCACAATTTGATTTTCTAAAAGCGTTTCACCACTTAATAAATCATCAACGGTAATTCTTAAAAACCTTTCATTATCAACTTCTAAAAATACTTTTACTCTATCGCTTCCGGGAAATCCCGGTGGGTTTAATTGAGCAATCTTTCTTGCACCGTCGCTATCATTTAAAGGTTTGACCGTAGTTTCATTGGTTTCTACACGACGGGTTATCAATCTATCCCCATCAAAATAAACTTCGGTTCCGCTGGTTTCTGCCCCCAATTCCCCGATAATTAATTCTATGCTGGGTTGATTTTCTAAGGAAGCACCTAAATATAGTTCTACTGGTTTATTCATTGGGTATGGCTGTCCTTCTTTAATGATAGGATGCCAATTATGTTGATTTTGACGACGATTCCAGTAGCGAATTCCATAACTGTGATATAGAAAATCTTTGACTTCAACCCCTTGGGCTAATTGCAATGCTCCATGAGCAATGGCTTCAAAAGCTTGTTCGCTACGAATTTTACCGGAGTCGAAGTAATTTTGTATCCATGTCTGCACCGCTGGTATTTGAGAAGTACCACCAACTAACAATACAGCGTTAATATCTGCAACTTCTATTCCTTGTCGTCGTGCTTGTTGCAATAATTGTGCCATTGACTCGTCAAGCATTGCAAAAAAGGAATTTTCTTGCAAAATATTTTCAAATGAATCGCGATTTAGTTCCAATTCGTAACTTTCAAATGTCTCGTCGTTAAAATAAACTTCGCTGGCTTGATTTTGGGTAGAAAGCTGAATTTTAACTTTTTCTGCGAGTCTTGTTGTTAAAGGACTTATCGCTAAACCTTGATTTTTTGCGAAGTAATCCGTCAACCAATTATCAATATCGGTACCACCCAAATTTTGACCAGCTTTTGCTAATACCCGAGCCGTTTTTACTTTTTGTTTGGAATCTTCTGCTAAAGATTTATTACCAAATTTAAGTAAAAATCCTAAAGGTTGTTTGCTTTCTTGCTTTACGCTTTTATCCAAACGAACCAAAGATAAATCTAAAGTCCCACCACCAAAATCAACCACTAACAATAAATCTTCTTCTGTTAAACCATACCCTAAAGCTGCTGCTGTCGGTTCATCCAGCATCCTTACCTGTTCCACCGGTAGCGGTTCGCAAACTTTTCCTAGCCAGTGACGATAAGCTTCAAAACTATCTACGGGAACGGTTAAAACCAAAGAATCTAAACCACCTTCAACGGTAGATAATTCTTTAATTACCTTTTGTAGATACCATTCCCCAATTTGTTCAAAAGTAATATTACGTCCATCTAATTCCGGCAAAAAACCTTGAATATCAGTACCAATCCCGCGTTTAAAACTACGAAAAAATCGCGAGTCACCTTTTACATCAACACCGCGATTTCTTACCTGCTGTCCAACTAAAATATTTGATTTTGAAGCATCCTCAACATATAGCAAACTCGGAATCAGCGGCGGATTTAAACCTTGTTGAATCGATAATTCCGGTATATTCAAAGTTTCTGGCTGCTGAGTTACCGGGTTCCAACGAGCAATAACGGTATTACTAGTGCCAAAATCGATTGCTATTGCCATTTTTTAGTAATTATTGTTGATAATAAAAAAATAGAATTTAAATAAAAACACAATACTGATGTAGAGACGTAGCAATGCTACGTCTCCCACCCAGAATTGTGGATACCCTACGCAATTAATTCTACCTTTAAAGAAGATTTTGGTATAGCTGTAGTTAACTCATAAGATTATTGATAAAAAAACCGCAGAGAGCGCACGGGTAAGAGGTTAAAGAGAGATAGTTATTAAAAGGTAGTACGTTAACGAAGCGAATCCAAAATCCAAAATCTAAAATCCAAAATTACAGTTGACGGGTAAGAATAGCATGTTGCAATCTCGCTTCAATTAACCTTTCTTCTTGGTTCATTCGCGCACCCACAGTAAATTCACCAACCACCAATGTGTAATAAGCCATCCGCGCCCGCACCATCGCATCAATGCCAGAAAATCCAACTTGCAAAAATAAATCTCGCGTATATTCCAAACGATGCAAATCAACAGATTCAATAATATTCGCAGCTTTTATATCGTTCGTAGCCCAAGCTCGGATTGCATTTTCGACTTTACCATCATCCTGAATCGCCAATTCAAATAAATGCATCAACTTAGTATTAGCATCACCATCTTTTGTATCAACTTGCTGAATAATACCTTCTGTTTGACTATTCACCCAATCTTGCAAAAGTGCTTCTAACAATTCTCTTCTATTCTTAAAATGCCAGTAAAAACTACCCTTTGTCACCTCCATTGATTTAGCCAAAGGTTCCACTTTTACAGCTTCTACCCCAAACTCACCTAAAACCTTCAATCCTCGTTCAATCCAATCTTGTTTTCCCAACCTTATATTTTCTTTATTTTTTACCATACGGTTGCGTATTGACCTTTCAATATTTAATTAATAATCTACAACCATACGGCAGCGTATTGAAATAAAAAAAAAGGAAAAATATGAATACCATTACTAAACAAAACAAAGTAACAGCACTGCGCTTTGCTCAAGAGGGATGGGGTACAAACCCAGATTGGAGAAAGGTTTGGGATGAATTAATGAGTCCCGATGTTGTGTATCACTTCAACAGTTTCACCGAGCCAATTATAGGATTAGAAGCTAATAAAGAATTTAATGTGAGTTTGTTTGAAGGATTTCCCGATATTAAACAGCAAGTTGAAGATGTAATTGCTGAAGATGACAAAGTTGTTTATCGGACGACAATTAAAGGAACAAATTCAGGAGAATTTTTAGGAACTCCAGCAACAAATAAAGCAGTAAAAGCGAATGATTTTACCTTGTTAAACATAGTTGAAGGTAAGATTACCGAGTGGTGGTATGAATGCAACTTACTCGAAGTAATGAAGCAACTTGGTTTAATTGGAGATGAGGTTTAATATGCTTCAATTCAGCGGATATTGGTTGCTAGTTACAAGCATTATTCATGTGATTGTTGGAATCTGGATTTACGAAGAACAATTAGCAGCAATTATTAATAACGGATTTTTCAATAGCGTTGCTCCAAACCCGTTTGCACCCGATTTTGCGCGAGAAGATGCATTTTGGTTTATGACACTGACCGCATTTTTGATAATTTTGGCACAGCTATGTTTTTGGGCAGATTCTCATAAAATTACATTACCAGAATCAATAGGTTGGAATCTGCTAATAACTTCAATTATTGGAGCAATAGCAATTCCGATATCAGGTTTTTGGCTATTGATGGTACCAGCTTGTCTAATTATTGCTGCATCCAGAAAAGTAAACCATCAAATAAAATCGGAACTCTAGAAAATAACTCTTAACCCGAAATTAAATAATTCCTAATTTAGCCCGTCTATGCGGGCTTTGTTTTTTCTTAAATTAAAGTTTTGTGAAGCAGTTTGTCAAAATTGGTACAAAACGAATCAGACAACTCGCTTAAAATTAACCAACTAAATTTTTAAAAATGTATCAAATGCCATCTGTCAACTAAGAAAAATATTTATTAACATATAGTCACGATGTAAAGAATCATGAATTGATAGGTATGGGGGCATTCATACTTACTGCTTGGTATTTTTTCCAACAAAATAGGACATCATGAATAAGCAAAAATCGCCAGAAGCGAAAGCATTTATGGGAAATCTTAAAAATGGGGTTTGGTTATTTGGTATATCATCCTGGTTATTTGGTATCGCGGACAGAAGTATTGCTACATTGTCAGATGGTTATTTATCAGCCTTGGATTTGACTCAACTATTTACAGCAGCGACATTTTTTGTAGCATGGCTATTTCTCAAACCATCATCGACTAAAGTTTGATAATTAATGCATTGGGGTAGAGTATTTGTTAGTTATAGATAGAATTAAAGCGCAGTAATTTGGGAACGTATTTAAATCGAAATATCAGTATCTAAAATTTAGTTAATTCCCTAATAAACACAGGATTAGCTCGATTTTAGTTTTAATCTCTATGTAAATAAATACATGTTTGGTGGATGATTTTATTTTGTAGGATCTGCTAAGTCATTCGTACCGTTACACAACCTACAACTTAAAAACTGATTCGTAATTTACTCTACAGAATTTATCAAAATATCACAGACCCGACTTTCATAGCGTATTATTTTTATAATGCAGAAATTGTATCTGTAATGAGCCGTTAATATTGTTAACTTAATAATTATGACTTCAGGTATTTCAGAAGGTTTAGTATTAGTTGCTGGTGCTACAGGTGGAGTTGGACAATTAACGGTAGCAAAGTTGCTCGATAAAAATTTCAAAGTACGAGTTTTGACTCGGAATGCATCAAAAGCGGAAAGTATGTTTGATAGTAAAGTCGAAATTGCTGTTGGTGATATTCGCGATATTGAAAGTTTGCCAGCAGCAATGACGAATGTAACTCATATTATTTGCTGTAGCGGAACTACTGCTTTTCCTTCTGAAAGATGGGATTTTGAAAGCAATCCTAATTTTCTTGATTATTTGGGACTATTTTTTAATCCTGAAGAAGCAAAAGCAAAAGCTAAAAATAGCCCTATGAAAGTTGATGCTCAAGGTGTGAGTAATTTAGTAGAAGTAGCACCAAAAGATTTAAAGCAATTCGTTTTTATCTCTTCCTGTGGAGTCGAACGTAAAAGCGATTTCCCCTACAGTATTTTAAATAGCTTTGGCATTCTCGACGCAAAGCAGCAGGCAGAAAATACAATTAAAAATTCTAATTTACCTTATACAATAGTTCGTCCGGGACGTTTAATTGATGGCCCGTATACTTCCTATGATTTAAATACCTTACTAAGAGCAAAAACCGACGGTAAACTAGATGTAATTGTAGGAACTGGCGATAAACTTACGGGAGACACGAGTAGAATAGACGTTGCGAATGCTTGTGTTGAATGCTTGAATAATTCAAATTGCTACAACAAAGCTTTTGAAATTGTTAATAAGGGAACAAGACCTTCTGTTGTTGATTGGAATAGTTTGTTTGAGAAGATTTGAATATATAGGATTTTTCAGTTGAATATAATATACCCCTCTCCTTGATAAGGAGAGGGCAAAGGGGTGAGGTTTATCAATATTTATTGCACTAAAATGAAAATCAGAAACCCGGTTTTTTCAAAAAACCGGGTTTCTAAGATACTCAAATTATAAAATTGGCATTAAATTAAATTTAAAATAATTAACACCCTTGATAATAAATACAATAACAAGAATCGATATGAGTATTTAAATGGATTAATGTAGTCCAAGCATTCTGACCAACTATACCATCACAAATCAAAGAATAATCATTTTGAAAAGCTTTGACAGCTGCTTCTGTATTAGTATCGAAATGTCCATTGATTGCACCATTATAAAAATTGTAATCCTTCAAAGTTTGCTGCAATAATTTAACCGTATTCCCCGTGCTATTTTGTCGCAAAATAGGTAAGCTTTTCACACCATCACAGATAAAATTCCAAGTCGCTGTATCTGTAATTCCTGTTGTCTCTAAGAAAGCTAGACATTGAAGATATTTAACCGCACTTTCAGTTTGCGAACCAAAGATACCATCAACATCTATTTGAAAACTGGAAGGATAAATAGATGCAAATCTTTTTTCCAGACGTTTTTGCATCTCTTTGACATCTTGACCTCTATTGCCAATTCTTAAAGTAGGTTTAAAGGTAGGACAATCAATTGTATTAGTCATTCAATTTAACCTGTTAATAAATAGTTAATTACATGATTTAACTTCCATGACTGTAGTCATAATTCCTAATACAATTTGGTACCCTTGGGGGTAATATTTTAGTCATAGTGTTTTTCGTTTAAGTGCAATACATTTCGATAAACCTCACTCCCCTCTCCTTATTAAGGAAGAGAGGTGTATTCTATTCAACTGAAAATACTGCTATATTCAATTGTTGATATGCTCGTATACATAAATAACAGCACAGTGGTGCGTTGCGCTCCGCAACAACACACACAAAAAAAGAGGTAACTCTAGAAATTCCAGAATTACCTCATTCAACATTGATTAGAAGCTTTGAATTAACTCATAATTCCTCACTCCTAATTCCTAACTTAATTAAGCAAACGCTGCTGTTTTCACATCATTGCTTGCTAACAAACTTTGCAATTCTTCAGCGTCTACGGTTTCTTTGTCAACTAACATATCTGCTAATTTATCAAGAATGTGACGGTTTTCTTGTAATACTGACTTAGCACGGTTGTAAGCAACGTCAACTAAGTCACGGACTTCTGAATCAATTGTAGATGCAGTTTCTTCAGAGAAATCGCGTTCGGACATGATGTCGCGACCGAGGAACATGTTACCTTGCTGACGACCTAATGCAACTGGCCCAAGGTTATCGCTCATACCGAAGCGAGTTACCATCTGACGAGCTACATTAGCTACTTGTTGCAAGTCATTAGAAGCACCAGTGGTAACTTCTTCTTCACCGTAGATTAATTCTTCAGCAATACGTCCACCCAAAGCTACAGCCATTTGGTTTTCCAAATAAGCGCGACTGTATAAACCGCTATCCATACGGTCTTCGCTAGGAGTAAACCAGGTTAAACCACCCGCACGTCCGCGAGGAATAATGCTGATTTTTTGTACTGGGTCGTAATCTGGCATCAAAGCACCAACTAAAGCGTGACCGGCTTCGTGGTATGCTACTAATTCTTTGCGTTTTTCGCTCATTACCCGGTCTTTCTTCTCGGGTCCAGCTAATACGCGGTCGATAGCATCGTTGATTTCGTCCATCGAAATCTCGGTCAAGTTGCGTCGTGCTGCTAGAATAGCGGCTTCGTTGAGCAAGTTGGACAAATCCGCACCTGTGAAACCGGGAGTACGACGAGCAATTCTGTCTAAATCAACGTCTTTTCCTAAAGTTTTACCGCGAGCATGAACCTTAAGAATTTCAACTCTTCCAGCGTAGTCGGGACGGTCAACAACTACTTGACGGTCAAAACGTCCGGGACGCAATAATGCTGCATCGAGTACGTCAGGACGGTTGGTAGCAGCGATAATAATGATTCCGGTGTTACCTTCAAAACCATCCATCTCGGTAAGCAACTGGTTAAGGGTTTGTTCCCGTTCGTCGTTACCACCACCTAAACCAGCACCACGCTGACGACCTACCGCGTCAATTTCATCGATGAATACGATACAAGGAGCATTTGCTTTAGCCTGCTCGAACAAATCGCGAACGCGGGAAGCACCGACACCCACAAACATTTCTACGAATTCAGAACCAGAGATGGAGAAGAAAGGAACTCCAGCTTCACCAGCTACAGCACGAGCTAATAAAGTTTTACCTGTTCCAGGAGGTCCGACTAGGAGTACACCTTTAGGAATTTTTGCACCAACAGCAGTAAAGCGGTCTGCGTTTTTCAGAAAATCTACTACTTCGTTTAATTCCAATTTAGCTTGGTCGATACCAGCAACATCACCGAATGTTACCTGGGTTTGCGGTTCCATTTGCACTCTGGCTTTTGACTTACCAAAGTTCATCGCTTGACTACCAGGACCACTCTGGGCGCGTCGCAGCAAGAAGAACAAACCTACTAAAAGCAATACGGGGAAAAATAAGCTACTAAGCGCTTTGAACCAAAAACCTTCATCGGTTTGAGGTAATACTGAGATATCAACGTCGTTTTTGGTAAGAGTTTCAATTAAATCCGGGTCGTTTACCAAAGTCACACGCTTTTTAGTATCGTCAAAATTTGTTTTGACTACAGCAGCAGACCTATCCGAACTTAAACTAACTCTTTCGACTCTACCTGCTTCAACCTCTTGAACAAACTGGCTATAGCGCCAGGATTCCACATTTTGAGCTTGATTATTGTCAAAAAACGCCGTTCCTAAAGCAATTACAACTATAAAAAGCAGCGCATACAGCCCCGCATTTCTCCATCTTTTATTATTCACCGAGGTCAATCCTCCTGTTTTTTGTCTTGTCGCGTCGCGTCTCTAAATAGAGATGAAAATTTTAAGAATTATGTTAACTTATCTTAACGTATACCAGAATGCGTACACATCATGCTAGTAAATATTTTCGTAATTTCTTAAAACTATCGTGCCTGGGATCATATTGTAGCTTTACCACAGGGTGAATGACTTGATGTATTGGTAGTATTTCCACTACACAATTGGTGTAGGCTAGCGCTTTAAATCTTTGAACTAACTCGCTGGTAAAGGGTTGTTCCTTAACGTGATATTGATGATTTTGCAACCAATTGATAATTTTCTCTCTCATAATTCCCGGTAAGATTCCCGTACTTAGAGGTGGAGTAAACCAACATTCATCGCACCATCCCCAGAGATTTCCAGTAGTAGTTTCTAACCAATTTCCCGCAGCATCGGTTAAAATTGCTTCTTGAGCATCTTGTTTTAAAGCATTGTTTTTTGCCAACCAGGGAGCCAGGTAATTTCCCGTCTTATGAAAAGGTAGACTGCGGTATTGTTCTGGTTTGGCAAGAGTTACTTTCACCCCATACTTTTGTTTATTTGTCAAATCCGAGAATGGTATTAATCTACCAGTTATCCATTCTTTTCCATCGGGGAATAAGGTTATCCTGATAATCGGATAATTATTTATGAGAATTTCTGTACCGCGACGAATATTTTGCCATGATGGTTGTTGGAAACCGAGGCTTTTAACGGAAGAAATAAGTCGTTGCTGATGTGCTTCCCAATGAGTTAGACGTTTGTCGAGGGATTTTTCGTAAACTCGTAAAGTTGTAAAAATTGTTGCACCAAATAATAATCCGGGTTCGTTAATTGGTAATTGGATAGTTTCGGATTCGATTAATTTGCCATTGAACCAATACATTTGTGATTGATAATTATTGAATAATATTACCTAAACTTATTTTCTTGTAGTTACAGGTTTTTTGAGATTATGAAAAATATATTAATAATTATCATGGCGTTTCTACTAAGTTCTGAAAATGCAGTTAGGCTGAAGCCATAATGTACCCGACAAATAACTCATTTTTTATGTCCTGACGGACAGGCTGCGCTAACAATAATCAAACCGAATAATTCCGATATATCCTATTAATTATTTTATAAAGCAGCATAATTATAATTTAAAAAAATAGGTGAATTGTAGAGAATAAAATAACATATTTATAAAAAAATAATATAAATATTCTGAAAAGTTATGTGATAATTTGGTTTAGATAAATTCTACTTTGTGAATATGAAGTTGCAGAATATTACAAAAAAAGACTATTGATAGTATTTACTTGATTTTTATTAAAAAATATAGGATATTCTAAAAAAAGAAATAATTTAACTACACCAGATGCAATTTCTTTTAAGTGATTGCAAATTCTACAGCAAAGCATAAAATCTATAACAGGTCATAAGAGTAAAATATAGCTAAAGCTGTAACTTTTTAAGCAGCTATTTTGACTATTGTAGATTTAATTTGCATAGTAAATAATTAACGCAATAACATTTCAAATATAGAACTTGTATCAAAAGGCTGTATTAAATAATTTTCTCTACAAGCAAAATAATAGAGGAGTGAAAATGTCTAAATTTCAAATTAATGATATTAAGCTAGATGGTAGTGAATTATTTAATGATTCGGAAGCATTTTTAAGCGATTTACAAGATAGTGAAGTAGATAATATTGTGGGAGGCTTGATGAGTGAGACTATAGATAAAAGCTTACTTACAGCAGACTTAGATGAGAAAGCTTATGTGACTACTGCTTACATTCCTAAAGAGCCTATTTGCTATATTCCCAGAGAACCTATTTGCTGGTTTCCTATTAAGCCAATTAAGCCGATTTGTCCTACAAAGCCCATTATAATCTTTAATCCCTGTCCGGTAATCCTCTAATCTCTTTTTGATAAAAGCCTTTACCCCATAAAAGCAATTTATTTCGGAAAACCGATTAAATTTCCTTACCCATATGCTCCGGTAATTCTGTAGCTTTTTAATAGCAATCTTCACTTTATGAAAAACAAACTTAGAGTGAAGATTGCTAATAAATAAACTAATAGGACTTACGCAAAAGCAACGTAATTCCGTCATTACGAGCGATAGCGACGTATTCACCGAAGGTGTGGATCATCGCAAAAACCTTGCGATTGCTTCCCTACACGTAGTGACCGTCGCAATGATAAATCTTCGTTGCGTAAGTCCTGACTAATACAAAATTTTCAGATATTATTTTTCATAAAAATTTTATGTTACAAGATATTTCAGAACCAGGTAATAAATTATCAGAATTTGAAATTAAACAGCATCAATTACCTTTACCGCGATATCCAAGATTAGCTGCATCTGTTAATCACTATCAGAACGAAATTATTTTTTCTCAAGAAGGACGAAATTTTGTTTTCAAAGTCAATTGTAAAACAAATAAATCTTTGCGAAAATTTATGATGATGATGGATGGAACGAATAGTCTATCAAAATTACAGGAAACTTTTGCTCGTGAAAATCCGGAATCTATAAACAATTTACTGCATTATTTAGACGAAAATAAACTGCTTGATGATGCATTTCATATCAAGAATAATTCAGGTTTAGAAGTTTTATTAGAGTTGGAATATTTAAGCAACAAGCTATTTGAAAGAAAATCAGACACAAATTTATTTGGCTTGGATAAGTTAAATAAATCTGATTTATTAACCAATATTATTTACGGTTTTGCAATAGAAGCTTATTGCTTATTTTCCTATCAAGCTGATATCAATATCAATTATTCCGTACCAAGCTGTGAAAGTAACGCTCAAATAAAAAAATTAATAAATCAGCTTGACAACAAAGAAGATGCCAAAGATAAATTTCTAGCTGAAGCTCTTGATTGTATTGGTATCAAAAATGAAGATTTAAACGATATAATACCGCTTCCGCAAACAATGTCAATATGTAATGCTTTAGCATATTGGGCAAGTTTTGATTCGCTATTCTATTTTAGTATTTTAGGGTTTTTATTAAATCAAAATTTAATTAATTTTACTTACTATATCCAGAGTTGCGAATCTGTAAATATTAACTCTAATTTTATCCAATCTGTTAGAAACCTTGTCAATTATTTAGATAGCAATAAATTTGAGAACATTAGTCGTCAAATCTTTCAGCAGATATCTTATATCGACGAACAAACAAAACAGCGTTTAAGAAGACAAACTTATCTATTTATAGATATTTATACTAATTTAAACCCTGCTATATTAAATTATTATTCAACCACTAATCATTCATTACGTAGAGTATCAGCAATTTAAAAACTATAAAATCAGTAGGTGTGCAAAATTATTTATGTCATTGCGAGCAACAGCGTTAGCGGAGCGTGTCCCGGAGGGACATTAGGACATAGCAATTGCAGCACTTTGAGATTGCTTCGTTTCACTCGCAATGACAAATGCACAGTTAATTTCACCTAAGTACTTATAAATTTAAATATAAATCAAAAATAAATGACATGACATTAGCTAAAGTCTTATATAAACAGCCACAGTTTAGGAATAGAATATTTTTTGAATTTAAGCAAGATGAAATTATTATTCATAATTCCGAACAAGCTTTTTCAATTTCTGCGCCATCAGAATATTATCAAGAAATAACTCAGTTATTAAAACTTTTACAGATAGGTAATTTTTCATTAAACCAGTTGAGTAAAGCTTGTCCAAACATTAAAGAAGAAATACCGGAACTGCTTGCTAATTTTGATAACCGTGAATTGTTAACTGAAACTCAAAATAATATTTCAAATACAGGAGTAAGTGGAAGTCAATTTTATCGAGAATTATGGAGATTTTTAGAACGTCTTAAACTACAGTTTACATCTTCTCCCTTTTTCGCGAAGATGGTTGATGGGACAATTACCAAACATCAATTAATTGGCTATTCTTTAGAGTCTTATCATGTGACCCATTTGTGTCCCAAACTTTTAGCCCCTGCTTTAGCGAATTATGAATCGAATCCCGTTGATAAACTGCTACAAGAATTTTTTGCTTCAGAATTACATCACGACCGTTTAATTGATAAATCTTTAAAAAGTGTAGGAATTACAGACGAGCAAATTCAGAAAATGCAGCCACTACCAAGTACTTTTGGAATTTGTTCATCTCTAGCAATTTTTGCCAAGCAACATCCTCTAAGTTTCAAAGCTGCATTGATACTGTTTGAACAAGATGAGCCATCATTTCACGAGTTTTTTAAAAAGCAATCTCAAGCTTTAGAATTACCCAAAGATTTTTATCAACCTATCTTGCTTCATGCTGGTATTAATGAAGATGGAGGTCATGAAGATATTACAGGGTTACTACTATCTGAGATACCTTATATAAGTTTATCAGAGCAAGCTTTAGTTAAGAAGAATATGGTCAATTTGATGGAGCTAATTGTTTTAAGGAGTTATGAAATAATCGATTACTACGGAAATGAAAATAATATCATTCCTCGTTGTTTTGAATAAGAATAAATTATAGAATCTCACCTCTTTCCCTCTTCTTATTAAAAAGAGGAGTAAAATTACTATATTCAAATTTTAATTTTTGGCTTTATTCTGATTCATATATTTGTAAATAGTGGCAATATTCCGAGCATCATCAATACCGCGATGGTGAATTCCCTCAAACTTTAATGCTAGATGTTTCAAAGCTTGAGTAATTCCAAATTTTTTCTTACTTCCAAGATATGAAGAAAATTCCTTTTTGATATTTCTATGTTCCGAGCCAAAAGGGTAAGCAAAATTATGAAATGCACAATCTTGGATAAATTGGTTTTTATCATAATTACCCCAAGAGCAGAAAATATTTTTAGGATATGAATCAATCCATTCTTTAAAATTCGCGATTACTTCTGGAAAGGTTAGTGCTGTATCAATATTTTGCTGAGTAATTGTAGTTAATTCTGTACAAAATTGAGTTAAATTTGGATGTCTTACAGGTTTAATAAACTTTTGGTATTCCGAATCTATTTCCCAAGTCGAACGGTTCAACATTACCGCACCGATTTCAATGATTTCCATTTCCCCCCGAGGAACACTATCATCATTGGAACAGGTTGCTTCTAAATCAACGATTAAAAAATAGCTAGACATTTATCAGTTATCAGTTATCAGTTGCTACTCCCCAATAAAAGGTTTTACCCAAGAAAATTTAATTGCACTATCAAGAATAAAAGCTGCAATTGCAAACTCTAAAATACTTTCAGAAACAATCACGACCAACGGTAAAACCGAAAATGAGTAATTTAAACCTATATCGACCTGAGCTAAACCTCGCACCAATCCGAAAGCTAATACGCTACCCGATTTTAGCTGCGGGTTATTATCTTCACGAATAATATAGCGATAAGTTACGCCAAACAGCAAACCAGAAAAACCAGCGATTCCAAAGCTAATAAACCAATGCCAATTCGCCGCAATTATACTTGCATTATCAAGTTCTGGAAAATACTTTTTGAGTAAAAAGCGATTTAAAATAGAAGCGACAGTAAATACCAGAGAAAAACTCAAACTACTAATAATTCCAGCCTTCAGAGATTCCAATCGTTCCGTCATTAAATTTGGTCTATAAGTTTCTTTCATTACAATCCCCTGTCTTCACTCCTAATTTCTCATGCTCAAATCATATTTAAACTAGTAACTGATGATTGTATGATAGTTATGGAGTTGTTAATACAGGAAGTTTAAAAGTAGTATTATGGCGATTTTGACTTTAGGCTGGGTTACTTTAATGGTAGTTTTTACTTGGTCAATTGCAATGGTAGTTTGGGGTCGTAACGGACTATAAATTATTGTGGAAGGCTCATTTCTCAACATTTTGGCTTTGTCTGCCTTAGTATTACTCGTAGCTGTTACAAGTGGCGTGGTTTATTTGACTTTGATGGAATGGCGTGACCGTCGTCTTCGAGAACAAGAAAAACGAGAATTGCGCCGTGGTACAGCAAAAAAACGATAATTAAACAGGTAACGGACGCTATCTTCCGAAAATCCCTCATATCCGAATGTAGAGACGTAGCACCGCTACGTCTTTTAGATTTTGCGGGAAATTGGGGGTGTCGGTTTCCGTCCCCTTCACCTTTATATGTGGCTCAGTTTGAGGGAAGAATATCTTTCCCAACTTCTCTTCCCCAAACGCATCCTCAACGGATTTTAGATTTCCGATTTCCGATTAAAATCAATTTCGATTCTCCTTGTCCCCTTGTCTCCCAATCTCCCCATCCCTTTAATTACTCTCTAGCAATCGTCTCAAATTGCTTTCTACAGTTTTGGTGTAAGGATGTTCTTCTCCCAAAACTTGTTGACAGGTATCTAGTGCTCTTTGAAACATAGGTTGGGCTTTAATATTAAGCCCTTGACAGAAATACATTTGTGCCAAATTATTTAGAGTTGTTGCAGTGTGGGGATGCATTTCTCCGAAGTTTTGTTGACAGATTTCTAGCGCTTGTTGTAGAAGAGGTTCGGCTTGCTGATATTTTCCCATACAGCAGTACAATGCAGCCAAGCTATTAATACTGCTAGCAGTGATGGGATGTTCTTCTCCAAGTAATTGGGAACGTATTTGAAAAGCTTGCTTAAAGTACACTTCTGCGGTGTGGTACCGTCTTTGACTTTTATGAATTAGTCCTAGGTTGTGGAAACTTTCGGCTGTCTGAGGATGCTGTTCGCTCAGAACCCTACAATTGATTTGTAGCGCTTGTTGTAGTAAATGTTCTGAAAACGCATACTTTCCTTGCTGATAAAGCAAGCAACCGATTCTATTAAGCCTTTGTGCAACAGCAGGGGTTTCTTCAAAATTACTGATTTCCATGTTGGCATGGCGGCGTTGTGTGAGAATGTCTACTGTATCGTATTCGCCACGAATGCGGGAAAAACTTATTATAGCAGCAATAAATTTTAGAGTTTGAGGATGTGTCAGACCAAGATTAATTTCAGCAGATTCTAAAGCTAATTCGTACTTTTCATAAGCTTGCTGATAATTGAAATAACCCATATTTTGGTAGATATCGGCTAGCATTCCATGACAATAAATAGTTAGAGAATGGTTTTGAGTATCTAGGTGATTCAGGGTCTCTTTAAACAGCTTTTCCGCTGTATGTAAATTTTTGTTGAGAGCATTTAACCAGGCAATTATAAATTTTATTTGAGTAAGTTGAAGATTTGAGATATTGTGATGAGATTCAAATATCTGTAAAACTTTTTGACTTAACTTTAAAGCTTCTGAGTATTTTCCTTCAATGACAGCAATCTCTGTTTGCAGTTTCAAGACATCGGCTATTTCAACAGAATTGTAGTTGAATTTAGTACTGCGGATACTTAAAGCTTTTTTTGCAGTCAGACTAGCATCTGAAGTACGTTTAAATATTAGATAACAAGCTGCAAGCTGTAAGTGTACAGTTGAAAGGAGTAAATTTTCTAGATTTTTTTCGGCTTCCCACAACTTTTCTGCTTTTTGTAGCGCAATTACAGCTTGTTGATAATTTTCTAAAGCGAAAAGTGATTTACCTAATAGACTCCAAGCAAAAGCATTTTGTTGAGATTGGAGAAAAATTTGTAGTATGTAAATAACAAACTGATGTTTACCTGTTTCGGAAAGTAGTTTAATTTGCTCAAAAAACCAATCAGTTACTTTTTGGTATTGTGGACTCTTTAAACTATGTTCGATGAACTTTACCAACGCACCTAAATTTAGTTCTGATTGTTGATATTTATCTTGATAGTATTTAGACAACCAACTATTAACTGATTGCTGTAATTCGGTAGGTTGATTTTTGTATAAATATTCTCCCACAATTGGGTGTAAACAAAATTCTTCTGCATGTAATTCTACAAAACTAGATTTGACAACTTCATTAAAAAGTTTATCCCAACAATCGCATATCCAGTCACAGCTAAAAATTTTCAAGTGACTCATCAATTTTACAAATAACACTTTATCCCAACTTTGGCAGTTAGATAAAATTTGCCAAATTCTTCTTTCATTCCAATCCCAAGCTACCTTTAGTTTTGGTAAGATTTCTTGGATGTTAACAGCAAAATCTTTAACTTCTAGAGTTTTTTGCTTTGTAAGACTTAGGTAAGTTTCTATTCCTAATTTTAAATACAAAGGAAAACCTTCAGATGCTTGAACAATAGCTTGTGAAATCTCTAAATTTTCAATGTCGAATTTTTGTAAAATTTCTTTAGATTCAGCATCAGTCAAATTTTGTATGAGAAAATTTTCGCTGTTGCTTGTTAAATGAAGTGGTTTTTCTGCAAAAATTATCCATAATATAGAAGGATTGATTTTAATTAAATCCTTCAACCATTCACATTGACCTTCAGCATCAGCAAAAGATTCGTAATTATCGATAACAGCTACTGCTTTTTGAGGAAATTGTTGTAGGTATAGCTGTAAATCTCTCGCTAAAAATAAAGGTAGTAAATTTAGGAAATCTTTTAGATTCGCGCAATCTTTTAATTCTTGTAAATTATTACTACCTGTTAGTTTCCACCACTGACGCATTTCTTCCGTTTGTTGGATAAAAAACCAGTTTAAACTAGCAAATATTTTACTACCAAATAATGCTGCGTCCGGTTGCTGCTGACTTTGATAATTAGCTATGGATAAATTAGCTTCCAATAATAAAGGAAATTGGTATAATCCTTGCTTGACTACTTCAATAATTTGTAAACACTGGCTTTCTGAAACAACTTCTGGAGATATATTTATTGACTCAGCAGAATTTACTAAACCACCGTACAGTAGATAAGCAATATCAAAGCAATTCAAACAAGATTGATTTTTGAGAAAATCTTCTCGTAATTTTAGTAAAGTCGATATTTTTGGATTTGATATTACATAATCCTTAAGTATTTCTTCAACTTTAATAACTGTGCTTTTAGAGTAATGTTGTGCTACCTTATTGTATAAAGACTTAGAAAGACTTGATTTCCCGCTTCCGGCTTGTCCATGTATTGTCACTGCATCAGTAAAATTACTCTCACTTTTTGTAATTCTAATCAGTAATTCTTCAGCGTATTTGTTTCTAACAAATTTATCTTCGTACTTTCGCTGTAACATGATTTTAACTGATTACAAATTATGACTCGTAAGACTCCAGCAAACTAAGCTCCGGAAATTAGAGACGCAAAAGTTATGTTCTTTCTTTTAGTAAAAAAGAACATGCAAAATCTATTACCGCTTTTTGAATACAATTACTTGAAGTCTGAAAGCAAAATTCAAAGTTAGAGGAATTGTAATTCAGACTTTTGTTAATGATAGATTATCTTTTTCTACAACAGGACTTACGGAATGAAGATTTGTCATTACGACGGTCACTACGTGTAGGGAAGCATTCAGGGAAGCTGCGAATCATTGCAAAAATCCTGCGATGATTCACAGATGAGCCGCACCTTTGATGAAGGCTGAATACGTCGCTGTCGCTCGTAATAACGCATTAACTTTACTTTTGCGTAAGTCCTATACAGAAAAGGAATAATTTAATTGTTAGGATGCATATCTATACTTAAAAATATAAGTTGAAGATACTATTGAGAAGAAAATAAGAATATTCAAGCTATATTTCCTCATACTGAATTTGAACTACAGGTTTTGCATCCTTTATATTTACTAATATAAATTATTCCTATCTTGTTGATTGTATATCCCGATAAACTTCATTGAATATTAAAATAAACATTATTATTCTAGGGGTTTAACTAATTATGCAAAATATAAACTGATTCATTCTTGAAATTTGATGATTTGGTTTAATACTGTATTCTCTAATGCTTGACAATATTATTTAATCAGTAAAATTATCTGAGCGTATTAATCTTTTTTTTAATAAAAAAAATGGGGAAATAATTATCAGAAAATTACCTCCCCATCACTATTTTAAAAAATTACAACAGCTTATAATTGCTTCACTTCAGCAACTAGCTTTCCTATCATGTCTTTAGCACTACCAAAAAGCATTGAAGTTTTATCTTTGTAGAACAAACCGTTATCTACACCAGCAAAACCTTTGCTCATACCGCGCTTGATAACAATCGCTTGCTTAGCCCTATCAACTTCTAAAATGGGCATTCCGTAAATCGGACTATTTTTATCGCTTTTTGCCGCTGGATTAACTACATCATTTGCGCCAATAATTAAAGCAACATCAGTTTGCTCAAATTGAGGATTGACATCTTCCATATCGTGAAGCTGTTCGTAAGGAACATTTGCCTCAGCTAATAATACGTTCATATGTCCCGGCATTCTTCCAGCAACTGGGTGAATCGCATACTTAACATCTACACCCATACGCTCCAACTGGTCGCCCAACTCGCGAACACCGTGCTGTGCTTGAGCAACAGCCATACCGTAACCGGGAACAATCACTACAGAACGAGCATAGCCCAGCATCATCGCGCATTCTTCTGGGTCAACACTGCGAACTGTTCCTCCATCTGTTCCACCGTCACCAGCAGCACCACCAGAAGTAGCTCCACCGAAAGCACCGAATAACACGCTGAACAAAGAGCGGTTCATAGCCTTACACATAATTTGTGTGAGGATTAAACCACTTGCTCCCACCAAAGCACCAGCGATGATTAACATATTGTTCATCACCACAAAACCAGCAGCAGCAGCAGCTAAACCAGAAAGTGAGTTCAATAGCGAAATTACTACTGGCATATCCCCACCACCGATAGGGATAACGAATAATATACCTAATAGTAATGAAAGTCCGACTATGCCTAAAAATACAGGTAGGTTGTAGGGATTTACAATCAAAAATCCACTACCGACAACGTAACCAATCAACAGCAAAATATTAAAAGGTTGCTGCAAAGGATAAGTAATCGGAGTACCCTTGAGAATTCCTTGCAACTTCGCAAAGGCGATCGCACTTCCGGTGAAAGTAATACCACCGATGAAAACATCAAGCAGCATCGAAATATTTACATCCAAACCGATAGGTTGGTTACTTTCCAACAACCGCCAAAATTCCGCAACCGCAACCAAAGCAGAAGCAGAACCCCCCAAACCATTAAGTAAACCGACCATTTGGGGCATTTGCGTCATTTGCACCGCATAAGCAGCTACAGCTCCAATAGCCGAACCTATCGCCAAACCTATCAAAATCATTTCATAATTCAACACCTGCTGATTTAAAAGAGTTGCGACAATAGCCAACAACATTCCCACAGCAGCCATTACGTTACCGTTTCGAGCGGTAGCGGGTGAACCTAATTTCTTTAGACCCAGAATAAACAGAGATGCAGCAAGTAAATATGATATTTGAATGCCAGTTGGGAGAAAATCGCTCATAAAATTTGATAGTTGATAGTGGTTAGTTGTTAGTGGTTAGTTATTAGTTGTTAGTGGTTAGTTGTGAGTTATCAATAATCTATAACTCCTAACTCTTAACTCTTAACTAAGCACTAACTAGCTTTCTTTTTAAACATTTGCAACATTCTGTCAGTTACTAAGAAACCACCGACAACGTTAATAGTTGCAAGAATTACCGCAGTTAAACCAAGAATTACCGATAAATTTGATTCCTTTGCACCAGCAGCGACAATTGCTCCCAATACGGCAATACCAGAAATTGCATTAGAACCAGACATCAAAGGTGTATGCAAAGTTGGTGGTACTTTGTTAATAACTTCAAATCCAACAAAAGAAGCCAAGACAAACACGAACAAAGCAGCAATTAATGCTTCTGTCATTTCAAAAAAACTCCAGTAAAAATCAGTTGTCAATGAACAATTATCAATGTACAAATTGGTGATTGATAATTGTTCATTGTTAATTGATAACTCTCTTGGAAATTTGCACTCTACGAGAAAGCCTTCGGCTCACATGGGGGAAACCCCCAAGACCGCAATTTCCGCTGCTAACTGTTAACTGTTAAAGCTTGCAATGCATCTTTAACGCGTTGATTGCGAATTTCACCGCTGTGGGTGAGGCAAGCAGCATTGACAATATCGTCTTCAAAATCTAAATTTAAAGCGTTGTCTTTTGCCAGTAATTTCATCAATGAAACTAAATTCTTTGAATACAACTGACTGGCGTGAACCGGTACTGATGAAGGTAAATTAACTGGGCCGATAATTGTTACGCCGTTTTTAACTACATTCCCACCAGGTTCAGTATAAGCAGCATTACCACCTTGGTCTGCGGCTAAATCGACAATTACTGCACCGGGTTTCATTTGTGCAATCATTTCTTCCGTTACTAATCGAGGCGCTTTTCTACCCGGTACTTGAGCAGTTGTAATTACGACATCAGCATTTTTAACTCTATCGTTAACTGCTTCTTGAGTTTTCTTCTTACTCTCTTCAGAAATCTCTTTAGCGTAACCACCAGCGGTAGCTGTTTCTTCGTCTAATTTAACTTCAACGAATTTCGCTCCCAAACTTTGTACTTCTTCTTTAACAGCAGCGCGAATATCAAAAGCTTCTACCATAGCTCCCAAGCGTCTTGCAGTTGCAATAGCTTGCAAACCAGCGACACCAGCACCCATTACAAACACTTTGGCAGGAGCAATGGTACCGGCTGCTGTTGTCAGCATAGGGAAATATTTTGGTAATGCTTCGGCTGCAATTAGTACCGATTTATAACCAGCAATGGAAGCTTGGGAAGATAAAGCATCCATACTTTGTGCCCTTGTGGTGCGGGGAATCATTTCCATGCTAAAAGCAGTTACTTTCCGTTGCGCTAGCTGCTCAATTAGCGATGGGTCTCGTAAAGGATTAAGGAATCCGATGAATACACTTCCTTCCTTTAATAAATCAATTTCCGCGCTACCATCTTCTCTTTGTTGCGGTGGACTTACTTTGAGCAGAATATCTGCTTCACCCCACAGTTTTGCAGTATCAGAAATAATTGTTGCTCCAGCAGCTTCGTAATCAGAATCGTTGAACAATGCTTTTTCACCAGCACCCGATTCAATAGATACTTCAAAGCCTTGTTTAACCAGCTTCGATACAACATCTGGAATTAATGCGACACGACGCTCGCTAGCTTCTATTTCTTTCGCAACTGCGATTCTCATGAATACTCCTAATCGTTAGTTTTTTAGAAACAATCAAAATATTGAAAATATCTTTAAGTAAGGCGATAAGCGCACTGGTAGTTTATCCACTGCGGCTACTAATGGTTTGCTTCTAGAGGTTCATCGGTTAAGACTCGGATTGCATTTGACCATGAAAACCGATAAAGCTCCTTAAAATCTTTAGCCATCAAAGGCTGTTAACAAAACTTAAGTACTGCTCATCCTAAGCTGATTCCCAAACTTTACGCTTTTATCTTTAACTTTTTTTCGGGATTGAACAATACTTTAACAATACTAATTCTACTTGTTTACATCTGAGAAACTTTAGTTCCTTATACTAATATCTGTTATTCCTCAAACTTTAATAATTTAATAATAATTTATCTACATTTTTATTCGCTTTAATTTTTATTAGTACAATATTAGTACAAGGTCGGCAAATAACCAGCAATCATATTGTTTAATCAGCCTCGTTAGAGAAAACCAGCCCTTTAGAAGATAACGTAATTCACCAGATAATTGTTATCTTTTAAATTTCAACTTTTTTTACAAAATACTTCATTCTCGAAACAGTTATACATATTTAGAAACACTATCAACTTTTCATCACATTCAACTTTTCTTAAGCTCTAGCTAATTTTGTAAAGAGGAAAACATTTTACTGCTTTAATTAATTTCTAAAACTAAATATAGGATTGCTATTTGATTTTTTTTTAATACGTAGGGTGTTTTATCGCGTTAGCGAAGGTGACGTTAGTCATAGCGTAATGCACCCTACAAATACCTATTTTGGCCACTCCTAACTTTTAATTAGCAACGCCTTTTATGTCCTAACGGACACGCTGCGCTAACAATATTCAAACCGGATTCCTATAGATAGTGATTAAAGCACATTTTGTTTGCCTTAAGTAATATCACCATGTAATAGGTATCTAAATTAATATTCAAAATAAAAGAATAGACAATAATACTTATAAAGACACTTTTTATAAGTAACTTACGTCCAGTATCTGGGATTCAGTAGTAAAGTTTAATTACGAGCGTTAACTTCGTACAGCCTTAATACAACAGACCCATTTTTGCCAGAGGAGTGATTATCATGCGACGTTTGCTTTCTGCTGTAGCTATAACTGGCCTTTTGCTTGGGGGAGTCCCAGCCATTACCTCCGCACAAGGTTTACCAGGATTGACCTTGTTTAGCGGTGTAAAGAGCGAAAACCAGCTATCATACCGATTAGACTTTGGCGGCCAGACACGCGACTGGGATAGATACCGTCTAAGAATTCCCGCTAAAAAAATGAAGATGGCAGCAGAGAAATTTGTCATCGCTTACCCAGATTACTACGACGGGGAATTCGATACCGACGAAATTGAAATCAAAGTCGGAAGAGGGAAAGGTAAGACAGTAGCCGTTTCTGAAGTCAAATGGGATAAAAAAGGAAATGTACTTGAAATTTATCCTAAAGAACCCATTCCCGCAGGAAAAAGAGTCGAGTTGCAGTTAGACAACGTGCAAAACCCAGATTTTCCTGGAACCTTCTACTTTAACTGCTTAATTCAATCTCCTGGTGATAAGACAGCGTTAACCCGCTATGTAGGAACTTGGATTATCGGGATTAATTAAATAGAGTTAGGAATTAGAACTTAAAAAGCATTTGTAATGGGAGCCAAACAGCTCCCTTTTTATTTTCTTTCTTTGTAGGGTGCTGTGACGGTTACGATAATTTATTAAAGATAACAAAAGAATTTTAATTTACCGTCACGCACCATTGTCAGCCAATTGGTGCGTGACGGCATTATCCAAATTTTCGTTGTACGTCGATAAATTATTTTAGCCGTCACACACCCTACAAAATGAGTAGCCAAACAGCTCCCTTTTTTATTTTCTTTCTTTGTAGGATGCTGTGACGGTTACGATAATTTATTAAAGGTAATAAAAAAATTTTAATTTACCGTCACGCACCATTATCAACCAATTGGTGCGTGACGGCATTATCCAAATTTTCGTTGTACGTCGATAAATTATTTTAGCCGTCACACACCCTACAAAATGAGTTCGCTTTATGTATAAAAAGAATCTGTTATTTTTTTAATCCCCATCCCTTAATCCACCAAATCCGTGATTTTTTCTTTTAATTTAAAAAATTCGATGGTATAATAACGGATTGTAATTTTTAACCGGTGCCGGGAAGGAAAATTTTATGAAAAGAACGCTAGGCGGCACTTGCCGTAAGAGAAAGAGAACATCTGGATTTCGTGCGAGAATGCGTACACCCGATGGTAGAAACGTGATTCGAGCTAGAAGAAAGAAAGGTCGTCATCGTTTGAGCGTTTAAGTCGTATATTGGTTGGGTATTAGTGGTATTTGAAAATGGCTTTGCCTAAATCAAATCGGCTCAAGTCCCGACATGACTTTAGGGCAGTTTTCCGGGAAGGGTTTCGCTGTCATGGTTCTTACATGACGCTTAGAGCATTGCCACCGCGTGATGATAAGCCACCTTTTTCGGATACTTCCCAAGAGACAGGAGAAGATAAAACGCACTCAAATTTAACTCCACCTAAAATCGGTATATCGATTAGTACTAAGGTTAGTAAAAAAGCTGTAATTCGTAACCGACTGAAACGTCAAATTGCAGCTGTTCTATATGAATTATTGCCGCAACTAGCCCCAAAATGGCGATTAGTGGTAGTTGTAAAACCAACAGCAGTACAACAAGAGTGCGGAAGCAAACAATTTCTGCAAGAATTAGAGGAGTTGTTGGTAAAAGCCGAGGTCATTAATGGGCATTCGTGAAGAAGTTTATTACGAGGGTGGTCCTCATGTAGGGGATCTAATTATAGGTATACTGATTGGTTTTACTTTGGTCGGTCTACCATTAGCTGTCGGGGCTATTGTGAGAGCATTATGGCTGCGTTACCGTATCACCGACCGTCGCATATCTGTTACTGGTGGTTGGATGGGACGCGACCGTTCTGACTTAATCTATTCGGAAATTGTAAAAATTGCTAAGGTTCCCCGTGGTATTGGCTTATGGGGTGATATGGTGCTTACCCTTAGAGACGGTAGTCGTTTAGAATTACGAGCAGTTCCTATGTTCCGAAAGACTTACGAGTATATTTCTCAACAGGTAGCTGCGAGAAATCCTAAATTTGTCGATGCTGCGAAAAGCTAACCGATAATAGCACCCAAACAGCTTTTGTCGCCGATTATCCACCGATAAATCAATTCAAAATAAGAAATATAAACTGAAAAATAATTAAAAATAATTTTTAATTTTTAGTTTTGAATTGGTACTATCTCTATCTATCTCACCGATTGCAATATCGGGATTTAAAAAATGTGCGGCTATCCGTAGGATAGCTAGTCGCATTTTTTCTGAGGATTTAGATAAATTAGATTCAGTTAATTTAGTGTCTATAGGGTTGAATTCAAAATAATGGACTTTGGTATTGGGTTCCTCTCGAACAATGTAATGCTGCCAATCATAGACTTGTTCTATAGCGTTGTACCGAGCTATGGATTGGCAATTATTGCTCTAACATTAATTATCCGCTTCTCGCTCTATCCTTTGAGTGTAGGTCAAATACGCAATATGCGGCGGATGAAGATTGTCCAACCGATAATGCAGAAGCGGATGGCGGAAGTCAAAGAAAAATATAAAGACGACCCGCAAAAGCAGCAAGAAGAGATGATGAATACCCAAAAAGAATTTGGGAATCCACTTGCTGGTTGTTTTCCGTTGCTTTTGCAAATGCCTGTATTGCTAGCACTTTTTGCAACATTGCGGGGTTCGCCTTTCGCTACTGCAAACTATAATGTCAATCTCCAGATTTTACCTAGCGAACAAATTGAAAGAATTCAACCAGCTGCATTCGCCACAAAACCTTCAAGTATTTATATTGATGAAGGCGAACGTCTAAAAGTAGCTGCGATTCTTCCTGGAGGAAACAAGCTAGCTGTAGGAGAACATACCAAGCTTGAATATCAAACGGTTGATGGTAAGCCCTTTGAAGAAGTATTAGAAGAGCATCCAGAAAATAAGAACAAGTTGCTTCCTCAGTGGAAGATAACTAAAGGAGCAGAGCGAATCAGCATTGATTCCGAAGGTAATATAGAAGCTTTACAGCCCGGAGATGTCACAATTCAAGGAAATATTCCTGGATTGGCAGCAGACACGGGATTTTTGTTTATTAAGGCTTTAGGTAGAGTCGGCGCTTTTGACGATGACGGCACAGTTCGTTGGGATATCGTCACAATGATTGGAATGTTCGGTATTTCGCTTTACGTAAGCCAATTACTTTCCGGGCAAAGCAACACCAGTGATAATCCTCAACAGAATGCTGTAAGTAAAATAACTCCGGTTCTATTCTCAGGGATGTTTTTATTCTTCCCCCTACCTGCTGGGGTATTGATGTATATGGTGATTGGGAACATTTTCCAAACTCTACAAACCTACATCCTCTCCAAAGAACCCTTACCAGAAGAACTGCAAAAGATTGTAGACGCGCAAGAAAAAGAAGCTCTGAGCGCAGAAGCAAAAGCACTACCGTTTGAACCAAAAAGTACTAAAAAGAAAGCAACAAGCTGATGATGAGCGATACTCGGATGCAACGCGGGGAGCAGTGGCTAAAAGAATTGCTGCAATTATCTGGGTTCTCTGTGGAGATTAAAGTTGATAAAGAAGAAAGCAGTTTGGGAGAAAAAGACCCACTTTCTCTTAATAGCTATTGGTTGAAAATTGAGGAATCTAACTTAAACGAAACTCAAATCCAAAATTTAATTGGACGCGATGGTAAAGTGCTAGATGCAATTCAGTATCTATCAAACTCTATTCTTAACTTGAACCAAGAAACTGAGGAACAAGCATCCTATACAGTAGAACTTAACGGCTACCGCGTTCAAAGGTTAGCCGAAATTCGCAACATGATAGACGAAGTAATTGATAGAGTCCGTACTACCGGGCGAGAAGTGGAAGTAAAATCTCTCAGTTCAGCCGAACGTCGTCAAGTTCATACTTTATTAAAAGGCTTTGAAGACTTAGAAAGCTTTAGCCAAGGTAAAGAACCACATCGCCATTTGGTTGTACGTCCTTTTTCGTGGTAGATACAGTTTGAGGGTTTGGGATATATCGAAATACCTAACAAGAAATATTTAGTTAGAAATATTTGACAATGTATTCCCGAACCTTCTTTCTCAGAGCATTATTTTAGATAGATAAATGGTGAGTAATATGGACGCAATTTATATTCCCCAACTTGCTCAAGCGTCAAAACCAGTAGAAGAAATTGAAGTAAAAGAATTTTTTCCCGATTTAAATACCTTAACTCCAGTTCGCGGAAATATCCGTGTAGAGCATCGCGGCAATTTCTTACAAGTAACAGCTAAAGCTGAAGCAATTATGACATTGACCTGCAACCGTTGCTTGCAACAATACAATAATCGCGTTTTGGTTGATACTTCAGAAATTATTTGGTTAGACGAACAAGCCGAAGTTGAAGAAGAATTTCTTGCAGAAAAAGAAGTTGCTTTAGATGAGTTGGTGGAAACTTTATCACCATATGGATACTTTCATCCCAGCGGTTGGTTGTACGAGCAAATGTGTTTAGAAATCCCCCAGCGTCAGCTATGCGATGAAAAATGTACGGGAATTGAGCAGAAGCAAAATACTGATATTGATATAGATAAACCCGTTGATAGTAGATGGGCTTCGTTACAATCTTTAAAAAAGCAACTGTAGTGAAGAAGATGAACTCTAGTTATTGGTATTGTTAGAAACCCGGTTTTTTGAAAAAACCGGGTTTTTAGATAATTGGTAATTGGTAATTGGTAATTGGTAATTGGTAGTGAGGAGTTAATTATTATAGCTATTCTCAAAACCGATAAGCAAGAAACGGAATCAACATCTCAGCACTACTTAAACCTGCATGGACTCCAAGATGCGTATGTAAGCGTTCTTCATTCGTAATATGCTGACGACATATCCAATCTTTATGGGAAATTAGTAGTAAATCACCAATTCTATCTTCAGCTTCTCTACCCAAAGGTTTACCGGGAATTCCAAATAAACCGTTTTCCATCGCTTCAGATTTAGTTATGGTAAAAAAGTTTTCACTAAAATTTTGCTTAATATAATCTGAAACAGCAGCTTGTTTATCATGTTTAATGTGTAAATAACGAACCCTAGACTCACCCGTTACCGGAGCAAATAAATTTCGAGTTAATTCGGGATGCTGTTCCAACCAAAGTGTATTTTCTAAATTACTATATCTTTGACCGTGGTCTGCTACAACTAACAAAACGGTATCATTGCGACCAGCTAAAGGTTCAATTAGTTGTTTATTAAGAGCAAAATCTAAAGTCGCTACTTCTGCTTTATAAGAAGAACTCAACGGCCCGTAACGGTGAGAAACTGAATCTATAGTAGGTACATATAAATAAGTAAAACTCTTCTGATTGCTGTTTTTTGCTAATAAATTTTCGCGTAATTGAGAAAAAGCATCCGAAGGTGTGCGATAACCTTTAAAACCATTGTTTCCAGCATCCGCACCAGCGCTAGTAAATCGACTAATACTTGTTTGTTTAAACTGTTCAAAATTAATAATTTCTACATCTATTCCCGCTTTTTCCATGCGTAAATATATGTTTGGAACGGGAAGCAAATTCTCAGGATTGAATAAACTATCGGGAAAAGAAGCTCTACCAGGAGCGGTTTGAGGACGAAAACCAATAAAATTAACGATACAGCCAAGTTCGCGCATATAGAGATTAGTTGCCATCATCCCATGTTGTGCAGGAGCGTAACCAGTTGCAGCAGAAGTTAAAGCAGTAACTGTAGTGCTAGGGTAAACTGAAGTCGCAGCCATAAAAAAAGCTTGCGGACTTTCACAAGCTTTAGCGATGTTCGGTATATCTTGGGAATTCGTAAGAGACTGTAATTGTTCGTAACCAAAACCATCCATAATCAGCATCACCACATGATTTATCGGTGCTTGATTTTGCCAAGATTTCCAAGCTTCAGATACTTGAGATGCTGCTAATAATTCTGGATTGAAAGCAGGTGTTGCAGGTGTTTCGTTTAAAATTGGAGCATCCGGAGCTAACCATTCAACTGCTAGAGATGCAATATTGCTCAAACCAAGTCCATCGTAGCTGGGTCTGACTGCTTCAGCACCGAAGAAATCCGGTAGCTGTTGACGAGCAAGCAATTTTTCTCTAGCTATAGCTGATATTCCCATGATTGTTAGAATTCGCGACACGCCGCAATTATTCTATCTTTTAGTTTTGAAGTTGGTATGGGATATTGTAGTTTTCTTTATAAATTTAATTTTCCATTTTTGATCCGGAATATCAATAGGTAGTTAATTTTTGGGGTTGCTGTTAAGTAAGTAGGTCAAATTAAATATAAAACCTCACCCTCAATCCCTCTCCTTATTAAGGCTACGGTGTACACACATCTCGTCAGATCCCCCTAAATCCCCCTTTTAAAGGGGGACTTTAATTTCAGATTCCCCCTTTTTTAAGGGGGGTTAGGGGGGATAAAAACACTGTGAAAGCAAATTCTAATACTTCTGTGTACACGGTAGCCTTATTAAGGAGAGGGAAGCCGGAGACAGAGTGAGGTCTTATCTTATATTTAATTACGTCTACCTACTTAGGGCAGCCGTTAGCCATATTGAAATATGAATTTATTTTTCTCATAAAAGTTAACGGTCTAATTATTGCTTTATTAATTACTTTTTTAAGTATGAAGGTAAAGGGATACATTCTATTACCGCAGCCTTAACTTTTTCAAGCAATCTACGCGCTTGTTTCGGAGTTACTGGATTAAGTTAATTTCTCGATTGTAAGCGCGCTTTTACCTGATAAATTTTTAATTTTACAGCGTATTAATTGCAGCTATTTATATGACAAGAAAATTTTAAAATACGATAGTGCGACTATAGCAATCCTAGTTTAAATGCGATAAAACACGTATATTTAATATTTATAAGTATCTGGACACAAATAAATGTGTCATTGCGACCGCAGGGAAGCAATCTCAAAGTATTGCGGTTGCTTCGTTTCACTTCGTTCAACTCGCAATCACAAATATACAATTAATTTTGTCTAAGTACTTAGGAATTACGCAAGCGACACATTTTGCTAGTAGGGTGCTGTGACACTTTGAACAAAGCAGGAACGTAGTCACAATATTTTCAGTGTCACGCACCAGCCGAGTATTGTGACAATTGGGTAAGTCCCGATCTAAATGGAAAGTAAAATTCTATTCATACCTGGCGACTGTAAGTCACGACTACACATGCAAAACCCGCCGTGGTAGCGGGTTACTCAATTAAACTCAATTAAGTCCAGGTCGCCGGACTTTGGTTGTGTCGTAGCGGTAATAAAGTTCACTGTTCGCTGTCAATCAGTTGACGACGTTTTTGTTCAAATTCGTATTCGGATATTAATCCATCTTCACGTAAAGCGTCTAGTTTCCGTAAATCTTCAGCAAGCTCTCCTATTCCAGAATTTTTGTTTTTGAAAGCTGATTGTGCTGTCTTACCCGAATTAAAGTTACGGTCAAAAGTATCTTCGTCTTGGGCTAAATACCAAACAGCTTCAATAGCACAAGCTACTTTGGGTATTGGTGTCCAAGAAAGTAAAACATAGATTACTCCCCATACAGGCTGTCCTAAATAAAACTTGTGTAAGCCTGAGATAGTGACCGCACCAGATAAAGCTAAAATCGCAGCAATACTTCGGCTTTTGTTTTTGGCAAGCATATTCCTAAATTATCTATAATTACCTGCATTGAACTATGGGGCCGTTTCTCGGTTAGTCAGAAATATACCGTAATACTCAATCAATCGGCGAAAGTTATATTAACAAAATATCTCGCTTCTGGTCAGCACCTTAAATATCGTTTGAATTTCAATAAGATTCTTAAGTAAGGCACTTGCAAGTAATAAAATACCCTGCTTCAGGTTTTCCCTGAAAGGCGAAACCCCCATCACTCTAAGTGTTCTCCGAAATGTATCTTCAGAAGCTGGATATTTTATTTTTTGGATATTTTTTGGATATTTTTTGGATCTCCCTAACTATACTGATGTTTTGCATATAAGAATCAGATTTTACCGATTAGACACAAAGATATTTAAATATTCTGGACTAACTTATGAAGAATCTGAGTAGAAAACTACTACTATTCCCCAAGCTTGTTTCCTAGAGTAGTGGCGTAGATTAAAATAAGACTAGTAGGTGAAGTAACAAGATATTAAGTCTCAGTACTCATTTTAAAACAACTAATATGGGATTCTTCGACTCCGACATAGTTCAGCAAGAAGCGAAAAAGCTATTTGAAGATTATCAAGCACTAATTCAGCTTGGTAACAGCTACGGTAAATTTGACCGTGAAGGCAAAAAACTTTTTATAAGCAAGATGGAAGCGATGATGGAGCGCTATCGGGTGTTTATGAAGCGCTTCGAGCTATCTGAAGATTTTATGGCACAAATGACAGTTGAGCAATTAAAAACTCAATTAAATCAGTTTGGGGTCACTCCTCAACAAATGTTTGACCAAATGAATATGACTTTAGAGCGAATGAAAGCTGATTTAGAAAAAAACCCTTAGGTAAAGTTAACTAGTTAAGAGTTGAAAGATAAAACTCGTAACTCCTAACTATTAACTCCATGACCTTAAATTAATTATCAGAAACTATTTCGCCTTGGGGCGCTTAAACGCTGAAGGAGCTTTAAACTGTTGTGAGGGTACACCTTTAAGTGCGTTTACCATAAATTCACGCCAAATTGGTGCTACGTCGCTACCACCTGTAGCTCCTCTAGACAAGGTTCTGTTGTCATCTCTACCAACCCAAACAGCAGTGGTTAACTGAGGTACGGTACCTACAAACCATATATCTTTCTCTGAAGATGTGGTTCCCGTTTTACCTGCTGCTGGACGACCTAAAGCAGCGTTTTTACCCGTACCGCTATTAATTACGGTTTGCATGATGTTGATTGTGGAAGCTGCCGACCACGAATCTAAGACTAATTTAGGTTTGGGGGTATTATCCAGCAAAACATTACCACTACTGTCAGTAACGCGAGCAATTACTGTTGTTGGTGATTGCCAGCCATAATTAGCAAAAGTAGCATAAGCAGAAGCCATTTCTAAAGGAGTGACTCCAATAGCACCCAGAGGTAGAGAAGTTACGGGTTCCATTGGACTCATAATACCTAAAGTTCGGCTAGTTTCAACTACCTTATTCATACCGATAGCTTTACCAACCTTAATTACGGGAATGTTTCGAGACAGCTTGAGAGCGTGACGAATTGACATTGCGCCGCCAAAACTGTTGTCATAGTTACGCGGTCTATACCAACCGCTACCGTCTCGATAGCTAACTGAGGTATCGTAAACAATTGAGTTAGGGGTGTATTTCCCGGTAGCAAATGCAGCGTAATAAACAAAAGGTTTAAAAGCAGAACCGGGCTGTCTTTGAGCTTGGGTACCGCGATTAAATTCGCTTTTTTTGGAATCTACACCACCAACTAGTGCTTTCACGTAATGAGTTCTGGGGTCTATGGCTACCAAAGCAATTTGGTTTTTATACAAACCACGTCTCAATAGTCGGTAATGCCATTTCTTAACAACACTCTCGGCCATCTTCTGGAAATTAATATCCACGGTAGTTTGTACCCGCATACCGCCTTTTAACAAAGCATCGCGACCAAATTTTTTCGCTAATTCTCGCGATACTTCGTTGGTAATATAAGGTAAAGCGCTACCTCCAAAAGACCTAATTTTACCCAGCTTAATCTCTTCTTTTAATGCGTCATCATGTTCTTTTTGAGTAATCCAACCCAAAGTCAGCATTCGTCCTAAAACGGTTTTTTGCTGGAATTTGGCTTTTTTCATGCTGACAAATGGACTGTATTGCTCTGGAGCTTGGATTAAACCAGCCATCATCGCCGATTCAGCTAAAGTCAACTGACTAGCTGACTTGTTAAAGTAACTGCGTGCGGCTGTTTGAACTCCATAATTGTTGTGACCCCAATAAACTTGGTTGAGGTACATTTCCAAAATATCGTCTTTAGAAAGAATTTGTTCGAGACGAATTGCTAATACAGCTTCAGCTAATTTACGAGTAAATTCGCGTCGGCGACTAAGAAATAAGTTTTTTACCAACTGCATGGTGATAGTCGAAGCACCTTGACTAACACCACCAGATGTATAGTTCGTGACAATAGCACGACCCACACCTTTGGGGTTGATACCGTGATGATAATAGAAATCGCTATCTTCGCTAGCTAGTACGGCTCGTTTTAATTCTGGAGATATTTTTTCTTTGACTACAACTTCGCGGTTAGCTTCTCCGTGTAAACTCGTAAGTAGCTTACCCTTCATATCATAAATATAAGTTGTTTCTGAAGGAAAGAAATTACGTAGCTGTCTGACATCTGGTAAATTACGGAAACTAATTGCTAAACCGACTAATCCTCCCGCTACAATAGAGCTTGTCAGCATCGTGGCAGCTAACAGAGATCCGCCAGCGACCTGACCGACTCCTTTGATAAATTCAAAGCCTGACGAGACCGGAGCTTGGGGCTGCTTTTTTTCAAAAGTCCTAGATGACACGGCTATCTCACTTCCTCACTTGTAAATAATAAGTCTAATTAATAAAGGCAGGTCAAAGCGTTAGTTTTTTGTGATTATATTAGGTGGGATTAGATTAACCATTAAGATTATTAAGATTGGTTATTACCTTTTTGTGCCAACCAGAGTAAACACTATAAGTAACAATTTTTCTAGTATGGGACATACCGAATCTTGGCTACAGCGGGGAACTGTAGAAATTTTTCCGCAGGTGGACAATTCTGAGAAAGAATCCGAAAGTCTTGAGAAGCTTTTAGAAACAGCTAACAGACCTTTAAGAATTAAATTCGGGATTGATCCAACCGGGGCGGATATTCACCTTGGTCATAGTATACCAATGCGGAAACTGCGGGCTTTCCAAGACAATGGTCATACAGCAGTATTGATTATTGGTGATTTTACCGCGAGAATAGGTGACCCGTCAGGTAAATCTGAAACACGTCGTCAACTTACGCAAAAGGAAGTAGAGCAGAATGCTAACAGCTACCTAGAGCAAGTTAGACCAATTTTAGATTTTGAAACTCCAGGAAGGTTAGAAGTCCGTTATAACTCCGAATGGCTGAATAAGTTGGACTTAGGACAAATTTTAGATTTGCTGTCAACTATGACAGTACAGCAGATGCTAGCAAAGGAAGGCTTTGCTGAGCGCTATAAAAAAGAGAATCCTATTTTTATTCATGAGTTCCTATATCCATTGATGCAGGGTTACGATTCAGTTGCCGTTGATTCAGATGTAGAATTGGGAGCCACTGACCAAAAGTTTAACATTGCCGTTGGTCGAGATTTGCAACGTCACTTTGGTAAAAAGCCGCAATTTGGACTACTTTTACCAATTTTAGTTGGTACTGACGGCATTCAAAAAATGTCAAAATCTTTGAATAACTATGTAGCTGTAGCGGAACACCCTTCACAAAAGTATCAGAAACTACAAGCCGTCCCCGATGAACTCCTATTTGATTATTTTGAACTACTAACAGATTTAAATAAAGACAATCTGCCAGAAAATCCTAGAGAACAGCAACAATTGTTAGCCAAAGAAGTTGTTACTCAGTATCATGGCGAACAAGCAGCAATGGAAGCAGAAAAAGCTGCTGCATCCGGAGGAAAATCCGGAGAAATTCCAGAATATTCTCTAGCCGAGTTGGAATTTCCTCTTAAACTATTTTATCTTCTTAATGTTAGCGACTTATGTAAAAGTAGTGGGGAAGGTAGAAGAAAAATTGCAGAAGGTGGAGTACGTTTAGACGGTGAAAAAATTGCCGACAGCGACACTACATTTGACAATTCTCAACAATTACAAGGTAAAGTCTTACAACTCGGAAAAAAGAAATTTATCAAGCTTATATAGTGGTTAGTTGTTAGTTGTTAGTTGTTAATGGCTGAATAATTAATTTTTTCCTCCTCTCCCTATCTCCCTATCTCCCTATCTCCCTATCTCCCTATCTCCCTATCTCCCTATCTCCCCCTCTACCCCTCTAAGAAAATTTCCCGATGCAAAAAATAATAGTCCCTTTAGATGTAGCAGATGAATCCGCAGCAATAGCTCTTATTGAGCAGCTTGAGGAAGTTACTTTTTTCAAGGTTGGTTTGGAGTTGTTTACTAGTTCTGGACCGAAAATTATTGAAGCACTCAAATCTCGTCAAAAAAAGATTTTTCTCGATTTGAAATTTCATGATATCCCTAATACTGTCAAAGGTGCTTGTCGTAGTGCTGCTCGTTATGGTGTAGATTTACTAACTATTCATGCTACTGCTGGTAAAGATGCACTCAAAGCTGCTACTGATGGTTTAGCGCTCGGTGCTGCACAAGCTGGAGTTGAACCACCTAAGTTAATTGCTATTACTTTACTGACTAGTATTTCTTCGAGACAATTAGCATTTGATTTAAAAGTTCCTGTGGAATTGCCAGAATACGCGCTGCAAATGGCACTTTTGGCAAAAGAATCGGGGTTAGATGGGGCCGTATGTTCACCTCAAGAAGTTGCAAAATTACGGGATGTTTGTGGGAAAGATTTTTTGTTTGTATGTCCGGGGGTTCGTCCAAGTTGGGCAGATAAAGGCGACCAAAAACGCACTTTTACCCCAGCACAAGCTTTACAAGCAGGAGCAGATTATTTAGTCATTGGCAGACCGATTACTGCTGCTGATGAACCAAGATTGGCTTGGAAGAAAATTTGTCAAGAGTTATCAGTTAACAGTTAACAGTTAACAATTATCAGTTATCAGTTATCAGTTATCAGTTATCAGTTATCAGTTATCAGTTATCAGTTATCAGTTATCAGTTATCAGTTATCAGTTATCAGTTTTCATCCGGAGGATGTGGATCATCAATTTAATTTGTAGGGTGCTGTGACACTTTGACTAATTGTGAGCGTAGTAACAGTGTTTTTAGTGTTACGCACCATTTGCAACTGCCAAGATAGTTAGTTATTTTAATTCCTTAGCTATTTATGTTTCTAACTCAGAATGAAACTATTATTTATATTTTTTACGTCGTTTAAATCGAGAGTATTATAAAGTCAGGAATGACGTAATTAAAATGATTAAAAATAAAAATTATTATTTATTGCTTTTAATTAGTTTTTGGGTTGTTGTATTCAATGCATTTCAATATCCTGGATTGGCTGCAAAATCAGTTATTAACAATACAATTAACAATAAAAAAGAAAAAACTTCTTGCTCTAATCAAGATATAACTACTTTAACTACTAAATTATTACGGGATTTACCAGCTTATTTCAATCGTGCTACTCAACGCGCTCGCCGTTTGGATAGACCTGTAGAAGTTTATAGCTATATGTTGTTAGCAGGAAAACCTGATTTTGAACCGTTACCTTTGAGAAGCTGGACGGATGAAGGGGATAAATCAGTGAATGGAAC
Source organism: Calothrix parasitica NIES-267 (assembly GCF_002368095.1). Lineage (GTDB taxonomy): Bacteria > Cyanobacteriota > Cyanobacteriia > Cyanobacteriales > Nostocaceae > Rivularia > Rivularia parasitica. Next base: position 7,877,245 of record NZ_AP018227.1, on the reverse strand, counting down.
TGAGGGAGTTGAACAAATATTTTTTACTACTTTAGAGCGTCAGTATGTAAAAGGTAAAGCAGTACAATTACAAGGATTTCACCGGCTATTTTTGACTAAAACCGAAAGTGGTTGGCGAATGTCAATGATTTATTCGCAAACGGGTGGTTATCCCAAACAAAAACCACCTACACCACCAAGAGAAAGTAGTAATACTGCTGTAGGACAAGGAATTAAAACTTGGTTGCGTGATTGTCGAGCGGGAAGTGTGAGATTTTAGATTTTGGATTTTGAAGAACATTTTATGTGATTTAGTGAATGGGCTGGGATGGCATTAGGTTAACGATAAAATACTAATTCATTCCCATGATTCACTTTGGGTTACGTTCCTCAGACTAAATTTATATCTCAGGAATTTTCCTCTTTTTTTAGGCTATGGTGTAAGCGCAAGTTTTCAAGTTTGTTTCACAGCGTTTTATCCCCGCGAACCCTCCTAAAAAAAGGGAGAATCTGAGTTCAAATTTCTTTAATAAGCAAGGAATCTGAATCAAAGTCCCCCTTTTTAATGGGTATTTAGGGGGATAAAGCCGAGATGTTTGTACACCTTAGCTTTTTAAAGGGGAGATAAAATATGACTAAATTAAACAACAGTGATTTTCATCTTCCCTACAATCCTAATTTGCTTCCCAGAGCGAAAGAACTTCGTAAAAATATGACTGTTGCTGAAAAAAAGCTTTGGTATGGATATCTAAGAACCTTCAAATTTAGAGTTTTGAGACAAAGACCAATAGATTATTTCATAGTTGATTTTTACTGTCCTAAACTAAAATTGGTAATTGAAATTGACGGAGAAAGTCATTTTACTGATGAAGGTAAAGCTTATGACCAAGAAAGAACGGAAAGATTAGAAGGTTACGGTTTAAAAGTTATTAGATTTACAAATCAAGAGGTTTTAAATAACTTTGAGGGGATTTACGAAAAGCTAAATAGTTTTGTTCACTCTAACCCTGGTTGATAAAATATCCTAACCTCCCGTAAGAAGTATTCTAAGTTGCTTTCGCAGCGTTTAGATCCCCCTAAATCCCCCTTTAAAAGGGGGACTTTGAATTTGATTCCTTCCTTTTCAGTGGAGCTTTGAATTTAATTTATCTCTTTTGAGGAAGGACTTTGGCTTTAATTCCCCCCTTTTCAAGGGGGGTTAGGGGGGATCTAATACCACGGATATCGCTAACGCACTTCCCAACCCTGAAATTCCTAAAAATACGTAAATTTACAGATGCTTCCGACTTTAAAACTTGGTTGTCAGATATATTATTTCACATGGATTACGATGAAGACGCAGCGTAGGGTAGAGATTTAAAATCTAAGTTACAAATCCTCAGCAATATCTCGGTTACTAAAAATGTTTATTGATATCAATGCTACAAAAACTGGGTTAAACTGGATTATCTCGGCTTGCAATTCCTGTCAAACTTCCATTTTGTAAGGGTTGTAACCCTCAAAGATAGCCAAGAGTTTAAAATTTATTTTTCCCCCAAACGGGAGATTTTCGTTTTCGAGGTAGTTAAAATCGATGAACCCAGTTGATTTAGCGTTCGCATCAGCGTTAAAACAGTCAGAATTAATCCGTCGTAAGGAAATTTCGCCGTTGGAGTTGGTGGAATTATATTTAGAACGCATTCAACAGTTTAATTCTCAGTTAGGTAGCTATTTTACTGTTACGGCCGAACAAGCGATTGATGAGGCTAAAACCAAAACCGAAATGCTGGCTCAAAAGGAAGATTTGCCATTATTTTTCGGGATACCAATTTCAATTAAAGACTTAAATCCAGTTGCGGGTATTCCCTGTTGCTACGGTAATGCTTCGTTACTTGGTAATGTACCCGATTTCGATGATGGGGTAGTTGCCAAAATTAAAAAAGCTGGATTCATCATTTTAGGTAAAACAGCAAGTTCGGAATTAGGCTCATTTCCCTATACAGAAGCTACGGGTTTTCCCCCCACAAGAAATCCTTGGAATTTAGAATATACTTCCGGTGGTTCTAGCGGTGGTGCTTCATCAGCCCTTGCAGCAGGATTGTGTTCTATCGCACAAGGTTCTGATGGTGGTGGTTCGGTTCGCGGACCAGCAGCTTGTTGTGGTTTAGTTGGTATCAAGCCATCCAGAGGAAGAATTACTCACGCACCAGTTGGCGATCGCCTGAATGGAATTGCAATAAATGGGCCGATAGCAAGGACTGTAGCAGATGCAGCAGCTTTACTAGATGCTATGTCTGGCTACGTTTCGGGAGATTCTTACTGGCTACCCGAACCAGAAAAATCATTTTTAAGTTACAGCCAAGAAAAAGTAGATAATTTACGCATCGCTTTTTGTACCAGCATCCCCACTTTAGGAGAAGCAGACAAAAACTGTCATCAAGGGGTAATGCAGACAGTTAAATTATTAGAAGAATTAGGACATACAGTAGAAGAAAAATGTCCCGATATTAGCGATTTGGTAGAACCATTTCAGATAGTTTGGCAAGCGAATGTAGCCGCTTCTGGAGTTCCACCAGAAATATTACAACCCTTAAATCGCTGGTTATTAGCTAGGAATGGTACTGCTGGTGAATATTTACGAGCAGTTTACCAGATGCAGATGGCAGCACGAAAAATTGTCATGTTTTTCGACAATATAGACGTTTTAGTAATGCCAGTTTATCTACATTCACCCATCCGTGTCGGTGAATGGTCAGCATTAAGTCCCGAAGAAACATTTGAAAATATAATTCGCTGGATTGCACCTTGTCCAGCAGCAAACGCTACCGGACAACCCGCAATATCGCTTCCCGTCGGTTTTGATGAAAAAGGTTTACCCATAGCAGTACAGTTAATCGGAAAACCCACAGCCGAAAGCACTATTATCAGCCTAGCTGCACAATTAGAAGCAGCAAACCCAGTTTATGACAAACGTCCGAGCGGTTATCAGTGAACAGTTATCAGTTGGGAGTTAATTTTTTTATCTCCCCATCTCCCCATCTCCCCCTTCGGGTTGCGCCACTCCCCTCAACCGAGGGAACCTCGGCACGGGGGTGGCTTACCATCTCCCCATCTCTCCCTTCGGGTTGCGCCACTCCCCTCAACCGAGGGAACCTCGGCACGGGGGTGGCTTACCATCTCCCCATCTAAGCCTTGCACTTTTTACCCTTCGGAGTCGCATCGGGGTAAAAAGTAATAATTCCTTTATTTTTTCTCACGAAAACTGTGGGAAAACTTGTTCCTGTTTCTTGATCTAACTGTTGATATATACATGCTCCTTCGGTGTTTTTCTGCTGTTTATAAACTTTAGTTACATCTACTAAAAGTTCTTCAGCATTAGTTAAATATCCATAACCTTTAATTTCATCTCTTACAGTACGATTTGACTGTTTTACAACTACGCCCATTGTATAAATTACGCCTGGAATTACTTCTTGTCTGCCAGGATTTACTGGTAGTCTGCCGCCGATTTTGTGTTCTTGTAATTGCAAATATCTACCGTAAAAATGCAATCCGCCAATATCGTTTTCGTTGTATATTTCACCGCAGAATATATGCTCAAAACCTTTGTTTTTGAACCAAATATCGGTTAAATCCTGCAAAAATTCTGAATTTGTTCTACGACCGGGACGCAATTCACCTTTAGTAGCTTTTTTTATTTTGGTTAATACTTCTGGATAATCTGATAGTAACTGTTGAAACTGGCTCGGTCTAACTCGGGAACCTATCGCACCGCAGGTTTTGAGTACTGCTTTATCAAAGGAATTTAGCTGAGGTGCGGGTGGTGTAATATCTAATTTAGCTCCCGATGGATAATTTACTCGCACCGGGTTATCTTGATTGTCAAAAAAAGGTAAAAGTTCTGTATTCTCCTGCTGAGCGTTAGCTGGATTATTTAATCCCATCGAGGAAAACACTAGTAAAGCAGTTAATCCGCAGAATATTCGTTTGAGGTTGGATGCAGTATTTAGTTTCATCGGAAGACTTTTTGTATTCGACTTTTTAGGATACGAGTCTTTTGTAATACTTTCAAGAATATAGATGCTGAAATAACCTATTTCTCTTTATTTCTTTCCTTTGTATTCCTGCGGTTTTTCTTAAGTAACTTTCTGAAGGGAAGGAATTTGTGAACTATTTCGGCTCAGAAAAACAAAGATAGGACGAATTTACTTATAAATACCGTTACAGCAAATAAAAAAGAGCGAATAAACTAAATACATCAATTAATAAAAAATTGATTTACATTTAACGCTTTTACGAAAATATGTTTAAAAAGTCTTATTTTATAGTGGCATTTCTACTATTTGTAATATTCGTGGGTATCGGTGATAGTTTCTTACCAGAACCAATGAAATCGGCTAGCTCGAATACTCGCAAAACTATCAACGACAGTTTAATTGGTTTATTTCCCGAGCGAGAGTCAAAACTTAAACCCCACGAACGAACTCGTAAAGCGATAGAAGAAGCTGAGAAAGGAAAATAAATAATTAGGGATGGGGAATTAGGGATTGGGAAATTGTTTATTGAGCAGTTAGGGAGCAAGATGCTCCCATTACAAATACTCGATAAACCTTCTCCTTGTCTCCTTGTCTCCTTTTCCCCTTAACTCCTAACTTTTTTAAGCTTCTTGCATCCAGCTAAACATAGCTCGTAAATCTTTACCTACATTCTCAATGGGATGCTCTGCTTCTTGACGACGCATAGCTGTGAAACCAGGTTTTCCGGATTGATTTTCGGTAACAAAATCTCGCGCAAATTGTCCAGATTGGATTTCTTTGAGAATTTTACGCATTTCTGTTTTAGTTTCGTCGGTCACTACCCTTGGACCTCGGGTATAATCACCGTACTCAGCAGTATTTGAAATACTGTCGCGCATTTTTGCAAGTCCACCTTCTACAACTAAGTCAACAATCAATTTGACTTCGTGGAGACATTCAAAATACGCTAGCTCTGGTTGATAACCTGCTTCTACTAAAGTTTCAAAACCGGCTTTGATTAAAGCGCTCAAACCACCGCATAATACTGCTTGCTCGCCGAATAAGTCAGTTTCGGTTTCTTCGCGGAAGGTTGTTTCTAAAATACCACCGCGAGTTCCGCCGATACCTTTAGCGTAAGCCATTGCTTTGTCGCGTGCTTGTCCGGTTTTGTCTTGATAAATTGCAAACAAACAAGGTACTCCTTGTCCTTGTTCATAAGTACGACGTACCAAATGTCCCGGACCTTTCGGCGCTATCATTACCACATCGATATTTTCGGGTGGTACAATTTGTCCGAAGTGAATGTTAAATCCGTGAGCGAAGGCTATAGTATTTCCTTCTTCTAAATTAGGCTCAATTTCTTCTTTATAAACGGTTCTTTGCACCTCATCGGGTAGCAAAATCATGATAAAATCAGCTTCTTTTGCTGCATCAGCTACGCTTTTGACCGTTAACCCACCTTCTTTGGCTTTCGCAGCAGATTTACTACCCGGATACAGTCCAACAATCACATTCATGCCACTCTCTTTCAGATTAAGCGCGTGGGCATGACCTTGAGAACCAAAGCCGATAATCGCTATAGTTTTTCCTGCTAATAGGTCTAAATTAGCATCCGAATCGTAGTACATCCGAGCCATAATTTCGCCTTGTGGGATAAGCATCCTGATTGATTACAGACTATTTATATTACCGTAAAGCGGGGACAAAATTTTAGATTTTAGATTTTGGATTTTGGATTTTAGATTAAGAGTTAAGAGTTAGGAGTTAGGAGTTAGGAGTTAGGAGTTAGGAATTAAAAAGCTTAGTATTTTTATTGTTACAGGGTTAACCATTGCTTCCCTACTCATTACTCATTACTCATTACTCATTACTCATTACTCATTACTCATTACTCATTACTCATTACTCATTACTCATTACTCATTACTCATTACTCATTACTCATTACTCATTACTCATTACTCCCTATTCTTTGTATTACACGGCGGAAAATCCACCCATCACCCATCCAATCGCCAATCCCACCGCAGCAATCCCGGTTAAACTCAGCATTGCAGCATCAAAACTATCTAATGCGTTTCTTAGCTGTCTTCCAGATTTATTGACAGTTACAACCAAATTACAATACCAAACTATACGGAAAGCCCAATGACCTTGACCTATTAAGGCTAATACTGCTGTAAAAAATAATATAAAAGCTGGAACAACTACTCCACGTGTTTTACAAACGAAGATTAATACGAATACAAATAATAGAAGATTAAAACCTAAAAAACCCATAAATAGTGAGTTAGAACCTGAATATCTTAAATAACATAAAGCTACCGCTAAAATAGCCCTGGAACCAATCAAAGATACTACTAAAAATGCAGTATTTTTAAATATTATATAAACTGTAGCTGCTAAAGGAAAAATTGCAAAATAAATTACTATTAATTGTTTGAATCTATCTGCTGAAATATCTAATGGCAAAATAGATGTATCTACTTGAGATACATTTATCATCCAACCATTAAATATAGAAATTATTAAAAAGGAAAACAACCATCCCCAATTCATTACTAAAGGGTTTTGTGCAAATCTACGATAGTATGGGTTGTTGTTTATTGTATTAGATACGATTCTAAAGGGTTGCATGGGTAGATATTCAGGTAGATAATAGTGGATTTGTCGTAATCAAATTTAGCAGTTAATTAAACACAAAAAATGATAGATTAAGCACATATTGTTTAAACTAATGCCAATCAATCAATTTAAAAATAATTCCAAAAATCTATATATATAAACTTAAAACAATTTTAATATAGCTTTTACTTTCAAATAATTAAAAATATTTATACAATATATACTCTCGTTTATGATAGATAGACATATGAAAAAAATAACCATAGTAGAAACTACGCTAAATAATATTCAGCATAAAAATAATTTCTATTCATAGTTTTTATTGTTGCCGTAAAATTGGTGCCGAAAATATGATTTGCAATTTTTATAAGTCGAAATAATAGGTCTTAGGAAGTTTCTCTATCGATTTGTTGTATCTCAACTTCTGATAATTTAATATTAATGGCTTTAACAGAATCTTCAATGCTGGTGACTTTAGTAGCAGCAGGAATCGGTAATATACAAGATGATTTGCAACGTAACCACGCTAGAGCGATGCAGTATACCGAAACATTTTTCTCTTCAGCTAAGTTTTTGATTGCAGAAATATCTGCTAACCCTTGATGACGACGACGACCACCGAAAGGACTCCAGGGAATAAAGGTCAAACCCTCGTTTTCGCAGTATTCCAAGACTCCATCTGTTTCCGGTTGTCGCTGCCAGGGATTATATTGATTCTGAACCGAGACGATATCGACTACATCCCGCGCTTGCTTGATTTGTTCTACCGAAAAATTAGAAACCCCAATTCTATTAATCATTCCTGCCTCCTGGGCTTCTTTTGCAGGTTCTAAAGATGCTTCAATAGTGTAATCCGGGTCTGGTGCATGAAGTTGCCAGACATCTATAGGTTTATTACCACCGAAAACTTCAAAACTAACTCGAATAGTTTCGCGTAAATGCTCTGGATTACCGTTGATAGCCCAACTTTGGTTGGGTCGCATCAATCCACCTTTTGTAGCGACAGTAATATTACTTGTATCACCGCTATAGGTTTGTAAAGCCTTGTGAATCAATTGCTCGTTATGATGCTTGTCCGATTCATCCTTACAGTAGGAGTCAGCAGTATCAATGAACGTAATCCCTAAATCCAAAGCACGATGAATCACGTTTATTGATTGCGATTCGGACGGACGGTCATAAACTGACATTGGCATTCCACCCAAACCAATCGTGCTGACAAGTAAACCGCTTTTACCAAGTTCCGTGGTTTCCATATTTAAATTTAAAAGAATTAAAATCCTCAGCGCCATTATTGGTTTAACAGCTAAAGCAGACCTTAAGAAACCATCCAAAGGCTATATTTTTGCATCTTTGGTACAACATATTCTCCGTTTATTGTTTACCCTAGGGAGATGACAAAAAAGACACAATATCCAGAGCATTGAAGTGATGAAGGGGGTAGGGTTCTAAGCCCTTGTTTTATTTTGGAATATTAGTTCAAAACTTGTAGCTATCATAATCTCGCTCAAGCTATCTTAAACTAAGATATTCGCAAATTAGTTATAAATTAAATCAATATTTACACTTATATTATGCACAAATTTTACACAAATTTTTATCGTAATTTACTCACAGCCAAAACAAGTTTACTTTTAATTCTTTTTTTCGGAAGTTTTCTTTTCACAAGCTGTGCTTCTGCTTCCTATAATCAAGAAACTTCTGCTCCTCAACAAACTGCTGTTGATTCTCAAGCAATCCAAGAAGTTGCTGATTTTAATAGTGGGGCAGAAGTTCCTCAAACAAAACCGCAGCTAATAAAAAAAGCGAGAATGACGGTAGTTGTTAAGTCTTTAGATAAAAGCGTTGATGCTGTGGAGAAAGTCATCAATCAGCAAAAAGGCTATTTACTTAGTTTACAAGAAACACAGATTGATAATTCCAATTATCGTTCTAGTGCTACCGTTCAAATGCGAGTTCCGCAAAATGCTTTAGAAAATACTCTTAGTCAGTTAGCCGAATTAGGAATCGTACAAAGTCGCAATATCACTGCTGAAGACGTTGGAGAAAAAATAGTTGATTTTCAAGCAAGATTGACCAATTTGCGTAGAACCGAAACTAATTTGCAGAAAATTATGGATAAATCTGGTTCTATTAAAGATGTTTTAACCGTTTCTCAAGAACTGAGTAAAATACGAGAACAAATTGAAAGAATTACTGCTCAATTGAAAAGTCTGCAAAATCAAGTTGCTTATTCCACGATTAAATTGGATTTAAGAGCAGCAGTTTCAAGTACTAGCAAACAACCCGGATTACCTTCACAAATTCAAGATACTTGGAATAATTCTACGAGTTCCTTTAGTGCATTTACTGTAGGGTTGATGAAGGTAGGAATTTGGCTGATAGTTTACAGTCCATACTTGTTAATTTTGGTTGCTGCGGGCTATTTTCTTAAGCGTAAATTTCGTTCTTCGCAACGTTTACCACAAATCCATCAACCTAGGAATTCTGATAATAATTAATTGGGAATTGGGAATTGGGAATTGGGCATTGGGCATTAAAAATAAACAGGAATGGCCGCAATTGTCACAACACTAAGCTGGTGCGTGACACTCAAAACATTATTACTACGTTCGGGCATTTTCAAAGTGTCGCGTGCCTCGGCAATAATACGGGAAGAAAATCTACACCCTCCGGGTTCCTTAGTTGCTCATGGGGGAAACCCCCAAGACCGCACTTTATGTCCTGTGGGACACGCTTAGCTAACGCAATTCCCAATTATTTTCTTATCAAAGTTTACAAAACCATAAAATAACGTGCGTTTGTACTTTTTATCACGAAATAATGACTGTTAGGAATGCCAAGATATGTGTTAGCACAAGCGTATCCGAACTCTTATGCCAGAATTACGTCAGTCAATTGCCCAGCATTACCACGAACGCACTAAGTATGACCCAGAAACTATATCAGCCAAAAATAAAGGCTTGGACTGGGCTAAACAACCGGTACCTTTTAAAGAGTACAAAATTGGTTCTACTTTCGATTTAAAACCCTATATCCAAGAAAAACCAGGTTCATTCAATAATGATTCAGAAGCCCAATGGTGGCAAAGGCTTTCTAGGCTGCTGTTTTGCAGTTATGGTTTAACTGCGAGAATGCCTTCTATGGGAAGTACCGTTTATTTACGTGCTGCTCCTTCTGCGGGAGGTTTGTATCCAGCAGAAATGTATGTGATTTCTAAAGGTACTCAGCTTTTACCTCCTGGTTTGTACAACTATCAATGTCGAACTCATTCCCTCATGCATTATTGGGAAAGTGATGTTTGGCAAAAGTTACAATCGGCTTGTTTGGAAAATGATTCTTTACAAAACGCTGAACTAGCGATTGTCATTACTTCTGTTTTCTATCGCTCTTCTTGGCGTTATGAAGATAGGGCTTATCGTCGAATTTGTCTCGATAGCGGACATCTTATCGGTAATATCGAATTAGCTAGCGCTCTTACTGACTATCGTCCTCATTTAATTGGCGGTTTTGTTGATGAAGATGTCAACGAACTCCTTTATGTTGATCCTAAACTTGAAGGTGCGATCGCAGTTGTTGGTTTGACGGACTTAGAAAAGAACGAACGGGAGAACGAGCAAAAATCTAGTTTAGTTCCCACAGCTTTACCTTCTGTGACTGAAACTGATTATCCCCGCATTCCTGACGGAGAACTGCTCAATTATTTCCATTTTGCAACACAGATTCAAGCGGGTACTGCCGATCAATTAGGCAAATTTAATTTAGAAGTAAACAAAGATAAGTCGATTGAAGACAAATACAACTTTAGTTTTTGCGATAAAGTTTCTACCGTTACTAAACCAGTTTACTGGGGTAAAAAACTTGAAGAATTAGAAGAAACGATTCTTAAACGCCGCTCTACTCGCGCTTTTAGCGGTGAAAGTTTGCAATTTGAGGAGTTAAAGGCTTTACTCGATTTCACTTATCAACCTCAAAATTACATCGACCAAAATTTAGATAATTCTCCAGACTATTTCGATTTAAATCTAATCGAAACTTTTATTGCTGTTTCAGGAGTAGAGGGTTTAGAAAGGGGGTGTTATTATTACGCTCCATCTTCACAAGAATTGCGTCAAATACGCTTTAAAAATTTCCGACGACAGCTGCATTTCCTTTGTTTGGGACAAGATTTAGGACGAGATGCATCTGCTGTAATTTTCCACACTGCTGACCTTAAAGCCGCTGTAGCTCAATACGGGGACAGAGTGTACCGTTATCTGCATATGGATGCAGGACATTTAGGACAAAGGCTCAACCTAGGTGCAGTCCGTTTAGGTTTGGGTGTTAGCGGTATTGGCGGATTCTTTGATGACAAAGTAAATGAAGTCCTGGGTATTCCTAACGATGAAGCCGTTCTCTATATAACTACTTTAGGAAAACCAAGATAGTCAGAACGCCAAATACTAGTCGATAATGTGCTATGCCGATTTCAAGGTAAACTCAAGCTTTAAATATGTTTAATAACTAGCAGTAAATACAACAGCTTTTTACTACCTCATTAAGTAATATTAAGATGAAGTTTATCAAGAATCGGTATTGCTCGTATCTGATTATTGTAAATAGAAGTAAATACAGAAGTAGATTTGTAATTTCACGTTATCAATCCGTTAAAATACTTATATTTAAGATAATTCAACAACTCAGACAGTTTAAGGAGGCAAGGGATTAAACAAGGCAATATAGCTTTTGATTACTCCATATATCAACTAAAAGCGAACCGGCAAACAGTTGATATGGATTTTGGTCGGAAAATATATTTACACAAAACTACCTGAAATGGTGTTTTACTCTCCGAATACTTATCAAATCATTAAGAAAAGTTTTTGAACATCACACAATATGAATTTTATTCGCAGTGAATGGGTGACTCTAAGGTATGAATGTAAGTAAATTCATTACCGTATATTCACATAGATTGTTTCAATTAGTTTTATTAATATCCTTAAAACTGACATTTTTGAGTTATAACCTTTAAAATGAATTGTCAACCTGTAATATTACTTACCCAACTTCCGTTAAGATTGGTTTTGTAATCGGCTGCTAAAGTCTTAAAAGTAAATAATTGCTAAGGAGGGATTATTCCCGAACTATTAGCAAATATGCCGTAAGACTTTATGTGGAATACGTGAAGTTCAAAGAATATTACTTAAAACCATTTCTATCAAAGGATTAAAAATCCCCGACTTTATCTCGTTTTCGTCATAAATCAAAAAATTACCTGCTTTGATATTCAGAGGTACAATGACCATTAATAGTTTTACTGAAGCAAAAAGACCGAAAAGACCAATTAAACAACAATTGGAATACCAAAGACCGGAATATCAACGACCAAATTTGATAGTTCCTGATGTTCCCCCCGTTCCGGATGTTCCCGACGACTACATGGAAACACCCGAAATTGGTCCAGACGGCAGTATTTTCACTTGCGCTAATCGCGGAAGAGTAGCAATTTTTATCGATGGTGCAAACTTATTTTATGCAGCATTGCAGCTTGGAATTGAAATCAACTATGCCAAGTTACTTAGCTGCTTAGCCAAAGATTCAAAGCTGTTGCGTGCATTCTTCTACACGGGAGTAGACCCAACTAACGAAAAACAGCAGGGTTTCTTGTTGTGGATGCGTCGGAATGGCTATCGCGTAATTACCAAAGATTTAGTCCAGTTCCCTGATGGTTCTAAGAAAGCGAATCTTGATGTAGAAATTGCTGTAGACATGATGAACTTAGCTCCTTACTACGACACAGCAGTGTTGGTAAGCGGTGATGGTGATTTGGCTTATGCTGTCAATGCAGTCTCCTATCAAGGTTCAAGAGTAGAAGTAGTTAGTTTACGTTCAATGACCAGCGAAAGCTTAATTGACGTTGCAGACTGCTTTGTTGATTTAGATGCAATCAAAAAACATATTCAAAAAGAATCAGATTCAGAGTACAGCTATAGACCGTTATCCAATTTTGATATACACCCACCAATTCACACAGAACAACCACATTACCCAAAATCCTAATTAATAATTCGTGATTCGTAGTTATGATGCGGTTTTAGATTTTGGATTGATTCACAGCAGAGATACTTATAAAATCTCATCCGTCTTCGCTCCCTCTCCTTAATAAGGAGAGGGTTGGGGTGAGGTAAAGCAGGGATTTCAGATTGTAATTTAAAACCTTTAAGTCACTATTCGTGGAATATTCGCTTAAGTTGCAATTTAAAATGTTTTAATTTCTAAGTTAATCCCTAAATTAAACCTGAAATCCATCAAAAAATTGTGTTGTGAGAGCATAATCCAAAATCCAAAACTCAATATTTTTCACAATTGCGAATCACGATTTATAAATTACGATACTGGTAAATCAACGCTGTAGAGGGTTTTTCCTTCTAAATTATGCAGCGAAACGCTCATAGCTTTGTTCATAGAATTTATTTTCACCGTACCAAAAAATTGCAAACCATCTTTTGGTGACCGATTTGGTTTCATTGTCGAATCCACGCTTTGAAATTTGACTTGCGGTCCAAAAGTATTATCAAGCTGATTTGGGCCGAAAGTACCGGAATTTAGAGGACCAGCAACAAACTCCCAGAATGGATTAAATTCATTAAACTGCGCCTTGTTGGGGTCGTAATAATGGGCTGCTGCATAATGTACGTCAGCAGTTAACCAAACCACATTGCGGATATTTTTCTGTTTAAGAAAACGCAACAAATCGGCAATCTCTAATTCCCTTCCCAACGGTTCACCATCACCATTAGATGCGTTTTCAAACTTGGTTTTACCATCTTTCACTAATAACCCGATAGGCATATCAGAAGCAATTACCTTCCAAGTCGCTTTTGAGTAAAGCAATTGATTCTTTAACCACCGTACCTGAGAATTACCTAAAAAAGCTGTTTCCGCACTTGCTTGCTGCTGACGGTTAGCTGTATTAGGTCCTCGGTAGCTGCGTTTATCCAACATGAAAATTTCTAAATTAGACCCGTATTTGTACGAACGGTAAATTTGTTCTGGGTCATTATCGTTAAAGCGGATGGGTGTGTACTCCATAAATGCTTGTTTAGCTCGCGCTGCTAATAAAGAAACACTTTTAACTTGATAGCGTTCGTCATCATCCAACATTTTACCGGGATACCAATTATTAACAGTTTCGTGGTCATCCCACTGCACCAACTGCGGAACTTCAGCATTAAACCGCTTCACATTTTCATCAAGCAAGTTATAAACGTAATTACCACGAAACTCCTGTAAAGTTTCCGCAACCTTGGACTTTTCTGGAGTAACAATATTCTTCCAAATACTACCGTCATCTAATTTCACTTGAGATTCAAGAGGGCCATCAGCGTAGATATAATCACCGGAGTGAATAAAAAAATCCGGTTTCATCCGCCGAATTGCTTCGTAGATTTTCATACCCCCAAAGTCTGGATTAATACCCCAACCTTGCCCCGCAGTATCCCCAGACCAAGCAAAAAAGATATCGCCATTTTGTGCGGAAGTGCGTAAGCTACCCACCGTAGGAGCGCTGTAAGTATTGATATTATTTAAATCTTGAAAAATAACCCGGTAAAAAACTTGTTCGCCACCGGGAAGATTATTTAAATTAACCCGCGCAGTAAAATCGCTAACTTCCAAAGCAGCGGGACCAATAACTCGTTTTGCATTCTTAAAAGATTCGTTAGTTGCATAATCAACAATCATCCGAGCCGGTTTATCGCTACGACTCCAAATAACCGCGCTATTAGCATTAATATCACCGCTAGCTACACCATAGGGGATTTTCGGACGCATTTTATCCGATGTAATAAACCCTGGTGCTTGAGCAAAGCTTTTATTCTGTAAAACCGTGTTAGCAATAATTCCACCAGCAGCAATTGTACTGCTAATTAAAAATCGACGACGAGAAAAGTTTTGTGGGATGTTGGGTTTCATCACTTTTAATTATCTTTGAGTGCAAAATCAATTTTTTGCCTACATTCTCCCTCATCAAATAATTTTCCGCAATTTTACCCAGATTGATTTAAATAAAAATTGACATACTAATAATTAAGTTAAAACCTCACCCCCATCCCCTTTCCTTATTAAGGAGAGGGAGGTAAATACAAATTTTGTAGGTTGGGTTAGGTGCTTGAATAATCATCATATTTAACGAATAAATGATGTCAACACAGTAACCCAACATTCACTTATGTTGATTGCAAAAAAATTTTATTTATTCAAATTGTTGCTGTTGGGTTACGACACGATATCTCAAATTCTGTTTATAAATTAAATTTTTCAATCGTGTCTAACCCAACCTACGAAACAATAAATAAAAACTAATAAAATAATGAAAAATAAAATATTGCAAGATAGATACGATATTCAAAAACAACTTGGTAAAAACCCCGGACGAAAAACTCTTTTAGCAAAGGATTTACAAACTGAAGAACTAGTAGTTGTTAAATTACTAAATTTTGATATTGATTTTGATTGGCAGGATTTAAAACTTTTTGAAAGAGAAGCGCAAATTCTCGAAGAACTTTCACATCCTGCAATTCCGAATTATCTTGATTCATTCAAGGTTGATTCGGATAATTCAAAAGGTTTTGGTTTAGTACAAACTTATATCCCGGCTAAATCTTTAGAAGAACATATACAATCGGGAAGAACTTTTAGCGAAGCAGAAGTAAAGCAAATTTCCAAAGCTTTATTAGCAGTATTAAATTATCTCCATTCCAGACAACCTGCTGTAATTCATCGAGATATTAAACCCAGCAATATTTTATTAGGAAATCGTTCGGGAAATAATGTTGGTGATGTGTATTTAGTTGATTTTGGCTCGGTGAAAACAGCAGCACAACAGAAAGGGGGAACCATGACTGTTGTGGGAACTTACGGTTATATGAGTCAAGAACAATTTGGGGGACGTGCTGTACCTGCTTCGGATTTATATAGTTTGGGAGCGACTTTGATTTATTTAGTTACCGGTAGTCATCCAGCAGATTTGTTAGGAGATGAGATGGTGATTGAATTTGAGGAATCGGTTAATTTGAGTTCGGATTTTGTTAATTGGTTGAAATGGATGACTCAAACTAGTTTAAAAAAACGTCCGTCCTCGGCTGAAGTTGCTTTGAAAGAGTTGGAAAATCCGACAATTGTAGAGTCGAAGTTGGTTGTTGGGAAGCCGAAGGGTAGTAAGGTTCAATTGAGGAAGGAGAAAGATGAATTGGAGATTTTGATTCCTCCAAAGGGTTTGAAGATAATTGAATTATTTCCATTATTTTTTTCAATATTTTGGTTCAACATAACATTTAAGCTGCCAACGGTAAGTTTAGTAAAATGGATTTTCGCTATTTGGAGCATGCTTATGTTCGGTCCAGTTATCTTAGACTCTTTATTCAAGATGTTTGGTCAAACTATTCTTTATATAAATCAGGATAAAATTGCGCTTACTTACAGTCTATTTGGGATTAAATATTCTAGACCATCTCCCAGTTCAAGTCATGATATTAACGAATTAGAAATTGTCGGGAGAACAATAGATAAAACTAAAAAAGGAAATCCAGAAATTCCACCTCGATTAGTTATTTGGGCTGGTGAACGTAATTATGAACTAGGAGGAATTACTTGTCTTATAACTAATTGGGGAACCGAACCAGAACATTTAACTCCGCCAGAAATAGATTGGCTTGCTCAAGAACTAAGTGATTTTCTAAAGTTACCGATTAGCAACGATACAGTTTCATTTAAAAGTGCTTGGTGGAAGCAAAATTAGTTAGTAGGTTGGGTTAGGTGCTTGAATAAGCATGTGGTTTAACAAAACAATGATAATCGCACCGTAACCCAACATTCAATTAGGAGCATTACAAAAAAATTCTATTTATTCAAATTGCTGCTGTTGGGTTACGACACGATATTGTCAATTCGGTTTATAAACTACATCCTTCAATCGTGTCTAACCCAACCTACGAAAAATTAACGTTTTATAAAAGTAAACAGTCACAATTGACTTTTCTAGTTGTATGGATGAAAATTAAGTAGCAATATTTACTTACTTAAACAAATATAAATAGAAAATTTACTTATTTGACAGTGAAATCTTAAGGAATTGATGTCTTTAGCATTGAAGACTATATAGTTGCTGTTTTACAAGAAAATTTTTATCAATTATCAATATTATTCAATCAGTTTATAAACTAGCTGAGTAATTTATACGACTGACACATTAGATATAAACTTTTCTATTTTTATTTTATTACACTAATTCGGTATCAACTCATGAATCAAATGCTGGAGAATCGCTATAGAATTATAAAAGATTTAGGCGACGGTGGATTTGGTAAGACTTACGTTGCTGAAGATACTCATATGCCTTCCTTACGGTGTTCTGTAATTAAGCAGCTTAAACCAATTAATAAAGGTTCTGAGATTTATCAGATTGTTCAAGATAGGTTTTTGCGGGAAGCTGCTATTTTGGAGCAGTTAGGAGGTGGTAGCAATCAAATTCCTTCGCTGTATGCTTATTTTGAATCTAACGGACAATTTTATCTGGTTCAAGAATATATTGAAGGGGATACTCTTTCTAAAAAGTTACGTACTCAAGGAAAGTTGAGTTCGGATGTAGTTAAAGATATTTTGATAAAAATTTTACCCGTTCTAGATTACGTTCACAATAAAGGAATAGTACACAGGGATATTAAACCAGAAAATATTATTATTCGTAATGCTGATAATTTACCGGTACTAATTGATTTTGGTGCGGTAAAAGAAACCATGCAGACTATAGTATCGGAAGCTGATACTCTTAGGTCTTCTATAATGACGGGAAAATCCTCTATTGTTATTGGTACTCCTGGATTCATGTCTTCAGAACAGCTATCGGGAAGACCTGTATTTAGCAGCGATTTGTATGCTTTGGGTATGACTGCTATCTACTTGCTGACTGGTAAAATGCCTCAAGAACTTGATAGCGACCCTCGTACAGGAGAAGTTATTTGGAAAGAACATGCTCCTGATGTAAATCCAGAATTAGCTAATGTACTGGATAGAGCAATTCAAAGTCATTTGCGCGACCGTTTTTCGACTGCGAATGAAATGTTGAATGCGTTACAGAGTGAAACTATTGCTACGACTGTCATTGCACCTCCTTTACCCGTTGCTGCAACCGTTCCCCCAAGTAACCAAGCAAGCACAGTTATTTCTCATCAAGAAAACAATATAGTTTCTTCTAATGTAGAAAAAAAGAAGGGTTCAAAAGCTCCGGTGATAATTGCTTTAGTAAGTGCTTTGCTTTTAGGAGGAGTCGGAGCTTTTGCTTTTTCAATGATGAATCAGCAACAAGTGGTTCAGCAGAGATTAGCAAGTATCGAAGAAGAGCGTCAAAAAGCAGCTGAATCGCGACAAGAAGAAAACGAACAAAATACTAAAAAAGAACAAGAGTTACAGCGTCAATTAGAAGAAGAAAAAAGGCTCAGACAGGAAGCAGAAAATAGAAGATTTGAACAAAGAAGAGTAGAAAATGCAGCGGTTCGCGAACCTGAAACAGATTCAAATTCAAATTCAGGTTCAAATTCAAATTCAAATTCGTTTCCTGAAGGTACATTTGCAAATAGTGAATGGTCTTTAAATTTATCCAGAAGTGATAATAATATCTTTTATCAAGCTAAATCACTGAAAGATTCATCATCTCTCAACTTAGAAAACGGACGTATTTCTGGTAGTGACGAACGTAAAATTTACACTTGGAATAATGGAGCATATAGATATCAGGTAGTTTGGCAACCAAATGACGCTGATTATGTTCGATTGCGGGTATTCACTCCTTCAGGAGAACTGCTAAATCAACTTCTTTCTAAGAGTTAGAAATTTACAGTTATTATTCAATAAATTTGTAGGTTGGGTTAGGTGCTTGAATAATCATCATATTCAACAAAAAGATGATATCAGCACCATAACCCAACATTTAATTATGGTGATTGGGAAATATTTTTATTTATTCAAATAACTGCTGTTGGGTTACGACACAATTATCATAGATTCGTGTTATAAATTCAATTTCTAAATCGTGTCTAACCCAACCTACGAATTTCCCCTCTATTAATAAGGAGAGGGGTGTATTCTATTCAACTGAAGACTGCTATATTTTATTTATCCAAATCTCTGTTGTTGGGTTACAAAACGAATCATATATTCTTGTTACAAATTAAATTTCTCAATCGTGTCTAATCCAACCGACAATATGCGTGTTAGATTTTATTTCAATATCTAATAGCGGTAAATTAATCGTTTTTTTAACACAGGAAAAGGAGACGTAGCACTGCTACGTCTCTACATTAGTTATTTGTTTATAATCAAATATTTATAATTAATCTTGTGGTTCTTGGTATTCTTGAGTTTCCTGTTCTAGTAGCTTAGAAAACTTTTGACGCAAGTCTTGTATTTTTTTGTTTCCTTTAGGTAAGGACATTAGACGAATTTCTATTTCCGCTATGTTGTCTATTCGAGTTGTCTTTTCCCAAACTTTTTTATCTACTTCAGATTCCGATTCGTAACGGAAGGTAACTGTATCTGAATTAACATCTAAAATATCCACGTTCTTTAGCCAGCCGTTACTGGTTTTAACCAATAGCCAAACGTTGGGCTGACCGATTAGTTCTTGAAGCTTAGTCTCCATACAAGTTAATAATCTATAGTGTGAGCTAGTCAAAATCTAATTTAAGTCTCTGTAACCTATCTTAAGACATATTCCTTCAGATGTAAAAGATTTGTGAACATTTTTTCAAAATTAATATTAAGGGTAGATGCACAAGACGCTATTACTGGGTTAATATCAAGGGCTATACATCTGAGCAACAGAAAATAAACGTTTCCAGTTTCAATACCCTACTTTTGATAGAGTTCGGGAGGATGCCAATTAAAAATTTTTGTAATATCTTGCTTGTCAAGTACCTTGCTGTATTCTGTATTTTAGTGAATGCAGTAAATTTTTGTTAAGCGGGTTAAGCAAGGAGTAGGAATGTACGTCGTACAGATTGCCTCAGAATGCGCTCCTGTCATTAAAGCTGGAGGTTTGGGGGATGTTGTTTATGGACTCAGTACGGAATTAGAAGAGCGTGGAAATTGTGTAGAGTTAATTCTACCGAAGTATGATTGCATGCGTTATGACCATATTTGGGGTCTCCATGATGCGTATAAAGACTTGTGGGTTCCCTGGTATGGTGGTGCAGTTCACTGTTCGGTCTATTGTGGTTGGGTACACGGACGGGTTTGTTTCTTTATAGAACCCCATGACCAAGATAATTTCTTCAATCGGGGTTGCTATTACGGTTGTGATGATGACAATATGCGCTTTGCATTTTTCAGTAAAGCAGCATTAGAATTTTTATTGCAAAGTAATAAGCGTCCGGATGTTATCCACTGTCATGATTGGCAAACTGGTTTAATTCCGGTGATGCTGTATGAGATGTACAAATATTATGGGATGGGAAGTCAAAGAGTTGCTTATACCATTCATAATTTCAAACATCAAGGAATGGGTGGTGCAGAAATACTGCATGCTACTGGTTTGAATCGCGAACCTTATTACTTCCAGTATGATAAATTACGCGATAATTTCAATCCCTTTGCTATCAACTTTATGAAGGGAGGAATTGTCTATTCTAATAGCGTAAATACCGTTTCTCCACACCATGCTTGGGAAGCTCATCATACAGATGTCGGTTGTGGATTGAGTCATACCATTGATTTACATGAAAACAAATATCGGGGAATACTCAACGGTATTGATGATGAGTTTTGGAATCCGCAAAATGACCGTTATATTCCCGAGCATTACAGCATAGATAACATTGATGCAAAAGCCAAAAATAAAAAAGCATTAAGAGAAAGATTACTGTTACGAGACGTTAATAAACCAATAGTGGCTTATATCGGTCGATTGGATGCTCAAAAAGGCGTTAATTTAGTACATCATTCGATTTATCACGCATTAGCAAAAGATGCACAGTACGTGTTGTTGGGTTCCGCAACCGGGGCTGACATAAACGCTCAATTCCAGTACGAGAAAAACTACTTAAATCATAATCCCGACGTTCATTTAGAACTCAGTTTTAACGAAGAATTAGCCCACCTGATTTATGCAGGGGCAGATATGATTGTGGTTCCGAGCAACTACGAACCTTGCGGGTTGACGCAGATGATTGGTTTGAAATATGGTACGGTGCCGATTGTACGGGCTGTTGGTGGATTAGTTAATACTGTATTTGACAGGGATTACGAGACAGCAAAGCCACCAGAGAAGCGCAATGGTTACGTCTTCAACGATATGGATTACCATGCAGTTGATTTCGCAATGGAGCGGGCTTTGTGGTTATGGTACAACGAGAAAGATGAATACCGGATGTTGATGAAGCAGGGTATGGAATGTGATTACTCGTGGAATAATCCCGCAAATGAGTATTTAGGAATTTACGAGTCTATTCGGGAAAAGTGATCAGAATTTAGCAACGGATGTTTTGGATTCTGCGGAAAGTTGGGGGTGTCGGTTTCCGTCCCCCAAACTTTCCAAGACGGGTTTTGGATTGACCATATAGCAGTTGCTAGTTAAGCCCAATACATTTTTACCTCACCCCGTCCTGTCGGACACCCCTCTTCCGCAGTTGCTTTAACGGAGGGAACCTCCGCAACGCACTGCTCTCCTTATTAAGGAGAGGGGAAAAGGGAGAGGTTTTTTATTTCTGAATTAATTATCAAAAAATTTATTTGAGTAATTTAACGAGTGACGTATATTATTTTTCTTATTTAAAGTTGATATTAACTATTTCTTTATAAAAAATGCATCTACATTTTTCCAAATCAAATTTTTATAAACTAGTTTGCTTTAAAATGACATTAACATTAATGTCTTGTTCGTTATTGCCACATACTATAAATGCTGCTTCAGTACAGCCAAAAAATCAGTTAGAAGCTAATACTAATATTAAGCAACCGACGAAAAAAGAATCAAAACAGAAGCAAGCAGCAGAAATTTATATTTCAAGTTTAATTGAAATAATAGAGACAAAATATAGACTATATAAACTTGAAGATTCTCCTGAAGCTAAAGCTGCAAGTCAAGAATTAGTAAAAATTGGTAAAACTGCGGTTCCAGAATTAATTAATGCATTTAGAAAAAATCGGATATTTTTGACTTTTGGTGTAGCTGAAACGCTTTCAAAAATAGCTCATAAGGATTCATCTGTTGTAGCGATTTTGATTAACAAGTTAGGGGATAATGATTTACAGGTTCGTTTTGGTGCAATGAAAGTTTTAGAAAACGATTCGTTTGTACCTGAATTGAAAAAGGCTACACAAAACAAAAATCCTAATTCAAAATATATAGTTATTGGTGCCGTAAATGCTTTACAAAAAATTGATTCTATAATTGCGATTCCTTATATAGTTAAAAATATTCGTGCAGTTGGAGTAAGTCTTTTACAGGTTGCTGTATACCAAATAAAAGAAGATAAAAATGATTTATCTAAAGCTGAATTGGAAAAGGTAATATCTGAATTAGAAACAGCTTTGAAAATTATTGAAAGTTCTGAAAATGATTTTCCCCAGCATATAGCTCCATTCCTACGAGAGTCGGTAGCAGAATTGAAAAATAGCAATTTTTCTAGATAAATTAATTTAGGTAATTAAACCAATGACGTTAGTTCTTCTACGTAAGTAAGCTTACTTATGCTACCCAAAATAAAAATGCAGGAGTGAGCTATATGGCTACTAAAAGAGCTTCCTATTTACAAGAATCAGATAAAGCAGCAATTCCAGCTTTAATAAAATCACTCGATGATAAAAATAAAGCAAATCGTGGTGCTGCAATTTATGCTTTAGGAAGTATGGGTTCTGAAGCTAAAGCAGCAAAGCCGAAATTAGTTGCGATATTGAAAAATAAACAAGAGAGTGATGAAAATCGCGCTAATGCTGCAATGGCTTTAGGTGAGATAGGAAAAGATGCTTTATCAGCGGTATCGGTACTGGTTGAAATATTAGAAAATAAGCTAAATCCAAAACATTTAGCTATTAGTGCTGCACTAGCTTTAGATAAAATTGATTGTCAATCTTTGATTCCTATTTTAGTAAAAAGGTTAGCTGATAAAAATTTTGCTTCTGTTTCTCTTAATATTTTGAGTAATATCGCATCAAAAATAAAGGAGGGTCAAAATAATTTTTCTGATGCTGAATTAGCAAATGCTATTTCTGAATTTGAAACTGCTTTTAAAATTATTGATAAGTCTAAAGATAATTTATCTCAAGAGAAAATTGCATCTTTACGGGAATCGGTAGCGGTTTTCAAAGAATCGAGGAAATAAATAATTTACAAATTCCAATACATTTTAACCTCACCCCCTTCCCCTCTCCGCTATCTTGGAGAGGGGTGTCTGACAGTACGAGGTGGGGTTTATCTGTTTTTATTTTCTAAAGAAATTAATTTAAGCAATTAAACGAAGTTAGAACTTTAGTTTCTAATAAAAGAGTTAAAACTCTTACAACGAACAAATATTATTTAATTTCAGTGTTTAATTCGTATGTAGCGTTTCCAGCTGTTCCACCGACAACAATTTTATAATCACCTTTTTGAGGAAGTTCTCCGCTCCAGTTTTTTGTTTCTCGCTCTAATATTTGACCGTCGGGAGAAACTACGTCAAATACAGCGTTATCTTCTAAAGATGTTATATCCACATTCATTTGCTGTCCTTTATTTGCACCAAATAAATAAATATCCCGAGTTCCCCTTATAACAGCATCTTTAACGGTTTTAGAAGTAGCACCTCTATCGAATTTTACTCTTCTTGTTCTGTTTCCAGGATTATCGTCGTAGAAAGCAGAATCATTTGGTTCCGATTCAGGTTCGGGAGTTTCCGTAGTTGTGGAAGATGGTTGAGTAATTTGGGTTTTTTGATTATTCTGACCTGTCGTTTCTACCGGAGCTACTGTTTCCGTATTCGTCGTACTAGGACTATCTTGCCCGCAACCTGTTAAGTTAAATAGTGCAATTACTATTGCTCCAAAGAATAATAGTTGATTTTTCATTTCTTGATAGTTTAATTTGAATGATTTGATAAAGAATAAAATAAGCTGACTGTAGGGATTTCGTACAAGATTAAAGATAATCTGAAAAAATATATTTTTGATTTTATCTTTATAATTTTATCGAATATATGTCAAGTATCTTAATAACTGAATTTATTTTAATTGATTCAAATAAATTAAATTTAATGTAGGATTATATATTGCAGATATTTTTTTGTTATCCAATTTATAAAAATATGTCGGACAATCAATCAGTTAACCAAGAAATTTTATTAAAACCGGGTACCCTATGGAACCGAATTCAAGAACAAACTCAACATGGGCTTGAATGTGGTGCTTTACAATCTATTGCTACCGATTACGAATTTGTAGAAGAAAATGGTGTTAATTTTTTAGTTAGAATTTTAACTAATTTAACTCGTAAAGACGAAGCAAAAAAGAAACAGGATAAAGCTGCAAAAAAAGGTAACGATTTCAATCCCTTTCTACCTTATGAAGAAGATTTATTTGTCAGCGATATTTCTCAAACTCATTTATGTTTGCTAAATAAATTTAATGTCGTCGAAAATCATCTATTAATAGTAACTCGCGAATTTGAATCACAGGATAGTTTGCTCAACTATCAAGATTTTCAAGCAATGTGGGTTTGTTTGAAGGAAATTGATGGTTTAGTCTTTTATAACGGTGGAAAAATTGCTGGTGCTTCTCAAAAACATAAGCATTTACAGCTTGTCCCTACTCCACTCGCACCCAATCAAACAGAATCCATTCCAATTGCACCTTTGTTCGCTTCAGCTGTATTTGAAGGTGATGTAGGAAGAGTTCCGGATTTACCTTTTGTTCACGGATTTTGTCGATTTAGTGCTGACTTAATAAACTCTCCAAATTATGCTGCTCAAATTACTCTTGAACTTTATCAAAATTTACTTAAATATGTTGGTTTATTGACTGAAGATACAGATAATAATCCTATTGCTTACAACTTTTTAGCTACTAGAGAATGGATGCTTATTGTACCGCGCTCGGAAGAACATTTTGAATCTATTTCTGTTAATTCTTTAGGATTTGCTGGTGCTTTATTGGTAAGAGACCAAGAGCAAATGCAAATGTTGAAGGATTGTAAACCAATGGAAGTTTTGAAGCAGGTTGGGGTGAGTGGTGATTGATAATTACCTCAGACTATAAGTCTGGGGCTACAAGAATCAATATGCAACAAGAATAAATAAATATATGACAAAACCGGAAAACACAGAACTAATTGCTCAATTAGAAACGGCTATAACTGGTTTAAATAAATATGGATGGGATTTTCCTTTTGGAACATTAATATGGGAAATAAATAAGCAAGGAGAGTTTAGTATTGAAAAACTATTTAATTTTGAAGTTATTCCAGAAAATAAAATAGGATTTGGACATCAGCAATACCTTGAAACATTATTCAACTTACTACATACAAACTTATTGGATTTTACTATATATAATTTCAGCTTTAGCGCTCCAGATGCTTCTAAGGTCGGTTTTCAAGAGCCATTGATTACTGAAACTAATTATCCAACGTTTTTTACAATTGATTTTGATGATTTAATTATTAGTCAAATACCAGAAAATTACTGGATAGGAATTATAAAACTTCCTAACATCCCTACTATAGATTTTCGACAAAAAGAGTCACTTCATTATTTCAATAATTCCTCACTTACAGAAAGCACAAAAGCATTCTTAAATGAATTAGAAAATCTGCTTTCCAAAAGATATAATGATTATATCTTTGAAATTTATTCAAGCCGTGAAGGTGTTTTAGCACGTTTATTTAATCAAACACAAATTATTTGTGTAAAAGAATTTGACGGTTTTGAGCAAAGATTAGTGGATGGAATTGAAAATTATTATCAACCTACCAAAAATCTTTCTGAAGTGTTGCAAAATAATTTAATTCAAGTCAAAGAATATAACATATTTAACTATTATGTTTATTTTATAGGACAAACACATTGGGGAGATTGGGCTGGTGTTTGGACGCAAGAATATTCGTAGTTATTTAAAATCAAATTAATATTCAACTACATTTAATGATAATCTAATACTACGAGCGCTTAGTAGTTTACATCAATGGTTCAAACATCAGATAGTTCCCCTATTTCAGATTCGGCTAAACAAAAACGGGCACCATACAGTATTGATTATAAAATCAAGCTACTATCTCAATTGCTATCGCGGAGATTTAACGAATATCTCGAACATTTGAAATTGACTCCTTTCCATTGGATTGTTTTGTGCTGTTTGTGGGAAGAAGATGGTTTACCGACTTCTAGTATTGGTGAAAAACTTAAACAAGTTGGCGGTACTTTGACTGGTGTTATCGATAGAATGGAAGAGAGAGGTTTGGTAAGAAGAGAACGAAATTTGCAAGATAGAAGGGTTTGGCGAATCTGGCTGACCGATGATGGTAAAGAGCTTGAAACCATTCTACCGCCGATTGTTGAAGAAATTCGACAAGAAGCTATGCAGGGTTTTTCTGATGGCGATCGCCAAATTTTTTCGGATTTACTAAATAGAGCGGTTGCGAATTTGTCTTAGTCTAATAAAAATCGATTGACAAGAATATTCTTCCTATAAAACTTTCAAGATTTTAAACTAGATAATATTGTCCTAGTTTTATTAACTTGCTCTTGGGTAAAAGCTGCTTTTGTTAAATGATTTAGAAAAGCAATTTGGGTATATCTTGCATCTAAGTTGATAGTTATTTATCTAAATTACCTCTTTACACTGTTCTCTATTCCCCATTCTCTATTCCTTTCCTTAATCAATAGCTCTATAAACCAAACCAAATTTTAAAATGATTGATTTAAGCGGAAAAGTAGTTTTGATAACTGGAGGTTCGTCCGGAATTGGTGCGGTAACGGTACAAACTTTAGCGAAAGCTGGTGCTGAAGTAATTTTGCATTATGCGAATAATACAGAAAAAGCACGAGCAGTTGCCGAAAGTATTGAAAGTAATCGCATTCATTTATTACAAGCAGATTTATCGATAGAAAATGCATCCGTAAAATTATGGCAGGATGCTTTATCTTTTACCGGACATATTGATGTTTTAATTAATAATGCTGGAATAATGCAATCAGCGGGAATCGAATCAGAAATTGATATTTGGACATCAGCTTGGAAAAATACTTTACAGATAAATTTGATAGCTGTTGCTGATTTATGTAGACAAGCTATTTCGCATTTTAAAAGTCGTAATGGTGGAATAATTATTAATATTGCTAGTCGTGCAGCATTTAGAGGAGATACACCGGAGTATATGCATTATGCTGCTTCAAAAGGTGGTCTTGTTGCTTTAACTCGGAGTATTGCCAGGGGCTTTGGTAAAGATGGTATATTAGCTTATGCTGTTGCTCCGGGTTTTGTTCGTACCGAAATAGCCGAGAAATTTATTCAAGATTATAGTGAAGATTTCCTAACTAAAGACATCCCTTTAGGAGAGATAGCACCTCCCCAAGATGTTGCAAATGTGATTGCTTTTTTAGCATCTGGTTTAGCACCCCACGCTACTGGTACGACAATTGATATTAATGGTGCTTCTTACGTGCGTTAGGGTTTGTATTTTATTTTTTTGTGAAATTTATTTATGGGTCTATAAATTTATTTTGAATTTAAATCTAAGACCATTTTATTTCTTTTAATTCTTTTAATTCTTAACTCCTAATTCCTAACTCCTAACTGAAATTACTCTTCCTCACTCTCAACAAACTTAGAATTAAACTTGATTTTTCTTGACTTAAACCAAAAATCATTAACTTCGTTCCAAAGATTTCCTCGATTGGGGGGATTGATAGGAAAATCTGTAGCCATGCTAGCCATTGAACTCAAATTGTCACCATTTGCAGACACAAGATAACCGGTTTTTTCTTTTTCATCAATCCCAACTATGTAGGTAGGTGCGGGATATAAAGACAAACCGCTTATTGATTCTTGAGAAAATTTAACTTTCAAACGTTTATCTTTTTTTGTATATCCTGTTTTTGTACTTTTTAACTGCACGTAACAAAAGGGAAGATAATCTTTTTGACCAACCAATTCCACTATGCAATCAACGTAAGGTAATATATCATCATCTAAAAATCGAACGTTAAAAATAGCTCCATCATCCGAATGAGCTTCCGTCATCAAAGCTACAAAAATGTCTTTTACTGATTGTTCTAATTCATTCGCCATTCTTACAAATCTCCCGGTACAACAACTAATATCGCTTTAAATTTCGCCAGAATTATATATGATACCAAAAAAGTCTGCGTGACTCTGCGGAAAACTCTGCGTTAGAAAACTATTTAAATCTTTCTATGTTAAAAATGTCAATACCAGCAGTTCGGATATATTTAATATCTTCCAAATTATCAACATCAAACTTTTTTATAGACAAGAGAAAATAAGAGCCAATCATACGTAAATCAAATGGTATCACATGAGTAGGAATCTCAAACATCCATCCCTTACCTGCCCATGCTGTATTTTCTGAACGCTGCCAAATTACTTTGGTGTATCCTCCATTTAGATGAAAAATTACTCTTACCGCTTCTCTCGTGAGAATAAATTCCTCTTTCATTAAATAATTTTGCTATTAAATAAGGGCAGACAAATATGCCTACCCCATAATAAATTACAGCAAATTTTGTGTTGTGAAGCTCTTATTTAGGTATAACTTCAACTAAAAAGATAAAATCCAAAATTGCTATGCTCCTTCGCGTAATTTATCCAATACGCTGACATCTTCCAAGGTTGAAGTATCTCCCGATACCTCCTGCCCTGCTGCAAGATTCCTTAACAATCGTCGCATAATCTTACCGGAACGAGTTTTGGGTAAAGCATCGGTAAAGCGAATTTCACCGGGACGAGCTATTGCTCCTATTTCCCCAACTACATGTTTTTTCAATTCTTTATTCAAATCTTCACTACCTTCAGTTCCACCTTCCAAAGTGATAAAAGCTACTATCTCTTCACCTTTAACTTCATCTGGCTTACCAACAACAGCCGCTTCAGCTACCGCAGGATGGGAAACTAGAGCAGATTCTACTTCCATAGTACCGAGGCGATGACCGGATATATTTAGCACGTCGTCTACACGTCCCATTACCCAGAAGTAACCGTCTTCATCCTTTCTGGCACCATCTCCAGCAAAGTAGAGGTATTTACCATCTTTAGGTGCAATATGTTCCCAATAGGTGCGACGGAAGCGGTCTGGGTCGCCGTATACTGTTCTCATCATTCCGGGCCAGGGATGACGAACTACAAGATATCCACCTTCGTTATCTTTTACGGGATTACCGTCTAAGTCTACGATATCTGCAAGAATGCCGGGGAAAGGACGAGTTGCAGAACCGGGTTTAGTAGGAATAGCACCGGGTAAAGGTGTAATCATCACACCACCGGTTTCAGTTTGCCACCATGTATCTACAATCGGACATTTTTCGCCACCGATTACCTGGTGGTACCACATCCAAGCTTCCGGGTTAATTGGTTCTCCCACAGTTCCTAACAACCGCAAAGATGATAAATCCCGCGCTTTCGGGTGTTCGTCGCCCATTTTGATAAAGGCACGAATTGCTGTAGGTGCGGTATAAAATACTGTCACGCCATACTTTTCGACAACATCCCAGAAACAGCCGGGATTTGACTTACGCGGCGCACCTTCATACATTAACGTGGTTGCACCATTGGAAAGCGGCCCGTAGACTATATAGCTGTGTCCGGTAATCCAACCGACATCGGCAGTACACCAATATACATCTGTTTCTTGTAAATCAAATATCCACTTGGTAGTCATATGGCTGTAAAGATTGTAGCCACCAGTGGTATGAACAACACCTTTCGGTTTACCCGTGCTACCAGAAGTGTATAAAACAAACAATACATCTTCAGCATCCATTGGCTCTGCGGGACAATCTGCGGAAACCTCTTTCTGCAAATCGTGCCACCAATGGTCTCTTCCCGACTGCATTTCAATATCTTGCTTAGTACGCTGCACCACCAAGACACTTTCTACAGAAGGAGCCGCATTATTTGCTAAAGCTTTATCAACTTGGGGTTTGAGAGGAACGATTGCATCTTTACGAAAACCACCATCAGCAGTGATTATCACCTTAGCTTTTGCATCGTTAAGTCTATCGCGCAAAGCTTCCGCACTGAAACCACCGAATACAACGCTGTGAGGTGCGCCGATTCTGGCACAAGCTAACATTGCAACAGCAGCTTCAGGAATCATCGGCATATAAATGCCTACAGTATCGCCTTTTTTCACTCCTAATTGTTTAAGAGCGTTAGCGAATTGACTAACTTCGCGGTGCAGCTGTGCGTAAGTGATAGTGCGCGAGTCTCCCGGTTCACCTTCCCAAATAATTGCGGCTTTATTTTTGTTGGCAGTAGTCAGATGTCTGTCAAGACAGTTGTGAGAAATGTTAATTTTACCGTTAACAAACCACTTAGCAAAAGGTGGTTGCCAATCTAATACGGTATCCCACTTTTGAAACCAATCTAATTCTTTTTCGGCAAGCTCAGCCCAGAAAGCTTCCGGATTAGCTTTTGCTTTGTCGTAAAGACGCTGATAGTCTTCCGCGCTTTTGATGTGGGCATTTTGCGAGAATTCCTCACTAGGGGGGAATAAACGTTTCTCTTGGAGAATTGATTCTATATTCGCTTCAGCCATGATTTGTAATCAAATTCGTTATAGTTACAGTCTATTGTTAACTGATATTTGTCAGAGAATCTTTAGATTTTCCTTAAGCATAGGAGTTATGACCTATACATCTGTCGCGCATGATAGCAAGGAGTAAGGAAAACACGAAGTTAATTGACATACATTGATACATTTAGAAAGAGAGGGGTGGGAGGTTTGTGAGGTATATGTTTTTTAACGCAGAGGAGCGCAGAGTTAGATTGTTAGAATGAGCAACCCACCATTAGCTGATTTAACTAAAAATCCTTATCCTGCTTTATCCGAAAGTCCTATTCTTTCAAGCGAACCTTATGGATGGTCGGGTGTGTTTTTCAATCATTACAACCACCCCGCTCATGAAAGTCCGGAATTTCAGTATACGCAACACATTATTGGAATTACCGGAAGCGGTCATCCCATGCATTCGGAGCATCGATTTGATGAGCAGTTACAAACTCATTACTGTCAGCCCGGTGAAGTACTTTTTATTCCTGCTTGGGTGACCTATTCATCTAAGTGGGAGAAAGCAGGTAACTTCAACTTGATTGGTTTTTACCCAAACTTTTTTGAGCAAATTATTAACGAATCGGTTCGAGTTAAGCAGATTGAACTAATTCCTCAAATAGGTTTAAACGACTTATTTATTCGTCAAATTGGAATTGCTCTCAAAGCAGATGTGGAAGCAGGTTATCCAGCAGGCAAAATGTTTGGTGAATCTTTAGCTACAGCATTGGTTATCCATCTAATTAAGCATTATTCGGCTTGGCAAGTAAAACTTTCATCTGAATCTGTTAGGGGTTTATCAAAGTCTCAGTTACAAACAATTACAGATTATATAAACGCTCATCTAAGCCAAAACATTTCGCTATCAGAATTGGCAGGAATTATAAATTTGAGTCAATACCATTTCAGTCGTTTATTCAAAAAGTCAACTGGTATTACTCCCCATCAATATCTAACTCAGTGTAGGGTTAATAGAGCAAAGCAATTATTATCAAAAACTAAATTAACGATTACTGAAATTGCCTTTGAAGTTGGCTTAACCAATCATAGCTCTTTTACGCGACTTTTCCGTAAGTATGTAGGTATTACACCAAAGTCTTTCAGAGCATCACAATAACAATTAGAGCAAGATTTGCACAGTTTGAGCAAGTTTAGTCAAGCCTCAATTAAAAGCTGATAGCTATACTCAGCATATTCCAAAATTACAAGTACTAAACATTAAACAAAACCTTGTTTTTTATAAAAGGGGTATGCAATGACAACAGTTAAAGTAGAGCAAAAAAATAAAAAAGCTTTTAAATTAAGCCTTAACCAAAAGCATTGGGTTCTATCGTTTCATATCGGTTTTGCTGCATTATGGACTGGAGCAGTTTTAAGTATGTTTCTGATTGCATTTAGAAATAAGAATACCGCAAATTCTGATATTTTATTTGCTCTTAATTCAGCAATTAATTTACTCGATGATTTCATTGTAATTCCAGCAGCAATTGGTTCGGTAGTTACAGCAACATTGCTTTGTTGGGGAAGTAATTATGGCTTTCTCAAATTTTATTGGGTAATAACTAAGTGGATTTTGACTTCTGGATTGATGATTTTTGGAACCTTCTGGTTATTTCCTTGGGGTAATGCTGCTGAAGAGATTGCATTATCCGAGGGATTAGAAGCATTTAACAATCCTATTTACTTATTTGATGCTAGGGGAGTACTAATTGGTTCGCTGATTCAGATTTCATTTTTGTTGATTATCATTGCAATTTCTACATTGAAACCGTGGGGAAGAAGAACTGTAAAATGAAGTAAAGTCTACAATTAGCTGATTTTGCTAAAAATCTTTATCCTGCATTATCGGAGAGTCCTACCTTTTCAAATCAACTCTCCGGATGGTCAGGTGTATTTTTTTATGATTACACCAGAATAAAAATAAACCGCAGAGAACTCAGAGAGCGCTAAGTGAAAAGAGAAAAGAGAAGAATTTTAAATAATTCTGAGACTTTTCCGAAAGGATATTAATTTAACCGTCATTTAGCATCAATCAAAAATGCTGTTCTCCACTCTATATAGCAGTACCATCAAAAAAATATTTATCCAATTGTAATTCAATTTACAAAAAGTACTATATAATCAACAAATTTATTGCAAATTGTATTCTAGTATCATTTTTAGCTAGTTATTTTTTGCTATAAATATATTCATTAACAAACGGTCATATCTTGATTGGACATTTTTCCTATCAATTCATTGACTTCTCTTTCACTTATTATCTCTATAATGTCTGCTGGATTTCCAAGCCCCGCGCAAGATTATTTAGATGGAAAACTAGATTTAAACAGCTACTTAATCAAGCATCCAGCAGCTACTTTCTTTATGAGGATGACGGGAGATGCAATGATTGATGCTGGTATTTTTGATAATGATTTATTAATCGTAGACCGCAGCATTAAACCTCAAAATAATTCTATTGTTATTGCTGTTTTAAACGGAGAATTAACGGTTAGAAAGATTATTAATAATCAGAAAGGAATATATCTCAAATCTAATTTAAAAGAAAACAGTAAAGAAAATAATCTCGAAGTTACAGAAGATATTGATTTTAGTATTTGGGGTGTAGTTACTAAAGTAATTCATGAACTGCATCGGTAATTAACTAGATACAGGTAAGTATAAGAATAAGACCTCACCCTCATTCCCTCTCCTGATTAAGGCTACGGTGTACACACAAGTCTTAAAATCCTATCTGGAAGCGGCTTTTAGAATCAGGCAAAAATCTCTTAAAGCATGTCATTGCGAGGAGGAACGACGATGCAATCCCAAAATTCGGCGATTACTTCGCTTCGCTCGTAATGACGATTTAACGGGGTTAAAATTCCTGAAACGTATATGGAGAGTACTTGTGCGTACACGGTAGCCTGATTAAGGAGAGGGAAGACGAGAATTTTAAAGTTTAATTTATAATATTTAAAATTTAAATGTCTAAAATTATCGCATTAGTTGACTGCAATAACTTTTATTGCTCTTGCGAACGGGTATTTAATCCTAAATTAGAAAATCGTCCAGTTGTAGTTTTATCTAATAATGATGGCTGTGTAGTAGCACGTTCCAATGAAGCCAAAAAATTAGGTATCAAAATGGGCGAACCTGCTTTTAAATTGCGGGAATTTTGCGATAAATACAATTTGGCAGTTCTCTCTTCAAATTACACTTTGTACGGTGATATGTCACAAAGAGTAATGCAGTGTTTGGCTGAATATACACCAGAATTAGAAATTTATTCTATTGACGAAGCTTTTCTTGATTTTACCAGCTTTAAGAATCAAGATTTAACTGCATACAGCAAAGAAATTAAGCAGAAAGTTGAGCAATATACAGGTATTCCTATATCTATCGGAATTGGAACTACTAAAACTTTAGCAAAAGTCGCCAATCGGATAGCAAAAAAATCTAAAAAAGCCAAAGGTGTTTTAGATTTAGTTGATTCCCCCTATCTTAACTTAGCTTTACAAAGAACCGAAGTCGGAGACGTTTGGGGAGTAGGAAGTTCTTATACAAAGCTGTTGGAAAAACATCATATTAATAATGCTCTCGAATTAAAAAAAACCGACCAAAAATGGATTAACAAAGAGCGCGGGATAGTCGGTTTACGGACGGTTTTAGAATTAAACGGTATAAGCTGCATTCCTTTATCAGAAATGCCAAAATCTAAAAAATCAACCGCAGTTACCCGCAGTTTTGGACAACCTGTTGAAACATTAGCAGAACTACAAGAAGCACTTTCTGCTTACGCTTATCGTGCTGGTGAGAAACTGCGTCAAAGTCAATTACAAGCAGCTAGTATGACCGTATTTTTCCGCACCGGAAGTTATGATAAAACCCAAGTTTACCGCAGTTGGGGAACGACAGTTAACTTTTTATCCTCTACCAATGACAGCCGAGAATTAGTTAATAATGCTCGAAAAGTTGCAGAAAATATATTTGAATCAGGATACAAATTAAAAAAAGCCGGAGTGATTTTATTCGGACTGACACCAGAAGGTGAAAAGCAATTATCTTTATTTGAAAAAAGCAAAGAAGATACAGCTCGTTCCCAAAAAATAATGCAATTAATGGACACGATTAATAACCGTTACGGTCGCGAAACAATACAGCTTGCAGCTTCGGGAATACATAAACAATGGCAAATGAAAGCTGATTACAAATCGCCGAAATATACTACTAATTGGGATGAATTACCAAAAGTTGGATGATGGGTAATTGGTAATGGTTAATTGGTAATGGGTAATTGGTAATTTTTACTAAAAAATTATTGAATTATTAGCTATATAGTCTATAAATAGACGAACTATATTATTAAGCAAATATAAATTAGTTTCTTATAAAACAATACTACTGATATAATTTTTTTAAAATTTATTCTTTAAGAAAAATGCCACTAACTAAACGGTGCTTGGCTGAATTTTTCGGTACTTTTTGGCTGGTATTCGGTGGATGCGGTAGTGCGGTTTTAGCTGCTGGATTCATCGCTGATGGTGCAAAAATAGGTAACGAAATTGCATTCCCCCTGGGAATTGGATTGGTAGGTGTTTCACTGGCATTTGGTCTAACAGTAATGACAATGGCTTATGCTATCGGTCACATTTCTGGTTGCCATTTGAATCCAGCTGTATCCATCGGTTTAGCTGTCGCAAAACGCTTTCCATCAAGAGAATTATTTATGTACATTGGTGCTCAAGTTCTTGGTGGTGTAGCAGGTGCTGGAATCCTAGCGTTGATAGCTAGCGGTAATCCTGAATTTAGCTTAGTTGATAGCGGTTTTGCTGCGAACGGTTTCGGAGTACATTCCCCAGGAAACTATACATTATTGTCTTGTTTTGTTGCAGAATTCATTTGCACTTTCATGTTTTTAATGATTATCTTAGGTGCAACAGATAATCGCGCTCCAGCAGCTTTGGCTCCAATGGCAATTGGTTTGGGTTTAACATTAATTCACTTAATTAGTATCCCTGTTACTAATACATCTGTAAATCCCGCTCGTAGTTTAGCTCCAGCCTTATTTGTTGGTGGATGGGCTATTCAACAATTGTGGTTATTTTGGGTAGCACCAATTTTAGGAGCAGCAGCAGCCGGATTTGTTTACTCTAATGTTTTTGATGCTCCTAAAGTTGAAGAAGTAGAAGGAGATTTATCTGGAGTTAGAGGTTAATTTTTCAGATTTGATAATAAGTGTTCTTTAATATTCAGGCTAGAGAATCAGTTTTTTAATCACAAATTTATTTTTTTTATAGTGCGTTCACGAAGTGTGTCTAAAGGACATGCATCTTGCTCGCTATTTTTATTTATTAACTCACTATTTTTATCTAATAAATGAATAATAAAATAACACAAAACCCAAACAAATCGCTAGTATAAATAAAATCATTTAATCTTCCCTTCCCATTGACGAAAATGCTTGACACCCTTATCAGCACAATTAGCGACTTTGCCAAAGATGAATTGAAGCGCAATGAAAGGGTTATTATACTACTGAAAAAATTTAATCTTGACCCAGACCATCCCCCAGCAGAATTCTCGGGTGTTTATAATTATGCTCTGGTTGAATATGGGGTAGGAAAACCTCTGGCAATTTTACAACTATTTAGAGAAGAGGAAATTCAAAAAGCATTTCACAAAGCTTTCGATGCTGATAATCCAAATATTGTTATTCAAGAAATAGAGCAAATTCTTCAACCGGATGAATGGAATATTTTAGAAGAGAGTATTCGGGAAGAAAAAATAAACGTATTGCATGAATTAGCAGAATTTAGCGCTGTTTTTCTCAAAGTTGTAGAATTAACTCGCACTCCTGCTGAGGTGCAAAGAGATAGAAATATT
The DNA here is from genome assembly GCF_002368095.1 of Calothrix parasitica NIES-267. Taxonomy (GTDB): domain Bacteria; phylum Cyanobacteriota; class Cyanobacteriia; order Cyanobacteriales; family Nostocaceae; genus Rivularia; species Rivularia parasitica. Next base: position 7,840,990 of record NZ_AP018227.1, on the reverse strand, counting down.
GCTTCTTTACAGCAGGAATTAACAACTATAAAACAAGAGTTACAGCAGTTAGGAACCCTCAAAGAAATTAGTACAGAATTAGCAAAAATAAATACCCCTCTCTTTAATAAGGAGAGGGGAAGGGGTGAGGTCATAACGGTATCTGATATCGCGTCTCAATGCAAAGCCGAAAATTTAGCCCTACAGCTACAAGGTTGGTTTAAAACCCTCGGTTATCAATTTGAAAAATATCAAGTTTGGAACACGGATTATTTTGAATTTATTATCAAAATCCAAGGTAGAAGACGCTTCGATAGGATTTTAATTCGCGGAATTGACGGAGAAGCAACAATCAGCGATTTGATGAATTTACGTCAATCGGTGGAATCCCAAAAAACCGACGAAGGCTGGTTAATTGCTGCACGTCGCATCTCCCGTGCTGCTCGGAATGAAGTCAAAAAAGACGAAAACGAAGATATATTTTGCTATACCCTGGACGAACTCATCGACGAAACCGCCGATTTTACCAACTATATCAACTGGTTAGAAGATGAAATTAAGAAACGTAAAGTTGATGAGATGTACGTTCCTTTAGCCTGTAGCAAAGAAGAATTTGACCCGGTGACTAAACAAAAAATGGGAGTTAGTCGCTACGACGAACAAGACGGATGGATAGATGGTTACGTCGATACGTGGATAGATGACCCTGCAAAGGAGCATCTTTCTATTTTAGGGGAATTTGGTACGGGAAAAACATGGTTCGCATTTCATTATGCTTATCAAGCACTTTTGAAATATAAGCAAGCGAAACAGAAAGGTTTGTCCCGTCCTCGTTTACCTTTAGTTATCTTGCTCCGAGATTATGCGAAAGCTTTGGATGTCGAAAATGTCATGGCTGGGTTTTTCTACTCCCAACATGAAATCAGCTTGAATAGTTCCGTCTTTGAACAACTCAACCGCATGGGAAAACTGTTATTAATTTTTGACGGTTTTGATGAAATGGCAGCGAGAGTTGATAAACAGCAGATGGTAAACAACTTTTGGGAACTAGCCAAGGTAGTAGTCCCCGGAGCAAAAGTTATACTTACCTGTCGTACCGAACATTTCCCTGAAGCCAAGCAGGGCAGGAGTTTATTAAATGCCGAGTTGCGTGCATCGGTGGCTAATTTAACTGCGGAATCTCCGCAATTTGAAGTATTAGAATTAGAAAAATTCAGCGACGAACAGATAAGACAGGTATTTTCTCACGTTGCGAATACCAGCACCGTAGACAAAGTAATGCACAATCCTCAACTCTTGGATTTAGCACGTCGTCCGGTGATGAGCGACTTAATTTTAGAAGCATTACCAGATATCGAAGCCGGGAAACCCGTTGATATGTCCAGGGTTTATTTATATGCAGTGCGTCGGAAGATGGAAAGGGATATCAAATCGGAAAGAACATTTACATCCTTAGCAGATAAAATGTATTTCCTCTGTGAAATCGCTTGGGAAATGCTTTCCACCGACCAAATGAGCTTGAATTATCGGTTATTTCCCGATAGAATCCGGCGGTTGTTCGGTTCCGCAGTTGAGGAACAAAAAGACTTAGACCATTGGCATTATGACATGATGGGGCAGACAATGCTCGTCAGGAATGCCGACGGTGATTATACACCAGCCCATCGTTCGTTATTAGAGTTTTTTGTCGCTTATAAATTTGCTGGGGAATTGGGAGTTTTGGCTGATGATTTTTTGGAAGTCGTCAGAAAAAATATTGATAAGAATCGAGAAACCCTAGCGCTAGAGTTTTCCGAAACTAAATCGCGATCGCAACAGTTTTCCTGGGGAGAATATTTTCAAAATCGTAGCGATAGGGAAAGAGAAACCCTAGTGCTAGAGAAATTAGGATTTAAAAGCGAATCATTGGAGAAATTAAGGGAGACAGTAGGGAAAGCTCCGTTGACGAAAGCGGTTTTGGATTTGTTAGTGGGGATGGTTGATAGGGGATGGGTTGGGGAGAAATTGTTAGGAGTTATTAAAAGTACGAAGGGGAGGAGTGAGGGTGAGGTTGGTTATGTTGGGGGGAATGCGGCTACGTTAACGGTGAAGGTTGATAAAGCGGGTTTGGAAGAGAAGGATTTGTCGGGTGCGGTGGTTAAGGGTGGGGATTTTATCACCGCAAAATTGAAAGGAGTAAACTTTACACAAGCTAATTTAAGTAATAGTGTTTTTCCTGAAAACTTTGGTGCAGTATTTTCAATTACATATAGTCCTGATGGTAAATATTTTGCAACTGGTGATGCTAATCGTGGAGTGATGTTATGGCGAGTTACTGATTATCAACCAATATCAACTTTCAGAGGACATACAGGTTGGGTACGTTCGGTAGTTTTTAGCCCTGATGGTGATAAGTTAATTAGCGGAAGCTATGATAATACAGTTAAAATCTGGGATATTGCTACAGGAAAATGTTTAAAAACTTGCAAGGGTCATAGAAGTAGAATACATGAAATAGCTATCAGCTTCGATGGTAAAACAATAGCTAGTAGTTGCACAGACAAAACTGTAAAACTATGGAATATTGAAACAGGTGAATGCATTAAAACCTTAGAAGAACATACTAGTTCGGTAAGGTCGGTTGCTATATCTTCTGATAATAAAACTTTAGCAAGCGCCAGTTATGACAAGACTTTAAAATTATGGGATATTTCTATAGGAAAATGTCTAAAAACTTTGGAAGGTCATACTGGTAGAACACGGACAGTCGTTTTTAGTCCCGACGGTAATATTTTAGCGAGCGGTAGTTATGACCATACCGTCAAATTGTGGGACGTTAAGACGGGAGAATGTCTAAAAACCCTAAAATGTCATACCGATAAAGTAAGATGCATTGTTTTTAATTCCAACGGTAAAATTTTAGCCAGCGTTAGTTATGACCAAACTGCAAAGTTATGGGATATCGAAACTGGAGAATGTTTAAAAATTTTGGAAGGACATACAAGTTGGTTACGAACAGCAACTTTTAGTCCTGACGATACTACTTTAATGACTGCTGGTGACGACCAAACTATTAGACAATGGGACGTATTAAGTGGTGAATGTATTTCTATTTCACAAGGTTGTCCCAGTGCAATACATTCGGTAGCCATAAGCCCTGATAATATAACTTTAGTTAGTAGCAGTGAAGACCAGACATTAAAGTTATGGGATATTAATACAGGAAAATTATTAAAAACCTTGCATGGACATACATCAAGAGTTAATTCTGTAGCTTTTAGTCCTGACGGTAAAACTATAGTAAGTGTCAGCTATGACAGGACAGTAAAATTATGGGACTTTCATACTGGAGAATGTAAAAATACTTTGTATGGACATTCTTGGGCAATAAATGCTGTCTTATTCACTCCTGATGGTAACACTATAGTCACAGGAGGAAGTTTTGACGGAGCAATTAAGCTATGGGATGTAAACACAGGACAATGTTTAAACACATTATATGGACATGAAGACTGGGTTTGGTCATTATCGTTAAGTTCAGACGGTAAAACTTTAGCTAGTGATAGTAGTGACGAAAGTATTAAACTGTGGAATATCGAAACAGGAAAATGTTTTAAAACCCTAAAATGGAATAACCAAGAAGTTAATGCAATAGCTTTCACTCCCCATCGCAATATTTTAGCTATTGGTTGTGACAACAGTAAAATCTATTTATGGAATATTGATTTTGAAGGTGATTTTGAAATTTTGGAAGGACATACAGATTCTGTTTTTTCAGTTGTATTTAGTCCTGATAGTAAAACTTTAGCTAGTTGTGGTAATGACGGAGCAGTTAAATTATGGGATATTCAAACAAAAAAATGTCTCAAAACTTTTCATTGGGATAACGATGGTGTAAACGGTGTTGATATTAGTTCCGACGGTAAAATTCTCGCTGCTGGTGGTTGGAACGGAATAATAAAAATCTGGAACATCGAAACAGGTGAATGCATCAAAACCCTCAGCAACAAACCCTACGCAAACATGAACATCACCAACGCTACAGGATTAACCCCAGAACAAAAATCCTCACTCAAAGCATTAGGAGCAGTTGAACAGTGAACAGTTATCAGTTATCAGTTATCAGTTATCAGTTAGAAACCTTTGACCTTTGACCTTTGACCTGATTATGAGGTTAACTCTTCTCCACCTCAAACCCCCTTTCCCTCCACCCAGACATATCACCTTCTAAGTGCAAAACTTCACTAAAACCTGCTTTTCTTAAAGTCTCTTCAGCAATATTTGCTCTTACTCCCCTCTCGCAATAAACAACAATTTTCTTATTACTAAAAGAATTAATTTCATTAATCCGAGATGGTAATTCTCGATATTCAATATTAATTGCTCCGGGAACATGACCTTCTAAATATTCTTCAGAACTACGTACATCTAAAATTACGGGTGCTTTATCTACTTTAATTTGCTCAATTAATTCTATTGCATCAATTGTATCAATTTGTTTATTTCCAGCAATACTACTGTTGCAGGCGGAAATATTGATACATAAGGCTAATAATACAGATAGCAATACAAAACGCCTACAAGTATTTTTGTTTTTTTTCATTATTACTAACCGCTTTCTAATTCAAAACTCAGGCAAATTTAATCTACAACTTATACCATAAATTCAAAATTAAACATCGAATATATTCATTTTTGTGTTGCTGATAACTGCATTTATATAAATTTCGGTGCTATTCTTTTCAAACTCAATTTTAATTGCTAATAAACTCCCAGGAATATAATAAAAATTATGTTATTTCGCCAACTTTTTGATTCTGAATCAAGTACCTATACTTATCTAATAGGCGATTTTTATACTAAAGAAGCTGTAATTGTAGACTCTGTATTAGAACAATTTGAAAGAGATACAAGCTTATTAAAAGAACTTGGACTTAATTTACGCTATTGCTTAGATACTCACGTTCATGCCGACCACATTACCGCTGCGGGGAAGCTCCGTCAAGCTACTGGTTGTCTAAATATTTTACCCAAAAATGCTCAAGTTAAGTGTGCTGATAGCTATATCCAGCACGGACAAGTGTTGCAATTAGGTGCAGTCACCATAGAAGGGATTTCAACTCCCGGACATACTAACAGTCACATGGCTTATTTGATAAATAATACTCACCTGTTAACCGGTGACGCTTTATTTATTCGCGGTTGTGGAAGAACTGATTTTCAAGATGGTGACCCAGGAATTTTGTACGACTGCGTTACCAAAAGATTGTTCACTCTACCCGACGACACTTTAGTTTATCCCGGTCACGACTATAAAGGATGTACAGTTTCCACAATTGCGGAAGAAAAACAACTAAATCCCCGATTCGCTGGAAAAACCCGCGATGATTTTATCAATTTGATGGAAAACCTCAATCTCCCCTTCCCAAAGAAAATTAAACAAGCAGTCCCCGCTAACAGAAATTGTGGAATGTAATTACAGATTGTAGGGTGTGTAACGGCTCGACTATTTATGCATAAAAACGATAAATTCAAAAATGCCGTTACGCACCATTAAACTAGAATAAAACAAATTATCTCTAATTAAAATTCAAAAGTACAAATTCAAAAGTACAAATTCAAAAACACAAACTCAAAAATACTTCTCATAATCAATTTTTCATACACATCCAACCACCAACCCACAAACCCGTATAAAACCGAATAACCTTGCCAAATCCAACTTCTTTTAATAAGTCCAAAACCCTAACTTCAGAAATTGGATAAACACCATTTTCCATAGTTTCTAATATTTCTAATTTCTTCGTCTCTGATATTTTATTATCCTTCCAAAACTCTTTTACCAAAGCAATCATTTCTTGAAAATCATCAGTATATTTTTCACCAAATACATCAACCAATATCAAAACTCCAGATGACTTCATCCTTGACAAAATACTTTCTAGAAAAGCTAATTTAGAGCCATTATCAGGAATAAAATGCATTACTAAAATACTAGTAAGTAATTAGGTCAAATTAAATATAAAACCTCAGCCGACCTCCGGCTTCCCTCTCCTTAATAAGGAGAGGGATTGAGGGTGAGGTCTTAATCTTATATTTAATTACGTCTAAGCTGCTACGCAGCTTGATTGTATAATAAAAAAATAAGTAAAGGGTGCGATCGCCATTCAGGTATGCCAGCAAAAAACCATCTTTCTCAGGAACAGAAGGAACGATTGCTAAAAACGCTAAAAGAGCATGACAATCCTTATGTGAGAGAAAAAATTTTGATTTTGTTATTAATGAACGATGGAAAAACTTATCAAGAGATTAGTGATTTTTTAGATATAGCATATCCAACTGTAGCTTACTGGGCGGTTCATGGCGACCCAGATAATTTAGATACTTTTTTAGATGGAAGAAGAAAAGGTAATTTTCGTAAAGTTACCAAAGAATATGAAGATTTGTTATTAGAAATAGTTGACAAAGAGCCAGCGGAGTATGGATATGAATTTGGTCGATGGACATCTGCTAGATTAGCAACATATCTAGAAAAGATAACAGGAATTAAGTTAAGTGGCTCTCAAGTAAGGAGGATATTATCCAGAAAAAAGTACGTTTACCTTTGGGCTAAATATAGCCTAGAAGATAAACAAGACCCTGAAAAGCGAAAGGTATTTAAAGAAAAACTATCAGAATATTTAAGAATAACTAAAACAACCCCAGAACGTTTACAGGTATGGTTTTGGGGTAAATCTTGCCACGGGGAGTATCCCCGTGGCAAAGTTTACATGAAAGCGGTTTTAGTTTAAGAGTTATAAGACGAAAAACATGGGGAAGAAAAGGTCGCAGAAAAAAAGTGACTGGACAACGAAGAAAAGGCAGAGTAAATATTATGGGAGGATTACGATATCACGATAAGAAAAGAATGAATTTCGTAATTAAGAAAGGAAATGCAGATGTATTTTATGAACAACTTAAACTCTTGAATAATTTTCTTTTAAAAGAATGGATAGAGCAAGGAAATAAAATTGAAGATTTCAATGACTGCTCACCGAGAGTAGTTATTATTTTAGATAATGCCAGCTTTCATAAAAGAAAAGATATTTTAGAAAAAATTGAGGCAGAAATGCCAAACATTATCTTGGAATTTCTACCACCGTATAGCCCAGATTATAATTTGATTGAATTAGTTTGGCATTCAGCCAAAGAATATATAGCTCATAGATTATTTGAATCAGTAGAGCAACTGGAAGAATTATTAAATAAATTATTAAATCAAGGAGGTCTCACTATTAAATGGGACCGCAAGATTAAAAATAAAGGTAACGCCGTTTATTCAATTTAGCTGCGTAGCAGCTTACCTACTTAGCTGCATCATAAATTGAATTATCCGCTAAATCATTAACATATCCTTGAAGTAACTTAACTTGTTCGGACAAACCATGCTGCTGTATTTTACCTTTAGCAACAGCAAGCATATTTTCCGAAGCAATACTGCTCGGTTAAGAGGAGATCCTCCCTAACCCTCCTTAAAAAGGAGGGAACTAAGCCCCCTTTTTAAGGGGGTTTGGGGGATCTCACGATTGTGTTCAATTTCTTAACCGAGCAGTATTGTTTTCCGAAGGGTCTACACCTAAAATTTTCCAGTTAGAATTACCTTCAGCAAACTTAACCAATTCCATTCCCGTACCAGCACCAACAACTAATAAATTAGCTTCATCGGGTAACTTAGCTCGCAAACAAGCCAAAGCCATTTGATGCATCGCTTCGTAACCCGGTAGAACCAACCGAGCCATTTCATCATATTCACTACCAGCAATCGGTGCATTTTTATCGAAATCAATATTTTGCTGAGTCATATAATGTTTCTTAAAAAATTAGTGATGAAGGGATTAAGAAATAAGGAGTCAAACAGATTCCTTTCTTTTTAACTCCTAACTCCTAACTTCTAACTCCTACCTTCTCACTCACAACTTCTTCTCGTAACTTACCAATCAAATCACTAATCCCATCTTTATTTAAACGGTAAGCTAAAGGATGAGCAATTAACATCGCGGTACTTTCATACAAAGTCGCGATTTCAATCAAACCATTTTCTTTCAAAGTCTTTCCCGTTGCGACTATATCAACAATCGCTTCCGACATTCCCGTAATTGGTCCCAACTCCACGGCACCATAAAGCGGTATAATTTCAACAGGAAAATCCAAACTTTGAAAATAATCGCGAGCCGAATTTACAAACTTGGATGCGACTCTACAATTAGCAGGTAAATCCAAAGGTGATTTATAAGGACTAGAAGCTTTGACAGCTACCGACATCCGACAACCACCAAAACCTAAATCAACTAAACGTGCTACCTTTGGTTTCTTCTCCCTTAATACGTCATCACCAACAATACCGAGTTGAGCTTGTCCGTATTCAACGTAAACCGGTACGTCGTAGTTTCTGACTTTAATTCCTCGAACTGTTCCACTAGCATCCAATATTTGTAATTGACGATTTCCCGGAGCTAAAAAAGCGCTAAAATCCAAACCTACAGATTTGAGCAAACGAATACTTTCTTTGAGAAGTTCACCTTTTGGTAGTGCAACAGTCAGCATAATTTTGGATTTTAGATTTTAGATTGTGGATTGAAAAGTTAGAATTTAGTAGTGAGGACTTCAGAATTACAAACTATAATCTTTCCCTCTCTAAGTAACCTACCATCTATTTAGGATTGAATTTTATCCAAATATATTTATTAATCCAAAATCTAAAATAAGAAAGATGCGAATTTTAATAGTTGACGACGAAGCAGAACTTACCAACCCTTTAACTCGCTTATTAACTCGCGAAGGTTATAGGGTTGATGCTGCTTTTGATGGTACAACTGGGAACGAACTAATACAAAAAGGTAATTATGATTTATTTATTTTAGACTGGATGCTACCGGGACAAACTGGTTTAGAAATTTGTCGGCAACTACGACAGCAAGGTATTACAACACCTGTACTATTTCTAACTGCAAAAGATACTTTAGACGACCGAGTTGAAGGTCTAGATGCTGGTGCTGATGATTATTTAGTCAAACCTTTTGAATTACGAGAATTATTAGCCAGAGTTAGAGCTTTACTGCGCCGTGCAGGTATAGAAGAATATACTACTACTAATAAAAGAACTGTTGTAGAAGATTTAGAATTAGATTCTCAAAATCAAATAGCTTATCGTCAAGGAAGGGTAATTGAATTATCGGAAAAAGAAAGTCAGTTACTGCAATATTTGATGGAAAATCCAGGGTTACTTTTAACCCACGCGCAAATCATGCAAAATTTATGGGAAGAAGAGGAACAACCCAGCAGTAATGTGATTGCTGCATTAGTTCGTCTTCTAAGAAGAAAGATAGAAGTTAAAGGAGAAACGCAATTAATTCACAGCGTTTATGGAAAAGGTTATCGGTTTGGAGTTAATGAAAATTAATCTTTTTAACTAATTTTTGCGATTTCTTTCACGAAAGTATCTTCTGTAGATAAAGGCTTTTTACTGCGTAATTGCTGACGAATTGGCTGATAAACAGAGAATTTAATAAAAATACTGCAAGATATCTATCAGTTAATACCAACTATAGAAGCTAAGTAAGTCGGCACCAATAAACCAAACTATGTAACAATATATAAATTTACCTAAAACCCTTATTGCTACTTACTACTTGCTACTTGCTACTTGCTACTTCCTGGTCTTAACTACAATTTTTAACGCCGACCTACTTAATAGCAAATACCTTACAAAATCCGATTAATTTCCTCCTGCATTTCCTCTCTCAATTCCTGAGCTTTCCGATAAAATTCTCCCCGACTGTTACAACCATCAACTTTCACTAAAGGTTGAATAAAATAATTTAATTTACTTTTTCCAGCCCAAACTCCCATACTTGGAAAAAGTGCGAACCAGGGAATTAAAGGTGATGCTGGTAAGAAAGGTAAAGCAAATAGTTTTCGCAACCAATTAATATTTAAAGTATAAGGATGCAGTTTTTCACTACCAATACAAATAACCGGTAAGATTGGAACTTGATATTTCTGACTTAACTGTACAAAACTAATATCAAACTTCTGTAACTGGTAGCGTTTAAACCAGCCTTTCCCCGGTCCCCTTAAACCTTCTGGTGCGTACAATAAAATCTTATCCTGCTTAATTGCAGCTTCAAAATCATCATACTTTGCTTTAACACCACCCAAAACTTGCGACCATCCCGGTGGTAGCCACCAATTTATCCAAGGATGTTCAAATAAATCAACTCCAGCTAAAGGATATACCGCCCATTCATGATTTTTATTTAATAGATATCCTAGTGTTAAAATATCCCAAGGAAAACTCATTCCTGCATGATTCATTGCCACAATCATCGGTTGATTTTGCGGCAAGTTTTCTAGTTGCGTCAAATTACCACGATAGTAATATTCAATAATTGGCTGTAAAATTTCTTCTCGAAACGCAATTTGATAATTAGAGTTAAATTTGGTCATTCCCTCACGTGGAAAACGACAACCCAAACGCAACCAGCGAATTAACAAAGCGAGATAAAATCCTAAAGGAATTAAAAATAAAATATATTCCAACCAGTTCCAGCCATCCGGGTCATCATGATAATGTTGCCAGTGACGGTTAAATAAAATTAGCCAGCCTGGAGGATACCACAGACAAAACCTTTCAAACCAGCCAAATTTAAATTCCTCAACTGTTTTTTGTTCTAATTCAGAATTGAAGAGGTTTTGTGAATGTTGCTGAATCACAGGAAATTATATTTTTCTACAACTGGATTAATAAAATCTTAACTTTATTGTGCGCTAATTAACCTCATGCTGAGGAGAGAAATTTCCTCATGAAAAACCTCACCCAAAACCTCACCCCGTCCTAACGGACACTTCCTTATTAAGGAGAAGGGAAAGAGGTGAGGTTTTTTATCAAATTTTTGATACATTACAGATGTAGAGTTGGAGTTTGGTTATGTCAGAAGAAAAGCCTTTAGTCATAACTAAAGAAGATGAGATAAACCAAATTTTTCCTTACAAACCAATTCTGACAAGTCAAAATGTTGGATGGGATGGGGTTTACTTTAGGTACATGTTTCAACCCATCTACGCAACTCCTGAATTATCAAGTCCATTAGCACATAGTATCGCTATTTTTACTCATAAAAACTATACTATTCACGCAGACAGAAAACTCGATGGACGTTTCCACCGCGATTCAGTAGTTAATGGTGATATAGTAATCGCTCCTGCAAATATCGGTCAAAAGTGTGCTTGGGATGCGGAAGGTGATTTTATAATGTTGGGTATTGAAACGAAAGCTTTTGCTGCTGCTATTGATGAATCAAAAGAACCCGAACAAGTTCAACTTTTGCCACATTTTGCTACACCAGACCCTTTAGTTTTACAAATTGGACTTGCAATTAAAGATGCTTTACAAAATAATCCGTCAGGAAGTCGCTTGTATGCGGAGACAATGGTAAATGCTTTATCGGTACATTTATTACAGCATTATTCTGTACGAAAGCCGAAGATTAAACAGTATCTAAGGGGTTTATCAAAAAGTCAAATAGAATTAGTTATTGAATATATCAGAAGTAACTTAGAGAAAAATTTGGGATTAAAAGAATTAGCTCTTTTACTACATATGAGTCCGCATTATTTCTGTCATTTATTTAAACAATCAATGGGAATGACACCCCATCAATATGTAATTAAAATTCGCGTTCATCGTGCAAAAGAATTATTACTGAGCGGGAAGTTCAGTATTTCACAAGTTGCTTTGATGGTTGGTTTTGCCAATCAAAGCCATTTAAATCGACATTTCAAAAAATTAGTTGGTGTAACTCCTGGAAAAATAAAAAAATAGTTTAGATATTATTTATATATTACTTATATATTGTTTATATATCTAATAAATCATCAATATTTATGAACTTATATTTAGCATTTTGCCGGTAATTAGTAAAGAAAAAATTAAATTATTAAAAATAATGCTGTATTTGACCAGTAGATTTTATATTGCTTTTTGATGTAATCCTATTATCAGACAAAGGTTAGAAGCAAATGGCGCATTCTCGTAAATAATTAATCTTGATTGATTAATGCAAAATTGATATTTTTTTCTGGTGTTAATAAATCAATAATTCATTTAGAATCTATTGGAAGTATGCGAAATCAGCATTAAGTTTCTGTATTGAAAGCAAATTAAACATATTTACCTTAATTTAATTTAGATTGCTCCCACGGATTCTTATAGCTTCCAAAAGTTTACATGAGGAATTGTATGCTTGATTTTAATATGAATGAGTTTGATGGTCTTACAAGTCAGAATATTGGTAGTACACTTTCAGGACTAACATCAAATCAATCAGGTAATATTTTACCTCAAGAAGCCAGTCTAGGAGGTAGTTTGCCATTGTCTTCTGCATCAGACGAGACTTTGGTTTTTAGAGGAACTAAACATTTTGATTTTCTCCTAGGTGAAGATTCTAATGATACGCTTTACGGTTTAGCTGGTGATGATACCATTAATGGTCTACAAGGAGACGATATCATCAATGGCGGTACCGATAATAACTTGTTGGTCGGTGAAAGAGGAAATGATATTTTGATTGACGGTGATGGTGGAGATTTAATGATTGGTGGGAAAGGTGCTGACGAATTTTGGATTAGTAGTTGGGATATTCCAGACAAACCAAGCACTATTTCAGACTTTCATGTTGGGACGGATACTATTAAAATTGGTCGTTTGGGAGTAACTTTTGACTCATTAACCTTTAAAAACGACCAATCGTCAACCACTATTTATGACAATGGTCAGCCTATAGCGATATTGATGGATGTTGATAAAAATAGTTTGACACCTCAAAGCTTTATATTTGGGGATGCAGCTTTAGCAAACGAACTGCAAGCAAACCTCGAAAAAAGTATCACAACTTCACAATCTCCCGGTGTAACTCAAGCAATTGTGACTCCCGACGGGTTTACCTGGAAAGGTGCTGCGGGACTTTCTAATATAGAAGCGCAAAAGAGCATGCAGTCTGATGATATCTTCAGTATTGCCAGCGTTACCAAAGCTTTTACCGGAGCAACGGTATTAAAGGTAGTAGAATCAGGTCAAATCAGCTTGGACGACACTTTGGGTCAACGTTTACCTGAAATTGCTAAAAATATCTCTGGTGGTGAAGATATTACCCTACGTCAATTGCTTAACGGTAGCTCCGGTATCCCTAGCTTTAACTCTACCCAAAAATTTGCAGCAGATTTAGATGCTGATACCTTCGCAGACAAAACTCCGGAAGAAATTGTGGAATATGTTTATGACCAACCACTTTTCTCGGGATTTCAATCATCACCAACTTGGGCTTATACAAATACCGGTGATATCATCGCTGCTTTAATGGTTGAACAAGCAACTGAACAAAGTTTTGCTCAATTGATGGAAGATAATGTCATTGAACCGTTGGGATTAGAGAATACTTTCTACGGAATACCAGAAGAAACCCCAGAGAATCTTGCAAATAGTTATTTAAATAAATTTGGTAAATCGGCACGTAATATAACTGATTTAGACATCAGAAATCTGACTGCATTTGGTGCATCAGCCGGTCTTTTCTCGAATGCTGAAGATGTAGCTAGATTTCAAGAAGCGTTATTTGAAGGAGAGTTAATAGGCAAGAGTAGTTTAAATGAATTGGTGAACTTTGTCGATACCGGCTTATCTGGTCAACAACGTTACGGACTTGGAGTATTAGAAACACCAGATCAAGCAAGCAAACCTTGGGGGAAAACCTGGTCGTTCGTAGGAAATTCCTTCGGTTACAATTCTTTGAGCTATTATCTACCCGATGACGGTGGTTATGTAAATACAGTGTTGACGAACGGTAAAGATGCATCCGCTATTTTACTCCAAAATCCACCCAGTGCCATTATTGAGTCTAGTTTAGAAATTTTGAATGATGATGTTATCGCGAGTAAATAGAGGTGAAAAAAGCAGTGGGATAGGTCAGCTTTTACAGTTGTAATTGGAATCGGGGAGTTAACCGAGGGCAAACATCCCAAAAACGTACAAAAAAATCGGACGAATTTACAAGATCCTCAAAAATAATTCTCTCATATTGGAAGTAGAAAAACATAGCGGTTTTCACTTCGATAAAATACAGGTGAACCTCACCCCTTTCCTCTTATTAGGGAGAAGGGTGAGTTAGCAAGTGTATTGGACTCTCTGAAAACTGCATGCAATGAATAACAGGATTTTCTATTCCTTATTCCTTACTTCTTGAAATATGGGAGAAAAATATGCCCAGAATTGAAACCAAAACCGAACCGATGACGATTAATTTCGGTCCCCATCATCCTGCGATGCATGGGTGTTTCCGAATCGTTGTCACCCTTGATGGAGAAGATGTAGTAGATTGCGAACCGGTTTTAGGATATCTGCACCGGGGGATGGAAAAAATCGCCGAAAATCGCACCAATATCATGTACGTTCCTTACGTTAGTCGTTGGGATTACTACGGTGGAATGTTTAATGAAGCGGTTACGGTAAACGCTGTAGAGAAATTAGCCGATATTCAAATTCCCAAACGTGCTAGCTATATTCGAGTAATTATGCTGGAATTAGCGCGAATTGTGAATCATTTGCTATGGTTGGGACCTTTTATTAGTGATATTGGGGCACACGGCCCGTTTTTCTACACGCTTCGGGATAGAGAAATGATTCTCGATTTGTATGAAGCTGCTACAGGATACCGGATGGTCAACCACAATTACTTTCGCATCGGTGGTGTTGCTGTTGACCTTCCTTATGGTTGGGTAATTAAGTGTAAGGAATTTTGCGATTATTTTTTACCTAAAGTAGATGAATATGAAAAACTAATTACTAATAATCCGATATTTCGTCGTCGAGTAGAAGGTATAGGGGTTCTTAGCCGTGAAGAAGCTATCAACTGGGGTATTTCCGGCCCAATGTTGCGAGCTTCCGGGGTCAAGTGGGATTTACGCAAAGTAGACCATTACGAATGTTATGACGATTTTGACTGGGAAGTAAAGTGGGATAAAAGCGGTGATTGTTTGGCTCGTTATCTGGTGCGAATGGGGGAAATGCGGGAGTCTGTAAGTATTATTAAACAAGCAATTCAAGGTTTACCCGGTGGTGCTTACGAAAACTTGGAAGCGAAGCGAATATCAGAGGGTAAAAAGTCGGAATGGAATAGTTTCGATTATCAATATATCGCTAAAAAAGTCGCACCTACATTCAAAATTCCCAAAGGGGAGCATTACGTCCGAGTCGAGTCTGGTAGAGGAGAATTAGGAATTTATTTAGTTGGAGACGACAACATGTTTCCTCACCGTTGGAAGATTCGTCCCGCAGATTTCAATAATTTACAAGCATTACCGCAATTGATTAAAGGGGTTAAAGTCGCAGATATTTTCGTGATTTTAGGAAGCATTGATGTTGTGATGGGTTCTGTCGATAGGTAATGAGTTAGGAGTTATGAGGTATGAGTTATGAGGTATGAGTTATGAGTTATGAGTGATTGATAACTGTTCGCTGTTCACTGATAACTGATTTCTCTACTTATTCTCTATTCATTCCCGAGAACCTCTTGATTCTATTTTCAAAAGAAGATAAGCTAATGTGCAGCTAAATTATATAATTCAAAAAATTGCAAACATTGTAGTGCGACCATCTTGGTCGCTAGCAATATATAAATTAAATGCGTAACAGCTTAATCAACAAAACAAAGACGAAATTATTTATTGATTTCTGATTTGGAAGCTGATTAATCTACTTAATTAATTTAAAAAGGTCAAAGGTTAAACTTCTAACTCCTAACTCCTCACTCTTAACTACTAACTCTTAATTAGGTATCCATCGATATTCTATATTTGGCTGTCCGTTGATTTTATTCTTCGACAGCCTACCTGGTTGAAAATCATGCTTTTCGTAAAATAAGCAAGCTTTTGTATTGCTTTGTAATGTTGTTAGAGTCAATCCTTGGGGACAGATATCTTTAGCTTTTTCCATCAAAACTCTACCAATACCTTGATTTTGGTAATCTGAATCTACGAAAAGCTGATTCAGTTCTTTTTCTTCTTCCATCACCACCACAAATCCCACTATGTAACTTTCAACTTCAGCAACCCAAATATTTCCTCGTACAGCAATATCATTTTGAAAACGAGCTTTCCACGAAGCATATGGATGTGGATGTTTAATCTCAGGAAATGTCTGATTCCAAGTTTCCCACCACAGCTTTACCACTGCTTCTATATCTGAAGATTTTAATGGTCTTATTGCTTGCATTCTTGATTGGGTTTTGGATTGTGAATTTATTTTTTAGCATACTATGTCCTGAAGAACCTAAAATTTTTGCTCCTCTGTTATCTACTTACAGATTTTACAGAGGATTTCACTTGCTTAATTAAATATAAATTCAATAAAACGACCATACTAAATAAAAACAGTATAAAATTTTGAATAGAAGCAAAAATTGGTAAGCTTAATATTATTTGTCGAACCGCTGGAATAGAATTTAGATATAAAATTAAAAATGGAAAAAATAATGTTGTAATGACTCCTATTATTGCCCATATTACTCGTTTAGAGCTTTTCAGCATTAACATTATTTGAGCTATAGAAGCATAAATCATTATCAAACCGATAAATATCGGTATAGTCAATTCTAAATATTGTTCTTGAAGCGAGCCATCTATTTTTGCCTGATAATCAATTAGGAAGAATGTACCAGAAGCTATTAATAAGTTGACTGCTATTGCTAAGGTTGCAGGACTTTTTTGTCCTAAAAATAATTCTCTAATTAGAGTTTTCTTAATGGTTTTATCATGCTTTATCTGATTAGACCTAAATACAGCCCATTGCTGTACAGTTTTTCGATGAGGTAATACTACAGCAAATAATCCTAAAAATAATAATAAGTTCCATAAATATAAGCCGTATATGTGAAGAGCTAATTTGCTCTCGTCATATCTTGGTTTCCATGTATTTTCTCCACAACGCCAAGCATATGGACTCAGACAATCATTATAATTATCTATAGGTGAATAATCTTCAAAACCAATAATAAATAAGATAATTACTTGAATTAAAGTAATGATTAGGTAGCTTTGCTTTTTTGTAATAATTGTGTGTTTTGACATCCTATAATTATTCAGAAATAATGCGGTCATCTACTATTAAACAGAGTTAAAACGGGAATCTCCTAAAGAAGTTAAAAAGCCCGCAGCAGCCAAAGTCTGGGGCTAATATTACAAACCCCAAGGAGATGGCACCTAATACTCCACTCTCTTAAAAATACTTGTATTATAATTGTAATACAACATTCATCTATAATAAATGCAGCGAAAAATACTAGCGGCTGACGATAGTGAAGGTATTTTTGTATATCAAGCATTCAAGCCTTCTATAAGCGAGGAAGCATTGCGTAAAGGAACTTTCGGAAAAGGTTTTAATTTGGAGAGAATGACCTGGATTAAGCCTTCTTTTGGCTGGATGCTTTATCGTTCTGGTTATGCTACAAAACACAGACAAGAATCCATTTTAAGAATAAAAATTACTCATCAAGGATTCCAAGAGATTCTTAGACAAGCGATACCGACATCATTTGATAGAGATATTTTTGAGTCGGAGAGAGACTGGAAAAGAAGTTTAGATAATTCTGAAGTGCGTTATCAATGGGACCCGGACAGAGATTTATCATTACGACGTTTAGAACATCGTGCTTTACAATTAGGAATTCGCGGTACTGTAGTTCAAGATTACGTGAATAATTGGATATTGGGGATAGAAGAAGTTACTTACTTAGCTCGTGAGATTCAGAATGCTGTGAAAAATAAATCGAAACAGTTACCAGAAGTTCCAGAGGAGAAAGTTTATCAGGTAAACGAAGAAATCCAGAAGACTCTAGGTATAACTGATAACTGATAACTGATAACTGATTAAAACCTCGCTTCATACTGTACTCGAAATTCACCCGCTTCATAATCGTAAATAAATCTTGCTGAGGAGTTTTCGTTGATATCTTTCAATCCTGTAAATGCAGGAAATACCTGCAATCTAGTTAACCCAATTGATTTACCCAAAGAATTTACAGGTTTTTGAGCTTGATATAGTATATCTTGAGTAATTTCAGTTTGCAGTGGTGCAACGATGTAATCTAACACTAAAGATTCTAGTAATTCGGCTTCGTTTCCGCTCGTAAGTTGCTGTTCTAGTTTTTGTAAAGCTGCAAAAGTGCGGTTCCCTAGTAATGATAAAATTTCATTGTTACTGCGACTGGGGGTACTTGCTAATTTTACAGCGGGGTTATCGAGTAAATCTCTGGTCTGTATACTAACCTTACTATTAGCGTTGACGCAATTGGCGATTGCTCTTAACTTTTTATCGGAGTTAGTGACGTTGTTCCCAAATCCAGATTGTAAGATATTTCTTTGATATGAAGCACAAGCATTTCCAGAAGAAGAAGTATTACCTAAAGATGCGAGTAAATCTTCTGCTTCTCCATCAAGTGCAATTCTTACGTCTACTTGTTCGGGGTTAGCTGCTGCTGCTATTGGGTCGCGGATTTCCGAATTTGATTCCTCTCTTGTTCTTAAATTTTCAAAGTCTGGTGCATCAACCACGGTAGTTTGTAATTCTATATCAAGTTGGGGATTAAATAAACTGCGATTGGGTAGGAAGGTAACAAGTTGTTCTTTATCTCTAGTAATAAAAAACGAGTTTTCAAGTAGAAATAAGCTACCACGTCTGAGTTCTATTTGTCCGTTTCCGCGTAAGTTATTCAAACCACCATTAACCGTAACATCTCCTGCCATGCGGAAGTTAACTCGTGGTAAACTTCGGCTAAATCTAAATCCTCTACCTAAAGTTACTTTGAAATTATTAAATGTGGGGTTAATGGGTAAATTATTTGGCTGTTGGGGTTGGTTTAATTGTTTAGATTGAGTTACAATTTCGTTTGCTGCATTTTTCAAATTAGCGTTTAATTCTTCGGTATTTTCTGCTTCCTCTTCCTGTAGTTTAGGTATAGAAACTTTCCCTTTTTGTAAAAGAATATTTCCGCTAATTACAGGATTAAAGACAGTACGGGAAACTTCAATATTAGAAGCAATTTGTCCGTTGTATAATCCTTTTAATTTAATTTTTTGAGGTTCTATCTCTTCAAAAACAATATCTTCAGAATCATCAATTCTAGAACCTAGAATAACTCTTAAAGGATTATTAGCGCTGGGTTGAAATATAGGTAAATTACCAGCAATTTTAAATGGAGCTTCGGCTAAACTACCGGATATTTCTTCTACTTGAATAATTTCTTTGACTAAATTAGCTTTACCGGAAGCTGTTAATTTGATTTCGCTATCTAACTGTTTGGTTTTAACTACGGCATTATTAATATTAATCGCAGAAGTTGCAACTAAATCATTCAATGCTCCTCGAATTGTATCAGCGTTAGGGTCTAATTCACCGTTAATCGCGATCGCAACTTCTCCGTTTCCTTCAACCCATTGCAGTTGATTTTGCGTGAAAGCATCTAGAAGCTGGAAAGCTTGGTTATCGATTTTCGCTTGTACTGCTACGGTATTAGTACGATTCGGCTGAAGGGGATAAGCAACCGTTGCATCAACTTTAACAACGGAATTAGGAGTTGTCACAAGTCTACCGATAGAATCAAGATAGTTAAAATTCCCAGCTAATTCTCCCAAAGGTTTTTGGTTAATGGTACCGTTAGTTAAGGAAAATGCACCTTGTGGAATATCTGGTTTAAATGCAGTTCCACCGAGGTTTGCTTCTAAATTAAATTCACCACCTACATCAATCGGTAAATCGACAAATCTTTCGGCTAATTCTACAGGTAAATTGTCAATCTTGACTTTACCCGAAGATTTAAATCCATTTAATTCCAAAGCTCCATCAAGAGCAATTAAACCACCTTCAACGTTAACCTTTGTTGGTTCTAATTTAACGATTCCATTTTCATAACTTCCCCGAGCAACTATTTGATTAATATCTATAGCTTGATTTTCTTTGACCACTACACCTTGACGACGATTATAAGTAACGAATTCTTCTTGGGGTCGCCATTGCCAATCGTCACCCTGTAGCTGAAAATTAACTTGGGGATTTGTCAGTTTTCCAGCTACAGCAACTTCTGCATCGTATTCCCCGGTAATATCAAATTGAATGTTAGTATTATCTTCTTGTTGTAAAGCTGCTTGTTGTTGAATTCGATTAATAACTGTTGCAAATAAACGCAATTGTTCGAGTATCGGAGCGTTTGGTTTTCCTACAGATTGAGTTGGAATATTATCAGCATTTCCGTATTCGGGACTGAGTATACTATCAACTCCTCCCTGTAAATCTTGCAGATTAAACACGTTTACAGCAGCGAAAATATCTTGTACTCTCGCAGAATCAGCGACTAATTTACCGTTAATATCTCCGGTATTTAAATTAAAACCACCATTGAGAGCATATTCGGTTTTACCAATTTGTAAAGTAGCAGCATCAACACGAGCAATTTCTCCGTCATAAGAGAAATCAGCAGCAAATTGTTCTGCTTTTACAGCACCGATGGAAGGATTATCTACGTTAATATTTCCAGCAGTTGCTAAGTTAAATAGATTTACGTCAAGCTGTCCGGTAACTTTTCCACCGACGGGATAACCAATAGTTTCTTCAACGACGGGAACGAGATTTAATAATGCTAGGGAAGCGTTTTGTAAATCAATATCTAAAACATCACCTTGTCTTCTACCGGTAAGAATAACTGGAATTTGAGTATTTACTCCTTGTTTTAATGCGAAGAAGTTAGGAAGATAAGGTGATAGACAGCGAAAAGTTGAGGGGGAAATGTTTTTCCCCTCAAACTTTTCAAGAGAATTTTGTCTGGTACAAGGTTGTAAACTCGCTGCGATTCTATCGGTTTTACCTTGTAAATCTATTTCAATATTATTTCCTAAATTTACGTCAACGGGTCCTTGTAATAAAGGTTGAAATGCAATTTTATCTAAAGCAAGATTTCTTAAACCTAAATTTCCGGTTAATCTGAGATTACCGGGAGCGAAAGGTGCTGAAATCAAGTTTCTACCGATGAGTCTTCCAGAAAAATCGGCTCGACCTTGAATTTTTGGTATGATTTCATCATCTAACTGTAGCGCTATAGTTTTTAGAGGAAGTCTTGATAAATTGGAATTTACATCAACGTTCAAATCTGTAGCGACGTTCCAAGAAGATATTCCTTCATCACCAGGGACAATTACTATTTGACCGTTAGCGTTTAATTGTTGTCCACCTGTATTAACATTAGCTCGGTTTGCTTGAATTAATATCGGATTTCCTTCTAATAAAGGTTTTACTTCTCCAGCTAAGTTTAATTTTGCAGATAATTGGGTCAGGTCGGGACAAGAGATATCGAAACTACGACAAATTAGAGGAGTGTTGACGTTATTAGCGTTGATATTGCTGACGATTCTACCGTTGTTGAAATTAGCAATTGCGTTTACAGTTCCTCTAGCAACTCCTAAATTTGCATTCACATCAGCATTGAGATTATCAAAGTTATTCGCTAAAAGTTGATTTATCTTACCGTTGACGTTAACTCTACTATTCCGAACCGTGACCGGTAAAGGTGAATCGGGGACAATTTGACTTAACGAAACACCATTCGCTGTTGCAAAAGCCTGTAAATTATTAGTTGCTAAATTACCGTTCGCATTAAAATTGATATTACCTCTACTACCGGGGATTATCAAATTTCCGTTAGCAGTTGCTTGAAAACTATTTAATTTATCTAATTTATCTAATTCAAAAGATTCAAATTCTAAAAGTTGATTTACTCTACCCGAAAGATTAACTCTGGTATTTGCTACGGTAACTGGTAAAGGTAATTCCGGTAAAAACGGATTTGCTCGAATACTATTAGCGTTGACATTCGCTTGTAATATTCCCCGATTCAAATTCCCGTCAACCAAAACCCGACCGTTATTAACAGCTAAATTTAAATTAGCATTACCGTTAACCCGAGATAAATCAAAATTATTGATAATATCTAAATTTCCAGCCAACCTGACATTACCACGTCGTAAAGTAACCGGTTGATTTAATTGATTTAAACGAAATTGCTTTTTCTGTGATTCCGATAATAAAGTACTGACCGGTAAAGAATTCGCATTTGCTACCAAATTCCAATTATTCGTTGCAAAATTCCCACTCCCGTTAAAATCAACTCTTCCCCTTCCCTTAACTTCCGGTAAAATCAAATTTCCATCAACAGAAGCTCGGAAACTTTCTAATTTATCTAACCTTTCAATTGATTCAAATTCCAATAAATCATTCAACCGACCGGAAATATTAGCCTTAGTATTAGCAACCGTAACAGCTAAAGGTAATTCCGGAACCAGCTTATTTAAACCAAGTCCTCCAACATTCGCATTCGCTGTCAAAATACCTTGATTTAAATTACCATTGACAGCAACATTACCGCGATTAACATTTAAATTTAAGTCCGCATTCCCTCGAATACTCCCAGGATTAAAATTATTCAAACTTCCCGCTAACTTAATATCAGCACGTCGTAAAAATATCGAACTATCTTTAATCCTTTCCCCAACATTCTCAACTTTCGCTAAAAACGGATTCAAAGCCAAACTATTCGCATTAACAGCAGCATTCCAATTATTCGTAGCTAAATTGACTCTACCGTTAATATCTACCCTAGCTTCAGAAGTTCTTAAACTCGTATCATTTAAAGTAATTAAATTTCGGGCTAACCTAACCTTACCACCACCAGAAACCCTGCCAACAATATCAGCTTCAGCTTCAGGTAAATTCCAAGATAAAGCACCTTGAGGATTTGCTAACGTACCTTTTACTTCACCTGCTGCCAATAATCTTCCCAGCTTTACCATATCATCGGTAACGCCATAATTAGCAACAATTGCTCCTGGATTAGCAATTACAGCATCAAAATCCAAAGCTATTTTTGATTTACTAAAATCCTTAACTTCCGGTAAAGACTTGGGAAATATCACCTCACCTTTAGCAACAATATCACCACCAGTTGCCGGAGTAGCGCGAAACTCCTTTAAAATAAATTGGTCTAAACTTCCCCCGAAAACAGTATTAACATTACTGAATCTTGTTTTATCAACAACTATCCCTCGCTGACTAGAAACATTACCCAACAAAATCGGATTGTCCGCTTTTCCCTTAACTAACAATTGCGCTTGTAAATTACCATCTACATTTACAGGAGATTTTAAAGAAGTTGTTTTTAACAGACTTCCAATATTAAACGAATTCGTATTAACCTTTAAATCAAAACCTTTATCTAAATCCGCAACTCCAGAAACAGTAGTCAGTAAATTACCATAACGAGCTACGGTATCTGCAAAACTTACCCCTTGTCCGTCAAACTTTAAATTAGCAGTAGCGTTAACCGGAACCTTTAGCTGTGGGGATTTGACCTGCAATCTCTGTACGTTCGCTGTACCGTCAACTTGAGTTTCAGCAAATTTTGATAAACCCGGTAAATCAATTTCCAAATTAGCATTCAACAAACCGCTCGGAATCGTCACCGGAAGATTATCTTTGACATAATTACTCAAATCCGGTAAAGAAAGACTATCAATCCTGGCATTAATTTTACTTTTATAATCAGTTAACTGAGTAACACCATCAATATCAACCTTTCCCTTCACAACCGGTGCATTAATACCGTACTGTAACTGCCAAGACTTATTTTGACTGTAATTAAGGTACCCGTTAATATCTTGAATCGCAAACGGATTTTTCAAAGCTTGAGGAAGAACAGCAACCTTAGCTCTACGTAAATTTATTTTCGCATCAATATCAAACGGAAGCTCGCTTCCATCACTCGGATCTAAATTAAGTCTTACCCACTCCCCTTGCTTATCTTCCTCCACATAAACATCCGGTTCAAGCAAAGTTATTCTTAAAGGAAGAGTTTGAGTAAATAACAGCGGAATTGGATTAAACCCAATATCCACAGCTTTAGCTTTCACATAATTTGGGTCATTACTGGTCGCTGGAATCGAAGAGTTTTCCAACCGAATACCGCTCAAAGACCAATATTTTACCTCACCAACCTTAACCGGACGATTAATATATTCAGTTAGCTGCTCGTCTAATAAAGGTGGTAACTTGCGACGAATCCAATAATCCAAGCCAAAATAGCCAGCAATACCTAACCCTACCAGAGAAACACCCGCGATTTTCAAAGTATTACGCAGCCAAACCCGTCTTCTGGGTTGACCTTCCGAACTATGTGAATCAGATGGGGGAGGGTTATTTGGCGATGTCATAACTGATTATTTTAAATACAATTTGGTATGATTCGACCTATATCTCTACTCATGAGTAAAGACATTTAGGGTATTATGATACGCCTTTAAACAGTTTATACAAGGTTAATTATTTACTTTTTAGTTTACGTTTTATTTTCTTTCCCATAGAAATAAGAGTTAATCTTTTTTCGAGACAAAAATCTTGGTAATTTATGACAGTTTGTAATCTGTAATATTTATATAAAAAGCTGAAATATGATTCTAGCCGCATGATGGCTTTCCTAGTTCTTCCCAGAGGTTGATTTTCTACTCTCCAAGAGATATATATCTTTATCTTTTAAATTGTAGGGTGCATTATGACGCGATAGCTAATTTGCATTGTTACAAAATATGTATGCTTTGCGTTTAACGCACCATCTCATATTGAGTTGTATTTAAAATTTGTCGGTGAGTTGTTACAAACAAAATCAAAATTCGTATGTCAACTCAAATAATATTGCTTATATCTAATCGTGATGTTGGATTACGACAAGATTAATAAAAATTCTCTCTACAATTCCAAATTGGCTTTTAGGTATCTAACCCAACCTACGAAATTACTTAACTTCATCCTCTCGATTATCCTCGTCATTTAATGGAGCAATTTCACTGAGTACAACAGGTAATCTATCGGGAAACTTCACGACTAATTCGAGTTCCCCTCCCATTGCATTTATATAGCTGCGGAGAGTTGACAAAAGAAGGTCTGTACGTTTTTCTAATTTAGAAACACTATCTTGCCGTATACCTAATAATTCTGCCATACGCTCTTGAGTTAGTTCTCTCGCTTTTCTAAGATCGCGGAGCGTCATCTGTTCCGCTATTAACTCAGCAGCTCGAGCTTCAATCTTTTCTCGACGTTCCCTTGGCAATTCTTCCATTATCTTCGACAGTTTAATTGCCATCTTCTCTTTCTCCTTTTTCTTGTAACTCGCTAAGATGCTTCTCAAATCGTTTATCAGCTTTTGCAATAAGTTGTTTATAAAATCGCTTTTCACTTACTCCGACTTTATTTCCACCTACAAGCAAAATTGCCTTTCGTTCTGGATCTAAAGCAAAAGCTATTCTCCAAACCCCGTTTGCAACTTTAAAACGAAGCTCTTTCATATTGTCATAATCAGAACCTTTGAGCGTATCAGCGTGAGGTCTTTTAAGATAGGGACCACAATCCTCAAGTAGTTTTGCATAAGCTAATAATTCATCTTGAACAAGAGGTTCAAATTCATCAAACTCAGGCTTAAATTCTTGATGAAACAATACTTCCCATATCATACGTACTTATTATGCATTCAAAGCCATATGGATTCAAGTCCATTTTATAGCTTGAAGTTGCATCTACCACAATCTTTTCTAATCAAAATTCGTAGGTTGGGTTAAGCGCACAAAAAACGTACTTGATAACAAATAAATTATATTTGCGCTGTAACCTAACATTATCAACGCCGAATAATATTGCTTATATCCAATCGTGATGTTGGGTTACGACATGATTAATTTAAATTCTGCTTGTAAATTAAAATTGGCTTTTGTGTCCAACCCAACCTACGAGCTTATTTCAATCTCAAAATGTTTGTTTTGATAAAAGTAAATAGCGATTTACACATAATTAATTAAACTTAGCGCTAACAATAATTGAAAAAACGAATAATTTTCCGTAGATATCGCCACAAAATTAAAATCTTGATATTTCAGTATTCATCCTGAAGGTAGATGACATAAAAATGCCACAAGATATTAGAGGTGAAGAAATTAAATCTTATTTTATCAATCTTCGTAAGATTTAAGCACTTATATAGATTTTTATTTTCAATACATCAAAAAAATGAATCAAATTTTAAATACCACCTCTACACTAGTTTTCATCGATGCTGGAGTTGATAATTATCAGTTTTTAGTTGATGGTGCAATTCCCGCAGCAGAAGTATTTGTTTTAGATAAAACCGCTGATGGAATCGAGCAAATTAGTCAGGTTTTACAGCAGCGTCAGAATATTGATGCAGTTCATATTATTTCTCACGGTTCCCCCGGTAGTTTGTATTTAGGGAATAGTCAACTTAGTTTAGATACTTTCAATAGCTACGCAAATCAACTGCAACAGTGGGATGTTCGCAATCTTGTACTTTACGGTTGTAACGTCGCTGCTGGAGATGCAGGGGAAGAATTTATTGCTAAATTACATAATTTAACTGGTGCTGAGATTGCTGCTTCTAAAACGCTGACTGGTAGTGCTGATAAAGGTGGGAATTGGGAATTGGAGGTAAATTTAGGACAACAAAAACCTGCTTTAGCTTTTAAAACCTCGGTGATGGCTGCTTATGAAGGGGTATTAGCAGCCACAGTTCTTGCAACAACAACTCTTCCTGCAAATGCTGCCGAAATGTCCATTGATGTAGATACTGGAACTATATATTTTGCTGACCAATCCCAATCTGCAGCACTTCGTAAGCTTACTCCTGATGGAACAGTCACAACAATCACAAATAATTTTATATCTGCTTCCGGTGCTAGCGGTTTCTTTCCATTTGTTGCAACTGATATTCAATATTCAAACGGAGCAGTATATACTGTATCTTCTGGTGGCGATCTTATTAAAATAGATATTACAACTGGAGCGTCAGAAGTTCTAACAAAGTTTTCAGGAGTTGGATTTGAGGCTGGTTTAGATATAAAAGGAGATCAAATATTCATCACAGATGGAACTAGTTCATTAAATCAAATCGTATCTTACAACCTAACAACTGGGTTATCTACTACAATCTCAGATTCAACTCAGCAAGCGAGGGGTTTAGAATATGATTCAAAAAACGATAAATTCTACTTTGCAAATCAAGGTACCGGTTTCTATACAATAGACTTAGCTAACGGCAACTTTTCATTAATTTCGGATGATTCATCTGGTGATGGTAATTTTGCAGTTGGAGCAACTGGTAAATTTATATATGCCAGTGTTGGAACAGAAATTCGTCAGATTTCTACAGTTGATGGTTCAGTTTCCACATATTTCACTGGTCTAAATAACTCTAATAGCGACCTTGTTTCTGGTCCATCATCTACTGGTAAGGGATATAGCCTTTATATTCTAGACGGTAATACTCTTCGTGAAATCTCCTTAGAAGAACCCAACATCATTCAAGCAACTACAGGTAAAGACAAACTCCAAGGAACCACTGGAAAAGACAAAATCGATGGCTTAGAAGATAAAGACCTTATCTTCGGAAAAGCAGGTGACGACGACCTCAAGGGAGGAGCCGACAACGACCGAGTTTACGGTGGAGAAGGAAGCGATACTCTAGACGGTGGAACCGGAAACGACTACCTCAACGCTGGAAGCGAAAACGATTCCCTTGATGGAGGAGACGGTAGAGATAGACTTTACGGTGGTGACGGTGACGATACTCTCAACGGTGGTCTTGACAACGATTATCTTGCAGGTGAATCCGGTAACGATTCCCTTGACGGAGGAGATGGAAAAGATAGACTTGATGGTGGTGACGGAAACGATACTTTAATTGGTGGTTCCGGTAACGATAGAATTGCTGGTGGTGACGGTGACGACATGATTACCGGTGTTAATGCTGATAGTTTTGTAGTTGGTGAACTCGATAGAATGTATGGTGGTGCTGGTAACGACACCTTTGTTCTAGGTAATCAAAACGGTTCTTTTTATGCGGATGACGACAACACAACTAAAGGTAATCGCGACTACGCTTTCATTCTAGATTTTGAAACTGGTGACACTATTCAACTTTACGGTACTGCAAAAGATTATACTCTTGATGTGTCTCGTGGAAGTACTAGTATTTATCTAAATAACGATGATGAGAATGGTGTGGGTGATTTAATTGGGGTAATTAAAGGAATTGGTATTGAAAATATGGGTTCTGAATTTAGCTTTGCTGGAAGTGGAATTAACAAAGAATGATGTAAATCTAAATCCAGTTTAATCATTTGTATTACTAATATCGGAATCCCCCCAACCCCCCTAAAAAAGGGGAGTTTTTTTGTTTATCATTTTAAATTGCTAGTATTCTATTCCACTAATTCTGATAGGCTTT
Organism: Calothrix parasitica NIES-267; assembly: GCF_002368095.1. Taxonomy (GTDB): domain Bacteria; phylum Cyanobacteriota; class Cyanobacteriia; order Cyanobacteriales; family Nostocaceae; genus Rivularia; species Rivularia parasitica. The sequence continues at coordinate 7,812,617 of NZ_AP018227.1, read as the reverse complement.
TTCCCAGTCCTATTTATAGGACTTGAGCTATTAGACTGGGGTTTGCAACCCCAGTTGAGTTACTTTGTGATGAAGCATATTTGGCGCTAAAGCACAACTACAAACTACAAAACCAAACTTTAATATATATTCCAGTATTCACACAGAAGATAATTTATAAGAAATTGGAAGAAAATAGATGTGATTAAAAATTCTAGAAAAAATAATTTTAAATGGCTATTTATAGAGTTAAATTCGATGCTTCAGGAAGTAATAGCGGTGATTCTTGGAATGATGCACTTACAGATTTACAATCAGCGATTAATGCTGCTAGTTCTGGTGATGAAATTTGGGTAGCAGCAGGTATTTATAAACCGGGAACCACACGTGAAGATAGCTTTCAACTAAAAGATGGAGTTACAATCTACGGTGGTTTTGCAGGAACTGAAAATAGCTTAGACGAAAGAGATGTAAAAAATCCCGAAACAACAACAACTCTCAGCGGTGATATTGGTACCGAAAACGATAAAACCGATAATAGCTATACCGTAGTTAAATTAAATAGCGGTGCTGCAACTCTTGACGGTTTCACGATTCGAGATGGTAATAATACTCAAACTGATGATAATTCTGACGACGGTGGTGGTGTTTACAATGCTGGTGATTTAACTTTAAAAAATGTTGTAGTCCGCAATAACCAAGCTGTTGATGATGGTGGTGGTATTCGCAACAACGGTACAATTACTATTATTGATAGCACCATAGCTAATAATACCTCTATTGGCACCAGCGATACAAGTGGTGGTGGTGGATTAATTAATACTGGTGATTCTGCGACTATTATTAACAGTACCTTCAGTGGTAATAGAGCTGATAACGGTGGAGCGATTCGTAACGATACAAATCTTCAGTTAATTAATAGTACTCTAAGTGGTAATACTGCTTCAGAAAGTGGTGGTGGGTTAGTTAATACTATTAATCCTGACAACCCTTTTAATCCTGCATCAGGCGGTAATTCAACAATTATTAATAGTACTATTACAAACAATACAGCCGAAAATACAAGCCAACAAAATGGTGATTCTCCAGTAGGAAGTGGTATAGCTAATTTCGGTATAACTAATGTTTCTAATAGCATCATTGCAGGTAATGTTAACAATGACGACTTTGTAAACTTGGTTTTTGGCAATACTACCAGTAATGGTAACAATATAGTCGGTAACGGTGAAGATTTCAGCGACTTGGCTGCTAATAAAGGTGATAAATTTGGTACCCAAGCTAATCCCATCGACCCATTATTAGATACTTTAAAAAACAATGGTGGAGCAACAGAAACTCACGCACTTTTAGAAGGAAGTCCCGCAATTAATGCTGGAAATAATAGTAATCTTGCCAAGGATACAGCGGATTTAGATGGAGATAATAATACAACTGAAGCAATTCCTTTTGAACAACGAGGTGAAGATTTCGCTCGTGTTGCTAATGATAATGTTGATATTGGTGCGGTTGAGTTTGTAGCTGATTCTAATACTGGTAATAGTAACAATATTATTATTAATGAAATCCTTGCCGACCCAGACGCGACTAGTGGTGATGCAAACGGTGATGGTAATGTAAGTACAACAGAAGATGAATTTGTAGAACTAACAAACAATAGCAATAGCCTAGTTAATATTTCCGGTTGGACACTATCAGATAGTGTTGGTTTAAGACATACTTTTGAGGAAGGAACTATTGTACCTGCTAACGGTATGATTGTAGTCTTTAGTGGTGGAACACCAACAGGTAATTTTAATGGTGCAATTGTTCAAACTGCTAGCTCTGGTAGTCTTGGCTTGAACAATGGTGGTGATACTATTACTTTGAATGATGGAACTAATGATATCGCAACCTATACCTATAATAATGAAGGTGGTAATAATCAATCTTTAACCCGCGACCCAGACATTACTGGTTCCTTCGTATTACATTCTCAAGCAACAAATTCTGATGGAGCTTTGTTTTCTCCTGGAATCAAACTCGATGACACAAATACTCAACCAAATCTAACTCCCGGAATCACAATCACTCAATCCGATAATACTACCGAAGTTGCAGAAGGAAGCGAAACTGATTCTTACACTATAGTCCTCGATAGCCAACCAATTACTGATGTAACCATAAATGTTTCCACAACCGGGGAAACTACAACTGATTTAACTACCTTAACTTTCACTACGGAAAACTGGAATACAGCCCAAACCGTTACCATAACTGCAGATGATGACAGCGATGTAGAAAATAACCATAGCGATATAGTTTCTCATACCGTTTCTAGCAACGATACAAATTACAACAATCTTACTGTTGATTCAATTAACGTAAGCATTATCGATAACGACGTTGAAGATAATAATCCCGATAATCCTCCTACCCTCACCGAACTAACTGCTGATAAGGATAGATTCCAAGGAACCGCAGCTGATGACAATGTAAGTAGCGGTGCTGGAAACGATTTCCTCAAAGGTGAAGCAGGTAACGACGTAATTGATGCTGGTGCTGATAACGATAGAGTTTATGGTGGTGTCGGTGAAGATACTATCAGCGGTGGAACTGGAAATGATTATTTGAATGCTGGAACTGATAACGATTCCCTTGACGGAGGAGAAGGTAGAGATAGACTTTATGGTGGTGACGGTGACGATACTTTAACTGGTGGTACTGGAAACGATTTTCTCAGAGGTGATGATGGTAATGATTCCCTTGATGGAGGAGAAGGAAAAGATAGACTTTATGGTGATGACGGTGACGATACTATAACTGGTGGTAGCGGTAGCGATAGAATTGCTGGTGGTAATGGTAACGATATGATTACCGGTGTTAATGCTGATAGTTTTGTTGTTGGTGAAGTTGATAGACTTAATGGTGATGGAGGTAACGATACCTTTGTTTTAGGTAATTCTAGCGGTGCTTTTTATGATGATAAAGATATCATAACTAACGGTAAACGCGACTATGCTTTGATTCTAGATTTTGAAACTGGTGATAGTATTCAGCTTTACGGTAGTGCTGAAGATTATATTCTCGATGTGTCTCGTGGAAGTACTAGCATTTACTTAAATGATGATGGTATGGATGGATTAACTCGTAATGATGAATTGATTGGAGTCATTAAGGGATTTACTCTTGAAAATATGAATTCTGGATTTAACTTTGTTGGAAGTTCTACAAATCAAGAAATAACTTAATCATTTATATTCATATTACTAAATCCCCCCAACCCCCCTTTTTAAGGGGGGGTTTTTTATTCGTTCAAAATCAAAACTTAATATACATTCCCGCGTTCATACTGAAGATAAATACCGAAAACACGTAGGAAAATGGATATTACGGTATACTATCGCAAATTAATTTAATAAATCAATCAAAAATGGCTATATTCAGGGTTAAAGCCAGTGCTACAGGAATTAATGACGGTAGCTCGTGGGATAATGCATTTACTAGTTTAAAATCGGCATTAGCCATAGCTGTATCGGGAGATGAAATTTGGGTAGCACAAGGTGTTTACAAACCAGAAGCTAATCGTGAAGATAGCTTTGAACTTCCAGATGGGGTTACTGTTTACGGTGGTTTTGCTGGTGACGAAACAAATTTAGAACAAAGAGATATTGAAAAATATGTTACCTATCTTAGCGGTGATATTGGTAAGGAACGAGATAATAAAGATAACAACTATACGGTAGTTAAATTAAATAATGGTACTGCAACTCTTGACGGTTTAATCATTCAAGATGGTAATTCAAACAATAACGGTGGTGGTGTTTATAACGACGGTAATTTAACTTTAAAAAACGTTGTAGTTACTTTTAACCTAGCCGCTGATAGTGGTGCTGGTATTTTTAATAGTGGCACGCTGACTATTACTGATAGTACAGTTGCTGATAATTTTGCTATCGGTAATAATTCAACAAGCGGTGGTGGTGGGTTAATCAATACTAGTAAATCAACTGCCACTATTACTAATAGTATTTTTTCTGGTAATGGAGCTAATAGAGGTAGCGCAGTTCGCAACGATGCAAACCTACTATTAGACAATAGCACGCTTATTTACAATACTGCTTATGGAAAGGGTGGTGGTATTGCTAATTTTGGTAATGCTGATATTTCTAACAGTATTATTGCAGGTAATACAAATGGTGATGACTTCATAAATAGTTTTGAATCATTTACTGGTACAAATATTAGCGGTGGTAATAATATAATCGGGAATGGTGAGGGGATAAGTGGATTTACTGACGGAAATAATGGCGATAAAGTCGGTAAAAAATACAATCGTATCGCTGTTGTTCTCAATGAAGCTTTTGATAATGATTCACAGTTTAGAAAAAGTACAAAGTTTTTCTCTGATGGAAGCGACGACTATTTCGGTATTTACAAGCAAAACGCTACTAATATCAAATCATATACCGGCTTCACCAATAAATTTTTAACAGGTCAAGACCTGGATGGGGAAGGAGCTTCACTTCCGATAACCTTAACTTGGTCAAATCTAGATATCAAATGGTTAACTGATTTACAGTTTAGCGCTGACTTCGCTTCTTTCTTTGATTCACCCGGTGATATTGATGATGATGATTTTATCAAAGTCTCCTACAGTATCGATGATGGTCAACAGCAAAATCTGCTTTGGTTCTCCGGAAGTAATTTTAGTAACGGTTCATTCAACGGTGTTTTTAGTCAAGATACTAATTTTGATGGGGTCGGTGATGGACAAATATTAAGTGATGAAGCACAAAATTTTTCTACAGAAATAATTGGTACTGGTTCAAAACTCGATTTAACATTAGAAATTAACCTTGATTCAACAAAGGAAGACTTTGCTGTTGATAATTTCCTAATTACTGGTATTACCGCTCCTATTGAAGGAACTGAATCTAAAGACAGTCTTCGAGGAACCGAAAGTCACGACCAAATTAACGGTTTTGGTGGAAATGATTATCTCAAAGGTAAAGTAGGGGACGACATAATTGATGGAGGTGCAGACAACGACCGACTTTATGGTGATGATGGTAAAGATACTCTCACGGGTGGAACTGGAAATGATTATTTAGATGGTGGAAGTGAAGAGGATTCCCTTGAAGGAGGAGAAGGTAGAGACAGACTTTATGGTGGTGACGCTGACGATACTTTAATTGGAGGTGGGGGAAATGACTACCTTAATGGTGGTTTTGGTATAGATTCTCTTGAAGGAGGTGAAGGAAATGACAGACTTTATGGTGGTGATTTAAACGATATTTTAATCGGTGGTAGCGGTGAAGATTATATTAGCGGTGGTAGCGGAAACGATGCAATCACCGGTGTTGATATTGCTAGTTCTGGTGTTGGTGAAATTGATAGACTTTCAGGAGGAGACGGTGAAGATACTTTTATTTTAGGTAATGAAAGTCGTTGTTTTTATGATGATGGTAATAATAGAAATAAAGGTAGGTCAGATTACGCTTTTATTAGTGACTTTGATGTAAATGATGATGACATTCAACTTTTCGCTGGAGAAGATTATTATCTTGATGTCAGTCGTGGAAGCAGCAATATTTATATTGATAACGACGGGGTTGAAGGGTTTAGTCGTAATGATGAATTGATTGGTGTAATTAAAGGAGTTGTTCTTACTGAAGGTAATATTGATGGTTCAGTTGAAGGCTTTAATTTTGTTTAAGTAATCTAATTTTAATCTAATATTTTGTAGCATTCTCAAGAGGGCTAGAGAAACCCGGTTTCCTATTTTAAAAGTATTATTATTTCGTTGTGAAATTATAAATAAACCGGGTTTCTGAAAATGATGCAAGGTTTCAATTTAATCAAATTTGTGTATCTGAGGTTCCTAGTCTAGAAGCTAGGAGCTTTTTTATTAATCGTAAAAATTTGGCATATTTAAGTAATTATATCTACAGATATTTACAGACAGTTTTTTATAAAAAGCATATAAGATAAGCAATTACGCTGATGCTATACGTAGACCTAATTTATTATATTGTTTTAGAATTAGTACTATCTTTTTTATCGATAAACATATATACGAATCAATCATTAAATTAACTATTGAATTTTATATAGCAATAGAGAATGAACAGTAATAATTATTTTGCTTAAACAGAAGCTAATCATTAAAGTAATGTGCTTATAAAATGACCGTTAAAATTAAATTGTGCATCTTCATTCCGTCTTTTTCAATATGGTTGGCTTCGGGTAATCACATAGCATCTGCGAAAAACGTAAATTATTTATTAAAAGAAAAAAACGAATCTTGTTCTAAAGGTACAAACGAAGATAAAAAACATCATTTAGTATGTAAAAATGCTTTCAGAGAAAATTTAAGAGCAAAATTTAAGCATTACCGATACCATAATAATCAGTCAAAGCCGAAAATAGAATCAATCGAATGGTTTGATAACAATCATCAAAATTTACCTGATAAAGAGCAACTTAGCTCATCATTCAATAACTTAAACGCATCTCTACTCAATCAAAAAAGTTACAAATTAGCTCAGCAGAATTTTATTTCTTCCAACAACTTCATACAAAAAATAAAAAAGCGGAAACAACAACTAAATTTAATTAAACGAATTTCTCAACAGAGAAAACCTGTAAAAGTAATTAACTTAAATTCTAATTCAACATATATTCTCCCACCAACAGTAGCCGCTCCCGAAAAAATTCATCCTTTTACGACTACCTTACCTTTAAATGATGTACCAATTAGTCATTTAACCGATTGGGAATTATATACTAGCTCAACTTTCGGAGATGATAACAATACCAGTATTTCCGCTGGAGGTATTCTTAAACTCAGCGGACAAGTCACAGAAAGTGTTACTCAAAATAATATTTATACCGTAGACCAAAAAGGTAGTTATTTACAGCTACAAAGGATAAGACAAAATAGGAAAGTTGAGTTAACAAGAAACGAACCTCAAACAATACTCGGTATGCAAATGCAAATGAGCTTTGTTGCTTCTTGTCTAACAGGTGAAGATATTGAAGGTCAAAAATGCTCCTACACACCTGGTTTAATTACCGATAGAAACAGTATTGACCCGGATTTCTTTGTTCCTACTCGTATTGTTCAAACTAGTAATATGAATGAGGTTGTAACTCCAGAATCTTTAGCAGTGATGCGGTTACCAGGATTCCAAACCGGAGCAAACGGACAAGAAATAGGACTAGATTTATATTTTCCCAATGCTGGAGCATTTCCCGGTAATACTCAAGGAAATCAAGTTTTTTATGATAGAAAAGAAGAAATTAATAATACTCAAATAGGTTTATATTCAAAAGTCAGACAAATAGTAAAAGCTAATCATAAAAAAGCTGTAATTGGTAGGACAATTCGCGGCTTTGGATTGGTAACAGATAGCGATAATTTATTGCTAAATTCTGCGGTTCAATTAGGAAATTTGGTTTTACCCGACGTTAAACCTCGCATTGCAGGTAGTATCAAAAAAGTAAATACAAATATCAATAGAAATCTATTTTTAGCAGCCAATGCTGTGAGAATTCCTACCAGCAGCTACACCTTTTACCAAGCTGGAATCGGTTCCGCTGAAAGTCTTAAACCAGGAATTAAAAAACGCAGTCAAATTCCTAGAGCTAAATTTAATAGTCTTTGGATTGGTATTTCTCCAATTATCGAGCGCAGAATTGAGAAAATAACTCGATATCAACCAACTGGAAACCAAAGAATCATATCTAATTCTGGTGGAGAAGGAGGAGTTGATTCCAACGTCAGTTTACTTTCCGTTGTTAATGGTGAAAATTTTGCTGCTAACGAAATAGAAGATTTCTACGGTCAAATTTATCTAACAAATTTTGCTCAAGACGTAAATTTGGTCACGGGAAATCGCTTTGTAGAAGACATAAAATATTATCCTCATATCAGCTTGACCGGAAATGTACAGGGTTCTTTTGATAGCTGGAAATATTATACGGGTGTAATTGCTGGCCAAGAAATTAAGGCTTATGCTGGTAGCGACTATACGCGAAATTTTGGTAATTTAAATATTTCTACTGGAGCAATTGGCTATATTAATCCTGATAGAGATTATTATTCTCAAGTATATGGTAATCTTTCTCAAAAAATTGGTTCTAGGAAAACTAACTTAGTTTTATCAAGTCGTCTTAACTACGCTTGGGATAGAGAAAATCGCATCGGAAATATTGAAAGTGAAGCTCCCGCAAGTTTCGTCACGATAGGAGCAAGAGCTAATTTGGGTAACGTTTCTTTTGGTTTAGTCAATTATTTTGATGATATTTTACCTGACTCTGTAGATAAAACTTTACTAGCAGATATAGCAATTAATTTTGGTGAAAACTTTCGCTTAAGTGGTTACTATACACCTATTAATGAAGCTTCCAGTCGTTCTCGTTATGGAGCAACAGCACAATTGAGATTGGGAGGTAAATATAATAGTCCAACATTATCTCTATCTTGGATAAATAACGATTATGATTTAGGTCAAGATAGCGATGGAATTAAACTTCGTTTTACTGACAATGTTTTCAAAGTATTATTTAGAATTGGAGGAGTAGGGAATCCATTTAATAAAGTAGATAACAAGCGGATTTTGCGACGGAAAAGGAAGAATTTGATAGATAGATTATTAAGAGGAAGAACATAATTTAACCTCACCCCCTTCCCCTCTCCTTATCAAGGAGAGGGGTGTTTTTTTATTGTTAATCTTTCCCTTCTCCTTATCAAAGAGAGGGGTGTTTTTTCTTGTGAATCATTCCCTTCTCCTTAACAAGGAGAGGGGTGTCCGTTAGGACGGGGTGAGGTTTTACGTTGTGAAAAAAATAAGCAGAGACGCAACTAAAAATTGCGTCCCCGATAACATTTTTATTTTTAATTTGTCAGAAAATTGTTAAGAAAACAAATTCTATTCTTACTTAGAATTTACTTATGGTGTTGTCACCCCAGGGTTAGCGATAACTTCACCGCTAGCTGTACCCAATCGAATAGTTGCATTACCAGTCAACTCGTTAGCTTGTGCAGTTCCAAGATCGGTATCAGCAGCACCAGTCATCCCTGCTGCTGCTGGATCTCCTATACCCTGCATATCGATTGGACCAGCAGAACCTAAAGAGAAAGCTGAATTAAAATTACCCGTAACATCATTAAAAGCAGCAGCTCCTGCATCTTGTTTACCAACAGAAGCAGCTACAGCAACTCCAGTAACATTACCACCATCAATAGTGAACGCAGCAGCACCAGCAGCACCACCTTCACCAGCGAAAGCTCCAGAAGAAAAGCTTAGTAGGCTAGCAGTCGCAGCAAACAAAGAAATAGATAGTTTTTGGCTGAATTTCATTATTATGATTCCCTTCTCTTAAGTATTATTTGTCAAATAAATGAAACAAAATGTCTCAATCGCGGTTGATACTGTCCTTACGACAATCCGTTGCTAGATATAATTTATTGCAGTTAATGTGACATTGATAACCGGACAATTACTTAATAAAGAAGAAGGGACTTTCTCATAAAAATAGCGAATTTATTCAGTAATATTAGGGTATATTTCGTTTTATATATGAATCTATGGTTTAGAAAATAGAAGCTAAAATAAGTATAAATTAACTTCATAATTGCCTATGTATTTTAACTGAAAACTGCTATATCTATTCTTTTTTTATAAAAGTAGAGACTTAGCAGCGCTACGTCTCCATTCGATTGCAAAATCTCTATCAATATTCAACTAAAACTAAATTCTTCGGTATTATAAAGATAATCCTAACTTCTTAACAAAATCGCCCGCACTGTTTTCGAGTACGGGCGATTTCCCTATAGGTTCGTTCGTAGTTGCGCTACTCTACGAGAAAGCTTCGCTCACAGCGCCAAATTACTGTAATTGTTTCAAGTTATTAATTACGTTCAAGCGCTATATACAGATTTGTTTGGCGAAGACCGCGCAACTACGAGCATTTGAAATCACGCATTTTGGTCTAACTTCAACACGGCCATAAATGCTTCCTGTGGAACATCAACGGTACCCACGGATTTCATCCGCTTTTTACCTTTGGCTTGCTTCTGCAAAAGTTTCTTCTTACGACTGATATCACCACCGTAACATTTGGCTAATACATCCTTCCGCAATGCTGGAATATGTTCTGAAGCAATGATTTTACTACCAATCGCTGCTTGAATCGGTACTTTGAACTGGTGACGGGGAATTAATTCCTTTAATTTCTCAGCCATCGAACGTCCGACACCGTATGCTTTATCCCGGTGAACAATCATGGCTAAGGAGTCAACTGGGTCACCGTTAATCATCAAATCTAATTTCACTAGATGATTTTCACGATAGCCAATTAGCTGATACTCCATACTCGCATAACCACGAGAACGAGATTTCATTTGGTCAAAAAAGTCGGTGACAACTTCGGCTAAAGGTAATTCGTAAGTTAATGTCGTCCTTCCTTGGGTAAGGTATTTCATATCCTTGAATACACCCCGACGACCTTGGGATAACTCCATCAAAGTCCCTACGTAAGTTTCTGGAGTAATCATTTCAACCTTAACGTAAGGCTCCTCAATTTTCTCCCGGTCGTTGGGAGAAGGTAAAGTAGCCGGATTATCAATGAAAACCACTTCACCTTTATTAGTAGTTACGCGGTAAATTACCGAAGGAGCCGTAATAATTAAATCTAGATTGTATTCCCGTTCCAAACGTTCTTGGACGATTTCCATGTGGAGTAAACCCAAGAATCCACAGCGGAAACCAAAGCCCATAGCGCTGGAAGTTTCTGGTTCAAACTGTAAAGCCGCGTCATTAAGCTTAAGTTTATCTAAAGCTTCCCGTAAATCTTTGAACTGGTCGGAATCAATGGGGAACATTCCGCAAAACACCATCGGGTTAGCTTCCGCATAACCGGGTAAAGGTTCAGTTGCTTTAGCCTTACTTAAAGTAATCGTATCTCCAACCCGCGCATCTTCCACGGCTTTAATTGCTGCTGAAAGATAGCCCACTTCCCCAGCATGAAGTTCGTCTACTTGTACCTGATTGGGTGAAAGAACACCAACTTCATCAATCTCATATTCCTTACCCGAAGCCATTAGGTAGACTTTATCGCCTTTTTTAAGCGTTCCATCCATCACTCGGAAATAAACAATTACTCCCCGGTAGCTATCGTAATAACTATCAAAAATCAAAGCGCGTAACGGCTTATCAATAGTATCTTGCGGTTCGGGAACTCGTGCCACAATCGTTTCCAAAATTTCGGGAACACCAATTCCTTCTTTCGCAGAAGCCAGAATTGCACCGCTACAATCCAAACCAATAACTTCTTCAATTTCACCAGCCACTCGGTCTGGTTCAGCCCCCGGTAAATCAATCTTATTCAAAACCGGGATAATTTCTAAATCATTCTCAATCGCCAAATAAACATTAGCTAGAGTTTGAGCTTCCACACCTTGGGAAGCATCTACCACCAATAAAGCTCCTTCACAAGCTACCAAGCTGCGAGACACCTCATAAGAGAAGTCAACGTGACCGGGAGTATCGATGAGATTCAGTACGTATTCTTGACCATCCTTAGCCTTGTAATTCATCCGGGCAGCTTGCAGCTTAATAGTAATGCCGCGCTCCCGTTCCAAGTCCATATTATCCAGAAACTGCTCCTTCATCTGCCGATTTTCCACCGTACCAGTGGTTTGCAGAAGCCGGTCAGCAAGAGTTGATTTTCCGTGGTCAATGTGAGCGATAATGCAAAAATTGCGAATGCGAGAAGCGGGAGCGTCAGTCATATACCTTTAAAGCCGTATTTTCTGCAACCTTTCTGAAAAAAAGCCTTTTACTTTAAGTATTGTAATGCTTTCTTCGCAAACACGCTGCTTTTGTTGTAACAGGGAGTATGAGATTGGGCATTAGGCATTGTGCATGGGGGATACTAGGAATTAGGAGTTAAGAGTTAAAAGTTAAGAGTTAAGTCTTATGTGAATTAACTGCTCAAACCAATTATGATTACGTTGATAAATGAAAAATCGAGATTTAAGCAAGCTTCAAAACCCTTGTAAAATAAGGGACATTTTTAATTCACATTAGGCGTGAGTTGTTTTCTTAGCTTTATTGTTATTTACTTTATATTTATTATCGTTATGTTGCGATTTCCTTCAGTTTCCTTACTGTTTAAAGGACTAATCCCCAATCTCCAATCTCCAATCCCCAATTCCTCAATCCCCAATTCCCAATTCCTAATCTAATCAAAACGTACTGGTATTGTTATCGTTGGAGCGTAAAATAAACATGGATGACTCGACAGTAGGGTAGCAAGCAGTGGCGGTTGGGTGATTTAATATTCTTTCAACTCAATTGTAGATAAAGCTGCTTCACCGAACAAAAGATTAGATTCTAGATTGATTGTACAGAAAGTTGAGGGGTGTGGGTTTCCATCCTTCAAACTAAGAGCATCGGCGAATATTGGGCGATGAATGGTTTCAAAACCCTAGTTTCAACTAGGTCAAAAACCCAAAATCGTAAATCCAATATTCCTGCATTGCTAGACCTAGCTTTAGGATAAATAACGCGCAGAGAGAATATTAGCCATGAATATGAAAGAAAGACCTACTGATGCGGAAAATATGTTACCCGATAAAGTAGAAGTTGCTATCCGCTTGGATTCTGAATTGTTAGAAAAAATTAGTCACCTAAGTAATGACCCCTCGAAAGTGATTGAAGTGGCGCTGCGTCAGTGGCTGCGCGGTGATGTTCCTAGGGATGACGAACTGACTCGTACCCCACATCGAATCAAGGTTCCACCTCGCGGTGAGTGGAACGATTAAAAAATATAATTTATTGTGACTGATTCGGGGAATACAATAAAAATCCCAAGTAAGTATGCTAAAGCTGTAAAAATTTATGCCACACTTTAAGCAGCTATTAGCACAACTTTTTTGGGTCATACTGTTTCTATTTAACTCCAGTCATGAGTATTGCTGCGAATTCTGAACCACCGCATTTATTGTCCGACCACACACAATCTGTAAATAATCGAACTGATGCATTGGCTTCTCTGGGAGCCGAATTGGTGTACGTTCAGGATGGAACGGGACGTTACCTCAAGTTTTCTTGGCAGCAAAGCGAACGTTTGGGATTAACGTTGGAACATGTTACTAACAATAATGAAAGCAAGGAAAGCTTTGTTCCTATTGATAAGGCGGGCTATTTTGAACGATTAGAGCGAATTTTAACGACTTTGGTTCCTGAAAATTGCCAGTGTTGGTTTCGTTTTCCGCAAGGTACTGTTGAGTTGGAATTGCTGATAACTCCCATAATGCCAGCTTTGGGTAATGCTGCCACTTCTGTTCTAGTTATGGGAAGATTATTACAGGTTCAAGCGAGCAAAAATCAAACTCAGCTAACGCCGAAATCGAGTAATTTAGATGAGGATGTACGCTCGCAGCAATACCAGAAACTGATTAACAATATCACCAGAAATATCCGACGAACCCTTGATTTAAACATTATTTGGCAGCAAACCGTTGATAGTTTAGGCACAACCTTACAGCCTAATTTTTGTATAATTTGCCCTTACTACGGTCAATCAAAAATACGTGTGATTGCCCAATCATGTCAGCCAAACGTAAAATCAATGTTGGGAACTGAAATAGATATAGATGGTGAATTTGGTTTTACTCAAGCTTTAAATACCCTTAAGCCCGTCATAGTAGACCAAGGGTCAGATTCTATATTTCCAACTCAAAGACTTTTAATAGTTGCTACTTCTCATCAAGAGCAGCCTAATAGCTTGATAGCCTTGAGCTTGAATCAAGAATGCTCTTACTTATCCGCAAAAGAACTTGAATTAAGCAAAGAAGCAGCAGACCAAATTGGTACTGCAATTGCTCATGCGACTTTATATAAAGAATTAGAATCAGCACGTCAGCAAGCAGAAGACGCTTCCCGTCTCAAAAGTGAATTTCTTGCCAACGTGTCTCATGAAATCCGCACGCCATTAAACGGCATGATTGGCTTTTTAAAGTTGATTTTAGACGGAATGGCGGATGATGAAGAAGAAAAAGCGCTTTTCCTCGAAGAAGCTCATAAATCATCTATACATCTACTGGAAGTTATTAATGACATTTTAGACTTTGCCAAAATAGAAGCAGGCAAAATGGAGTTAGAACTCAGACCGGTAAAACTGGATGAGTTATTCGGTGATGTCGAAAATTTCATGCGTCTACAAGCAGAACATAAAAGTCTTAGCTTTGGGATGCAGTTACCTGGAACAAATGATGAAATACTGGTATATAGCGATTACCTCCGTCTCAAGCAGGTAATGATAAATTTAGTAGGTAACGCCATCAAATTTACTCACGAAGGACATATAACCGTTACTGCTGATGTAGTTCGTAAAAAAGTAATATTTAAAGACCAAGAATTTCCCGGCATGGTGAAAGTACGAGTTGTAGACACAGGAATAGGTGTTTCTTTAGACCAGCAAGATAAATTATTTCAATTATTTTCCCAAGTCGATGGTTCTCGAACTCGTCAATATGGTGGTACCGGTTTGGGATTAACCATATCTCAGAAATTAGTAGAAGCAATGGGTGGTGAAGTTCACTTTTACAGTCTAGGTGAGGGACTCGGTTCCACAGTTACCTTCACAGTACCGCTTTACCAGCAACCTGTAATGGTTTCCGGTAGTGATAGCGATTCAGGGAGTAGTGAGTAGTGAGTAGTGAGTAGTAAGTAGTAAGTAGTAAGTAGCAAGTAATAGCTTCCAATTCCTTTTTGTTTGTTTTCGGTTTCTCAGCCATTTATTCCTTACTCGCTACTTGAAGAATTTCTCAATTCCCACTTCCCAATCCACTTTTTCGTTAAACTGGGACAAGTGAAGTTCAAGTGATTGCATGAAAACTTCAAAAACAGCACAAGAATTATTTAAAACGGCTTACGAGAGTCGTTACACTTGGGATGAAGATTTTCCTGGATACAGCGCTGATGTGCAGTTAATAAAGGGAGAAGAAACTTACACGGGTAAAATATTTATTCGTCGTGACTTGAGTGTAGAAGTTCAAGGGGTTGCTAATAAGCAGGTGCAAGAAGGTATTTATATCCAGCTATGGGATGTTGTTACCCACCGTAAAGCTACTCCTTTTAACGAGTCTCATGGAAATCATCAGTTTATCCAAGACTCCACAGATGATACACAATTAGTTTCGATTTTAGTGAAGGGGGATTCCCTAGATTCGAGTTATAAAATTCGAGGAAAAGAAATTTGTCAAGTAACTCGGGTAAAGGGTACTATGGCTTTCACTATTGATAATCACCAAAATTTGGATACGGGTGAAGGTTATATTGCAAGTTGTTATGACGCTGTTTTCCGCGACGTAAAAACAAACGAAGTCCAAAGCATTTTAAAATTTGAAGATACCTATCACAAAGTAGGCAAATACTATTTAATGACCAAGCAAGTAGTACAAGAGGATCTTGATGGTCAAAATACTAATACCGAGTTTAGCTATTCCAATATTAGACTGCTAGAATCGGTCATTGTTTAAGTGATTAGGGAGTGGTAAGTAATGCTTTATTAATTCTGCTCCCTATCACTGAGTAGATTTTGAATGGTTTGGAACGCGAAGTAAGGGTTTTAGGTATTACATAACACCCATAAATATTGAATCATACTCTGTCTTTAGCACAGCCTGCCCTTCAGGAAATAGCCCTTAAATTCATCTATTTATTCGTAATTTTAATCACCATTATCCGATGCAATTCCCTACAGTTGCTCTAAAAACTGTTTGATTTTTGGTGACTGCTGTTGTTGAAATTTATCTGGGAATTTCAAATCAATAGTGATTCCCCCAGTGCTATCTTTTTCTACAGTTTGAACTTCAGCAATAAATCGACCGGATTGTCCAATATCAATTGTTTTATTTTTGCTCAACATCAAACCTACTAATGGTTTGATTGCTTCGATGTTTTGCAAATCATTTTGGTCAAGCTTTTTAATGGAAGATTTGGCTTTTGTACTATTTAATTTTAAACGTAACCCCGTTACTCCTAATTCACTAATAGACCCATCGAAGCGATCGCCATCTAAATATAATTCACTGTAAGCAATCACTTTTTTGCGTACTAATTGCGGACTACTTGCTTGAATATCCTTTAAGGAACGCAGGAAGCTGGTACTCAGAAATCCTAGAGATGCCAATGGTCGGTCTGCATATTTGCGCTTTTGACAGTACCATTCTTCAACATCAGAATACAAAACTAAGCTTAAGTTGTCCTGTTGAGATTGGGTAAGGTTGACAAAATCAATTGCTATGTGGGTTCTTGTGTTGTTGATAGGAGTCAATCTGACAATTCTTGCAGTTAGAGATACTTTTTGACCAAAGTCTCCTGTTAGCTCAATATCGATTTCATCGGGTAAATTCAACTCGGTATTGAATGCAATTAAAGCTCCGCTTTCGGATACGTTGATTGTTTCGCCGATAATAGTTTGTTTACTGTTACTAATTTCTGCTCGCAAACGCCTTTGCAACCGATGCTGTCTGCGGATTTGCGGTTGTTCGTAAGCAACTAATAAAGCAGATACGAGCAAAATTAAATTTAATACACACCAAATGGTGTTCACTAAAACAGCTTCCCAATCTTCTGGACGAAGTAATACCCAATAAGGAACTGAAAGCAAAGCTAGGATTACAAGCGCTGTGACGATTGTCAAACCAATCATCGATTTCCAATTAAAGCTGCGTTTGGTAATGTTGACACCTTTATCGGTAACGTTAAATGTACCTAATTTGGGATTTATTAATGCAAATAATGTTACCCATCCGACCTGAAAAGACATCACAAATTCAAAAATTTCATTCCAGAAGCTGAAACGAGCCTGTTTGTAAATGATGTAGTTGGTACCCAGGGACAGAATAATATGAGGTATAGCATAGGCAAGAGTTTCCAAACCTAAACCTTCAACTGGGTTAACACCAAACAGTAAAAACAGGGTGGGAACAATGGCGTATACTATACGGGGGAAACCGTAAAAGAAGTGAGAAGTAGCGCTAAAATAACAAAGGCGTTGTGGAATTGTTAATTTGAGTTTTGGATTGAATAGGGGATTTTCCAAACGCAGGATTTGAGCCATCCCTCTAGCCCAGCGTACTTGTTGACCTATGTAAGCGGAGTAAGTTTCGGGTGCTAATCCCGCGATCATGATTTTATCGTAGTAGACAGATTTATAACCCTGCGAATGCAATCGCAATGCTGTATGACAATCTTCTGTCACCGTTTCCACAGCAATTCCCCCGACTTCTAAAACATGAGATTTCCGCATTATCGCTGCTGAACCGCAGAAAAATGATGCATTCCAAAAATCATTACCTTTTTGAATTACTTTATAAAATAATTCGTTGTTGACGGGAATTTTACCTTTGGTAACTAAGTTACGCTCGAAGGGGTCGGGATTATAAAACCAGTGGGGAGTTTGAACAAAAGAAACTTTGGAGTCGTAGAAGAAGCCAACCGTTTCCATGAGAAAGTTGCTGGATGGAATGTGGTCGCAGTCCAAAATTAGTACTAAATCCCCTGCTGTTTTCCCGAATGCGTGGTTGATATTACCGGCTTTAGCGTGATTATTGTTATCGCGAGTTAGGTGGATGCAACCCAGTTCGGCACACATTTCTCTCAGTTTTTCCCGTCTAGCGCGGACTTTTTCTCGACGGGGGTCGGTTATTTTGTACTTTTCAGGACGGCCATCATCGAGAATGTAAACTTTTTTCTTGCCAGGAGCATATTCGCAAGCTAAGGCTGCTATTGCAGTTTTACGGACAATATTAACGTCTTCGTTGTAAGTGGGGATATAGATGTCAACATCAAACCATTCAGCTTGGGGAAATTGAGTTAGATTGATTGGCTGACGTTCTTTAATTTCTAAAGTTTGAAAATATGACAGTAAAAGGGTCAAAATCGCGTACAGTTCAGCAGTAAATAAAACTACACAAGCAACGCTATTAACCCAGCCATCAAAGTTAAGAGTATAGGTAGTTCGGTAAAAAAGATAACGCATCGTTGTGACCAAACTTAGCCACACCATGAATAAATGGTAATAATGACTGATTTGTTTGGATGATTCGTTTTTTTCTGCTCTGACAATTAATTGACCCACAAGGATTAGAAATACTGCTACTGCTCCTTGCTGCCATACTTCTATTGGTGTAACAATCAAAGGCACTGAAAGTATCAGTGCTAATAATACTAACCACCTTAAGTTTTTCAGACCTACCTTGTCTAAAAAGCGGTCAAAAAATTGAGGAGTAAGGTAAGTTAACCATACACCTGGATTAAGTAGTTTGCGTTTATTTTTTGATGAATATGACATCTTAAAGTTAATCTGATTGAAATTTTGCGACTGTATTACATTTCCAGTTCAGAGGTTGCGGATTAAAAATATCAATAGCCCCAGCCCCCCAATTCTGGGGGAGAAATTTATTTTAAAATCGCCTAAAATTGCGGGATTTAGGGACTGGTGTTAATGCTCAAAATCAATTCCTATCTGTATTCAGCAATGCTCCAGTCTAAGATTGGTTGCACGAATATTTAGAGACGTAGCACTGCTACGTCTCTAGGAAATGGTTATATTTGCTCAAATATTTCCACGGTTCCTGTAGCAATTAAACAAGGGAAGGAATTTTGCACGTAATTATTAGCTATTGGTCTCATCTCGACGCTTGAGATATACCTGAACAATTCCATAAATTAACAGTGCGATACCGATAATTCCTAAAGGCAGCAACCACCAATTTTCTTGTAGAAAACGAGACATTTGAGAAAGTGGGTTGCTTTTCTCTATCCGACTGCTTTTAGGAGCATTGTTGAAAAAGTCTAATTCAAAAGCATTCTCATCATCGGGTAATGGATTCTTTTGGTCGCTGCTAATTAATACAGTGTCTTGCTTCAATTGGAAAAACCAAGGGTCGCGACTTAATACTTGTCGTACTCTGTCCAAACCAAATTCTGTTTGAGCAGTTAGAGCCAAAACCACACGCTTGTTGTTCCAAGGGGAAATAACCTCTTTAATCATCCCTTGACCATCTATAGGTGCTTGAATTTTGGCTTGTTCTTTTTCCTCTTTGCTACCAAATAAGCGCTGAAATGATGTTTGTAAATTCAATCCCTGACTTTTTTCAAGTATTTCAGGTAGGGGGAAATTCTTTTGGGTACCAATAGCTACTATGTGATTGTTATTTTTAATTTGCTGTTGGTTAGATAAAGTTTTTGGTGTATGAACGTCGAGTTCCACTGAAGAAGCTTCGGAAAGACGACCCAAACGTTCGCTAAACTCCAATAAAGTCAACACATTTGTTGGGGAAGGATTTTCTGGTACAACAATTTTTGTCTTGGATAAATCCTGGGGAGAAGCAAAGGGAAAACCGTATTGCAACAATTGGAGGTCTGGTAATGTCGCGGAAGATTCACGCTTGAGATTGAAGTTGGTTTCTTTATGTACTTTACCTACAAGTTGGTCGGTGGGGGTAAAATGACACTCTCTTCTGTTGATATCTTCTCTCGGACTCATACGGAAGAAGACTTCAATCTTAGAATTGGGTGTGATTAATTTTGGTGGTAAATCGACTTTGAGAGTTTTGCGACTTTCTCCCGATTCAGAAGACAAGCGCTCACCACCGATAAAGTTACCGTCCAGTAATACTTCAACAGTAGAGGTTCTGGGATTTAGTTGGGGTCCGTAGCTGTAAACTAAATTCATCGAACTACCGCGTAAAAAGCGGTCGTTGGGTAAAGCTTTAAAATCAATTGCTACTGGTCTAGCTGCGTATCCTCGTACCGTGACATCTTTGAATTTCTCTTTGTTTTCAGTCTCGATATCGCTGAGTTTGAAAGAGTTTTCTTTAGGTAGATAACGCGGCCATTCACTTTCTTGTGGGGAAGTTGATTCTGGAACTTTATCAACTAAAACCACTGGACCGGTACCTATTTTATTAGTTTTTGATTTTACTAAAAACTGAATGGCTTTCTCGATTGCTTTTTGTCCATTACCAGTGACTACTAAAACAGGAGAACCGTTTTTAGTACTGCTCAACATCAGAACTCCCTTGTCTTCCGGTAAGGGGTTGTCATTTATATCGAGAATTTTATTTCCTTCTACGGTGAGTGGTAAATCCAACTCCGCTAAAGCTGGTTGTTCGCTGGGAGTACCAATCACAACTAATTTTTCCCCAGGTTTAACACTTTCAATATTCGATACTAGTTTTTCATCCAGAGAACGGAAATTGGATTTTCTCCCTAATGAAGCTTGTAATCGAGATGCAGCAGTTAACCATGTTGGAGCTATCTGGTTTGGTTGCAGGTAGTTAATCTGATTCGATTGCAAATTCAATTCATCAACAATCGGATAAGGATAACTAGTGAAATTCTGGGAAGCTGGTTTGAGTTTATAGTTAAAAAGTAATTTGGAATCTAGCTGAATTTCGGTCCACAGATTTGGGTCGTAAGGGTCTACACAATATTCATCAGTTTTTTGTCGAGCTACTAGTTTGAGTTCGTTATAGTTTTGCAATAATCTTGGTGGAATATTGACCAGCATTTGACCGGTTTTAGACCCTTTAGTCTGCAAAACTACGCTACCGACAGCTTTGTTGTTAACTAAAACAGTCAAGTTGGAATATTTGGGATCTAGCGCTATGGAATTTTGAAAACGAATTAAAGCTTTGAGGTTGGTTACATCCCAATTTCGCGGACGGGTAAAACCTACACTTTCTTCTGCATAAATACCTCTCAAGCGCATCCTTTTACTAACGTTGGGAAGACGCTTAAATTCCAAGTTATAAGTTCCTCTTCCGGAAGTAGCATTATTGGAATTTGATGTTCTATCTTCGGTTGATGTTGTTTCTGCTTCAGAGTCGTTAGTATTTGTTTGAGAAAGCAAGATTTCTGATTCTTGTGTCTGACCTTGAAGTGCTTCAGCGGTTAGCAAAGAAGAAGGAGACATCAACAACCAGCAAGAAAGGACAAAGACTTTAGTACCAGCTTGGGACAGATTTAGTATTCGTTTCATGATTGATTTTCTAATTACGGGTTTAGTAGTTTAAAGTTGATTGGTTTGTGTGTGTAGGTTGGTTCTTAAAATTTGCTTTTTATTAGCTGTTAATCCTTCTGAATAAGTTTCCTAGGGATATCAGAAGGATGTAACAAACTTAACCAAACAAGATTTTGGGTATAATAGGCTGAACGGTCGCCCCAAATACCTTTTTTATACTGAGATAATATTTTATTGTTTAAAACTTTTTCAGCTATTTTTGGTTTTAGTAACCGCATAGCTACATAAAACATTGCGTATTGCGATGTTGCTTCGTAATCCACTAATGGTTTTCCTTGTAAATCAATACGTGCTGGCAAGTATGATTTACTGCGCCATAGCTGTTGTAAATGTTGAGTGGATTTATCTAGAAAAGCTTTAGCTGGGGATGAATTAAACCATGCTGCGTCGAGTGCTATTCGCCACCAAACTCGATAAGCATCAAAACTATATACAGTTTGAATTTTACTTGATGAGGGTAAGGCTTGAATTTCTCCGCTTTTTACGTTTAAAGCTACCCAGTCACTTGGTAAACCTACAGCGGAAATCTCATTTGATTTTTCTAGCACATCATAACTAGTATCTACCAAGCTCAACCAATCACGCTCCGGATAAACTTGAGAAAAAATCCGAAAAGCATAGGGAGCAAAGTAAGAAGGATTAAGATAAATGGTTGATGAATTGGGAATAAATGCATCTTTGGGTCCGGGAAGTAAATAACTTTTACCCTGACTATCTGTAAGAGTAGAAAATTTCCACAAATCCCGTAATTTAGTTTTAGCTAATTCTAGATATTTAGGCTGATTCCACCGTCTATAAGCAAAAATTAAAGCTGTAATCGCATCAATATCTCCATCGCTAGCAAAATTATTATCGATAGTACCCCAGCTACCATCTACTCTTTTTCCCCATTTCCAAGCCCACAAATTATCGGTCTTTTTACCATTATTTTGTCGTTTGAGATTGTTTTGTGCCCAGCTTAAAGTTTTAGCAAAAGTTGAGGGGTCATCAATTAGAACTGCTCGCAACATTGCATAAGCTTGACCTTCGCTGGTTGAGCGATGTTTTGCTTGATAATCAATGACTCGACCATCGTTCTGAATAAACGTGTTTCGATAGCTTTTCCAACTTTGTATTAATAATTCTCGGTTCGATGTATCTTCCGGTAAAGCTGCAATAAATGCGCTGTTATCGTCATGAGGATTCTGACTTAAAAAGCTAGAACTAAAAACTGAGGAATTAAAAATAAAAGCATATAACCCAAGCGGAATGATAATAGTAGCTAATAGTGGTAAATATCGCATATTAAACGGAACAGAAAATGTAGGCTGATTTATTATGTCCTTGGAAGATACGCACTCTCGTACTCCTTTTCATTAATTTTGAAGGATAAATCTTTGTTCGTAGTTGGGCTTACTCTGCGAGAAAGCTCCGCTCATAGCGCCAATAATATAACGTATAAGGAAGCAAAGACGGCGCAACTGCAAACCCATCAAAATTAATTTAGTGAAGCATTAATAGTAGTAGTTCATTTCATTAATTTTGACAGTTTTGTTTTCTACGGACGTAATGTAGAGACGTTATAAATAACGTCTCCCGATATTTCCAAAGAAAACGCGACCATAGCCGAATTAATGAAACAGACTATTAGTGGTTTGTCCCATTAGTTGTAAGGGTAAATCATTGTTTGTACATGAAGGCTGAAACCCTAATTATTTGGCGAAGACCGCGCAACTACAAACCCGTCGGAATTATTGAAATGCACTACTAGTATCCGGAGTGCAAGAGTATCTAATTCCTAATCCTTCGATTTGGATCTTCCCAATAGGGTTGAAAACCACGTCTGAGAAGAAAATCTTCTTTAACTTGTTGTATCCTGCGGGATAATTCTTTATCTTTGACACCCTCTCGATTTTTTTGAACTTGTAATTGCTCCATCTGTGATAGTGCAGCAATTGGCTTATCTAAAACTGCATACAAATCGGCGATCGCCATCATTGCTTCTGTATTTTGAGGCTTTTGTACCAATATCTGAGAATAAATTTTTTGAGCTATTTTATACTGACGCTGTTCAAAACGTATTCCTCCTAAAGCAGTTAAAGCATCCATATCATTAGGTTGGTTAGCCAAAATATTCTCATAGGCCATTCCTGCTAAATCTAATTCTCCAATCGCTTTAAATAATTGTCCCTGAACTATATTGGACTTGTACTGGTTATTTTTATTGGCAGCAAACTGCTTGGCTAATGCTCTAGCTTGTGGATTGTCCCGTTGAGCGACAACTTGCAACAAACGCTTTTGAATTTGTAAATTATTAGGTTCAAATTGCAAAAGATATTTATATAAAGACTCCCATTCCGGATTGGCTGGGAGTTGACCTATCAAACTATATAATTCCGGGGGAGTGGAAGTTGCTTTTTGAGTTGCTAACCAGTTATCAGCTACTTTAGTAGCTTGTTGTTGGTCTATTCGTTTAGCTTGATATGCAACACTAATTAGTCCTAGCTCATAGACTAAATTTTGCGGTTGACGAGTTCGCAGTTGATTGTAAGCCATTAAAGCCTCATCAAAACGCTTTTGTTGCGAACGTATCCCTGCTAATGCTCTTAACGCACCATTAAAAATCTCCTTGTCTTGGGGATTTTGATTCAATACGCTTTGATAGCTTTGAGCGCTCGCTTCTAAATCTCCCTCTTGTAACTTTATTTCTGCTGCTAATAACTGAGTAGCTAAATTCTCTGCACCTTCAGAAGTGGCTTGATAAGCTGCTAAAGCTTTTTTAGCGCCAATTGTATCTTCTTTCCGCAAATACATTTGAGCAATACGAAAATTTAGAAAAGGAGCCTTAACACCTTTTTGCAAAACCCTTTGGTAGCTAGAAATAAATTCTGGGTTGCGAGTATTAATTTGTACCAGCGCATTAGCAAATTTCTGTAATTCGATTGCATCCTGTGGCAGATTTTCTAGTAGATTAGTTAACCTATTTCTCAAATCCTTTTGACTAATTAAATCTAGCTTGTTTTGTAAAGCTAATTGATACAGAACCAAAGATTTATCGTTCGGTAACTTCAAAGCAGCTTGCTGGTAAAGTTTTAAAGCTGTTTGTTCCTTTTGTGGTAGGCCAGAAAATACGTTAGCAACTTCCAGCAGTAAGGAAGTTGAAGGAGGTGAATTATTAGTAAGTGCTTGCTGATATAACTTAGCTACTTCCTCCACTAAAGCAGAATCATTTGTAAGCTTGCGAATTTCATTTAATGCACGAGCCAAAGATAAACCAGCATTTGCTTTACCTCGTAAAGGTTCCAATACAGCTAAAGCTTCAGTTGGCTGACCATTAGCAACATAAGCTTGAGATAGTTCGGCACGAGTTGTTATTTGCAGGGAATCAAGATTATTTGAATCAGTTAATTGGGCTTTCAATACTTTAACTGCTTCTGTAGGATTACCTGTTTTTCGTAAAGTTCTAGCGTAAGCAACCGCTGGATATTTAGTAATACTTTTTCCCGTGGAAAGATAACGGTTAAATAGTTCTAGTGCTTGCTTATAATTACCAGCGTAAGTAAAAGTTTCAGCTGCTGCTAATGTAGTTTTCGGTGTTGGATTTTTGCTAAGTAAAATTTGGTAATCTGCAACTGAATCATTAACTCTTCCTTGGTAGTAGTAAAGTAGAGCGCGCAGACTTCTAGCTTCCAAATCCGATGGACTAAAATTTAATAAACGACTCAGTGCTTCTATACCTTGTAATTGCCACTCCGTGCGGTATGTTCCCAACAAACCCACAGTTTTGAGAGCAGGTTGATAGTTGGGGTCAATTTCTAATACACGTTGGTAGAAATTCCAAGCTTTATCAATATTTCCAGCCCGATTATAAGCAGTTGCTAAACCGAAATTTGCTTTTATCGATTTTGGATTGCGCTTGATTGCTTGCTGAAAAACTTTAATTGCATCATTTACCCATCCTCTTTTTAAAAGTCTATTACCTCGTTGTAGCAAAGAAGAATTTTTCTGTGCTTGAGCGGATGCAATATTATTAAAAACGGGTATCGTTATCAAAGAAGTTGTTAGCAACAAGTAAAAGGGAACAATCAAAAAATTTTGAAATAATTTATTTTTTTGATTATTATTTTGATTGTTATTTTTAATCATAAATTGTTTACTCATCGGGTGCTTCTCCTTGGAGTAATATCAAACTCAGATTTTACTCTTATACCTAGAACCGACTCGCTAAAACTGTCTCTTCCTTGTACAGAAAATCCAACACGAAGATTAGGAAGTAATTTGGCATCGTAAAAAAGTTCTACAACGTCTGGTTGCTTCCCTTGACGGAGACTATCGTTAGAGAGAGCGGTTCCGTAGGCTAAACCAATTCGGTCATCAGGTGCGAACAAATCTAAGAAGCTTAATCCTAAAGAATAAGTATTTGCACCTGCTCCTAAATCCCGGTTCTCGTAACGACCGTAACGTCCAAATAAACCTAACTTATACTTCGGAATAAACACTTCGGCATTCAAACCGTATGCTTCTTCCTTATCGTCTTCTAAAGGTCCAAACTGGTTATTGACTCTGGCAATTCCAAAGCTTTCTGCGAATGAATCGCGATTTCCTGCGTCTTTGGCTGTCGAATAAGTCCCACGAATAATTGCATTACCGTGACGCACCCCAATTTCACCTGCAAATCCATCTAAACTCAAGTCACTCAATTGTCTTGAAGAAGAAAAAACCGCAGCTTTAGCAATGATATTATCTGTAGCATTCCAGTTAACTAATAAACCAGGACGGGAACCAATACCCGTAGATGACAACGCTGGATTTGTCTGAAAAACTGAATTAAAAAAATGACTTGCTCCGTCTTTAGCAAAACTATTGCGGTCAAAATAAGAAGTTAAATCCATTTGTCCAACAACAAAGCGTAAGTTAGGCAAGCTTTTTAAAGAAGTTGCGAAATACAGTTCGTTGATGTTTAAGCCTTCACCACGGGAGTCATCAAAGCTGTTTTCTTCACTAGTTAAATCTAAAGTCCCACCAATTAAAGATTGAGGAGTTAACGGATAAATTCCTGTGAGTCTAGCTCGTGCAGAACTATCCCCATCTTGATTTATATAAACTCCTTCAAGCTTCAAAGATGCTTCTCTTAAAGGTTTCTGTTTAAAGGTACTATTTTGTTGCTGTTCTTGCTTTGCTTCGACTGGTTGAAAAACCGATGGCTTAATAGTTGGTGGAATTATAGTCTCTTGAGTTTCCCTGACAGTTGAACTATCCGGTGACTGCTGAGGAGATTTTTGTAGGTTAAGCAGTTGATTAAAAGTTGAAGTCGAAACTTGGCTAATTAATTTTTCTCCGGTGCAGCTGCTATCAAACTTACAGCTTTGAGAAACCTTAATTTTCCTTGATAATTCAAATTTAGGCTCCTGTAAATCCTTCAGTTTGTCACTGTTTACAGAACAGTTACGGTTCTGATGTTTGAATTCACTTATCCTTCTCGAAAGCGGTTTTTTTTGAGATATCTTACATTCTTTTATCTTCTCCATGGAGTTATTTGCTAAATTTCGATTAACTTGATTTGTTAATGCTTTACGGAGAACCCTATCTTTTACAGATGGATAGTCTATTTGTGCAATTGCGGAACTGCTAAATGCCATCATCCAGAGAATTGAAGAGGCCGAACAAAGCAGTGGATAAAACTTAGAACTAAACTTATGACTAAGTTTCGAGTCGATGCATTTATAAAAATCCAACACTTTTTAGCTGATTACCTTATGAAAAATCCAGTATAATTATTTACTTTCATTCAGAGTGTCTAGTAGATAACACGGTAACAATGTGAACATACCTTATAGCTTTTATTTTTATAAATCAAGTAGATTATTTATCAAAAATACAAAAGCCTTTTTTCTTGCCAAGATTAAACTATCCACCGTGCTTGTATAACGGTGGAACATTAGAACTCCTCTATCCTAGAGCTTGCTGAAAAAGCCCGTGAGGATAGGGAATATAGGGATTTTCGGTTGAGTGCAACTTTGATAGACCTCACCCTTAGTCCCTCTCCGATATCTTGGAGAGGGGTGTATTTTATCCAGATGAAAACTGCTATAGTGTTGTCCGACGGGACACAAAGTGCAGTCTTGGGTCTCCCCAAGTATAAAAAATGGCGTTCCCCCCAAGAGCAACTTTTTAAGAGAGGGAATAGTTTTACTCTCTATTTTCTCGTACTTTTTCTCAGTACTATCGTCCCAAAAGCTTACAAGATAATAGCTTTAAAGTTATTCAGCAGACTCTATCGTAGTATTTGGGATATTCTTTTAAGCTTAGATAACATAAGCTGACGTGCAACTACTCCCTTCCCAGATTTATGATTTCCTATGATGTAAGTTGGGTTGAAAACCCTCCCTACTTTATTAAGGAGAAGGGAATGAAAAATTTGGTCTTGCTCAATTGAAATATAAATTTATTGTTATCTAATCAAAACTCCCTAAATCTCACTCCGGATGGGGGAGTTTTTTACATACACCACTTTGCAAGTAAATGAGGTACATTATTTTTTTGCTCGCTACTTGCGACTCCCTCAAATCATTAGGTGTAGCTCACTTGGCTGAAATCTGCTGTATTTCTCCACCAAAATTGAGGTCTGGGATATTCATGATTTCAATCAGCAAAGCCAGGTATTTAACCTAATATTTGCAACTAAAAAAATAAGTAATATAGCAATGCATAATCAGGTTAGAACATTGATGAATGCTCAAACCTATGATTAGTAATATTTTGAATTGCACGTAGTACTTATTTACGAATTATTGCTGACTTCTTCTTTCTTTTGAGCTTCAAGCAATTCTATAGACTGACTTGGTAAATAATCATCTAGTCCTGAAGCTTGCAGACGAGAATCAGAAAACTTAAATTCTTCAAGCAATTTTTCTTTTAGTTTTAAATCTTTCTCTAACAAACCTAGCTTTTCTTGGTAATTGAAAGAATTTCTATTTGATTGCTTCCATCCCATTAAAGCCGCAACAGAAATTCCCGTACCAACACTTATTAAAGTAGCAAATACGATATAAGGTGGCGATATATCTCTTAATCTGCCGTTCAAAAACGATTCTTCTTCAATTCTAATTCTGACTTGTTGGTCGCCCATTATTGCCAGAGGAGCGGTCATTAGAGCAAAAACGGCACCACAAGCAATCACAGATGATAAAATCAGCTTTCTTGGTAAAGATAAATTCATGTTTAACTTTTGAAAGGTAGACGTGCTTAGCGAAAGATAGTATGCACCTATTGATATACACATAACTCTTCCAGAGACTTCCCTTTCGTGGAAAGACTACAAAAGATAGACCGAATCCTAGATACGAAGAAACTAATAGAGGCGAAAACACACAAAACGGTTCTATTCAAGCTAAATACTAAGATGCAACACCTAACGCAATAAAAATTGGGTTCTACAGCTTATTTGAAGAATTTCAAGAATCTTATAGCTAATAATATTTAATAGCAAGATATGTAAATCACATTGAATATATCTTAAGTATTACTCTTAGTGAAATATTAAAAGTCTCTTATTTACTTGAATAACCACAATTAAAGAAGTTAGTCAAATGATTTATAAATATTTTATAATTGCTTTGTATTAATTTTATATATTTATTGTCATAGGAATTGGGTCTCTCCAAAGAGAGATAGCTAAACAAAGTTAGGACTTACGCAACAGTAACGTAACTGCGTCCGGGCCGTTAGCGCAGCGTGTCCGTTAGGACATGCGACAGCGACCTATTCACCGGTCGGGTGTGGATCATCTCTCAATTCCTGGGATTGCTTCCCTGCAGGTATTAAATTTCTCTATCTATTACTTTAGTTTATATGTTCTGCTCGGTCTTCCCCCTTTCCTCCTCTTCCTAACGTCCAATTAGTCTAGTATGTAGATAACAAACTTTGAAAATAAACTTTGTCGCTTAACTGAGGTCAATAAGGATTATGGAATTAACAAACCAAAATGTAGAAACAGTTCTTGATGAATTGCGCCCATATTTGATGTCTGATGGTGGCAATGTGGAACTTGTAGAGCTTGATGGTCCTGTTGTTAAATTACGTTTACAAGGTGCCTGTGGTTCTTGTCCTAGTTCTGCTATGACTCTAAGAATGGGTATTGAACGCCGTCTTAGAGAAATGATTCCTGAAATTGCAGAAGTGGAACAAGTGATGTAAAAGTGAAAGTTGGGAATTAGGATATCACTACCTAGTTCCTAACTCTTAATTCCTAACTTTTAACTTTTAACTCCACGTCCTGGCGGACACGCTCCGCTAAAACACTTATGTCTCATCCTTTACACGTCGCTTTTATCTGGCATCAACACCAGCCACTGTATAAGTCTCCTGAAGGAGGTGGTTCGACCTATTTGGGTGCTGGAAGATACCGCTTACCTTGGGTGCGATTACACGGTACTAAGGATTATCTGGATTTGGTACTGATGTTGGAACGGTATCCAAAGTTGCACCAAACTGTTAATTTGGTTCCGTCTTTGATATTGCAGTTGGAAGATTATATCAACGGTACTGCTTTTGACCCTTATTTAGAAGTTAGTTTGACCCCTACAGAACAACTAACTCAGGGACAGTTGGAATTTATTCTCGAACATTTTTTTGATGCTAATTACGAAACTTTAATTCAACCCCATCAGCGATACAGGGAACTTTACCAAGTTCGTCAGGAAAAGGGAGAAGCTTGGTGTTTGGCTAATTGGGAGCTACAAGATTATAGCGATTTATTGGCTTGGCACAATTTGGCATGGATTGACCCGTTGTTTTGGGATGATGAAGATATTGCTGCTTGGTTAAAGCAAGGACGTGATTTTAATTTGGGTACTCGTCAACGTATCTACTCCAAGCAACGGGAAATTTTGGCTCGAATTGTACCGCAACATCGCCAAATGCAAGAAAATGGTCAATTAGAGGTGATGACTACTCCCTATACTCACCCGATTTTACCTTTACTTGCCGATACTGATGCCGGTAGAGTCGCGGTACCCAACATGACTTTACCTCGATATCGTTTTTCCTGGGCTGAAGATATTCCCCGTCATTTAAATAAAGGGTGGGAGTTCTATAAAGAGAGATTTAAACAAGAACCCCGTGGATTATGGCCTTCCGAGCAGTCGGTCAGTCCCCCAGTTTTACCGTATATTGTAGAACAGGGATTTAATTGGATATGCTCGGACGAAGCAGTCTTGGGATGGAGTTTACAGCAGTTTTTCCATCGCGATGAAGTGGGAAATATTCAGCAGCCAGAGTTACTTTACCGTCCCTATAGCTTGGAAACTTCGGCAGGTAATTTATCAATTGTTTTTCGCGACCATGCACTATCGGATTTAATTGGTTTTACCTATAGTGGAATGTCACCCCAAAATGCAGCAGAGGATTTAATCGGACGATTGCAAAAAATTGCTCAAATGCAGCAGAACAGTGACAACGAAGAACCCTGGTTAGTTACTATCGCTTTAGATGGTGAAAACTGCTGGGAATTTTACGAGCAAGATGGTAAACCCTTCTTAGAAGCTTTGTATGAAAGATTTAGTAACGAACCGCAATTAAAATTAGTTACTGTTTCCGAATTTATTGAAAAGTTTCCCCCTACAGCCACAATGAAGGGAGAGCAGTTACACAGCGGTTCTTGGGTAGACGGTAGTTTTACTACTTGGATAGGCGACCCGGTAAAAAATCGAGCTTGGGATTACTTAACTCAAGCCAGACAAACATTAGCTAATCATCCAGAAGCAACAGAAGAAAATAATCCCGCAGCTTGGGAAGCTTTATACGCTGCTGAAGGTTCCGATTGGTTTTGGTGGTTTGGAGAAGGGCATTCCTCAAATCAAGATGCTATTTTTGACCAACTATTTCGCCTGCATCTTCAGGGAATTTACCGAGCATTAAACGAACCCATACCCACCTATTTAAATCAACCTTTAGAAATCCACGAAGCAAGAACAGACCACCGCGTACAAGGATTTATTCATCCAGAAATTAACGGCAGCGGCGACGAAAAAGGCTGGGAAAAAGCCGGACGCTTAGAAATTGGTGGTGCCCGAGGAACCATGCACGTCAGCAGCCCCATTCAAAGATTGTGGTATGGTTTAGACCAATCCAACTTCTACTTACGCATGGATTTTAAAGCCGGAATCCAGCCAGCAAAAGATTTAGCCTCTGAGTTAAACCTACTGTGGTTCTATCCAAACAAAATCATGCACAACAGTAGTTCACCAATAGCCGATACACCAGACACAGCACCAGTTAATTATTTATTTCACCATCACTTACAAATAAATTTTTCAACACGTTCAATCAAATTTCAGCAAGCTGGTGAGCATTTCAAATGGTATTCCCGCGAAACTCAAGCTCAAGCAGCGTTAAATAATTCTCTTGAGATAGCTGTACCGTGGCAAGATTTACAGCAACCACCAGAATCTCCCATAAGACTCGTATTAGTACTTTCGGACGAAGGACATTTTCGCAATTATCTACCAGAGAACAGTTTGATAGCGATTGAACAGTGAGGAGTTAGGAGTTAGGAGTTAGGAGTTACTCCCTTCCCGGTAGAAGATTTCCTATGAAGTAGGTTGGGTTTCACGACCTATTGCTTCGCAACGCTAACGCTAACAACCCAACCTACAATTTTTCGGTAATCTTAGAGCGGAATGGGAGTATCAGTAGATAATATAAGATAAGGTTTAGCCTCGAAGAAAAATTTCTTACTCATTACCCATTACTCATTACTCATTACTCATTACCAATTACCAATTACCCACTACCAATCACCGATTATCAATTACAAATTACCAATAATCCTTTAATTCCTATCCGGAGTGTTCAAGAAAAAGTTAGAGAAAAATTAGGTTTTTGCAAAGATACGATAATTATACTGGCGACAAATACTGATAGTAGTTACATTGAAAAAATCGCGGAGTCACAATGTCGCAATGTAAATAATATTGTTCACTATAATGAATCGTTTTTCTAAAAAAGTATCGAATTTTCATTCAGACCTTTTGATGAATACTAAATTAGGACAATTATGTGGTTCTAAAACCCTATTTCGCGAACGCTATGCAATTTTACGCATTTTAGGTAGGGGAGGCTTCGGAGTAACTTTTTTGGCTCGGAATGTTAGTCTACCCGGTCATCCTTTATGCGTTATTAAGCAACTTTGTCCTAAAGTCAGTAACCCTAGAAGTTGGGAAAGGGCTAAAGAGCGTTTTGAAAAGGAAGCTAAAACTTTGGGTCAGTTGGGAAATCATTCTCAAATTCCCATGCTTTTAGATTATTTTGAAATGGGAGAAGAATTTTTTCTGGTTCAAGAATATGTTCGTGGTTGTACTTTAACTAGGGAAGTTAGACGTAATGGTTCTTTAAGTGAAGATGCTGTGAAAAAGTTTTTGCAGGAGATACTTCCTGTATTACAGTACATTCATAAAAATCACGTGATTCATCGCGATATCAAACCACAAAACTTACTTCGATGCGATGATGACGGACGCTTGGTTTTGATTGATTTTGGCGCAGTTAGGGAAGAGTTAGCCAAAGCTAGCGAACTTGGAGAGAAAACTGCTACTACTAATTTTGTCGGAACTATGGGTTTTGCTCCTCCAGAACAATTTTCGTTACGTCCGGTTTATAGCAGCGATATTTATGCATTAGGTGTAACTTGTCTTTATTTACTTACTGGCAAAGCTCCTTTAGAATTCGATTACGACCCAAATACTGGCGAAATCTGCTGGCAAAAACTGTTAACAGTAAGCGAACATTTTGGCTCTGTTTTAAATAAAATGATTAAAGTCAGTGTTAGAGAACGTTTTTCGTCCGCTTCGGAGGTCATGTTTGCTCTAGGTATAGAATCTCATTTACCTCATTTAAGCAACTGCTTGAGTACACAACCTTTAGGAATTAAAGAAAGTAAGAGTAAGGGTACTCATAGTTTTGAAGAAAATTACCATAGTTATGTTCCTCCATTTACCAGAACTGCTGTGGCTATTCGTGAATGGAAAGCTAAATTAGAAGCGAGAAAAGCACGGCGTAACTATAAACCTTATTCATCAATGGCATAATGTCTACACAGTGTAATAAATATCTATACTTCAATTTAAGTAGATTAGTTTTTATACTTTAAGATAAACATTTGGCTTCAGGTTTAGCAGATTTTATTAATACATTGATTATCCGTAAACGTAATTTTATTGCGAAAATTTATTTAATGAATCGAATTTAAATATTTTTCTACAGAGATTTTTGTATAATGATGAAATAATTTTTCTGCAATAAAGAAAAATTAGGGGCTTCTATTAGCGTAAACTATCACGCAGTCACGCAAATTCAATGACGATCTGCTGCCTAAATCCTGATTGCCTAAATCCCCTCAATGATAAATTATCGAAAAATTGCTCTAGCTGCGGGACACCTTTACTACCATTACTACGAAATCGGTTTCGAGTTATCCGGGTGCTTTCGCAAGAAGGTGGATTTGGTAAAACTTATTTAGCTCAAGATACAGATAAACTAAACGAACTTTGTGTTCTCAAGCAATTAGCACCTAGAATTGAAGGAAACTGGGCGCTAAAGAAAGCAGTAGAGCTATTTGAGAAAGAAGCACAGCTACTACAAGAGCTAGGAGAAAATCCCAAGATTCCTAAGCTTTTAGCTTATTTTGAGCAAGACGGTTGTCTCTATTTGGTACAACAATTTATTGACGGTCAAAATTTACTCGAAGAATTAGAAACGCGACAGGAAGCTGATATTTGGCTCCGTTGTTACAGTGAAAAAGAAATCCGGGAGTTCTTGTTAAATTTATTACCCGTTCTTCATTTTGTTCACGAGCGTGGAGTAATTCATCGAGATATTAAACCCCAGAATATTATCCGTCGCAGTTCTCCTCAAGAGTTGATGGGTGATTTGGTATTAATAGATTTTGGTTCTTCTAAAGAATTAAAACCAAAACTCAAATTGAAAGTAGGAACTTCTATCGGTTCCCACGGTTACTCAGCAATAGAACAAATTCGAGACGGATTAGCTTATCCTGCTAGCGATTTATTTAGCGTCGGAGCAACAAGTTTTCATTTAATGAGTGGTATTTCTCCTTTTCAGCTATGGACAGAGCATGGTTATGCTTGGATGAGCGATTGGGAAAAATATTTAAGTTATCCAATTAGCGATGAACTTACTCGTATTATTGATAAGTTATTAAAAAAGGATGTCGAAGAGCGTTACAAATCGGCTGTGGAAGTAATTGCAGATTTAAAGCAACCACAAAAATATCCAGCTACTTTACCTCCTGTGACAGATATTGAAGAACAGTTTTTACCACCAACTGAAATATTTGCTGTAGATAGACATAGGAAGCTCAAAAGATTATTGTTTGCAGGTGCAGCAGTTACCCTGTTTTTTGCTGGAGAGATTTGGTATTGGAAAACTCGGGAAAACCAAATTCGCAACGATACAAATACTCAACCAAGTATTCAACCAGCAGTGAAACGTGACCGAATTTTGAGTCAGCCTAACTTTAATCAAAAACAAATTGCTTTAATCACAACATTTAATTTGGTTTACGATACAGTTTCATCTCTTGCTGTTAGTCCGGACAGCAAAACAATTTTGACAAACAGTATTTTCGGTGTAAAGCTATGGAGCTTGGTAACAAAACAGGAGATATCTGTTTTTAGTGCTCATAATGCAAAAGTTAATGTTGTTGCTATCAATAAAGAAGGTACAAAGTTTGTTAGTGGTAGTGAAGATAAAACTGTCAAAATATGGAATTTAGCTACAGGACAAGAAATCCGCACCTTGAAAGGACATACTTCAGGAATTCATGCTTTAGCTATTAGTCCCGATGGTAAAGTTCTTGCTTCGGGAGGAGATGACAATAGCGTTAAATTATGGAATCTAAGCAACGGTCAAGAAATAGCTAATTTTGATAGTCACAACCAAAGAATTAGCTCTCTTGCTTTTGACTCTGCGGGTAAGACAATCTACAGTGGCAGCTTTGACGGTACTATTAAAATTTGGGATACAGATACTCGCAGCCTTGTACGGACTTTACCGAGAAAACCGAGTAAAATTTATTCTATCGACTTTATTAGAAAATCTGGAAGCATCAGCAATAATTCAGTCATAGGTAGTTATAATAACTACATCAGTATGTGGAATCCAGCTACTGGCGATAAAATACTTACTTTTAGAGGACATTCTCAAGAAATAACATCTATTGCTGTAAACCCGCGAAAAAATATTCTTGCTTCAGGTAGTAACGACAAGACAATTAAGTTGTGGAATCTTAATACTGGGGAACTTTTAACTACGATTAAAGGACATTCAGGAAAAGTCGAGTCTCTCGCTTTTAATCATGATGGGAACATTTTGATTAGCTCCGCTCGGGACAGAACTATTAAAATCTGGCAAATATCTGTTTTTTAATTATCAAGAGAATAATAATTCAGAATAAAGGCAATATAAAATAGTTGTAAAGAATATTCGGAACTCTTGGAAATTTATCCGAGATACTATTGAATTGATAGATGAGTATATTCCTATTAATTAATTAACTTATATTTTTTTATTGTGGTCTGTGGAGCTAGGTTGGAAGTCAAGCTTCACGGGGAATCATTATTTCTATGAATATGAATAATTACATATTGAAAATTTTAACCAGTTCCTCGGTGATTGTTTTAGCCTTCGTCAGGGTATGGGGATGGGAACCTTCTCCTGCTACGAGCGGTATATCTTCTCGCTTGAACCAGTCTCCATCAACACCTTGGAAAACAGCTTCTTTAGGATTTACATTAAGCGGACATTCTGATTCTGTTTGGGGTATTGCGGTTAGTCCCCATCAGTTAGAGGGAAGTAAAGGAAGGGTTATCGCTTCGGTTAGTGGTGATAAAACTATTAAATTGTGGGATTTAGAAACTAAAAAAGCAATTCTTACCCTCCAGGGACATTCCGACTCAGTTAACACCGTTGCTTTTAGTCCAGATGGGAAGACACTTGCTTCTGCTGGAGGAGATAAAGTTATTCGGATTTGGGATGTTAGTACGGGGAATCTTATCCGGGTGATGAAAGGACATTCAGCCTCTATCGGTTCAATTGCTTATAGTCCCGATGGAAATTTTATAGTTAGTAGTAGCTGGGACCAAACGATTAGTTTATGGAATGCAGGTACGGGAACAAAAATCCGCACTCTTCGTGGGGATTGTGATGTCGTAAATGTCGTAGCAGTAAGTCCAGACGGGAAAACTTTCGCAACTGGAAATCATTTTGAAGGAACTATTAATTTATGGGATTTAGCCACGGGGAAGAAAATTAATTCTTTAAGAGGTCATTTAGATGCGGTTAGCTCCCTAGCATTTAGTCCTGATGGTAAAACTCTCGCAAGTGGTAGCTGGGATAAAACCATCAAGTTATGGAATCCGGTTACGGGAGTTAGATTGCGCGTTTTAAACGGACATTCCCATCGAATTTGGTCAATTGCTTTTAGTCCCGATGGTAAAACCCTAGCAAGCGGTAGTTGGGATAAAACTATTAGGTTATGGAACCCACAAACCGGAAAAAGAATTAGTACCCTTAGAGGACATACTCAAAGAGTTTGGTCTGTAGCGTTTAGCCCAGATAGTAAAACTCTTTTTAGCAGCAGTTTTGATAAAACGATTAAAATTTGGCAAACGTTGTAATGAGTAGTAAGTAGTAAGTAGTAAGTAATAAGTAGTAAGTAATAAGTAGTAAGTAATAAGTAATGAGTAATGAGTAATAAGTTAATTGATTATTTTTGTGTGTTCCAACTACCAACTACCAACTACCAATTACCAACTACCAATTACCAACTACCAACTAACAACTACCAATTTAAGTATAAAGTGCAGATTTACATGGTAGTTCAATTACAAATTCGGCACCTTCACCTACTGTAGAATTACAATATAGTTTACCACCGTGTTTTTCAATAATTTTGTAACTAATTGATAATCCCAAACCAGTACCTTTGCCAACTTC
This sequence comes from Calothrix parasitica NIES-267, assembly GCF_002368095.1. GTDB lineage: Bacteria > Cyanobacteriota > Cyanobacteriia > Cyanobacteriales > Nostocaceae > Rivularia > Rivularia parasitica. The sequence continues at coordinate 7,775,558 of NZ_AP018227.1, read as the reverse complement.
TTTAGTAGTAAAAAATGGGTCAAATAATTTATCTAAAACTTCTGGTGTAATTCCATCCCCATCGTCTTTTATAGATACTTTTATCCAATCATTTTCTACAAGTTGAGTTTTAATTGTGATGTTCTTAATATTATCTTTTTCAGAAACAGGATTGATTGATTGAAGTTCATCAATCGCATTAGCCAACAAATTCATAAACACTTGATTGAGTTGCCCAGCATAACATTGAACTAAAGGTAGCTCGCTATATTCCTTGACAATATCGATAATAACTTTAGAATTATCGGTTTTAAGTCGATGCTGTAAAATTAATAAAGTACCTTCAATACCATCATGAATATCTACAGGTTTCATTTCTGCTTCATCTAAACGCGAAAAACTTCTTAACGATAAAACAATAGACTGAATGCGTTTAGTTCCTATAGATAAAGAAGAACAGAGTTTTGGTAAATCTTCAGTAATATATTCAATGTCAGCTTCTTCAAGTAATGCTTGAACCTCATCACCAGGTTCTGGATAATATTCTTGGTAACAAGATAATGCTTTTAAAATATTGCCGGTGTATTCTTCAAGATGAGCTAAATTAGCATGGATAAAATTAACCGGATTATTAATTTCGTGAGCAATTCCTGCTACTAACTGCCCCAAACTAGACATTTTTTCCGTTTGGATAAGTTGAGTTTGGGTTTCTTTTAAATTAGTCAGAGTTTGTTTTAGTTCTTCTGCTTGATATTTGACTTGATTGTGCAAATCCGATTGCTGTAGAGCCACACTCATTTGTTCCGATATTTGTTGAAGAAACTGCACTTCAAAATCTTGCCATTCACGAGGAGCATCATTTTGGTACGCTGCTAATAAACCCCATAATTTTTCCTTCTGATATATAGCAATAATTACATAAGCTCTTGTTTGGTAAAATTCTAATACTTTGATATAGCAATCATGAAAATCAGCATTATAAATATCGTTACAGACGCGAAAAACTTCCCCTTTTGCAAATGAACCACCTTGGGTTTCCACTAAATAAGTATCTGGAGAAGATAGTACCGATAAACTTTGGATGCTACATTGGTTGACATTTTCCTGTATATTATTGTCTTCCCACTGTATTTGCATTAATGAATCATATTTTTGGTTTACTGATTCTGCGATAAACTCACCGCTCCAGTCTGGATTGAAACGATAAATCACAACTCTATCTGCTTCCAGTAGCTCTCGTACCGCTTGTGTTGTAGTAGAAAATACAACATTCACATCTAATGAAGAGCGTATCTTGGCTACGATACTCGAAATAGCCTTCTGTGTTTCAATTCCTCGTTGAAGTTCCCCATTCGATTTTTTTAATTCTTTTGCTTGCTGACGAGTATAAGCAAGCAAACTTGAGTGCTGTAAAGCTACTCCTAATTGGGCTGCTATTTGAAAAGTAAATTCAACCTCTGAAGGTTTCCAATCTCGCGAATCCTGATGTTGATATACTCCCAAAAGTCCCCAAAGGTCTTTGCCAACAAATATGGGTACTACAATAAAAGCTTTAATCTCGAACTGTTCGTAGATATCTAAATGACATTGAGAAAACTTCTGTTGATAAACATCATTTACTACTGAAAATTGGCCTTTAGCATATCTACCTCCCTGAGTTTCTTGAAGATAAGTATCATCCCAAACTGTATTCACACCTAAATTACCAACATCAACCCATTTTGGAGTAATACATTCAAAATCAGCAACAAATTCCCCACCCCAATCCGAATTAAATTGATAAACCGAAACTCTGTCAACATCTAATATTTGGCTTAATTCCTTAGTAGTAATTCGGAAAATTTCTTCTATTTCCAGAGATTCGCGTATCTTAGCAACAATACCTGCAAGTGCTTGTTGTCTGGAAATAAAGTTTTCTAGTTCTATATTTGAAACTTGTAACTGTTGGGTTTTTTGTTGAAGCTGCTCGGTACGCTCTTCTACCTGATGTTCTAAGTTAGCGTTTAAAGCTTGTACCTGTTGATAAAGCCTATATTGCTTAATAGCAGTAGAAAACCTTTCGCTAAGGGCTTGAGCATACTTTAATTCTTCTTCCGTCCAAGGTTGAGCTTGTCCCTTTTTCTCTTGTCTCCATACTTCAAATGACTGTCGGGCCATTAATTGACGAGTATCGGGATTGTGCCATCCCGACCATAGAATTTCTGTATCTACTTCATCTCGAAAAATAGTTAAGCAACCAACTATATGATTTCCATAATGTAAAGGAATAATTAGAAGGCTGCGAACCGAAGTAGATTGAAAAAATGGAGCTAAAGTACGGAATAAAGGTTCGCGGTAAAGGTCATCAATAGCCCATAAATTGGGGTGATTGTTAACTTCGTCCTTGCAATCACCTAGATTGTAAACCGAGCGCATCCACTGTACCGACCAAGGTTTATAACCAGTACTATCGGAACTAGATTCAATTGCTGAATGCAAAAAACTCTTCCACAAGTAATTTTCTTCAACTACTCGATTTTTTTCTTCATTGATAAAATCTGGCTGCTTTCCGTAAGTATAAATTTCCCTTGGTTGATCTTCGTCCGCGAGCAAATAAAGTCTACCACCAGAACCACTAAAAGTCGCAACCGCTTCTTCAAGTGCTGCCTGAGATTTTACTGTTGGACTAGTATAAAGAAGCTCGGTAACACGATTGATATTTGCTTCCTGTTTTGCTTGCGATCGCACTTGGTTCAACAGGATTGACTGAGCTATAGCAACTCCTACTTGATCTACAACAGCTTGAATAAACTGTAATTCCTCTTCGGTAACATTACGCGATTCACTATGGTGACAAGCCAGCAATCCCCAAAGTTGAGCAGAAGATTTTGTTGAAGCTTTTTCTTTACCAGTAGAAACTTCTTCCAAAACAATTGGTACTATTACAGAAGATTTAACTCCCATCGCAGTTAAATATTCAGCATGACAGGGGTCTAACAAACGGTAGCGAATATTATTGTCTTCCTGAATTTCGCCTGTTTCTGGATGCTCTAAAGGACTAATTCCGATTTGAGCGCTAGCGACATCTACTACCGAACGCTGACGCGCCCGTAAAAATAATTCGCGAGCATAAGGGGGAATATCGTCGGCCGGGAAATGTAATCCTAGCAAAGAAGGTAGCCGATTATTATGAATTGATTCGGCAATTACCACCCCGCTACTATCAGGATTAAACTGATAAACTTTTACACGGTCAGTCTCCAAATAATCCCGGACTTCCGCTACCATCGTATTTAAAATCTCTTTTAATTCTAAAGACTGACGAATGCGATTAGCAATACGGTGCAATAAACCTTCTTGAGTCGCAACTAACTGCTGCTCTTGCAACTTATTCATTACTTAATAAAAATTTTAAACTCTTATTAATATTGTTCCCATTTTTAATGTACGAATATCATTGCAATTGGAAGGATGAGAAAAGTTAGGAGTTAGGAGTTGGGAGTTAGGAGTTAGGAGTTAGGAGTTAAGGTTTAATATCTGTCTGGGAAGATTGAGAGGTTTAGAGGGGGAAGAGGGGGAAGAGGGGGTAGAAAAAAGAACTTTTGCAGGTAATTTTGGAGCAAGAAAGAAGTAAGAGTTATAAATTAGGAGTTGATAATTCAACTTAAATGAATCACAATCTCCTAATCAAAAATACTTACAGTTAACTGTTCACTGACGATCCACACCCGACCGGCGAACAACTGTTCACTGTTCACTGTTCACTGTTCACTGTTCACTGTTCACTGTTCACTGTTCACTGTTCACTGTCTGTGACGTTCGATAGCACGTCTAGAAGGTTTAGGATTAATTAAAGTTTTCCATGCAGCTTTTACACCAACAAAAATACTGCGCGTACCTACTTGTACGTTCTGGGCTTGTTTTTTGGCGGTATTGATACTTTGGTCTACTTGTTTCACTACCCCAGAAGCACTTTCAACACCTTCACTAACGTCATCGGTTAAATCGGTAATTTCCAAACCAGTTAAGCGGACAGCTTCTAAAGTCGGTGGTAACTCTCGCGAAAGTGTATCAAACAGCTTTTCTGCACTACGAGCTGCTCTTGCTACTTCCTGCAAAGCTGGAATAGCCGCTACCAACAAAGCAGTTAAACTAACAGCTACCAGTAAAATAGATAATCCCAGCCAAAATAGAGGTTCACTCACGCTACACTTTCCGAGGACAGGTTTATTCTCAAATAATTAACCACCTTCAACAGGTGGCTCTTGGATTTTAGATTAACGATTAACTGTTAGGGTTCCAAATAGCAAAACTTTGTTTACTGAAACCCATTGTTGATTAAAAGTATGAATAGCTCCCCAACCCCCAAGAATGGGGGAGAAATATAACTCCAAGTCCCCTATAGTTGGGGGATTTAGGGGGCTAACTCCGATGAGTAAAAATAAATTCATACCTCAATTCAGCAACGCCGAAACCAGAATCTAAAATCTTAAATTGAAGTTAGCTTATTTAAACTCACATCCTGTAACTTAGCGAGAAATCGGTTTCCTTGCAAATAGTTAAACGAAATATCGCGTTCTCAAGAGAACAAATCGGATTTCTTTTCGCTCGTTGGGAATGCTATGAGATGCATGTAAACAAACTAATTATTTATATGCTCCGGTAGAGAATTAGAGGTATTTTGATTTCTTTCTTGCTTCAATGCTTGATTTTCCTGCATGGAAGCATCTATCCCTGCAAAAAGGGCTTCTCGGAGTCGCCCTAAAGTGTCATCCCAAGAGCGCAAAGCATTTTCAGAAATACGGTCTGCTTGAATTTGAGCGCTTGTTGATAAGTCCTCGGCTAAATCTGGTAAAGCATCAGCAGACTTTTTCAACAATTTGCGCGTTTCGCGTCCCGTCCGGGGAGCCGTAAGCAACCCGGTAAAGGCTCCGATGGTAGCTCCTATAATCAAACCACCAATAAAATTTCCACTACGGTTGTTAGACATTTGATTTATATATTCCTTAAACCCATTTTAGGTTGGTTTGAACGGCTTGCAAGACTCTCAAGGATTATATTAATTATTAAAGTTATTTGGCTTACAAATTAGGAATTGGGAATTGGGAGTAATAGACATCTCCGGAAATAAAAAAGACCTCTCTCCTGTCTTTGAGAGAGGCTTTAAACCCCACTTCCCATGTCCTGCGGACACGCTACCCTAACACAGGGAAGGGTTTAGGGCGTGTTTTCAAACCCAATTAGCCCGCAGGCTTGAAGCCTGGGGCTATAGATACAAAGCCTACCTACGTAGGCTGAATCTTAGTAGCCCACCTCTGTGGGCTTCGTTTTTGTAGCCGCACCCTTATAGGGTGACGGCGAGTTTGAAAACACACCCTAGTGGTTCGCCAAGCGAACTTTGCGGGGTTTAGCGTGAAAATAAAGAGTTTTCCTCCCCCTGCTTCCTCTGCTTCCCCTGCTCCCCTGCCTGCCCTTACCCGGCAATTCTGGCTTGCCAGAGTACTAGGGGGTTAGGTTTGCATATGTAGTGAATCTTTTCCGGAGATGTCTAATGATTATCAAAATCCAAAATCTAAAATCCGTCGAGGATGCGTTTGGGGGAACGCCATTTGCTCATGGGGGAAACCCCCAAGACTGCAATGGCTCCGGAAACCGACACCCCCAACTTTCCGCAAAATCTAAAATTTTTTAATTCTTAACTCCTAACTCCTTCAACCTACTTCTAAGTCCGGGACCTGCCCATAATATTTGTCTCCCGAATACTACTAGTGCCAATATTTGCTTGAATTGCCGTAGTTTTACCTGCAAGCTTTGATTGCTCTGACGGAGATTATTTAAATTCTGCTTGCCGAGATAAATCGCTTCTGCTCTTCGATACAGCAATGCATAGGAATTGCGATCGCAGTTTGTCAAAAATTTAGTGAGCAAAGCTAATCTCTGTCTCAATTTGCACACTTGCCAAGTGCAGTAAAACAGTATCAGCGAAATCATGATATTGATAACAACAACGATAGTTACCATTAATTACCAAAAGTATTTTTTTGCTTATAAGATATGAGGAATGCTAAAGTAGTACGTAAATACTATGTTCTCATGAAGTTGGATAATATATCTGAATTACCATCACATTTACAACCGAGACGTATTAAAACCATGCAGGCTGTTGATGCTCCAATGGAGCGCTCTTGTTATATTAATTCACCTGAGTATTGGGGACAAGCAAAACGCGATGGTAGTAGGTTAATAGTGATTGCAACTCCGGATACAATTTATTATCAATCACGTTCTCGAAAAATGAAGCGTCAACCATGCGGGGAAATTAATCAAGCTTTGCAGGAAGTTGCAGCGAAATTAGGAACTTTTGTTTTAGATGGTGAACTGTACTATCGTTCCGTGACCGGAAGCGAGCATCGTAGCTCATCACAGGCTGCTACTATTAATGCTACTAAGAACGTGAAAATTTCACCAACCCCAATGTATGCGATTTTTAAAGCTTTGTTTTTTGATGGAAAAGATTTAACAATTGCCACGGAAGCAGAAAGAATTGCAGCAGGAGAAAGCATCGGAGAATATTTGAGAGAAGATTTTTTTGAAGTTTTACCCACTGCTAAAAGTTTAGAAGAGAAAACAGAATTAGCATTAAAACAAGAATCAGAAGGAAGAGAAGGAGAAATTTGGGTACTTAAAGACTGTGCTTATCAAGCAGGAAAAGATAAACATAGTCAAGCAATGTTACGGACAAAATATTGTTTGGAGTTAGACTTAGTAGTTACTGATTTGACTTCGGTAAAAGGTACCGGAAGACCGTTTAGTGCTGCAATTGTGGCTCAAGAAGTGGAAGGGAAATTAGTACCACGTGGTTCTCTAGTAATTGGATTTTCTCTCAAAGATATGCAAGAAATTGTCCGTCGTCATACAGCGAAACCAGGAAGCGTCAAAATTACCGTTAGGTGTTTGGGATTAACTGAAAACGGCAAGTTGTGGCACGGACGATTTATTGATTTATGTGAATAGGGAATAGGGAATAGGGAACAGTTGTAGAGACGTAAAATTATGCCCTTACGGGCACGCTGCGCTAATATATCTCCCGAAAATTATGGGAAAAACAAATTGATTGTCAAGTTCGTAGTAATAAGCGATTTATCGCTATCTCCGAAGGACTAAAAGTCTTTACTACAAACAACCTAATCCCCATTCCCTATCAACAATCAATTACCCTGCATCTGATTAAATTTACTTCTAATTGTTTCGACTCGCTTGCGGTTTACTCCTAAATCGCTTTGTCCTAAACGCGAAGCTGAACGAACGTGGATAGTATTGCTACTGCTGTCTAAATAAAATTCCACGTCATCAACATAACCCATCAAAGCGCTTTTAAATTCAGCGTATAAATAATCTGGAGATTCGTTAATTATCTTGGTTCTGTCCTCCGATTCAACGACTTGTTTAAGGTCAGCTAAAGCTTTTTCTGTTGCAGAAGTATACTTAAGCGGTTGAATAAAGTGAGTTTCATCCGCACTTGGACTTTGAGAAGAAACACAGTTTGGAGAATTAGGACAAGCTGCTAATTTACCGTCTTTAGCACCTAAATTATCTGGTCTTGTTCCTGAAAATATCATCGATTATTTTTTATCTAAAAGTAAAGTGGACTACTTTTACTTTATAGGTCAAAGGTCAAACAATTTTGGATTTTGGATTTACGATTTTGGACTTTAGGTTGCTGTACTTCGTTCGCAAAATCTAAAATCTAAAATTCTTTCGCTTAAAGTGCAGGATAATCCGTATAGCCTTTTGGCTCATGGGTATAGAAAGTTGATGGATCTGCTTCGTTCAAAGAAGCATCTGTACGATAGCGTTGGGGTAAATCGGGATTGGCTATGAAAGGAACTCCGTATGCTACTAAATCAGCTTGATTATTGTCGATAGCTGCTGCTCCTTTAACGGCATCATAACCACCATTGACAATAAATATACCGTTAAATGCTTTACGCATGTGAGGTCCAACTCTTTCTCCTTCTGCTGCTAGCATATGTCCCGGAAGCGCTTCAAGAATATGTAAATAAGCTAGGTTAAACTGATTTAATGCTTCGGAAGCTTGAGTAAAGGTTGCTATCGGGTTGCTATCGTGCATGTCGTTAAAGGGATTCATTGGTGAAAGTCTTACACCTACACGGTCAGAACTCCAGGTTTTTACTACTGCTTCAGTAATTTCCATCAGAAAACGCAGTCGATTTTCAATGCTTCCACCATAAGCATCTGTTCGTTTATTAGAACCATCTCTGATAAATTGGTCAATTAAATAACCGTTTGCTGCATGAATTTCCACTCCATCAAAACCCGCTGCTTGCGCTCTTTTTGTCGCATTTACATAATCTTGAATTACTCTAGGAATTTCTGACAATTCCAAAGCGCGAGGAGTAACATAAGGTTTCTTACCTTCTTCTGTATATGCATCTCCTTCTGCTTTAATCGCTGATGCAGATACGGGTATTTGACCGTTAGGTTGAAAATATGGATGTGAAGCTCTGCCAGTATGCCATAGTTGCAGGTAAATCAATCCACCTTGTTTGTGAACTGCTTGCGTAATTTTTTGCCAACCTTTAACCTGTTCTTCCGTATGGATTCCCGGACTTTGACTCCATCCCGCACCTTCTTCGGAAATTTGAGTTGCTTCAGAAATAATTAATCCAGCACTAGCTCTTTGAGTGTAATACTCCTGCATTAACTCATTCGGAATTCGCTCTTTCCCGGCACGTCCGCGAGTTAAAGGAGCCATCACCAAACGATTTCGTAATTGCACTGCACCTACTTGCAAAGGCTGAAATAGTGAAGAAATTTTAGGGTTTGCTACAGAATTCGCGGATGTCATCTCTAATCTCCCAAATCTATTTCCAAAATATCGAACAATTGAAATATACAACAACGAATAAGAAAGTGCAACAGGTGATACAGAATGAGAGTAAGTAGGTCGGCGTTGAAAATCGTAGTTAAGACCAGGAAGTAAGAAGTAGTAAGTAGTAAGTAGCGACAAGGGTTCAAGGTAATTTACATCTTGTTACATAGCTCCGTTTATTTGTGCCGACTTACTTAGCAAGTTGTGAGTTTACTCCTATCCTATTGTTTGTGATTCAAAGTCTACTTGCTACTTGCTACTTGCTACTTGCTACTTGCTACTTGCTACTTGCTACTTGCTACTTATTACTCCCCTTCCCTTCTCCTAAAAATCAACATTATAAAAAATACATTCATGACCATATGATTTTTATGTAGTTCGTATAAGCTTCAGTAAAATTTCTTAGGTATAAATGTGAAATTGGTATGAAGAAATGATGAAGTAAAATTCTGCCAGAGAAAAATAGTTGATAATGAAAGTTAGGAGAATATTTCTTGCGTTTGGAGTATAGATTTAGGTAATGTCTCTTCACATTTTAAAAGAGCGCTACGAAATTGTACGGCAACTTGCGAAAAAGACGGGAATAAAAACTCTGTTAGCAAGAGATTTGAAAACAGATGAATTGGTAGTAGTTAAGCTGCTAACTTTTAACAGTGAAGTGAGTTGGGAAGAATTAAAACTGTTTGAAAGAGAAGTGAATACTCTGCGTAACCTTTCGTTTTCCGCGATTCCAAGTTATATAGACTTTTTTGAAGTTGCGCTACCCGATAAAAAAGGTTTGGCTTTAGTGCAAACTTATATTGAAGCTGATTCTTTGGAGCAGCAAGTAGAGAATAGAGGAATTTTTAATGAAGAAGAAGTTAAACAGCTAGCGAAATCTGTTCTGAAAATTTTAGTTTATTTACAGGAGCGAAATCCATCAGTAATTCATCGCAACATTAAACCTAGTAATATTCTTTTAACTAATCGCTCTGGGAATAATATCGGTGATGTTTTTTTAATTGATTTTGGGACTGTACAAACTTTAGCTAGTACTGAAGAGGAATCTTCTACTATTGTTGGAACTTACGGTTATATGGCTCCGGAGCAGTTTGCAGGACGTGCTGCTGCTGCTTCTGATTTGTATGGTTTGGGTGCAACTCTAATTTACCTTTTAACCGGAAAGTCACCTTTATACCTAAGCCAAGAAGAAGAAATAATAGAATTGGAGCAAATTAAAAATTGTTCGGGAGAGTTTAGCGAGTGGCTGAATAAACTACTTGAACCATCCCAAAATAAGCGTTTTAAATCGGCTGCAAAGGCTTTAAAAAGTCTCGAAAATTTATCATCTACAACGTTATCAAATTATTCTCAAAGCTTCAGTAAAAAAGTGTTGATTACAAAATCAGCAAATGCTATTGAAATTTTGACTCCTTGTCAAAAAAATGTAGATAGCTCAATGGCTCACTTTTTGGTTACGTCCTATGTTGGTATATTTTATGGGATATTTTCAACACCCCTTGTTGCGAGCTTAGAAAATATTTTTCAGTCAATTGTTTTAAGTTACGGCTTTATTCATCCTTATTCTTTAGCTGGTCTGAGTATTTTAGTTGCATCTCTGTATTTATATGTAAATATTTGGCTCAAAATAATTATAAATATATTATTTATTTCTTTTGGTAAAAACAAACTAAAAATTGATGATAAGCGGGTTTATTTTACTTACAAGTTATTAGGCTTAGAGTATCGTTATCGTCCTTCAATACCGCGTCATGCAATTATCAAGCTAGATAGCAATCAAGGAAAAATAGCAGAAGTCGTTATTTGGCTAGGAATACATAAATATGGCTTTGGAAAAGGCTTTTTAAATTCAAATCAAGCAGCTTGGCTAAGCCGCGAACTCAGTAATTGGCTAGGAGCTAAAACGAATTATTAACTGAATCTAATCAATAAATTTAATAGCTAATATTTAGTCTTAGAAAGAAATGAATAAAAAAATATTTGGCTCTCGCTATCAAGTTATTTATCTTCTAGGGAAAAAACCTGGTTTTAGAACTTTACTTTGTAGCGATATTCAGACTCAGCAGTTAGTTGTAGTCAAATTTATGGTTTGGGATGAAGATTTTGAATGGCAAAATTTAAAGCTATTTGAAAGAGAAGCGCAAGTATTACAAAATATTTCTCATCCTGGGATTCCTAAGTATTTAAACTATTTTGAAGTCAATCAAACTCATCTCAAAGGTTTTGCTTTAGTACAAGATTATATACAAGCTGCTTCCTTAGAAGAATATTTACAATCAGGAAGGACTTTTAGTATTGAGGAAGTCAAACAGTTAGCAGAGTCAGTTTTAGAAATTTTAATTTATATACATTCACAAAAACCCCAAGTTATTCATCGTGATATCAAACTAAGCAATATTCTGTTAACAAATTGTTCTGGAAATAAGATTGGTGATATATACTTAGTAAACTTTGGCTCTGTAAAAAGTTTAGCTGCTTCTTATACTAAAACGACGACGGTAGTAGGGACTTATGGATATATGTCTCCCGAACATTTTGGTGGAAAAATTATTCCAACATCAGACTTATACAGTTTAGGAGCAACCTTAGTTTATCTGGTCGCGGGGACTCATCCCGCCGATTTACCTCAAAAAAACGGACGGATTCAATTTGAACAGTTAGTAAATTGTCCTCCAGACTTTGCTAGTTGGTTAAAAAGGATGGTTGAACCTGTTGAAGAATTACGTTTTTCTTCAGCTAAAGCTGCATTGAAAGCATTGAAGCAACCTGTATCTAATTTCAACTATTTGATTAAAACAAATGTTAGCAGTCAGTTAAGTCCTATCAAAAAAAGCAAAAAGCCTTTTGGGAGCAAAATTTCTCTCAATAAAAGTCATAATAAACTTGAAATTGTGATTCCTGCACCCGGTTTAAAGAAATTAAAAGATAAGCTGATTATTTTTTTTATGAAGCTGTTTACTTCTGCAATTATATTACCTTCGATTTTATTTCTAATAGTTCTTATACCGACTATTGTATTTGATTTGTTCACAAGCTATATACTTTTCTTCCCTTTTATATTTGGAATCATATATCTACTATTATGGTTTGGGGTTTGTGCTGCAACAATTGCTTTAATAGTAAATACTCTTCAAGATTTAATCCATTTATTAAAAAGTGTACTAAAGCGAGAACGATTAAACCTTAATCTCAAACGACTTTATTTATCTTATGAGTGTTTGTGCTTTAAATTTCCCCTGCCTGACTATATACCCTTAAAAATAGTAGATAGATTTGAAAAAATACTTATAGCTGATAACAATAATAAACAATCTAAATGGGGAATTGCAGCTAAGCTTGGGTTCACTCAGTATAAATTAGCTGATAGCAGTGATTTGACCGAAGTAGAAGTAGATTGGCTTTGTAACGAGTTGAATGAATATTTGAATTTACCATAGATGAAATAGAGAATAGCGAAAATTGCGGTCTTGGGGGTTTCCCCCATGAGCAAATGGTCTGTCTCCCTAAAGGTCGCAAATTTTCAACACAGGGAATAGGTAAAATAATTTATTCAGGAATGGCCGCAACTGGCACATTTTTCTCGTAGGGGAGGCAAAAAGGGGTGTAGATTTTCTTCCCCCTTTATTGCCGTTGCTGTGACATTTTGACTAATTTTTAACGTAGTAATAAGCTTTCTGGTGTCACGCACCAACAGTATATTATGAAAATTGCGGTCATTCCTGTTATTTTCTGGGATTAATGAATTATTTTATAAGCAACATAAAACCCGTTTAGAGACGTAACACTGTTACGTCTCCCACAATGTAAAATCATAGTTTTATGTTTATCGATTCAGCAATATCAATATTATCTAAAAGATATTCTATTATTATTCATGCAGTATTGATTGTTTCCAATTTATAAAATACATTAGCCGTAAAATAAAAGTATCAACTACCAATATGAGTATAAATATTACTATGTATACTCATGATTTGTATCTTTGAAATTTAAAAATAATTCGTAAATACAGTATTTTTGTTATAGGTTCAAAAGTTAAGTGCATACACGTATTTTATATACTAAATAAAAATAATTAAAATTATATAATGAAGTAGAACCACACTTATCTAAATCTAATATGGCTACAGTTAAAAGTTTCGACCGTAGCGTAATAGAAAGTTATCTAGCTAACAGAGGATTGCGATTTACTAATGATGATGACGGTGATTTTGTGGTGCAGTTTCCCTATCAAGATGAATTAGGGTGTGAGGTCATTTTAGTCTTTTGTGCTGAAGGTCCTCAAGAAGATGTTTATTCCATTAGACTTATTTCTAATAAGCGTATTCCCAAAGATGAATGGGAACGTGTAATGTCTTTATGTAACGACTGGAACAAAGAAAAACGCTTTCCTAAAGCCTTTCTCGATATCAGAATTACCGCTGAAGAAACTTTGGCTATAGTAGTACTCGAACAACACTTGCATCTCAAGCCCGGTGTGCATCAAGACTTATTCGATGATTGGACTGATATTATGGTTTCCGGTGGATTTCAATTCTGGATTTGGGTACATCAACAGCATGGCTTGTAAGTAAATCTGTATTTTATTTCTAGTATTTATGGCTATTGGCTGGAATTCCAGTTGATAGCTTTTTTGTTTTTTATCACTTATCAAAATTGAATATTACTTATGTGAGTATAATTACTAGTGTAACGATATTATTCAAGATATCTCAGATGTAGAGAAGAAAAATTTTAATAGTAACGAAGACCTATCCTTCTATAAGTAGAAAATATAAAGAGACAGTTTGTACAGCGGGAGTTTTGCTAAATGATGATGAAAAGCCAATACAGTGGATTCGGATTTATCCTATTCGTTTTCGCTTATTGGATTTAGATAAGCGCTATCCAAGATGGTCTATTATAAGTGCTGAAATAGAGAAGAATACAAAAGATTATAGAAAAGAAAGTTTTCGGATAAATGATTCATCTATAGAGATTGTCAGAAATATTAATACTAAGGATAACTGGAAAGAACGAAAGTCACTTATTTTACCGTTAGAGTTTAGCTCGGTGAGTGAAATTATAAATAATGGTAAATCTCTAGGAATAATTAAACCTCAAAGTATTAGAAAATACTTTTATAGGAAAACTAGCCGTGAGTGGAGTATTAGACAGCAAGCTATTCAAGATCAACTTGATTTATTTGAACCTTCAGTAGAATTAGAAAAAATACCATTCCAATTTTGCTATGATTGTGTGGCCAAAGATGGTAAATTCCATAAATATTCGATAAATGATTGGGAAAAAATGCAATTATATAGAAACTGTAGAAGTAATTCAGAACAAGTTTCTCTTGAAGATAAAGAAAAAGACGCTTTAGAGAAAGTAAGGCAAAAATTATAAGCTGATTTTTTGATGAACAAGGATTTATACTTTATAGTAGGTAACTTAAAAAATCATAAAAATACTTTTATGATTATTGGTTTATTTTATCCCCCGAAACTCAAGTTTGAACAGTTAAGTCTCTTTAATTAATAGCGATATAAAATGATTAATACAAGAAAAGATAGTAAAAACTACATTTTGACCTTTGGGTATGGTAATCGTAAAGATTATCAACAACTCATAGATTATTTTGAACAATACAAAGTATCATTTTTAATTGATGTAAGAATTCGTCCTCGTGCTTGGAGTCGTAAATGGTACGGAGATTCTGTAGAAAAGCTTTGCATCTCGAAAGGAATTAAATATATCTCTAAATCAGCTTTAGGGAATACATCAGGCAACGCAAAATGGCTTCCTCCAGATAAAGAAGAGGCTAAAAAATCATTAGATGAGGTTGCAGAATTAGTTTCTAGTGGAACAGTGTTATTGATGTGTGCTGAAAAAGATTGGAATAGATGTCACCGTACAGAAGTAGCTAATAAATTAGAACAGTTAGTGAATTCCCCAGTGCAGCATCTATCATAATTTTGTTTTTTAATTTCAAACAATTTCTGCTGAAGTAACACCCATTTTCTCCAATACCGCAGCAACTCTTAAAATTGCTATTTCATTATAAGGAGCGGCAATTAATTGTACTCCTAAAGGCAAAGCATTTTTACGTTGAATTGGAACCGATAAAACTGGTAAACCAATAAATGAAAGCGGTTGGGTAAATAATCCTAAATGCGGACGGACTAATATTTCTTCTCCATCTAAAATCATTGTCTGTTGTCCAATTTCTGGTGCGGAAATCGGTGTAGTGGGAGCAATAATTACATCTACTTTTTTAAATATTTCTCGAACTTGTTCTTTGTACCAATTTCTAAATCTCTGAGCTTGAATATACCAACTACTAGGGATAAATGCTCCTGCAATAAATCTATCCCTTGTCGCGAAATCAAAATCTTGAGGACGGGACTTTAATTTATCTAAATGCAAATTTGCTCCTTCCGATGCTGTAATTATGTATGCAGCAGCACGAGCGCGATGGGCTTCTGGTATGCAAACATACTCAGTAACATTCAATACCTTAGCAATTTTATCTACTGCTGCTAACGCTTCTGGTGCAGCTTTCTGAGCGAAATAATTATCGGCGATCGCGATTTTTAAACCATCAATATTCTGCTCTGCTGATGTAACATTTAACGTTGCGACTGGGGGACGTTTCGTACAAACATTATCTCGTTCATCTTCACCCTGAAGCACATCGAAAGCAGCTGCAATATCTTTTACCGAACGTGCAAATGGCCCAACATGGTCAAAACTGCTGGAAAACAAAACCACACCAGCCCTGGACAATCTTCCATAAGTCGGTTTCAAACCAAAAATACCGCATAAAGCAGCAGGTACCCGAATCGAACCATTAGTATCCGAACCCAAAGTCAAGGGAACTAGACCAGCAGCAACTGAAGCAGCAGAACCTCCAGATGAACCACCAGCCACACGGTTTAAGTCATGGGGATTATGTGTAACACCGTAATGGGAATTTTCGGTAACAAAACCATAAGCATACTCATCCATATTCAATGCACCGACAAGAATTGCACCGGCATTTTTCAGCTTAGTGACAGCGGTTGCATCTTGAGTCGCTGGGGGATTTTCAGCATTAATTTTTGAACCAGCAAGAGTAGTTAAACCCGCGATGTCGTAAAGATTTTTGACCGCGAAAGGTACACCAGCTAACAAACCAGGATTATTACCTTTGGCTATTTCTGCGTCAATTTTGGCTGCATCTTTCAAAGCAGTTTCTGTAGTTACCGTTGTAAAACAGTTGAGTTGACTGTCTTTAGCAGCAATTCTATCTAAAGCAGCTTTGACAACTTCCACTGCTGTGATTTGTTGTTGTTTAACTGCGGTTGCAATTGATACGGCATCGGCTGAGTCTAGATTCATGGTTTAATATTATGCAATTTCTCGTTTTGCTTTTTGAGTAATAGTGCTTCCCATTGTTTTAGCTAGTTCTAAAAAAGCTATTATTAGACCTATATCAACAGGACAAGTGACAAGCAATAATATCGGATTCATTTGTCCATCACCGCTCAAAGCTTGTTTCAACGACAAGCGATTTAGAGCATTAGAAATAAATGACAAAGCGTAGAGAAATGGTATCAAACTCTTTAAATTATCACTTATTTTTTTGATGTCTCCACTTTCCTTACTAAATCTTTCTGCAAAGGTAGATAGAGTATTCCAAATTCCCCAGATATTATAAAAAGGAATTAAAATATCAGATATGTTGCACCTCCTGGCGTAATTGGATAATCCGTAAAAAAGCTTTTTAAATCTACGTGAATACGATACATCCAAATCATGAAAACTACAAACGAAGTAAGATGAACAAGAAAACCTACTATTGCTTGTAATGCATCTATTAAGGCAATATTTTGATATATAAATGGCAATAATACTTCAATTACAAAAAAGAGTGAGGAACTAATAGTAAACCCTAAATTTATCCAAAATAAACGTATTAGAAGTTTACATACACCTGTTGATTTTAAAGAGTTAGGCGCAGTCATATTCATTATTTATGGCATTATCGCCTAACATCTTAGTTTTAATAATTTACATATCTTTGAGTAAAAATACTGATTTTATATTCAACTTTAAAGATTAAGAAATATTAATCAGGTTCAAATACTGGTGCTGCTTCAATCTCTTCTGGTAAAGGAAACTCATTGACAAATTTTGCTATAACTTGGATTCTCTCAAAATTTGCGATAATTCCATCGCGGTATTCATCGGGTAAATTAAAACCCAATAATAAAGCTGTTTGGTTTACATATTCGGTTGAGTTGAATTTTTTATCGTTCATTATGAATACCTATACTTTTTCATCAATTTACAGCAATACGAAACCTTATAAACCATTATTTTAATGACAGCGTTCAAGCTCAAGCTTTCATTGCGTTTCTCGAAACCTTTAGCGCAGATTAAAAAATGGCTAGAAACAGCAAAAAGTAATCAATAACTCTTCAAAAATCAAAATTTAGCCTACGCAGGTGGGCTTTGTTTTTGTAGCCCTACTCTTCTAGAGTAAGGGTGATTATGATGATGAATCAGTGTTTGAACGGTTCAAGAACAAAAAACCGGTGTGATAGCATTGATTGTTACTATCTATATTTTATTATGTCAGAAACTCCTAAATTTGATTTAAGTCGCATTAAGCTTACTAATGGGATGGCAAAATTTAAAACAAATGAAATAGCACTTCCAAAAAATAATTTCTCAGACACAACTAAAGCTGATAAAGTCACTGGTCAAAAAACTGAGACTCCAGATACAGCTAAAGCTGATAAAATTACCGGTCAAAAAGCCGAGACTCCAGACACAACTAAAGCTGATAAAATCACTGGTCAAGAAACTGAGACTCCAGATACAGCTAAAGCTGATAAAGTCATTGGTCAAAAAGCCGAGACTCCAGATACAGCTAAAGCTGATAAAGTCATTGGTCAAAAAGCCGAGACTCCAGACACAGCTAAAGTGGATAAAGTCGCTATTCAAAAAGCCGAGACTCCAGACACAGCTAAAGCTGATAAAGTTGCTAGTCAAAAAATTGAAACTCCGGAAACAGCTAAAGCTGATAAACCAGCTAGTCAAACAACTAAACTTTCCAACACAGACCAGAAGAATATTGCAGAATCAGCCAAAGAGATTCAAAAACTACTCGCACCTTTACAAGCAACCTACCCAACTAAATCTGCTTATGAAAAGCAAGTATTTGTAAACAAGTTTAGAGAAGAAATTAGAAAAAATTTCCGCGTTCAAGAACTACTTACCAGTGGAGGAGTTGAGTTAATCAAAATTCTCTGCGAACCTTTGGATATTCCCGTTGAGATGGGTGAAAAGTGGTTAAAAACAGCGCAAAATTGTCGGTAAATCTAAAAAAACCTCACCCCTTTCCCTCTCCTTGTCAAGGCTACGGTGTACACACATCTCGTCAGATCCCCCTAAATCCCCCTTTAAAAGGGGGACTTTATTTTCAGATTCCCCCTTTTTTAAGGGGGGTTAGGGGGGATAAAAACACTGTGAAAGCAAATTCTAAGACTTCTGTATACACCGTAGCCTTGTCAAGGAGAGAGGTATTTTTGATAGCAAACTTCTCCTTATCCAAGAGAGGAGTTTTTTAATGATTTTAATTGATAATTGAAACCGCTCCCGGCCCTAAAGGTAATTTGAATACAAACCAAATCACAAATAAAATCGCCCATCCTATCAAAAAAGCGACCGAATAAGGCAACATCAAGGAAATTAAGGTTCCTATTTTTAAGTTTTTATCATACCTTTGACCAAATGCCACCACTACAGGAAAATAAGGCATCAAAGGAGTAATAATATTAGTAGAAGAATCGCCAATTCTATAAGCAGCTTGTGTTAATTCTGGTGAATATCCTACCAACATAAACATCGGAATAAATATCGGTGCCATTATCGCCCATTTAGCAGAAGCGGAACCGACAAATAAGTTAATTAACATGCTTACTACGATAAACATCAACATTAGTGGTACGCCAGTAATACCAGTTGCTTTGAGAAAATTGGCTCCGTTGACTGCCAAAATTAAGCCTAAATTACTCCAGCTAAAGTAAGCTATAAACTGTGCTGAAATAAAAGCCAAAGCAATGTAATAACCCATTGCTGCCATAGAATCCCCTAAAGCATTGGCTACATCTCTATCGCTGCTAATTTTTCCCGAAAATTTTCCGTAAACAATTCCCGGAATTAGAAATGCTAAGGCAATAATAATAACTATGCTATCGATAAAAGGTGAAGGGATAATTGAAAATGTTTTTGGGTCGCGTAAAATGCCTTGAGGTGGTAAAACTAATGCTGCTATAAACGCTGCAAATATTAATAATGAAAATCCAGCCCAACGCAAACCCTTTCTTTCCGATGGTGTTAGCGTTTGCATCGGTATATCTTCACCTTGGTCATAATTTCCCAGCCGTGGTTCGATAATTTTTTCAGTCACAAACCAAGCTATTAAGGTAATAAAGAAGGTAGAAACTATCATGAAATAGTAATTTGCAGTAGCATTTACCTGATAGTCTGGCTTTATTACCTGCGCTGCACTTTGAGATAATCCTGCAAGTAAAGGGTCTAGGGGATTGATGATTAAATTTGCGCTATACCCACCCGAAACTCCTGCAAAAGCTGCTGCAATACCTGCAAGAGGATGACGACGGAAAGCGAGAAAAATTACAGCACCCAATGGAACGAGGACCACATATCCAGCGTCAGAAGCGATATTCCCGATTACACCAGCAAATACTACAACCGGACAAATAAACCTTCCCGGTGCAATCAATACTATTTGTTTCAATAGTGCAGACAGCAAACCTGTAGACTCTGCGACACCCACACCCAACATTGCCACCAGTACGGTACCCAGCGGTTTAAAACCAGTAAAATTATTAACTGCTTCGGTAAATATTTTGCGTATACCTTCGGGAGTTAATAAAGATACTGCTGCAATGGTCTTATCGTTGCTGGGATTGACTACCGATACATTTAAAGACGATGCGATCGCGCTAACTAAAACAACTATGATACAAAGTATAAAAAATAGCGTTATCGGGTCGGGAAGTTGATTCCCTATTTTTTCAATAAAAGCCAGAGATTTATCTATTAAACTGGGTTTATTTCGCTGAGTACGGTTGGTCATTAACAGTTATCAGTTATCAGTTATTGATTTTGATAGTTTTAATTCCTTAAAAGGCATTTTGTCAATTTGTAATTCTTAATAATTTATATTTTAGAACGAATACCCATTGCTAATATCCCTAAAATTTTATCTATATCTCTTAAATAATATTCAGATAAATCAATATTGATAATACTTCCTTCCAGCTTTAAAAATCTCCAGTTAGTTCCGGTGGTTACGGTACCATAAATTGCTGTAATTTCATTTTTTGAGCGTTCGTTGAAAATTTTTGCGGCTATCATTTCTGCTACACACTGTCCTAAACCAGCGTTAATATTTTCTTTTTTTGCTTCTACAAGAGCCACAACTGGCGCACTTATAAATAATTGTTCTGGAGAATCGCTAATAATAAAATCGCACACTCCAGTTAAACCATTGTCTGATTCAACATTAAATTCAATTCCTGAGAAAATATTAATTTTGTCCTGTAGCTGCTTTCTAAGCTCAATCAAAATCGGAGAAATAATCATTTCCGAGCGTGCCTTTCCACTATTGCTAGCTAAAGCCAAAGGAAGATTGTAAGAAAGTGTTTCTTTTAAAAGATGACTTGGTTCTAATATTGGTATCTCAATAAAAAAATCAACTTTCTCGTTAGTAGTTAATTTAAATTTTTCTTTAACTTTGGCTAAAGTAAACTGACTATAGGATGTGGGTAATTTATTCGTAAACATAATATTTATCCCATTACCAATTACCAATTACCAATTACCAATTACCAATTACCAATTACCAATCCCCAATTCCCAATTCTCAATTCCCAATTCCCAATTATTAATTACCCTTGCTTCTTCCTCAACTGATTGCAATTCCAAAATCCAAATATCAACCAAAAAGCCAAAATTACAGAAGTAAACAACAGCATCGGAATTGAACCATATCTAACAATCAAAGCAGGAGCAGCAGCAGTAAACAAACCACCTCCTAAAATCGGTTCAAATAACAATTGTTTATAAGCAAAACATTCAAAAGCTCCTGTACGGTTGTCTGGGTCTACCATCCGCAATAATAAAATACCAGTAGCAGTAACTCCCATCGACTGACCTAAATCACCCAAACCTCTTTCATTTGGGTAAAAAGGAATTAACTTAGGTGCTAAAAATACATACACGCAAACATTCCAAGTAATACCAGCAACTGCCAAAATTAATAAAGGAACTAAATTTGAACCTAAAGCTGTTAAAGAAATGCTAGCAAGTGCAGTGACAATAGTTACATCTAAAGCCAATCCTCCGATACGCTCCATCAAAGGACGACTCACCATATAGCTGCGATTTGTCCGAACTAAAAGCAACTGTACCAAAATCCCGCCAATTAACGCCATGGGAAACAAAGGTACAAAAGCAACTAACTTTAATCCGTCTCCACTTCCCCAAGTAATTGACTCAATAAATCCTAAAGCTTGTAAAATTAACCAACCGATAGCAACAGCTAAACCTACAAAACCAAAGTTAAGCGATATGGGGTCAATTAATAAATCTTTAAATAATCTCTCTCTAGCAACGGTGATAGAGGTCTCCTCTTCTGTATGAATATGAATGCTATCTTCGTTACCCAAGCTGACTTCTTCTTGAAGCTGCTGGATTCTTCCGGTACGTCTTCCCCAATCTATCAACCAAGTACCGATAATAATCCCGGAAACCAGTCCTATAGTTGCTAAAGTCAAAGATAAATCAGCAGCTTCAGCAAAACCTAACTCTTGAAAAGTATCAGCCATTCCTGCTGAAGTTCCGTGTCCTCCTTCAAAAGCAACTTCAATTAAGGAAGCAGCAATCGGAGGTAATTTGAAAATTGGGGTTAATACAGTAATTCCCAATATCAAACCAATAACGTATTGTCCCCAACCTAATATTTGACCGAAAGCAGCTTGTGGAGAAGCTTGTTGCCAAATTCTACCCCACCCAGGAATTATTTGTCCGAGAAATAAAGTTGCAAATACAATATTTATAAATACTCCAGGAGACTTTGACCATACCGTTAAAATTGCTTCGGGAAAAATTCCATTAATCAAAGCAGAATCAGCACCGATTGTAGATTTAATAATCGTACCTAAAGCACTTGGTCCCAACAATAAAGCAATTACACCAGCTACAACAGAACTGGGAATGAACAAAGATTTTAATAAGCCAATACGCTGTCTAATAAAACGTCCGACAAGAATTAAAATAGCAATAAAAGTGTAAGCCCAGAATACATCTATCAGTTGGAACATTTTCAGCAGATTTTGTTGAATATTTCTTTTTATATCAGACAAACCGGGAAAATATTCAAATGATTTCAATTGCGACTTGCTCAAAATCAAGATTATCCGCTAATTAATAATGAGAAACTTGCTATACAGATTAATTGGTGCAGAAATCAAACAAGAACCAATAATTTTACTGTTTGACTCATGTGAAGCAGCTTCTGAGATTGCCTTTATGTTACGTGGTGATTGGAATGGTTCTAATGGTGTTGCAATAGATAAAGTGGATAAAATTGCTATAGATACAGCCGCTAGTTTAATTCAAGCTAAATGGTGTTATCAAGGTGCATCTCAGACGCTGTTAGATAGATTAATGATAGATACTTTTTTACATCGTTATGCAATTGGAGAAAGATATTTTTATAACGCTAATTTAAGATGTGCCGAACTTTCTTCTCTTGATTTAACTGGTATTCATTTGGGTTACACGTATTTAAATTTAGCTAACTTGAGTCACACAAACTTGAGTAAAGCTGATTTGACCGCAGCAGATATTACTCAAGCAAACTTAAGCGATTGTAACTTAAGTCAATCAATATTATTGAGAGCAAACTTACAGAATACAAACTTATCCCGCGCAAATCTTAGAGGAGCAAATTTAAATTACGCTTGCTTGGATAACGCAAATTTGAGCGAAGCTGATTTAAGAGGTGCAAAACTTTCTTATACAGATTTAAACAGTGCTAATTTAGACGGAGCAATCTATTAGTTAGGAGTTAGAAATTAGGAGTTAGGAGTTATGAATTATAGTTTATTAAATTTTCAAACTTTAACCTTTAACCTTTAACCTTTGACCTCTTTGATATGAATATTCCCATTATTAAAACTCAACGTTTAATTTTACGTGAATTTCGCGAATCAGATTTAGACGCTTACGCCGAAATGTGCGCTGACAAAGAAGTTATGAGATATATCGGTACCGGAAAAGTTTTATCTCGTGCCGAATCTTGGCGTAGTATGGCTGCAATAATGGGTCATTGGTATTTTCGAGGTTATGGTTTGTGGGCTGTAGAAGAACAGAAAAGTGGTGAAATGATTGGTCGAGTCGGCTGTTGGAAACCCGAAGGGTGGATTGGTTTAGAAATTGGTTGGTGTTTGCGAAAAGCTTTCTGGGGAAATGGTTTTGCAACAGAAGCAGGAAAAGCTTCGATGGGTTTTGCATTTAATAAGTTAGAACAATCTGATGTAATTAGTTTGATTCGTCCGGATAATCTAGCATCAATAAAAGTTGCTGAGAAGTTAGGAGAAAAGTTACAAGGAAAGACAGAAGTTTCAGGTAAAGAAGCAGTAATATACGGTATTAGTCGGGAGGAGTGGCAGAAAAATTTATAAGCTAGGATTTAGGAGTTATTCATTTTACCTTTAAGCATCGTTCTGAGATGGCTCAATTAGCATTAGTAGCGACGTTGATAGAAAATGATAAAATTACTTCATCGAATTTGCCGGAGTTTAATGGTAGTATTCAAAAGCTTTTTAATTAATATCCAAATTTTGAATCAAAATTATACTAATTTTAATTAAAAAACTTGATTATGGGTACTTGGGATAACTTTTATAGTGTATTTTTCATAGTAATAAACTATATATACTAAGCGCTGATTTGTTGCTATCAGACTTTTAAAACTACTAATTTTCAATGCCTAACAAATACATACCTGTAGAAATGGATATCGGCTCTAATAGAATCGAAATAATTAATATTAGGAGTGATGTTGCTAATTATTTTGGAATAGAAACTTCTAATACTGTACAAGAGATACTCCCTTCCCGGTAGAATATTTCCTATGAAGTAGGTTGGGTTGAGGAACGAAACCCAACACCAACGTTGGGTTTCATGACCTATTGCTTCGCAACGCTAACGCTAACAACCCAACCTACAATTTTTCGGTAATCTTAGAGCGGAATGGGAGTAGTTGTTACTAAAAACTTATTAAATCCAAAATCCAAAATCTAAAATCCAAAATCTACAATTCCCCCTTGACTTAGAGCGCACTCTAAGTTTTAAGGTGTGCTTATGGAAGGTGAATTGACGATTCAACAAGTTGCGAAGTTAACAGGTTTGAGCGTACATACGTTGCGTTATTACGAACGCAATGGGCTGCTAGAACCAGTCACTAGAGCCGCGAACGGACATCGACGCTATTCGGAGCAAGATGTCAAAGCGATTAAATTTCTGAACAAATTACGTGCTACTGGAATGTCTATTCGGAAAATGCAGCAGTTTGCTATTCTGTTTCGCGAACAACCGGAAGCTGTAGACGAACGTAGAGCTATTTTGGAGGAACACGAGCAAGAAGTACAAGAACGCATTCGCGAACTTAATCGCAATTTAGAAGTAATTCAATGGAAAATTCAGCACTACAAAAATTTAAAGATTGAATCCGAACGCAACCTTTCTAACCAAAATCAACAAAATTCTCAAGAGGAAGAATCATGAAAACTCGTAAACTGGGAAATCAAGGTTTGATGGTGTCGGAATTGGGATTGGGATGTATGGGTATGTCGATAGCTTATGGTAAAGCGGATGAAAGCGAATCAATTGCAACTATCAATAGAGCTTTGGACTTAGGTGTTACCTTCCTCGATACCGCTGAAATGTATGGAATGGGTGGTAACGAACAAATTGTAGGAAAAGCTGTTGCTTCTCATCGGGATAAAGTCATTATCGCGACTAAGTTTGGCATTCATTACGACCCATCTTCAAATAAACTCGTAGTTAACGGGACACCAGAAACAGTTAAAAAATCTTGTGATGGTTCTTTGAAAAGATTGGGAGTAGATTATATCGACCTTTATTATCAACATCGTGTAGACCCAAACGTTCCAATCGAAGAAACAGTAGGAGCTATGGCAGAATTAGTTAAAGCTGGGAAAGTTCGTTATCTAGGACTCTCTGAAGCAGCAGTTAATACAATTCGTCGCGCTCATCAGGTTCATCCCATCACAGCTTTACAAAGCGAATATTCTTTATGGAGTCGTCATCCTGAAGACGAAATTCTCCCAGTTTTACAAGAATTAGGTATTGGATTTGTACCATACAGTCCTTTAGGAAGAGGTTTTCTGTCGGGAAAAATTACCACTCCAGATGATTTTGCAACTGATGATTTTCGGAGGACACAACCAAGATTTCAAGGTGAAAATTTTTATAAAAATCTTGATTTGGTTAATTCTGTCAAAGAAATTGCTGAGCGTAAAAAGGTTACAGCAGGACAATTAGCTCTTGCTTGGTTATTAGCACAAGGTGATTTCATCGTACCTATTCCTGGAACTAAAAGAATTGCTTATTTAGAGGAAAACGTGGGTGCAGCAGATATTATCTTAACTCCAGAAGAACTGGCTCAAATTGAAAAAGTATCTCCTAAAAATGTAGCAGCAGGAGAAAGATATTCAGCATCATTAATGACTAGAGTTAATAAATAATTAAGTATATTGTCATCTTTTCTCCCTTCCGAGAGATTACAACTTGAGCATTTACAGCTAAGGTTCGCTATATGAAACGCGATAAAACAAGGTGACAGAAAATGGGAAACCTTAAACAACAAAAATGCGATGCATGTACGGGTGATTCACCTGCTGTTACAGAGGAAGAGATAAGCAAGCTTCACCCAGAGATTTCTGAATGGAGCGTCAAGGAAGAAAACGGAGAAAAGCGTTTAGAAAGAGTTTTCAAATTTTCTGATTTCAAATCAGCTTTGAACTTTACTAACAAAATCGGTGAAGAAGCGGAAAACCAAGAACATCACCCAGCTTTACTCACCGAATACGGAAAAGTCACCGTCACATGGTGGACTCATGCAATTCAAGGTTTGCATCGTAATGACTTTATCATGGCAGCTAAAACAGACGAAATTGCTGCAAAATCAAAATAAAATATCCAAATAAACTGGAATAACTGCACGAGGAATATTTACATCTGACAAACAAAGTGCTTCCGAGTCTTGCAAAACAGCGTAAATTTCCCGTGCGATTTAGCCATTGTTTTCAAAGAATTATTCTTGATAATCTATTTGGATGCTGTTGGTACGATGCTTTAGATAAAACTCAAGGAGCAGCGTACAAACAGCTAAATAAAAATCAACTTTAAGCTGCTATTTCTCTAGCTAAAAAATAATTTACCAACCAGGTGAACATAATTCGTAATTCGTAATTCGTAATTCGTAATTAAAGCTCCATAAATATAATTTAGGGGCTTCTACATGACAAATCCACGGATAAATCCGGGGGCTTCTGACCTTAAAAATTCACTTGGTGAATATATATAGATTAATTAAATAATAATAGTAGCTTACGGTGGTCTGGGAAACTGAAGAATAATAAATGAATTGGTCTAAAAAATATTATAAAAGAAGGAAGGAGTTAGGAGGAAGAAGGAAGAAGGTAATATATTTTTAAAAAATGCGCGTTATGAGTCTAAAACGATATTATTGAAAAAAACAATATTTTAAGGAGCGTAGCCCAAGGGAATATTTACGTCCTTGTTTCATTCACGCGGAGCGTGTGGATCATCTCACGTTTTAAAACGTGACTTCTTCTTTCTTCCCTCTTACTTCGTGAACAAAATTTCTGGCAATGTGTAATCATAGAAAATCTCATGTTGTATTCATTCATGACTTATCAGAATAGTCCTGTTGGTGCGTGACACTCTTAATGGTTATTACTACGTTCAAAACAACTCAAAGTGTCACAGCACCCTACAATAAAGATATGCTATTTCCATAATTTTTAATTAGATGAAAAAAGTCACCATTAATTATGTAAAATTAACTGGTTAATGATTACTAATCGCTAATTACTGATTATGTCAAAAGCAATTTGGAATGGTACAGTTATAGCCGAAAGCGATAAAACTGTTGTTGTAGAAGGAAATAATTATTTTCCCCCAGATTCAGTGAAAAAAGAATATCTCAAGGAAAGCAGCAAAAATAGCTTTTGTCCTTGGAAAGGAAGCGCAAATTATTATAATATCGAAGTTAATGGCGAAGTTAATCAAGATGCTGCTTGGTATTATCCACAAGCAAAAGAAAAAGCAAAACACTTTGAGAATTATGTCGCTTTTTGGCGCGGGGTCAAAATTGAGAATTAAATAGTTAATCAGATTGTAGAGACGTAATATATTACGTCTCTATTTTGTATTAATCAATTTAAATAAATCAATTTACCTAAATAGTTTGTGGGCTGGGATTCCATTTTTTCTAATCCTTTTTAACTATCTCCAAATTTATAATTTAAATAGTAATCTAATTATGGTCTAGCTAAAGAAGGCTTTAAATTTTCATACTCAGAGAGTAACTTTTGATTTTCAGATATCAGCCAACCTATAATTCCACCTAGGGGAAAACCACCTCCGATTAGTAGAATTAAAGCTAAAGGATGTATTAATCCAGCGTATGGAAGAATTCCCACACCAGCACCAAAAATGGTAGCGAGCAGTACCATAGCTCCAGCATGAATATAATTAAAACGTTTGACCAAATGCTTTTTCATTGTTCCCCCACCTATTAATCCCGTAATCACTCCAGCCATACCACCAGCTAAAAATCCTGCTACTACAAATAATCCCATTATCATTGCACCAGTACTAAATCCAGCCATTACTCGCGACCAAATTTTGAATTCATCGTAATCATTAAATCCGAGTATTATTCCGTTTTTAGCTCCGATAGTTATACCAGCAATAAAACCAACTATTGTCAAAATATGCGTAAAAGAAAATACAACAGACCAACCAATTGCAAAGCATACAAAGCTAGTTGCTGTAATCACACCCAAAGATTTATAAGGAGGAGTTTGCATAACTAAAGGTGGAGTAGTAACTTGTATATCTATAGTTTGAGTTTTATCAAGTGTATTGGTGTGTAAAATTAACCGACGTTTATAATTTTTATCTGCCATCAATTTTTCTGTATTAATAATAATTTGACAGCGCGTTTTATTCCCTTCAAAATCACTAGGTTGAATTTTAATCCAAGATTCTGGGTTTATCGAATATCTTTTATCGCTGGGATGTGATGCAATTTCCCATTTTCCTTGAAGATTAGTATCAGTTACAAAATTATTGATTTTAATAGTTTGTCTTAATTCTTGTCCGAGGACATTTGCTTGTAAATTGATTTGATTTATATCTAGCTTTACTTCAGGATGTCTGTAAAGATAAATTTCTTCTAAAGCAGTTAAAGCATCAGATGCAGTTTTATGTCTATTAATAGCTACTGGTTGAGCTAATTTTTCTATCCAATTAATCAAATCCATGCTAATTTTTGATGATACTAATCGCTCAAAAGTAATTTCCCCACTTTGATTCACCAAATCATCTATTTCAGTCGGTTTTGTTCCCGTCAACAAACAAATTAAACTGACACCTAAACCATATAAATCTGTAGCTTTACTTAAAGGACGATTTGCAAGTTGCTCCCTGCTTTTAAAAACTTTAGTTCCACCGCTATGAGCAATTCCTTTTGCTTTCCGACTCAAACCGAATCCGACTACATGTATTTGACGTTGATTATCGAACCAAATGTTTTCTGGTCTAAGATTTTGGTGAAATACTACAGGAGATTGGTTTTGTAAATAAATTAGAATGTCTAAAATAGATTTTGCAATATATTTGAAAGCTTCTGGAGAAAGATTAGATAGATTATGAATTGGGCTTGCTTTTTTATATTCCTGCACCAAACAAATTCCTCTAGGAGTTTCAAATGACTCCAAAAACTGTGGAATTCCCGGATGTTTTAATTGACATAAAGCCTTTATTTCATCTAGATTTGGTTCTTTATACTGAAACTCTTCTAATATCACTGGCTGCTTATTTTTAACATTAACAGCTAGATAAGCAGCCCTATCTTGTTCGCCAAAACGGTCAAGAGAACGATGTATCTGATAACCTTGTGGCAGAAAATCGTTGTTACCGTTATTCATATCAATCCCTGTTAAACTCTTCAATTTTATTAATCCCAAAATTGATTAAAAAATTAAAGTAAAATTACATAATTTTTTAATTTCGGTAGTTTTGCTAGGAATTAATAGCTCTATAAGAATCAATTCCAAGGCTAATAAACAAGCTTTACTCAAGTGGGCTGAATTGCTGAACAACAGGAAATTACATTCCTTTAGAGGTTTGAGGGAAGAGTTGAGTGGTTCCTGTTAAGCAGGAAGCAATGAATCGTTATCTACAAATGGCTCAGTTTAGACAAGAAGTGAATGAAGCGATTCGGCAAAGAGCCAAACAACTAGAGCATAATGGAGTTAAAGCTGTTGATGCATTACATATTGCTTGTGCTGAGACAGTAGGAAGCGAGTATTTTATTACCTGCGATAAGCGGCTAATTAATCGCTGTTCTACGTTGACTATCAAAGTAATAAATCCGGTTGATTTTATGTTGGAGATAACTAGCGATGATTCAAATTAAGAATGAACAACAGATTTTACAAAAAGGCTTACAAGTTCTTCTATCAAACATGGAACCATCTGAAGTTGCTCGGTTTTGGGCAGCGTGCAATCTAGGAAGCGGAGATTATCTTAAACTTAAAGACGAGCTTTTTAATAAAGAATCTGTAGATAGTTTATATTCTAAGGTTTTAGAGTTTCAGAAGTCAAAGGATAAAAAGCAGTGAGAACCCGTAGTTTTACAGTCATTGTGTATAAAGAAGATGATATGTATATAGCCGGATGTCCGGAGGTTGGTACAGTAGACCAAGGTGAAACAATTGAGAAAGCTGTTGCAGGACTTCAAGAAGCATACCTTCAACTCTCCATCAACATCAACCTCCCCGCTTCTAACCTCACATACCAAGGAAAAGCCCGTTCTTTAATACAAACCCATTTTTCCTTATAAATTTCTACCTGTAAATCATAATCTTCAAAATCATTTGCAGGATAATTCAGCTTCAAATAAACACTAACTCTATGCTGAGTTTCACTAATGTCAGCAACCCAACAAGGAAAAGTATTTTCCTGATTTGAATCGTTGGAAAATCTCAAATGATGAGCGCGTATTCCTACATATTTTAAATTACTCGGAATCGGTTCTAATACTTGTAAATTACAGTTCCAATCAAAAGCTTTTACTGTCCGATTCTCAACTATTTCAGCGCGAGAAATATTCTTACATTCAGTTACTTTCGCAACGACTAAATTCGGTGACCGCTCAAAAATATTTTCTTTGGTATTGTTAGCAATAACTTTTCCTTCAGACATCACCATAATATTGCTGCTGACCCGATAAGCTTCTTCTAATTTATGGGTGATAAATAAAGTCGCACCTTGATAAGAAGAAAGTACTTTTCTCAACAATTTTTCAATTTGGTTACGCAGGTAAGTATCGAGTGCGGAAAGCGGTTCATCTAATAATATTGCTTCTGGTTCAATTACCAAAGCTCTGGCTAAAGCTACTCTTTGCTGTTGTCCTCCAGAGATTTGATGCGGATAACGATTCTCTAAATCTTGCAACTGCATCATATCAATATACTGCCGCACTTTTGATATGCGTTCGGCTTTTGGTAATTCGTGCAAACCAAAGCCAATATTTTGAGCTACAGTCATGTGTGGAAATAAAGCATAATTTTGAAACAAGAAACCAATCCGACGTTTGCGACTGGGAAGGTTTATTTTTCGTTTCGCATCAAATAAAACTCTTTCATTTAAAACTATTCTTCCCCGACTCGGTTTTTCTAATCCAGCAATGCAGCGCAAAGTCATACTTTTACCGGAACCAGAAGCACCTAATACTCCTAAAGTATTTCTATCTGCTATAAAATCAACTTGTAATTTGAAGCTTTTTAAATTCTTTTCAATATTAACTATTAATTCTTTTCTACGATTTATCAAATTTTCTTTGACAGACGGTGAATATAATAATTCCCGTGAGGATACTTCTCCTCCATAAACTTTTTTAGTTAATGGAGATACGTTAGTAAAAGCACAAACTCCACCTGCATTTATTCCCCCAATTCTTAACCCACCCAGGTGAGTTTTGTTTGTATAGCCGCGACTTACAGTCGCCAGGTATTTATCTTCTCTTTTACTATTAAAGAAATCAATATCTTTAAACTGACCCAAAATCACAAAATTAATTAATCTTCTAATAAAATTTCCACCTCTTCCATCTATTTTTTTAGAAACACTTTGCGATTCATTCCAAACGTGAATAGTAGCAATTACAGCCAGAGAAATTGCTACCATAATTAAAACCCAAATTAAAGCCTTATTCATATCCCCAGCTTCAGCAGCAAAAAAAATCGCAATCGGCATTGTTTGCGTTTTTCCCGGTATACTACCAGCTAACATTAAAGTTGCACCAAATTCTCCCAAAGCTCTAGCAAAAGCCAAAATAGTCCCTGCTGCAATTCCTGGTAAAGCTAAAGGTAAAACAATCAACCAAAATATTTTAAATTCAGAACTTCCTAAAGTACGAGCGCAATTAGTTAAATCGCTATCAATATGTTCAAAAGAACTGAGTACAGTCTTATACATTAACGGAAAAGCAACTACCGCTGATGTAATTACAGTCGCTTGCCAAGAAAAGATGACGCTCATTTCCAACTGCATTAAAAATTCTCCCACCGGACTGTTGACACCAAACAATAGCAGCAGCAAAAACCCGGCTACAGTTGGGGGTAGAACCAGAGGAAGAGTTAAAATACCATCAATGATTCCCTTAAAGTTACCCTTGTATTGCTTCATCCAACCTGCTGCGGTAATTCCCGCAAAAAAAGCAAACACAGTGGCTACAGTCGCAGTTTTCAGAGAAATCCACAGAGGAGATAAGTCAAATTCCATACGCAGAGGGTAGACGAATAAAAAATATGTCCTAATGTCCTGTCGGACACGCTTAGTCTGACGACTCACTGCGTGAACGCTAACGGACACGCTTCGCTAACGTATTAAGCGATTTATCGCTCTTTAATAAAGGCTGTTCAAGGACTTAAGTCCTTACTACAAACCTGAAAATAATTTGTAAAATTAATTAACTAACTAGCAATTTGAAAGCCGTATTTCTTAAACGTATTTTTTGCGCTATTCCTAAATAGAAACTGAATAAAATCTTTAGCAGCTTCTGGATTTTTGCTACGCTTAATCGCCGCTACCGGGTAAATAATTGGTTTATGATTATTTTCTGATGCAGTCGCTACAACTATAACTTTGTTTGATATTTTGGCATCTGTCGCATAAACAATACCTGCATCAACATTACCACTACCTACATAAGATAGAACTTGACGAACATTTTTAGCAAATACTGTTTTAGGTTTAATTTTGTCGTAGATTTCTAGATTATCTAAGACTTGTTTTGCATATTGTCCGGCAGGTACGCTTTCTGGTTCTCCGATAGAAAATCTTTTGATATCTGGATTTTTTAACTGTTGAAAATTAGAGATATTATTAATATTATCTTTTTTCGGTACAATTAAGACAATATTATTTTTCAAAAAGTTTTTACGGGTATCTGAAAGTAAAAGTTTTTTTTTCTCCAACTCATCCATAAACTTCTCATTAGCTGATATAAATACATCAACTGGTGCCCCTTGTTTAATTTGCTGAGTTAAAGTACCGCTACTCGCGAAATTATAAGTAATTTTAGTATTCTGGTATTCTTGTTGATAAGCTTTTGCTACTTCTGAGAGCGCATCTTGCATACTTGCAGCAGCCGATACAGTCAACTCTACTGTTTGTGAATTCGTGGTTGAAGTAACTTGATTGCAACCAACTACTGTCAAAAATGAAATCACTATCCAGCTAATTAAAGTAACAAAAGGTCTTCTATCCATTTATTCTCTTGATTTGAGTCTTGCTAGAAAAGAATAATTATAAATAATGCAGCTAATTGATACTTATATACAAATACTATTTTTTATTCTGTAACACGGATAACTGACATAATGCACCAGTTACAGCTTCACCAAATTATAGCGCTACGCGAAGGTCAAAGGTCAAAGGTTAAAGGTTTAATAAATTAGTATCAGTGTTTATTAATGTCCTAACCGCTATTACATAGTCCTATATAGCAATCCTAGATGAGTCGTGAGAAAGATAAGTGCCAGAAACCCGGTTTTTCCAAAAAACCGGGTTTCTAAAATCTCACAAATGATTTAGGAATGCTATATGTGTAAATTTGAAAATAAACAGAGACGTTGCACTGCAACATCTCTACATTAAATGAAAACAAACTGTTTTACTAATTACTAGTCACTGTTCACTCTTAACTGATAACTGTTCACTGTTCATTGTTAACTGTAAACGTACCCACACTATCCTGAAGACGTTGGGAAATTTCTACGGTTTTTTGTAGTGAATTTGAAACTTGTTCGGAAGAAATTGTAGTTCGTTGCGAAATATCAGCAA
Organism: Calothrix parasitica NIES-267; assembly: GCF_002368095.1. GTDB lineage: Bacteria > Cyanobacteriota > Cyanobacteriia > Cyanobacteriales > Nostocaceae > Rivularia > Rivularia parasitica. The sequence goes on along the minus strand of NZ_AP018227.1, from coordinate 7,741,957 downwards.
TGTCTTTCATCAAGTTACCAACTTCTTGAGATGTCTGTACTTGAGATGCTGTAGCTTCGGAAATCGATTTGACTAAACTGTCAATTTGTCGCGAAACCTCTAAAATCTCCTTCAAGGAATATTTCGCTCCTTCAACAACTCGGGTTCCTTCTACTACTTGAGAAACACCAACTTCCATTGATTCAACTAATTCGCTGGTTTCTCGCTGGATGTTTTCTACTACTTGCTCAATTTCTTTAGTAGCAGAAGCACTTCTAACAGCTAGTTCTCCTACTTCTTCAGCAACTACTGCAAAACCTTGTCCTTCTTCACCTGCTCTTGCTGCTTCAATTCCAGCGTTGATTGCTAACAGGTTGGTTTGCATCGAAATTTGATTAATTAACGCTACGACTCTGCTAATTTCTTGAGTCGATTCACCCAAACGCTTCACTTTTTTTGCTGTGTCACCAACTGTTTCTCGCAAATGAACAATGTTTTCTACCGTTAAATCCATTGCTTCACCGCTTTGTGATGCGGTATTTGCAGCAGAGTTAGCGACGATAGCAGCTTCATGAGCGTTTTGTGCTACCACTTTCATTGATTCATTCATGCTATCAACAGCATCTAAGGTACGATTAATTTCTGTAGCTTGGGTTTTAGCTTCTTCTGCTAATTTGCTAATCGCGTTAGTGTTAAAACCCAGAGAATCATTAACCTGAGAAGCTGATGTTTTTACTTCGGTAACAATTTCTCGCAAACTTTCAACGATGGAGTTGAAGAAATCCGCAACTGTACCAATTTCACCTTCTATTACGTCAGCACGAACCGTTAAGTCTCCAGATGCTGCACCTTCGATATCGCTAAGCAGTTCTAAAAGCTGAATTTGCAATCTTTCTTTCTGCTGTCTTTCTTGTTCGGAACTGCTTTCGGCTGTTTTACGTTTTTGCTGTATTTGTTGTAAAAGTTCTGCTTGCTCCAAAGCATAACTAGTTTGAATCGCAATTTGCTTAAACAAATTGACTTCTATCTCTTCCCAAGAGCGACTACTACCACAATCATGAGCTACAAATAAACCGTATAGTTTATTGTTGACATAAACTGGTGCTAATAAAAATGCTTTAACATCCAAATCTTTTAGTTGCTCTAAATAAGATTCAGTCAAGCGCAAATCTTGAATATTTTCTACTGTTTTGATGCTGCCAAATTCATACTCATCGGGGTATTCTTTAACCTGATAAGGGTCATTGACTTTTTTTCCCAACACAGCATTCAAACTATAATCTACAGATTCGGCGACTATCTCACCAAAAGACTGGTTTAAACGATAGAAAACTACTCGATTTACATGTAAGCTTTCTCGCGTACTTGTAACTACTGTATCGAGAATTGTTTGTGTATTGAGAGTCTCTCGGATACCGGTGGTAATTTGGCTTAATTTTAATGCTACTTGGGTTTCTGCTTGCTGATGACGAACTTGTTCGTCAATTTTCTCAGCCATTATATTGAAACTAACCGCTAAATCACCAATCTCATCGGTAGCAAAAACTTCAGCCCGAGAAGTGCGATCGCCATTTGCAAATTTCTGTGCGGTTTCTTGCAGGTTTTCGATAGGGTGAATCATCCCTCTACGTAAAATTACTGCCCAAAAGCCAATAAAGACTAATGCAATAAAGACAATCAATGCTTGTAGCAAAAGACTTTGTGTTAGTAGACCATTAACTTCTATTTCAGGAGTTCCCCGAACCAAAATTGCCGGAGGTTGTTCGGAATAAAGTAGTTTTTGTCCTTCTGCTTGATTAATAATTTGGTTGGGAACTGCTTTAGCTGCGACTGTATAATTCGTCCCTCCGATATTAATGCGTTTGGTAATAACCTCACCTTCAGCTTTTGCTGCTGCTTCCAGCAAAGATTTACCCGAAGGAGGTAAAGGTGTACCAGGTGTAGCTCGATTAATATTTCCTTGAGGATTACTCTGAAGAGATGTCGCTAAATCAAATTCCCCTGTTTGGTTTAAATAAACAGCACTATAACCACCATCAGCAGCTTTCAAAGTATTTTTAACAATTGCATCTTTACCGTTAACAATATCTCCAGAAACCAAAGCACCAATAACTTCTTGAGTCTGAGGATTTCTTACAGGTGTTACAGTGTAGCGGATTAAAGCATCTTGATTATCAGCACCTTCTGCTAAGGTCGGCTTTTCTTGCTTTAATTCTGACGCTTTAACAATTGCGCTAGCTTTAATTTGCTGACCGCTTTGCAAAGCTTGGTTAACTAACCCATTCAGACCAAAATCCTCACCTGTACGGTCAGAATTTACATTTATAATAATTTTTGAATCTCTACCTACCAGAGTTGCATATTCAATATTTCTGGCTTCGATTTCATTCTGTAAAATTTGCTTGACAGAATCTCTCAAACTTCTACTTAAGATACGATTAGAATCATTCAGAATCGCTGCTCTAATAATCGCAGGATTATCCGATTGTCCTCGAAAGCCTAAACCCATCTGATTAATCTTGATATTGTAATTAATATCCGATACAGCAACTTCTGACTTCGCTTGTTCGCGTAACTGATATCGTAAACCTCGGGTAATAATTAAAGTACCTACGATACCCATTCCCAAAATAGATACTAATTGACAGAAAATTAAAGCAATTAATTGTTTACGGCTAATTGGTAAGTTATAAAACTTTTTTAACCAAGGATTGTGCGTTTTCGACGAAGCTGTTTTAACTTGTCTAGTTTGTGGCGATGCTTTAAAAGTATAATTCATTGCTTTAGCTGGTGATTTTGTTAGAGAAGTATCTGAAAATATCTAATGATTTTGAATGGAGAACTATTAACTATAAACCGCTCTAAAGGATGCAAGGAAGTAAGTTTAAAACAAAATTTAGCAATATTTAGTTTGTATAAAAGGATTCAAAAAATACTGAATTTTAATGTGAGTTTATACTATATATGCAGATATTAATTTAACCGAAGTTAGATTTTTATAATTATCTACTTCAGCCACACTTGTATTTACCATTAAACCAATAAAAGTGGTTAAACTATGATTTCTCTAATAAATGATTAAAATGCATACTTTAACACAACCTCTCTAAGCGAAAATAATCTGAATCAACAATAATTATCTTAGAGTCATTCAAAATTTTCAAATGTCTTTGTTTTCATTAATTTACAGTATTACAGTTGAAATCTATGTATATCAAATAACTCAGTTAATAGAATCAGGTCAACGATTATGAAAATAGATTTTAACCTTCAGTAAATACGCTCTGCTCAAAATTATTATGGCTTAACAATCAAGCAGATAGCTGTAAGTTTATTTTAAAGATATTCTTTTTTTAAGTAAATTTTCTAACAAGATAATGTATTAATTTAAAATTTAATGGCTGTTTAATAAAAATTAAATAACCTTTAGTTATTATTCTGCTATAGCTGCATGGATTCTATTAGAAAGTCTACTAAATGAAGATACAACTTTTTTTGCATTTATTTAGTGTATTAATTGCATTGATCATTACACTAGCAGTATCCATAGAGTGTTTTAGGACTTACGCAAAAGTAAGGTAACTGCGTCATTACGAGCGACAGCGACGTAATCTCGCAAAATGTTGAGATTGCTTCCCTACACGTAGCGACCGTCGCAATGACAAATCTTCGTTGCGTAAGTCCTGTGTTTAAGAAAAGACATTTATAAAAAGATTTCCAAATAAAAACAATATACAGTTTAAAAACCCATAATCAACAATAATTGAGTAGATGTAGTTAAATCAGGACTTACGCACTCGCTAGGATTTTACAGCATTTGGGATTGCTTCCTTACGTCGTAATAACTATAGTTATGTTACCCATGCATAAGTCCTATAAATATAAAATAAGACCGAACCTATCCTCCGGCTTCCCTCTCCTTAATAAGGCTACCGTGTACACACAAGTACTCTCTGCATACGTTTCAGTGATTTTAACCCCCTTAAATCGTCATTGCGAGCGAAGCGAAGCAATCGCAATAATCTCCGCATTAATGGGATTGCTTCGTCGTTCCTCCTCGCAATGACAGGTTTTGAGCGATTTTCATCTGAATCTAAAACCCGCTTCCAGGTAGGATTTTAAGACTTGTGTGTACACCGTAGCCTTAATAAGGAGAGGGATTGAGGGTGAGGTTTCATATTTGAGGTTTCATATTTTATTTTACCTACCTTCTTACCGGCTTTTTTATTCTTAAATAATTTAAGTAAAAATACAATTAAAACGCTCTAGATATATTTTTGATTTATTTTGGTTTTTTGATTTATTTTAGTTTACCGATATAAATAAGTTTTTGTATATATTAAAAAGTTATTTTAGTCTCTATTTTAAATTTATCTATAACTCAATCGGGGTTTTAAACCCCATCTCCTACGGGTTGTTTATTTTGTGTTGGGGTCTAAATCCCCATTACAAAACGTAATTACGAATTACGTTAGCGTAGCGTTTCCCGGAGGGACATCCACCCGAATTACTAATTATTTATTGTCCCCTTTAAAAATTGCTCAACCAAGATATAAATCAACGTATAATTCAAGAAAAAACTGAGTTACAAGTTGCAAATAAATCAACTTATAACTCATACAATTCCATCATTAATTATTACTCACTCCAACTACAGGAAAAATAATCTCGTCCAATGTTCGGAGTAATTCTTGCTCGTTATACGGTTTCGAGAAATAAGCTCTAGCACCTAACTGTATTGCTAATTGCCGGTGCTTATCGCTACTACGAGAAGTTAACATCGCAACGGGTATATTTTTAAAATCATTATTTGATTTCACTCGACCCAAAAAGCCGTAACCGTCTACCCGAGGCATTTCTATATCGCAAATTACGGCCTGTACGCTCAAACCACTCTGAAGCTTTTCTAAAGCGTCTTGACCATCCTTTGCTTGTTCGACTAAATACCCACCTTTCTCTAAAGTTAAAGCTAAGAAACGGCGGACGTTAATTGAATCATCGATGATTAAAATCGTACCTTTACCCTTAGCTACATGTTCTACAGCTTGTTCTTCTGTTTGATTTAGGAAAGCTGTTTTTAACCTAGTTGATGGTAACTGATTGTTTTGAGGGGTGCGTTCGTTAGTAGCTATCCAGTAAAGTAGCTCCCCAACATTAACCAAAGCTACTACTCTTCCGTCGCCAAGAATAGTACAGTTGTTAAACCCATCGGGTAAAGGTATATCTCCTTCAACACGACGAATTGCAACTTCCATTTCTCCCCAACAACGGTCAATTTTGATTGCTACTAGCTGATTGTCGTTTTTCACAATCAACACGCTCATAGCATTAATCGCTGGAGGAGTTTCTAAATCGGGGTTATCGTAACGAGGACAATTAAACTGTAAATACTCACCAAGTCCAATCAAAGGTAAAGTCTTTCCTTGCCAGTTTAGAACTTCCCCACCACCAACAGGGAAAACCTGTTCTTCATCAAGTAAGAATATTTCTTCAACTACATCCGTAGGAAAAGCCAATAACATTCTACTATTTTCTACCAATAAAACTCGCGAAACCGAGAGCGTAAATGGCATTGAGAGCGTAAAAGTAGTCCCAATTCCTGCTTCTGTATCGACTTTAATGTCTCCCCGGACTTGTTTGAGGTTGTTACGAACCACATCCATTCCCACACCACGACCGGATAAGGTTGTAACCTCGTCGGAAGTCGTAAATCCTGGCTCAAAAATTAACGATAATATTTCCTCATCGCTAGCTTGATTAATCAAAGACTCATCCAACCCCATTCCAATAGCGCGGTTACGGATTTTATCTAAAGAAATCCCATTACCATCATCGCGCATAGTAATTATGGTGCGATTGGAACGGTTAGCGGCTTGGATTTCAATTAAACCCTGTTCTGATTTACCTTGCTGTTTTCTGGTTTCGGGATTTTCAATTCCATGGTCAAAAGCATTTCTCAGCAAGTGCATCAGAGGGTCGTTTAAAGCTTCTAAAATGCTCCTTTCAATTAAAATATTACCGCCTTCTATCTTTAATTGAGCATTTTTACCGTATTCTACGCATAAATCGCGCAAAGCTCTGGGAAAGCGGTCGGTTAAATCCGATAGCGGACGCATCCGTACTTGAGTTAACTTGCGCTGTAATTGCTTCGAGGTTTTATTTAATTTCCGGGAAATATTATCCGTATCGTCAAGGCTAAGCTGAACGTCTGTGGTCACCTCTTGCACCATGACGATGGTTTCCATCACTTCCTGGGAAAGCAGGTTCAACTCGTTGTAGCGGTCCATTTCTAAAGCATCAAATCCATTATTGATACCTTGGGAATCGTAACCCTGGCTACTATCAATATTTTCCACATTTCCCGGAACCAAAGCCAGAGTTTGAACTGTGGATTTTACTGTAGTTTGAGTAGATATTTTATCGTATGCAGTACGGAGGTGTTGATTTTCCCGCTCCAGAACTTGTACTCTTTGACCGAGATTGCGAACTAATTTACGCAATCTTTCCATCTGTAAGTTTAATCCGTTGCGCTGAATAATTAGTTCGCCAAATAAATCGTTGATTTCTTCAAGTTGCTTGGTAGGAACCCGCACCGTATTTTCTACCGATTCGCTTTTGGAAGCAGCAACTGGTTCGGGTTTGCGCTCAACAAATGTTTGGTAATCGGTGGTGGGAATTTCTTGAGCGCTTGCAGGTGTATGTACCTCAACGTCATCAAATTCGGAATCAGCACTTTCTTGAGCAAAAGCAGCTTCGAGGGCTTCAAAATCAGCGGTAATTACATCATCAACAAGCCAATCTTCTTCGTTCTCTCCTAATAATTCTAATTCAGCTTCTTCTGCTACTTGCTGTATTTCTTCTTGTACTTCTTGTATCTCTAACGATTGCGTAGAATCTTGTTCCAATTCCACCGGTAAAACAGTTTGTTCGGATTCCGTTTCACCCAATTCCAACTGTGTAGGTAAACTTTCAATCTGAGAAGTTAAAACCAAAGCTTGAGAGCGTCTCCAACCAGCAAGAGCAGCATTCGCAATTTCTGCAATCTGTTCGGGTGGTGCAACTTCCAAATGAGATTGAACTGATTCGCAATAACTGCTAAAAGCCTGCAATTGCAGCATTTCACCCAAACCAGCCAATTCAGCGGCCATTATAGACACTTCTTCCTTCAGACAAGGCTGCTCGATGTCAGCCACTACTGACTCCAGACGCTGCAAACAGCCTTCTACTTCCGTTTCAAACAACAATGGAACAATGTCTTGACCGTCTTCTGGAGACAGCATCGAAGAAGCATCTTCTGGAGTCGGGTCTCCCAAACGCTCGTGCAACTCCTCAAACACTGGATAGCAGAAGCTTGCTAACCACTGCTCTTCTAAATCGTGACCTTCTGAATGTAATTCTACTATTTGCCGCAGCCAATCCACGCCGGAAAGAAGTAGACTTTGTAACTGAGTATCTACTTCTAAAGAACTTTTTCTGGTTTTAAGAACTTTGAACGAATCTTCCAAACGGTGGGCCAAATCGCTCAACGAGCGAAATCCCATCATAGCCGCTCCCCCTTTAATGGAATGAGCGGCCCGAAGCGCTGCGTTTATCTTTTCCAAATCGATGCGGTTGCTGGTGTCGATTTCTAGCAGTACCCCTTCAATCGTGTTGAGGTAGTCGCTAGCTTCTTCCAGAAACTGCATCTGGATTTCAAATTCTTTATCCTGTGACATATTATTTGTCCCTAGCCATTAGTCATCAGTAATTAGTTGTTAGTTTTTAGTCACTCAATTTTGGATTTACCAATTTGAATTTTGGATTTTCTTGGTCATTTAAAGAGGGTTTGAATACGCTACCGATTAAAACGGATGCTTGCTAATTTTATGGAAACGGATATTTTGTAACATTCCCATAACTAAAGTTAAAAGCATCTTCTTTAAAATCCCGGACACTTGCTATCTCCTTACGGAGACGCTTCGCTAACAACCAAGGGAATCTTGGCAATCCAGTGTCCTCAAAATCTAAAATTGGTTCAGTTATTAGTTATTTATAACCACAAACTGCCCAAGCTAGTAACCAATTACTCCTGACTAACCTTGAATGTACCGACACTTTCTTGTAATTGTTGGGAAATTGCAACGGTTTGTTGCAACGATTCGGAAACTTTACGGGAAGAACTACTAGTGCGCTGTGAGACAGCAGCAATTTCTTTCATCAAAACGCTAACTTGGTGAGATGTTTCTACACCGCGATTTGTAGTTGTAGAAATCGACTGTACCAAGTCATCTATTTGGCGCGAAACCTCTAGAATTTGACTTAATGACAGCTTAGCATCTTCCACAATGTGCGTCCCTTCGACAACTTGGGATACTCCTAGTTCCATTGCTTGGACAACATCAGTTGTTTCCCGCTGAATATTTTCCACTATTTGTTCTATTTCGTCTGTAGCAGCAGCACTTCTTGCTGCAAGTTCCCCTACTTCTTCAGCTACTACAGCAAAACCTTGACCTTCTTCACCAGCCCGTGCTGCTTCAATTCCAGCATTAATAGCTAAAAGGTTAGTTTGCATGGAAATTTGGTTAATCAATGCCACAACGCGAGAAATTTGCTGTGTAGATTCACCCAAACGCTTAACTTTCTTAGCAGTTTCCCCTACAGTCTCTCGCAAACCTAAAATATTCTGTACCGTTAATTCCATTGCTTTGCCAGAATTGGTCGCGGTACTCCTAGCAGTATTAGCAATTGTCGCAGCTTCTTGAGCATTTACCGCAACTGCTTGCATTGATTGCGTCATCTCATCAACAGCGTCCAGAGTGTTAGTGATTTCCGCAGCCTGAGCTAGTGCTTCATCTGCTAATTCGCTAATAGCACCAGAGTTGTCACCAATAGCTTGATTTACCTTGGTTGCTGAACTTTTTACTTGGGTGACAATATCGCGCAAACTTTCCACAATCGAGTTGAAAAAGTCAGCAACCGTACCAATATCTCCAGCAGTAACGTCAGCACGTACCGTTAAATCACCTTGTGCTGCTCCTTCAACTTCACTGAGTAACTCAATCAACTGCATTTGCAGTTCTTCTTTTTGATGTCTTTCGTCTTCAGAGTCAGTTTGAGCCGACTGTCGGGCTTTATCAACTTCTTCCAACAGCTTGGCTTGTTCCAAAGCGAAACCGATTTGAGTTGCTAACTGTTTAAACAAATCAATTTCTTGTTGCTGCCATTCTCGCGGGGTTTCACAATTATGGGCAATTAGTAAACCCATTAAATTGTCTTGAATCAAAATTGGTGCAACTAAATTAGCTTTGACTGCAAACTTTTCCAACATTTGCACGTAGCAGTCGGCTTTCTTCAAACCAGCATCATCATAAATATTCGCAACTGCCCGCACGCGACCGTTTTTATACATCTGTACTTGACGCTCGCGAAAACAAGGGTCTTCGATATAAGCCCCTTTCATCTTGGGAAATCCAGCGCTTACCGATTCAGAAACTACCGTACCGTCCCAAGTTTCCGGATTAAATTCATAAATCACAACCCTATCTGTCTTTAGGGCTTGACGAATTTCTCTAACCGCCGCTTTGTATATATCTTCGAGCTTGAGGCTTCTACGGATACGCAGGGTAATATCTGCTTTTAACTTTTCCCTTTCAGCTTCAGCTTCCTGCTCTTTTACCAAAAGTTGTAATTGGGATGCCATTTGATTGATGTTGGCATTTAACAGCCCAATTTCATCTTCCGCTTCCACATTCAAACGGGTATCAAACTGACCTTTCCCTAATTTTGCAACTGCCCGTGTGGCGTTCAAAATCGGCTGAGTAGCGCGTTTTGCCAATAAAGCCGCAATCACTGCTACAGCTATAGCTGTTAATATTGTCCCTACAGCGATAGTTAACAATAAATTCCCCCGCGCTGCAAATGCAGTCGAGGCATCTGCTGCTAAAATGACATCCCAGTTTAAAGTCGGTAAACCCGGTACTTCTATTTGTTCTATTGAAGGAATATAGCTGACTAATTCCTTCTCAGAACTGCCATCATGTTTGACAACATCTGTAAAAGCTTCTTCTAAATCGGTTTTCTCAGATACTTTTGGGTATTCCTCAGCAAGCTCTTTACCTATATATTCTGGTTCCGCACTCAGGAAAATTTTATTTTCAGCATTTGCTAAATGATATTCTTGTCCTGGAGCAGCATAATTTTTAACTAGGTTTTCCAGTGATTTAACTGGCATCCTGGCTATTGCTACAGATGTAAGTTGATTAGCAGCATTCTTAATTGGAGCGGCTATATAAATAAAGTCATTACCGTCAGAAGTTTTTGGCTGGCTGATAACAGCATTGTTATTTCTTTTAGCCTGCTTAAAATAATTTGAATCACCTTGATTGTTAAAATTAGCTCCTTCGGAGCGGACAATAGCAACTCCGTTTAAATTAAAAATGCCGATGCCATCATATACTTTATATGTATTGACGTAATCATCAAGTACTGCCTTTTTTTGAACAGAACTTGTCCCTGAGTTTTTGATAGTTGGCAGATTCGAGATTACCTGAACATCCCCATAGCGCTCAAACATAAAGCGGTTAACTTTATCTGCAAAGCCCTTTGCTTCTGCTGTTTGCAAATCAAAAACTTTACTTCTCATAGATTGACTTGCAGCAAGGTAGGCACCCGTACCAATTACTAATACTGGAAGCGTTACCATTGCCATAGCCAAAATTGTCGTTTTGGTACTCAAGCTCAATCGTTTAAATCGAGCTAGCAATCCATTAGAGGAAACATTGCCGGTATTTCCTACAGTCATTTGTGTAGAAGATAGTTGTATTGCATTATCAGTCTTATTAGAAGATGAAATAAGTGATGTCTCCTGCTCGGGAGTATCACCACTCTTAGCCGAATCAGTTTTATTAAGCATAAATCAATTGCCCCGGAGTGGTAAATTATTACACTAAACACTTGTAAATTCTGTATTACAGCCTACTCACTACGGAGATTAGAAGAATGCACTATAGGTTGTGCATCTAATACCAGTAATATTTCTTTTTGTTGAACAATGCATCCGCGTAAATAGGGAACTAAACTAGATGCAACCTGACCTATAGGAGAACGAATTTCCTCACTATTGAATCTGAGAGTGCCAATAATTTCATGTACTACTAAACCCAAAATCATCGATTCAGTCCGAACAACAATTACACTGTATTGCCGGGGTCGATTCTGGGGGGATTGTAGATTGAGTAGTTTCGGTAAGTCAACTACCCAAAGTATACGACTTCGCCAATTCATTAATCCCAAAATACCGAAAGGCATATTGGGCATAGATGTTACAGATTCTACAGACACAACCATTGCTTCTTGCGTCTGGTTCATTGACAAAATAGCAGAAGTCTGAGGATTTATGAAAAACTTGAGATAACCATCTCCCAAATTGTTTTGCTCTGGGTTTTGTCCTGCCCGTAAAGTAATGCTTGAATTATTCATTGATTCAAATTGCTACTGATTTAATCGCACGTAAAAGTTCTTCACGAGTATAAGGCTTGGTAACATAGTAATCAGCACCTTGTCTCATAGCCCATAAACGGTCAATTTCTTGGTTTTTAGAACTACAAATAACGATGGGAACCTTTTGAGTATCTGGATTTTTTTTCAAAGAACGGCACAGTTCAAAACCACTCATTCCCGGCATTACTACATCAGTAATAATTGCATCAGGTTTTTCTGATTCTAATTTTTCTAATGCTTCTGTTCCACCTGTAGCTTTTATTACTTTATATCCGCTTTCATTCAAAAAATGACTTATTAATTCCAATTCACTAGGGGAATCTTCTACAACTAAAATCGTTCCAAGTAAAGTAAGGCTCATTTTTATATATCCTGAGATAGTTTAACCAGTATCTATTAAAGTAGGTTACTATTATTCGCGGTAAATATTGATATATTAGCTGATATGCTTGAAGACGACCTTCAACAACTCTGACTGTGTAAAAGGTTTAGCTAAATAGCCAGAAGCCCTCACCATTTTTGCTTTAGCCCTATCTATGAATCCAGTCCTCCCAGTTACCATAACAATAGGAATGTTTTTAAAAGCCGAATGTCTTCGTAGTAAAGAACATAATTCATAACCGTCCAAATTTGGCATTTCAACGTCTAACAAAATCAAGTCTGGTTTACTACGAAGAATTTGCATCAATGCTTTTACAGGGTCATTAATCTTAACAACTGAAAACTTATCTTCTTCTAAAAAGCGTTCTATAGATTTCAAGATAGTTAAACTATCATCAATACAAGCAACTGTATATAGTCGTTCTTTAGTGTTTTGTGAAATATTTATATTGTTGCGACCTTGACTATCTTCAAAATTTATTAAATCGGTTGCTTGAGGACGAGATTTTTCAACATTAGATGATGGTTTTTCCTCAATCAATAATGGAGCAGTGTTACTAACTACAGGTGGAACCTTTTGTGGTTTAACTGGTACTTGACCAACATGACGATTTCTCAACCGTTTTTGGACGCTTTCTATTAGAGAGCGTAAATCCAAATGACAGAATGAAGGTAGCTCTGATAAAGGATGTTCGCTCCTAAATTCATAACTTCCTTCTCTTATTGTAAGAAACGATTCTAATACTTCCTTTGCTAATTCATTTATTAAAGTTTCTGCTTGATGATAAGTTATATAATCACCCTCAACCAACCAGCAAATTGCTTGATAATCTGCTTGATAAATTGATTCTTGTCTATTTTGGTTTTCAAAAAGCATCCGCATTTGTACCCGACAAGAACTATTGAGTGTGGGAATTTGCTGATGCAATCGTTGTAAGTAAGTATCTAACCGTTCAAATGACTTATCCGAGCAAGAAGCATAGGTCAGCTTCCCTTCTTCCATATAGATAGACCAAGAGTTAGTCTTCGTAAATACTCTTAAACAACCTGTAGCACGACGGCTGCTAATCTGTGCTAGTAAAGATAGCGGATGAAGTTTCTGAAACATTTTGTAACTATCTATAGGTGTTGTACTCATTTTGTTATTACTAGTATTAAATTTAATTAAATTCTGCTCGAATGTTACCTATTTGTCTTGCTTATTAAAAAATATTGTTTATATATTCTTGTTAAAAATAAAACCATATACATTATCTATATATGTAGTATGACATTGGTAAATAAATGTTTATGGGTAGTTTAATTCTCTTTAAAACTTTAATTACAGCAATACAACTTACCTGTACTGAGATTAACAGAGATTTTTAGATAACGAGTAAAAAAACTGTGAAGACTACTTAAAGGTACTGAGTATTTTACCTACATAATTTAATCGTTGAAATAAATATATCAGTTCAAAATATCACATTTCAATTATTGCTTAAGTATTACCACTTAAGTATAGTACAGTTAATTGTTTCTAGGGCTATGGTTGTGGTTGTTATAGATAATATATTTTATTCTTGCCATACTTGTATAAAAAAATTATGCTTATTAGTTATTTCGGAATAATAAAATACACGAGCAATCATCAAAGATTTCAGCTTTTATATTAAAGTAGGTATCGATAAATATAAAGTTTAAGTTTATACATTACTAAACTTAACATTGTTTTAAATAGCTATATTTATATATTTATAGAGTTAATTACGAACATTGAAGTACTAGTTATTCAAAAAAATATCAAAATATAGGAAGTTAGATTTTTATTTGCTATTGACAATAGACGAAATGCATTTGTTACAAATAATTGAGCTACCTTGGATTGTTGATTTTATTTCTTAGCAAATAAATAATGTACTTATGTACGATTAAAGAAGACCTAATAAAGCCGAAATCAAAAATAAAAGTTGTGATGACTTAATGTTCGCATTGCAGTCTAAAATCAATCAAATATCTATATTTATTCGTAAATTAAGCTCAGCATGGCGAGAAAAACGATAAGATTAAAGCTGATAAATGATGTTAGTCATGGAAAGAAAAAAATCTTTAATCATAAACTGACAGCAAATATTTTTATACATTTTCCATAACGGTGAACGCAGAGTTTTCTAGGGAAGAGTTAAAATTATGTTCTATGGAGTGTTAATAAATACTGCTTTATTCAAATTTACTTATATCTAGAAATAAATTTTTATGTAATTTGCAGCAATTAATCTTAGAGCATTCCAAACTTCGCATTTACAAAAGTTTATATTTCAAGCCTATGTTTATATATTTAAATTCTATTTTATTCATACAACTATTCCGATAGTGAGTTCCCAGGGAAGCCTAAACTAAAAATAAGAAAAAAATAGTTGGATACATGCTTCTTTTGAAGTGTAAGCGCATGTTAAACCAGAAAAAATACTTTCCGGAATGCCGGGACATACTTTCTCAAATGAATCTACATCGCGAAGACTAAATAGTAAAAAAGACTTATTTATCAAAAGCAGTCCCCGTTCATCCATTAGGAAACCCTGCTTCTCTAAATTGATAAAAATAAAATGCGGATGAAAGGACTTGAACCTTCACGCCCGGAGGCACTAGAACCTAAATCTAGCGCGTCTGCCAATTCCGCCACATCCGCATCAGCTTATATACTATACCATAAGATAAAGATTTTTCACACAATTTTTCACATAGCTATTTTTTACTAATATCTAAATCCTGGTTATTCATTTTATAATTTGAAAATTCCTACCAGAACAGTTAATTTACATTTACACGGGGTAGACGATGTTTGAAAGAGCAAAGAATTTCCCAAGAAATAGTGTTTAATTGAGTAGACCAATCCTCAGCAGTAATCTGTTCTGCACCTTCACAGCCAAGAATAGTAACGATTTCTCCTTCTCCTACATCAGGTATGCTGCTGACATCTAGCATTATCTGATCCATAGTGATTGTTCCAATTTGGGATATTTTCACTCCTCGAATCAAAACTTGCATCTTATTAGAAAGGTTGCGAGGTATACCATCAGCATAGCCAATTCCAACAACAGCCAAACGCATTTGCTTCGCAGCCACGAAAGTATGTCCGTAACTAACACCAGCACCTTTTTCAATCGTCTTCACATGTGTAACTCGCGCTTTTACTTCTAAAACTGGCTGTAGTTCAACAGTCGAGCGCAGATGAGGTGATGGATAAAAACCGTAAATCGCTAAGCCTACACGCACCATATCGTAATGCAAAGAATTATCGCTCAAAGTACCAGCAGAATTGGCTAAATGCAAACAAGGTACTTCTATTCCCATATCTTTAAGAAGTGCGATCGCACTTTCAAAACGCTGATGTTGCAAGTCCATCACGGTTCTATCGGGGCTATCGGCAGTAGCCAAATGAGAATAGACGCTTTGTATACTAAGATGAGGCAAGCTAGCAACTAATTGCACAAATTCACTACAATCTTGCCAAAGAGTACCTAAGCGAGACATTCCGGTGTCTAACTTGAGATGGACTCGTAAAGGTGAATCAAAATTTATAGTTTCTAAAATGTCAGAAAATATTAAAGCTTGCTTGCAGTCGCAAATTGTAGCTTCTAATTTCCACCGAGCAATTGCTTCAATTTGTTCTGGAGTATAAGTTGCACCTAAAACTAAAATCGGCGCTTTAATCCCAGCTTTTCGTAACTCAATTCCTTCTGGAACTGTAGCTACACCCAACCAACTAGCTCCAGCTTTTAAAGCTGTTTGAGCAACACTAACTGCACCATGTCCGTAAGCATCAGCTTTGACCACAGCCATAAACTGAGTTTTCGCCCCTAACAACTTACATATTTGAGCTATGTTCTTAGACAATGCTGCTAAATTAATTTCAACCCAAGCACGTTGGCTTTTCCAAGCATAACTATCGGAAGAAACAGAATTAACAGTTTTATTCTCTTCGTGACTCAACATTGATTTTCTCCAATTCAAACCACTTCCATACAGCAACACTTAGCCGAATAATTTTTATATTGTTTTACATTGCTGTTCGCACAATAAACGGCTCGGCTGGATTAATTTGGAAGTTTAGCGTTACTCACATAGAGAATACAAGTAATGTAGTTGTTAATTCTTAATATATTATTTTTCGCGAATATCGAGTTTTACCTTGACATTGTTTTGCTTGATATAAGCGGTCGCAAAAAAAAGCTTTCTAGATGTATAAATTAAACTCAGCTAGCGAATTAGATTGGATTCGTGTTAATATATGTAAAACTAATACCTTGAGCGACTATCAATGGGAAAGGTTTTAGTCTTAAACGCTTCTTACGAACCGCTCAATATCACGAGCTGGCGACGTGCTGCAATTTTACTGATTAAGGGAAAAGCAGAGCGGGTAGAACACAACGGTAAATATATTTACTCTGGTTTTCCGCTTCCAACCGTTATAAGGTTGCGCTATTACGTCCGCGTTCCTTATAAAGAAATTCCTTTAACCCGTCGAAATATATTGCATCGCGATGGTCATACTTGTCAATATTGCGGATACAAGGGCGATGACTTAACACTAGATCATGTAATCCCGCGCTCGCGTCGTGGAGGCGATAGCTGGGAAAACATTGTTACAGCCTGTGTCCGCTGTAACGTCAAGAAAGGAAATCGAACGCCAAAAGAAGCTCAAATGCCATTGCATCATGCTCCGCGCAGACCTTATAGTAGCCTTTACTTTGAGGTCAGTAAGCATCTTAAAAGTGGCTTGCATCAAGAGTGGCAAAAATATGTAATTGGACTGTGACATTAGCTTGATTGTCATAATCTAGGCATAGTAATTGCGGTCTTGAACACTGGTTAAGATGCAACTTATCGGCAGGCTTACGAGCGAAAAAATAAGCGACAATCTTTAAATTGCCGTTGTGATTTTTGTATTTAACTTGCTCGCGAACATCTGGCAAAATTTTTTGCTCACTTTTTTAGGTTGATAAATATCTCCCTTGCAAAAAGTAATGCAATTTAGATACAGCAGACGCGAAAAGTTTAGCTACAAGAACTTTAACATTTTACATCATGTTTACAAAACGGCAAGTAGGGTGCATCTAAATTTCAATATAGTAAGACATTATTATATGATGATTGACTTTTTCAGTTTGGATTAAGTCAGCATGATTGAGCAAAGAAGAAATAAAATAATTTCCCTCAACGCTTATCAAGCCATATTTTCTTACCATCAAAGCTGTCTAAAACGCATTATGCTGTGTTTTTGCGAGCTTAGTCGGTTTTCTTCAGAAGCTTTAAATATTTGACTTAACAAGAAATTCACTTCCCTTAACTGGGATAAAACGATTTGCAATAAATTTAGATATTAATTTGGATATTGCTAGATATTGGCGCTTTGCTACATAGAGTGCGAAGATTGTAGTCTGTGACCGGTAAAAATATTTTTCCCAAAGCTTTTAAAGCTTAAACATTCACGCTACGTAAATCGTTCCCCATGCAAAGAAATTCTTCTGAGAAACAGGTTGAGGATTTGCAATTGAAACTAGACCCAACCTTAGGAAATGTTGACATTGACCAAGATTCTTTGGAAGTGTCGCTTCCATCGAATCAACCTGTTCCGACAGCACTTAATGGCAATCACAGAGCAGGTTCTCGTGCGAGTACATTAGCTACTCAAAAATCGGAACAATTATTAAATACGCTCAAAGCACACAAACACGAGCGTCAGATAATTATTTTACAAGATTTTCCAGATCCCGATGCTCTCTCTTCAGCTTGGACTTATCTGTTAATTGCCGAGCAATACGATATTAAATGTGATATTACTTATGCTGGAACTCTTTCTCATCAAGAAAATATTGCTTTAGTCAAGCTGACAAGTTTGCCAGCAACTCGTACTCCCCTTCAAAGTATTAAAAATCGCGACCTATCATCATATCAAGGGTACGTACTCGTTGATAATCAAGGTACCACTTCCACCTTGATTTCGGAAATTCAACAAGCAGGAATTCCGCTAATAGCGATTGTGGATCATCACAATTTGCAAGGTGATTTGAAGTCAGAATTTCTTGACATACGTCCTGGAGTGAGAGCAACAGCAACGATTTTTACTCAGTATTTACAGTCGGGGTTGTTGCAGCTAGATAGTAGCATGAGCGAACATGTAAACTGTGCTACAGCGTTGATGCACGGTTTGCATTCAGATACAAATAGGCTGATGCAGGCTAAAGAAGAAGATTTCATGGCAGCAGCTTATCTAAGCCGATTTTATGACGGTCAGTTGTTAAACACAATATTGAGAGCGACTCGTTCAAAGCGGGTCATGGACGTAATTGAACGTTCCTTGAGAAATCGTATTGTGCAAAATAACTTTTCGATAGCTGGTGTAGGTTACTTACGCTACGACGATAGAGATGCAATTCCTCAAGCTGCTGATTTTTTAGTTACCGAAGACAACGTTCACACCGCAGTAGTTTACGGTATAGTTCACGATGAAGATGAGGAATTAGAAGTAGTGATTGGTTCTTTAAGGACTAATAAACTAACTTTAGACCCTGATGAATTTATCAAAGAAGCTTTTGGCAAAGATAGCACAGGTCGTTTTTTCGGTGGTGGTCGTACCAGTGCAGGGGGTTTTGAAATTCCGATGGGTTTCTTATCTGGAAGCAATGAGGACTCAGCTTATGCAAAACTCAAATGGGAAGTTTATGACTCTCAAATCAAACAAAAATTACTGAAGTTAGTTAATCCAAAAGATAATCTCATCTCTTCTGATGATGAATAGTCGTTAGTTGTTAGTAGAAGAATAATCAACCATAGTGGTTGATTCAATCCAAAATCTAAAATCCAAAATCTGTGGAACTGTATTTAATTCGTCACGGTATAGCCCAAGAATCTACCAAGGAAATCAAAGATGAGAAACGAATTCTCACCGAACAAGGAATAAAAAGAGCGCAAAAAGTTGCTCAACGCTTCAAAGATTTAGATTTAAGTTTTGATTTAATCGCAACAAGTCCTTTAGTAAGAGCGCAACAAACCGCAGAAATATTAATTTCTACAGGATTGAGTTCGCAATTAGAGCAATGTTCCGACCTTGCATTTAATGGTAGAATAGAGGTTTGGATAAAAAAATGGTTAATTCCTAGAAATTTTTCACCTTCAACTCGTTTAGCATTGGTTGGGCATGAACCTTGCTTAAGCAATTGGGCAGAAATTTTAATCTGGGGTGAAGCTAAAGACAGTTTAGTTCTGAAAAAAGCAGGTACGATTGGAATAGAAATACCAGAAACTGGCTCAATTGTCGGTTGCGGTAAAATGTTTTGGTTGACACCACCAAGATACTTTATTTAACTGCTGTATAACTTTTCATTAAAGAAATTTTGTATTAAAGGATACTGTTATGGTGGTAAAACTTTCTGGTAAGTTAACTCTATAAAATCTTTCAAACATTCGTATGGTATTGCCATGATGGTTTGCGAATTTAAGCCCGGATTGGATGGTGTTCCCGCAGCTCAATCCAGTATTAGCAATGTTGACGGGCAGAAGGGAATACTAGAATATCGTGGCATCCGAATTGAAGAACTAGCAAAAAAGAGTACTTTCTTAGAAACTGCTTATCTGCTAATTTGGGGCGAACTGCCCAGTAAAGAGGAATTAGCATTATTTGAGTATGAAGTTCATCAAAACAGAAGGATTAAATACCGTATTCGGGACATGATGAAGTGTTTCCCTGAAAGCGGTCATCCAATGGATGTTTTACAAGCTTCAGCAGCTGCATTGGGTCTATTTTACTCGCGACGCGATTTGAACAATCCAGTCTATATCAGAAATGCTGTCGTTCGTCTGTTGGCAAGCATTCCAACAATGGTTGCGGCTTTTGAATTGATGAGACGAGGTGATGACCCCGTGCGTCCTCATGACGATTTGGATTACGCTGCTAACTTTTTGTACATGCTGCATGAAGAGAAACCAGACCCCGTAGCGGCGCGGATATTTGATGTCTGCTTGATACTTCATGCCGAACACACCATGAATGCTTCCACCTTTAGTGCTAGGGTTACGGCTTCAACTCTTACAGACCCCTACGCAGTAGTTGCAAGTGCTGTAGGGACTTTAGGAGGACCTTTACACGGTGGAGCAAACGAAGAAGTAATTCGGATGTTAGAAGAAATTGGTTCTACAAAGAACGTCCGTCCTTACGTTTTGGACTGCATTCAACGAAAAGCCAAGATAATGGGTTTCGGTCATCGCGTCTACAAAGTAAAAGACCCACGTGCGAAGATTTTACAAAACTTAGCAGAAGAGTTATTTGCCAAAGTTGGCTACGACAAGTACTACGACATTGCTCAAGAAATGGAACGTGTAGTAGAAGAAAAACTTGGTCCAAAAGGAATTTATGCTAACGTTGATTTCTACTCTGGATTAGTGTATAGAAAATTAGGAATTTCTACAGACTTTTTTACACCAGTATTTGCCATGGCTCGCGTTGCTGGTTGGCTAGCACATTGGAAAGAGCAACTGGTACAAAATCGGATTTTCCGCCCCAGCCAGGTTTACAACGGTCGCCACAATGCTAATTACGTGCATATCACCGAACGCACTTAGGTTGGGAAGCAAGAGCTAGGAGCTAGGAGCTAGGAGTTGGAAATCAAGAACTATCAGACAATTTCTAACTCCTCTCCTCTACTTACCCCCTTAGAGAATTTATCCATCAAATAAGCAGAAACTCTCGTAAGGGTGAGAGAACACTAAGCTGCTTAGCGATATACTAGGCATGGTCATCGCAAAAAATCTTAAATTTTGCCTTTTTTAGGTAAAGATTTTGTTGGGTTACTTTACAGTTATTAATAAGTCTAGGCAGTTGTTAATGACCAAAGCCGAATATTAAGTATGAAGGTTCTTATGTAGCACCTCATACTTCATAAAAACAAATTCGGGCAAGTGCAAGAAAGATGAGATTAGCAAGGCAATAGGCATTGCCTATAATTCTACAGTTGAATTCGACTAAGCGATTTGACTAGTAGAGGTTTGAGTTGTACGTGATAAATGTCAGGTATTTCCCAAACAATGAGGAATCTCATGTTTTATCGTGGGTCGTGTCAAGCTTGAGTAAACTTCAAAAGTATAGAGATGAATTCAGGAATTGATCTGCAAGGAACTTTTATTAAAAGTTTAATGGATTTGGGACTACCTGCGGGTACGGCTAAAGCCATTTGGATGCCCTTACCCATGGTGTTGATGCTCATCGGTGCCACAGTTGGAGTACTGGTGTGTGTTTGGCAAGAGCGAAAAATTTCAGCAGCAGCCCAGCAGCGGATTGGTCCAGAATTTATTGGGCCTTTGGGTTTGCTTGCACCAGTAGCCGATGGTTTAAAGTTGGTTTTTAAAGAAGATATCATACCGGCTAAATCTGACCCATGGCTATTTACTATCGGTCCGATAATTGTTGTGCTGCCGGTATTTTTGTCTTATTTAATCGTGCCCTTTGGGCAAAATTTATTAATAACCAATGTGGGAATGGGAGTTTTCTTATGGATTGCTCTTTCTTCAATTCAGCCCATTGGTTTATTGATGGCTGGCTATGCATCAAATAACAAATATGCTCTCTTAGGAGGATTGCGAGCAGCAGCACAATCCATTAGTTACGAAATTCCGCTAGCACTTGCAGTATTAGCGGTGGTGATGATGTCCAATAGTCTTAGCACCGTTGATATTGTTAATCAGCAATCGGGCTACGGTATTTTGGGTTGGAACGTGTGGCGACAGCCAGCAGGTTTCGTTATCTTTTGGATAGCAGCTCTAGCAGAATGCGAGCGCATGCCTTTTGACTTACCAGAAGCAGAAGAGGAACTCGTAGCAGGTTATCAAACCGAATATTCTGGTATGAAGTTCGCTTTGTTTTACTTGAGTTCCTACGTAAATTTAGTATTATCTGCTTTACTGGTATCTGTCTTGTATCTTGGTGGTTGGGATTTCCCAATTCCCTTAAATTTAATTGCTGGTTGGTTGGGAGTTAGTGAAGCTAACCCAGTTTTGCAGGTAGTGACGGCTTCATTAGGTATCACAATGACCGTACTCAAAGCCTACTTCTTGGTATTTTTAGCGATTTTATTGCGCTGGACAGTGCCAAGAGTTCGCATTGACCAACTGTTAGATTTGGGGTGGAAATTTTTGCTACCCATTGGTTTAGTTAACTTGCTGTTAACCGCAGCATTGAAACTAGCTTTTCCAGTCGCTTTTGGTGGATGAATCGATTTTGGATTTTAGATTTTAGATTTTGGATTAGTTCTTTAACCTAGAATCAAAAGCTGAAAGTATTTTTGAGTTTTGCTTTTAGTAAATAAACTGATCTGAGATTTTGGATTAATCCATCAATCTAAAATCCAAAATCCAAAATCCAAAATTTTAAGGAGACACACAATGTTAAAGTTCCTCAAACAAGTTGTTGATTACGGTAAGGAAACTTGGGAAGCAACTCGCTATATCGGTCAAGGTTTAGCCGTTACCTTTGACCACATGCAGCGTCGTCCGGTTACAGTGCAATATCCCTATGAAAAACTAATCCCTAGCGAACGCTTTCGCGGTAGAATCCACTTCGAGTTTGATAAGTGTATTGCTTGCGAGGTTTGCGTTCGGGTATGTCCAATTAACCTACCTGTAGTGGATTGGGAATTTAATAAAGCCAGTAAAAAGAAAAAGCTTAATCACTACAGTATTGATTTTGGAGTTTGTATATTCTGCGGTAACTGTGTGGAGTATTGTCCAACTAACTGTCTATCAATGACAGAAGATTACGAGCTTTCCACATACGACCGTCACGAGTTGAATTATGATAACGTTGCCCTAGGTCGTCTGCCTTATAAAGTGACAAATGACCCAATGGTGACACCGTTGCGCGAATTGGTTTATCTCCCTGAAGGTGTAATGGAACCCCATGATTTACCAGATGGCGCACCTCGTGCAGGCTCTTTTCCACAAGACCTTGTAGAAGAAAAAGAAGAAGAAAAAGAAGATGCAAAAGGTTAGTTTTTAGTAGTTAGGAGTTAGGAGTTATTGATTATAATTTATCAGTGAAAAGTTAATCATGAAAAAGATAATTAACCACTAACAACTAACAACTAATAACTAATAACTAATAACCAACAATCAATAACAAAGGACAAAAAAGTGGATTTAGCAGGTGGAATACAGATAGTTTCGTTTGTCATACTGGCAACGATGATGATTGGAACAGCGCTTGGAGTTGTTCTGCTTAACAATATTGTTCACTCTGCTTTTATGCTAGCGGGTGTATTTGTTAGTATCGCAGGACTTTACCTGTTGCTGAATGCTGACTTTGTAGCAGCTGCCCAATTACTAGTTTATGTTGGTGCCATAAACGTATTAATTTTGTTTGCCATTATGTTGGTAAATAAGGAAGAAAACTTTGTTCCTTTACCAAAGGCTTGGATAAGAAAAGCATTAACAGGGTTGGTTAGTTTGGGACTGTTTGCACTTTTGAGTACAATGGTTTTAGCAACACCTTGGAGTATATCTACTGCAACTCCTGTTGAAAATTCTATAGTTATAATTGGCGAACACTTCTTTACTGATTTCCTACTACCTTTTGAACTAGCTTCTGTTTTATTGCTTATGGCAATGGTAGGAGCGATTATATTAGCACGTCGCGAGTATCTACCTCCTCAAGAAACTTCAGACCAGATGCCACAAACTGTTTTGGAATTACCCGAACGTCCGAGAGAATTGGTGTCGGCAGCAAGTGAAGACAAGTAACAATTGTCAGTAAACAATTATCAATAAATAATTAGTGATTTTTTGAATTACCATTACGTAGCTTATTTGATAATCTACACTCTATGGGTGAAAATTGGTAATTGGTAATTGATGATTGATTAAAAATAGGAATAGAAAAAATCATGCAACTTCAGTACTTTTTATTACTAGCTGCTGCTTTGTTTTGTATCGGCATTTATGGAATTGTTACCAGTCGTAATGCGGTACGAGTGTTAATGTCTATTGAGCTATTACTAAATTCAGTTAACTTGAATTTAATGGCTTTTTCCAATTATTTGGATTCAACATTAATTAAAGGTCAAGTTTTTACTGTATTTGTAATAACTGTAGCTGCGGCAGAAGCAGCAGTCGGTTTGGCGATTGTATTGGCGATATATCGTAATCGCGATACTGTGGATATGGAACAGTTTAACCTCCTAAAATGGTAGTTCTGTGGAGCTTAAGCAAGTAATTATTGCCTACAAGGCGCGAGACCCCAAAAGCAAACGCTGGGCTGAAATCTGTGCCAGACAGTTAGAACATCGTAAATGTCATGTGTTGATGGGTCCTAGTGGTCCAAAGGATAATCCATATCCGGTTTTTTTAGCTTCGGCTACCCAACAAATTGACTTAGCCATAGTACTTGGTGGTGATGGTACGGTTCTAACTGGTGCAAGACATTTAGCCCAGGCAGGAATTCCTATTTTGGCCGTTAATGTAGGGGGCCATTTAGGATTTCTAACTGAGTCGGTAGAAGAGTTTCAGGATACCGAATCAGTTTGGGATAGACTTTTTGAAGACCGTTATGCAGTACAGCGACGAATGATGTTGCAAGCAGCAGTTTATGAGGGACATGGTTCTAATTTGGAACCAATTACCGAAAACTACCTTGCTTTGAACGAAATGTGTATCAAACCCGCTTCCGCTGACCGGATGATCACATCAATTTTGGAAATGGAAATTGATAATGAGGTCATTGACCAGTATCAAGGAGACGGGTTAATTATTTCTACCCCTACGGGTTCTACAGGCTATACGGTTTCTGCGAATGGCCCAATAATGCACGATGGGATGGAAGCGCTTACCATCACTCCCATTTGTCCGATGAGTCTTTCAAGTCGTCCAATTGTCCTACCTCCGGGTTCGGTAGTTAGTATTTGGCCTTTGGGCGATTATGATTTAAGTACTAAATTATGGACCGATGGCGTTTTAGGCACTTCTATATGGCCGGGACATCGCGTAGATGTACGTATGGCCGAATGTCGCGCTAAGTTCATTATTTTGCGCGAAAATTATTCTTACTATCAGGTTCTACGAGAAAAACTGCTCTGGGCTGGAACTAGAGTTAGGTATAATAGCAAACATAATACCAATTAAAGATGTAGAGACGTAATATATTACGTCTCCAGAAAAATATATTACGTCTCTACACAAATCTTTGTTAGTCAAAGAATTAATCAAAACAAACAGCATCTACTTCAACTTCAATCAGCATTTGAGGATTAATCAGCGATTTAACTTCCAGCATTGTGGAAGCGGGTGGATTTTCTGCGAAGAATTCCTGATGTGCGTTGCCAAATTCAGACCAAAGGGAGATGTCAGTAACATACATTCTTGTTCTGACTACGTTACTAATATCAGCATCTAAATCTTGTAAAGCTTTTTGAACGATTTGAAAACAGCGTTTAGCTTGAGCATAAGCATCACCAGGAGCAAAAACGCTGCCATCTTCTGCTACTGGTGCTGTTCCGGATACGTAAATATGGTTTCCTGCTTTTACAGCTCTACAATAACCCACTGTTGACTCCCAAGATGCTCCGGAGAAAGTTCTATTGATTTGCATTCTGAATATTTTAGGTGAATTGCTAAGATTAAAGTCCTTACTACGAACTTATTTTAAAATGCTATTGATTAAGTTTGTGCTGCAAATTCTTCAGGATGAATTCCCCAGTTTATCCAAGCCATGGCTTCTCTTGCTGAAGTAATATCGGGTGGTACTCGTAAAATATGAATATTATCAGTACTAGGACAAATCATTGTTAATAAATGAATTGATTCAATATCAATATTTTGATTAATCTTTAATAAAGTATATTCTTGCCATTTATCTAATTCAACAGCTTGCAATTCTTGACAGATGCGGTAATAACCTATTTCTTGAATTAATATTCTTCTTAATTCTGCATTTTTTTCAGATAAAAGCCATTCAGCTTTCCATTTTGAAGGATGAATTTGACCGTATTTTTTAGGAATTATGGTGCCATGATTAGCGTAGATTTTAAATCCATCATAATTAACAGCAGGTTTACCTTCTGCATGTAATTGATAATCTTCATCCAAATTAATTTCTGATGGCTTAGGAGTTACAACTGCAAAGTTTTCAAAACACCACCAGCAACCACATTCTCTAGCTGTTGACCACCAAGCTATTAATTGAGGAAAATCGATACCAATCGCATTAAAATAAGCGTAGTAAGCTAGTTCGTGAATTTGCCATATTCCTTGAGGACAGTTATATATTGCATCTTCTATAAACTCGAAGTCTTCGTCTTTGTAATTATCTTTTTCATAAATATCGTAAGGAAAACAATCATCAATAGCGTCAGATAAAATCTGGCGTAAATTTGATAAAACACAGTATATGTCATCAAGAACATCTACATATATTAATTGCTTGACTTTACAACTAACACGAGAATTAATAGCAGCATCTATAATATTTTCTTGTATGCAAGGGCTTACTTCATCAGGAACGAAATTGGATTGGAAAAAATCACCTAAACTTTTTCGATTAGAAGCAATCCAAATTACTGCTGAAAGAGGATTATCAAACCATAATATTTCTTTCGGTGGTTTACAACCTTGGTAAGCAAGTTTAATAGCTGCTTCAGCTTTTTGTTTATTTGTAGGGGAAGTATCTAAAGCAATTTTTATCCATTCATCGCGAATAATTGGGATGAGTGCTTCCTGCTCCGGTGTCAATTTTTCTATCACTATTTGTATTTTGCTTTATAGAAATAATTTAGTATAAAAATACTATAGCCAAAAACCCGGTTATCATGAACCGGGTTCTGTAATTCTTGCAAGTTATTTCAGCAAAACTGTAATTACTGCATCATAATTCTTAACTCTAAAAACGTAAACAAGCTTAGAAAGAACAACCTTTTTAATTTACTTTTCTTTTCTTAGGAAATAACTAATTACGCTATTAACTATTGATAGTACTATTGAACCGAGTAAAGCAGCTAGAGGTCCGCTAATTGTGAAGCCGTAACCCGGTGTAAAAATAGTTGCTAACCAAAGGGTAAATCCATTGACAACAAATGTAAATAATCCAAAGGTGAGTAAGGTTATCGGAAACGTTAAGATCCTCAGAACGGGTCTGATAATTGCATTAACTAATCCGACAACAATAGCTGCAACTAAGGCTGCAACAAAACTTTTTATAACGAATCCAGGAACAATATGAGCGGTAATTAGCAGTGACACCGCAGTGCCAAGCCAAGTTAATATAAAGTGCAACATAGGCTAAGTTTCTCGAAAATTATTGATTTGTCTGGGTCATTTACAATAAACTTTTTGGTATCCGCTCATGAATGAAAGCTGATAAATAATGCTTTCCGAGTAATGGCATCTAATGATACCTTATTATTTTTTGGATATATATTATCTTATTGCGGGTTATCTTTGCGATTTTAATTGAGTTAATTACTGAATTTAGTTTTACGGAATAACATTATAAATTGTTAAGTAAAAAGCTGAGCTTTACTAATTTATAAGGTTTTCAGTTGTGCAATGAATAAATTTTATGCAGTAATTCGTTAAAAAATTTTCTTACATCAAAAATTACCGGTTTTGCGAGATATCAGCTCAACATTAACCCTCTTTTGTCAGTTTATGTAAAGCCGAACGCTGTAAGCGTTTCAGAGCTTTACTTTCGATTTTTTGCCTGCCACTTTTAATTATTGTTAGAAAATAAACGCTGTAATGCTGATTAAATCGAGCTTACAGTTGTTGACTTTGATTTTTGTGTTCCGGGAGTGATAAAAGAGGGTTAAAAATAATAATGGTGCGTTGCACTCTACCACAACACACCTTACAAAAATCTGATATTAAATTAACTCACAATCAATTAACGTTTACGTTTATCTAAAAGTTGCCAGGTAGCTCCTCCGACGACACCATCAGCTTCCAAGCCATTGCGCTTCTGAAATGCTTTTACCGCTTCTGTTGTTACCGGACCAAAATCTCCATCAACACTTTTGAGAAGTCCTAAATTAGATAGCTTTTCCTGCAATTTAACAACTTGAGAACCTCGCATTCCCGGACGTAAAATTGGTAATCCTGCTGCGGTGTACTGTATTGCTGGGGGTTTTCTCTTAGTTGTTGTACTGCTGCTTGTGCGAGTACGTGTTGTTTGACGAGTGCGTGTTGTAGCAGCTTGTCTTTGTGGTTTGGGTTTCCGAGTCGTATTGCGAGGTTTTGGGTTTGCTGGTTTTGGCTCGGGATTATTTCTAGCTGGAGTTGAAGGTCTGGGTTCTGGGGAAGA
Organism: Calothrix parasitica NIES-267; assembly: GCF_002368095.1. Classification (GTDB taxonomy): domain Bacteria; phylum Cyanobacteriota; class Cyanobacteriia; order Cyanobacteriales; family Nostocaceae; genus Rivularia; species Rivularia parasitica. The sequence continues at coordinate 7,713,801 of NZ_AP018227.1, read as the reverse complement.
AGGTCGAACAATCCTAACTGGACTATTTGCGGCGGGTGTTATCGTTCTTTGCGTCGAATTATTAACTACTCTAACACTACTGAAGGACTCTGTAGGCATGGGAAAAGTACCAGCAGGTGGTGGTGTAGGAGCGCTAGTAGCTGAGGTACTATTGACTGAGGTGTTAGTTGCTTGTGTGGATGCAGTTGTGCTAGGAAAAAGGGTTTGCCAAGTATTACTGTCTACAACCCCATCCGATTTTAAGCCAGCTGCTTGTTGGAAACGGGAAACTGCTGTCCTAGTTGCTGTACTAAAACGACCATCAACTTGACCTTGATAAAAACCTAGAAGTTTTAAAGCACCTTGTAATTCTCTTACGGGTACTCCTTCGCTACCCATTTTTAGAGTAGGACGATTCATACTAGCTCCTACAACTACTTGAGCAAGCCTTTGTTGCGGTGCTGCAATTGATACTCTGGCATTCGTTCCAAATAGCAGAGGAGTAGAGGAAATTAAAAGTAACCAGTAGAACCTATTTCTCGGAAGGAAGCGAAATGATACCAGAGAGCATAAGTTCTTAATAATACTTAGTTTTCTAATACCCATCATGGTTTGTGCCCCCGGCAAATCTCTTACAAATACACTATCTATTAACCAGTATAAAATTAAAATGTCACAGCAGTGTAAATGCTTAAAAAAAACTGCTACCTGTCAGTAATTGATTCTAAGTAAATCTTTTTTGCTGTTGTTATGTAATTACACGGCTAATTGCTTTTTCTTGACCGATTACAGACACAAATGGTTCCTTTAAATATTGGGAAGCTGCTGTGATGGTATCTAAACTGCTTAAAGCTGCGATATCTTCTTGAAATTTTTGGTCGAAGGCTATTCCCAAACCGATTATTTCATACCATCCATATATTTGAGCAATTTGTCCGTTGGTTTGTTTTCCTAAAGCGTATTGTCCCAGAATTTTATTTTTTGCAGCTTGTAAAGCATTTTCTTCTAACTTGCTACTAGAAAGCAAATCAACTTCTCTTCGCAATCCTTCTAAAGCTATAACAGTATTTTCTGGTGCTGTACCCATGTAGACTACGAAGGAACTGGAGAACTGTCTTGTAGGGTAAAATGCCGATACATCGTAAGCTAAACCAAGTTTTTCGCGTAATTCTACAAATAAGCGACTGGAAAGTCCATTTCCTAGATAAGTAGAAAGTAATTTTAAAGCAGCGTAGTCAGATGAATGCACTGAAGCACCTAAATAACCCAACATAATTACGGATTGCTGTGTTGCTTGGGGGGTAATTACTTGTTGGGGTTTTGTTTGTGGAAATGACACATCCATCGTGGGTGGTTGGGTATTTACAGGATTTTGCCAATCACCAAATAGTTTATCAATTTGTTGCTCTGCATCCTCTTCAGAGATACGACCTGCAATACTAATGACTATATTATCCGGGCGAAAATAGGTTTGATAAAACTTAACTAAATCATCCCGAGTTAAATTACTAATAGTTGTTTCATCACCCATCCCCGAAGATGCATAAGGATGATTTTCGTACATAACTTGTCGTAATTGTTCAAATGCAACGCTAAAAGGCTGTTCTTTTTGCAAGCGTACATCTTGTAGAGCAATCCGCTTCTCCATCTCTACTTCAGCTAAAGGAAAAGTTGGCGATCGCAATATTGTAGTAGCCAATTCTAGCATCGCAGTAAAATCAGCCGTAACGGTTTTCAAGGATAGAACAAAGTAATCCGTCGCGGTATCAGCACTCAAAGAAGCTCCAACAGATTCTACACGTTCGGCTATTTCAAAACTTGAAAGTCCATCACATCCCTTAGTTAATACAGCACCTAGCAAACTTGCCAACCCTGCTTTTTCTGGATTTTCATAACAACTTCCAGCACGAATAAATATTCTAGTTGCAATCACATCAGCAGCCGAATTTTCCGTGACCAGCAGTACTATTCCATTCTTTAATTCTGTACGACGAAGATTCGCTAATTTTGGCAAGGTTGTCATTGGTTAATGGTTAGTAATTAGTAATTAGTAATTAAGAGCTAGGAGTTAGGAGTTGTGAATTAATAACTAGCTAAAAATGCTTTTTATTTTCTACCCCCTCCGCTCTTCTTCCCCGACCTTAATCTTCTGCTTGTACTACCGTCACGGCATAATTATCGGGTGAGAGATATTTACATGCTATGTTTTGCAGTTCTTTAACGTCAAAGGATTGAATTGAAGAGGGATAAGTTACTGATAGTTCGGCTGAAGCAATAGTATTGTAGTATCCGTAAAGTCCTGCTAATTGGTTCGGTGTTTCTGTTGAAAAAGCGTAATCATTGCACAATAAACGTTTAGCACGGTTAAGTTCTGGCTCGGTAATTCCTTGGCTAATTAGGTCTTGGAGATGAAGCCGAATTAACTCTTCTACCTGCTCTAACTGTTCGGACTCTAACCAAGCATTGATAGTAAATAAGCTTGATTGTTGTTGCAGCGAAAAACTGCTGTAAATACCGCTTACTAATTGTCGATTTTCTCGCAAATCGCTCACTAGTCTTGAAGTTCTCCCTCCTCCCAAGATTACCGAAAGTAAATCAAGACCATAGCTAATACGAAATTGTTCCACTCCTGGTGCTATCCATCCCATTAGTAAACGAACTTGTTCCAGTGTTGGTAGTAAAATTTCCTGACGACGAATTCCTTCTAAAGTTGGTTCTGTGGGTTTCTCGGTGGAGGGATAATCAAAGCATGGTGGTGCAAATTTATCAAAAGTGCGATTTACTAAATTCAAAGCTTTTGATGAATCAATTCCTCCAGCAATTGACACTGTGATATTTTCTGGTTGATAGTGGGTGCGGTGGAAACAACGTAGTTGCTCAACTCCATGTTTTGCTACGTTCTCTTCGCTTCCGAGAACTGAGCGACCATAAGGATGTTGCTGATAAATGCTTTTAAAAAGAGCTTGAAAACCTATCCAATCGGGATTATCGGATGCTTGTCGAATTTCTTCTAAAACAACTTTACGCTCTTGATTCAATTCAATTTCGGGTATAGCTGCATTCAGCAATAGCTCACCCATCAAAGGTAAAGTTTCTTCGAGATAAGTAGAAGCAGTAGTCAGTGAATAATGAGCATAATCATAGCTCGTAGCTGCATTACTTACTCCACCTAAGAATTCAATGGTTTTATCAAAGACCCCTGCTTTTAATGTTTCAGTACCTTTAAAAATCATATGCTCCAAAAGATGAGCCATCCCACACCAAGATTCTGGTTCTAAATTAGCTCCTGCTTTAACCCAAACATCTGCCACGACTACGGGAGTAGTAGATATTTCTTGGTGGATTAATGTTAACCCGTTGTCTATTTTGAAGACTGAGGCTGGAAACACGGTAGTATTTATTGGTATTAGAATATTGGATAATTTTATCAGTTTTAATGAAAATTTTATTTACATGAAATCTTATTTAATAAATACCATTTCAGTAGACAATTTATATTTTAAGATGTTTTTTATACAGTTTTATTTATAATTATCTCAATATAGAATTATCAATAAAGTATTATATTTATATCGGATTTCTAAATAATTTGTGAGATTTGAGAAACTCGGTTTTTCAGAAAAATTGGGTTTATGACACCTATCTTTACTCACGACTCATATGGGATTGCTATCGTTGTTACACTATTTTAAAGTTCAATAACGCTAAAAATGATAAGCATTACGAATAGTGAGTGTCATTCTCGTTTGACATAGACAACCCGTCAGATATTGCAATCAGCAATCAATTACAAAGTTTTATCTCAAACTCAATTCTTGAATAAGTATTTTGTCTAAATATTTGTCTAAATAAATTATTAATTATTTCAGTTCTAAATTTTGCTTTAAAAAAAACGGTTATCTATCTGACTCTATTTCCGACTTTGCTGATTAAAAGTATGATTTGCCGACTAATCTCCAATTTTGGAGGACTTAAAATTATTTTTCTCCGCGCTTATTTGGGGGATTTAGGGGGCTAGTAAATATGAGGAAAATAAATTCATATTTCAATATGGCTAGGGTCACGCTGCACTAACAGCAATGCTCTATTTCCTATTATCTACGAATAACAAAACAAAACTCCTTAAATCGAAAAGTGATTTAAGAAGCCTTGAAATTATAGTTCACCGCAACGCCGTTTTACCTAAGTTTATGACCTGGTTAAACCAGGGGGGAGCCTAATACCTCGTTTAAAGTTTCCGAGTACATGCCCGGTTTACTGCCACGAAATTGTTCGGTTCCCATATCATAAAAATCATAGATCACAAAACTGTATGGCAGTCACCAACGTTGCAGTGCAACAAACCCATTATAGCTTTCAAAAATGATGTTGTGTAGTAAATAAATAAAAATATTTTTGGACTATTATTATTTACTCCACTGATTTATTCAGAATACCATATAGACTCTATATTCTTAACAATTGTCATCGCTTCATCACTATTTAATTTATCAAGCAAAACTGTAATGTGTCCTAGTTTGCGTCCGGGACGAGATTCTGATTTACCATACCAATGAACGCACGCTCCTGGGATTTGTGCTAATTTAGAGCGCTTATCTATATAGTCATATTTTCGCGTTTCATAACCTAATAAATTTACCATAATAGCATAGGGAATTTTCATCGCCACGTTGCCTAAAGGTAAATCAGATACAGCTCGCAAATGCTGCTCAAACTGGGAAGTAAAGCAGGCATCAATAGAGAAATGCCCGGAATTATGGGTTCTAGGTGCTATTTCATTAACTAATACTTCACCACTATTAGTTAAGAATAATTCTATAGCAAAAACACCAACTACTTGCAAATTGTCAAGTACGGTACAAGCAATATCTTTGACTGCTTTTTCTGTCTGAGGGCTAATGTCAGCAGGAGCAATAACTCGTCTACAAACTTGTTGTTCTTGTTGGGTTTCTACGACTACAAAAGTCGAGATTTCTCCACTTGTAGAACGAGCTGCAATTACAGATAATTCTTTTTGGAAAGGAATAAATTCTTCTAATAAATAACGAGATTTAATTAAATTATCTTTTTGATTTTTATCCGGATGATTTTGATACAGCTTTTTCTCTAAACTAAACAAATCTTCAATAATAAAAGTTCCTTGACCATCATAACCATGGCGACGAGCTTTCAATACTGTGGGGAATTGTAATTCCCATTCTTGCGACCGATTATTTTCTCTGTATTGCTTTTCTTGAACTTTTAAAACACTAAATAATGATTTTGGTAATTTGAATTTAGGAACTGGTATACCTAAATCTTGCAAAAAACAACGTTGGTGGTACTTATCTAGTAGAGGAGATAATGCTTCAATCCGAGGACGAAAACAAACTTTTTCTTTAGCTAATTGCGATAAAGCTTCTATATTAATAAATTCATTCTCAAAAGTGATAACATCGCATCTTTTAGCTAATTCCGCTGTCGCAGTAGCATCATCAACTGCGGCAAAAATAGTATCGCTAGCAATACTAACTGCTGGGTCGTTAGTATTAGGAGTTTGTACGATTAATTTTACCCCTAACTTTTGTGCAGCAGCACCCATCATCAACGCTAATTGTCCACCACCGATTACACCAATATGCTTCATTTGCATCTTAGAAAATAACGAGTTTTTACACCAATTTTAGAGTTCCTACCGCAAGCTTTTCCGCAAATTTCAACTTACGCTCGTCTAAAAAATTGCATCGGTGAAATCAATAGTTACGATATTTGTATAAATATACGCAGCACCGAGTTATAAAGCTTTGATTAGAATGGCATAACTCCAGCAAATTTCCTATTCAGTTTACCTGATTTAACGGTACATTCGTGAAATAATATTTATCTGAATTAATTCTTGCTATTATTGACGCTCTCTACAAATCAGCGCTAGCTTGCATTATTTATCGCATATTGGGATGAGAACAATTTACTGCTTTTAGACTTTCACAAGAAAAATCCCGATTATCAATTTCTACATTACTCAAAGGTGCAGGATAAGTTCAATCAGTTATTGCTCCAGCAGTATTATTCTATATCCTAAAAAAATATAAAGATTGGGGTTAATAAAACCTAAAATCATTAATTAAACGCAGCTTTATATGAATCTTAAAAAAACCTTATGCTATTGCACCAAGCTCATATCATCAATTAGACGCAAAAGTTAAGTAATATAACCTTTTTTCAAAAATACAGAATTATTCTCCAAATCTTGAAGTCATTGTTAATCCTAGCTCTACAAGCATTTTTATGTGTCTGCTTTCCCGTTCTGACAGATAAATTGTTACTCAAATATCAAAAGCTATTCTTATTCAATTCAAATTGATTAATTTGATAAATATGCTCAACTTAATTTACATATCTTAATTAAATATGGTATTGCGGCAATCATATTTGTTGCGAAAAATTTACTTTGAAGTGAATAGATAAAGTTTATTATCATTTGGCGAAATAATTAAGCAACTGCTGTTAGTCTTGTAATTAGTGAAAGCTTTGTTTTATTTCGTTCTAAATCAATAGTATGGCATTTACAAAGCTTCACAATTTATAGTTACAACTTTTCTGGTAGAGAATTGTTAACTGTAAGTATTAATCGAGAAATATCTATTTATTCTTATTGGAAAGTTATGCTGAAAAACTTTAATCGTCTTGTTAGCAATCCGATGAAACATTACAACGATGAATGGGTTGACCAATGGTGTCAAGATAATGGTTGGACGGATTTATTTATAGAGCGCTGTAATAACTTCTGGGCTTTCCCTCCAGGTGCAGTAATGCCAGAACCAATTCCAGCAAAAGTACTTAGAACAATTAAGGCTGAAAGGGGTTTGACCTGTGAAGAGCGTATTTGGTCTATTACAGCAGTAATCGCCACAATGATAGCTGCAGGTGTTACTTATTGGTTGAGATGTCCGATACCAATGGTTGCAGCGTTTGCCTTTAATGCTGTAACTGTAGCTCAGTTGGAAGTTGAAGATGTGTATTAAAGTTGAGACGAAGGAATATTCATGGGGAAACTTCCCCTACGAATATATATAGTATTTTTTTATAATTAACTGAATCTTTATGCAGTGTCACGTTATTGTCACACTACTCAAATTAAATTTATATACAAGGCTGAAAAACACTAAGTAGAACGGCTGATTGAAAAATCAATTTAGTACTTAACGCGGTTAGATTTCCCCAACCCCCTTTTCCCAGGGGGTTTTCTCTATTTTGAGAGATAGGAAATACTGGCATACTAAATTTTGATTTTAATATTAGTCTTTTCCATTTGATATCTTACAACATTCTCAGGAAGCTCGAAAAACCGATTTCTAGTTGTTAAACCTGCAAATAACCACATGCTTTGTGTAAATATCTTGCTGTGAAATCGCAAGAAACTAGGTTTATGAGACTGGTATGACAAATCAGTTTTATTGGCTCCGAAGGGTGATACTTCAGCACGGATGATTAAAATTCATACTATTAGACTAAAAATTAGTGTTTGAGATCAAACATGTTAACTAGCACACAATGTGAAACCGTAAAGTTTAGATGATTATCTAAAATACCAAAAATATGTTTTAGAACCTAATAAACTTGCGTCAATATACTTAAGTATTTATATAAATTAACTTTGAGATTTTGAGGTAGGTAAAGCTATAGCTGAAGTTTTCCGTAGTTTTTCGGTAGAGTACGAGCAATAAATAAAGTTAAGCTTTTGTATAAATGGTATCTCTTAAAATTTAGATATAACTAATGTTTAAGGAGATGTCGTCAATAAATTATGCTTTCAAACTAATTGATAATTAACTTATTTTATTTTTTATTTAGCTAATTATGGAATCTAGAGAATCAGTAGATTTAGATTTACAAAAGTTTTGGTACATTATCAAAAGACGTTGGCTTCCCGCTGCATTTATATTAACTATCTCAGTTGGAGCAGCAGCTATATTAGGTTCTGTTAAAAAACCTGTTTTTGAAGCTCAAGGTAAGCTTTTGATTAAGAAAATAAACCAGACTTCAGCTTTAACAGGGCTGGGAGGAGAAATTGGACAGCTAGAAGGATTAGATATAAAAAGTAGTCCAATAAACACAGAAATAGAAGTAATTAGTTCCAAACCTCTGTTATTAAAAACAATTAAAACTTTGAATCTCAAAGATGATGATGGTGTACCTCTAAAACCAAAAGACTTGGCAAAATCTATTGAACTTAGAGCAATTCCAGCAACTGATGTTTTAGAAATTTCTTATGAAGCTAAGAGTTTAAAAGAAGCAGGAGCAGTTGTTAATGAATTAATGAAACTGTATATGGAAAATAATATACAGACTAATAGAGCAGCTGCTGTTGCTGCTGGTGATTTTATCGCGAAACAATTACCCGAAACACAAAATATTGTTAATCAAGCAGAAAAAGCTTTACGTATTTTCCAGCAACAATATAACGTGATTTCTTTAGAAGAAGAATCTAGAAGTGCTGTAGAAATTAGGAAAGATTTAGAGACTAAGATAACTGAAACAAGAATAGCATTAGCAGAAGTCAGCGCTCGTTCCCAAAGTCTTCAGCAAAAAGTTGGGATGAATTTTCAAGAAGCTATTGATACTGATTCTTTAAAAAGTTCTACTGGAGTACAACAGGTTTTAAGCAATTTGCAAAAAGTAGAAAATGATTTAGCATTAGCTCAAACTAGATTTTATCAAACACATCCAACAGTACAAAGCTTAATCAGCCAAAGAAATGCTCTACAAAATTTATTAAATAGCAGAGTTGCAGAAGTAACTAATAATATCAATCTAAATAGTAAGAATTTACAAATAGGTGAAGTAACCCAAAAATTGACAGAGGATTTAACAAAATCTGAAGTAGAAGCTGTTGCTCTAAAAAATAGACTAGAGTCTTTATTACAGGCATTAGCAATTCATCAACAAAGAATTAATATTTTACCTCAGTTAGAGCAAGAAGAGAAAAAGTATGAGCGACAACTCGAAACCGCTCGAACAACTCATGAAAGTCTTTTAAAAAAGTTACAAGAAGTAAGAGTTACTGAAAATCAGAATATTGGTAATGCTCGGATAATTGAACCTGCTTTTGTCACCAGAAAGTCTACTAAATCCACCAAGATTATGTTTGTAATTTTAGGTGGTGCGTTCGGAACGATTCTTGCTACAGCAATGGTTGTACTGCTTGAATTGCAAGACAGGTCGATTAAGACCCTCAAGGAAATTAGAAAGCAATTTGACTATACCCTGCTCAGTACTATACCTTCCTTGAAAAAGAAATCTTATCTCAACCGTAGGGAGACTGATATCAATACCTTACCGGAGATACCTGTAAGAGATAATCCCGACTTCCCAATTGCAGATGCATATCGAATGCTCCAAGCTAATTTAAAGTTTATTAGTTCTGATAAACCATTACAGGTAATTGTAGTTACGAGTTCCGTTCCTAAAGAAGGTAAGTCTACCGTATCGGCTAATTTAGCAGCAGCAATGGCTCAATTAGGGAAAAGGGTATTGCTTGTAGATGCAGATATGCAGAATCCCATACAGCATAATTTATGGGGTGTAAACAATGCTAAAGGATTAAGCGATATCATTGTCGGTCAAGTTGAATTTGAAACAGTGGTAAGTGCGGGAATGCTCAGTTTAGATGTCTTGAGCGCGGGAGCAATCACTCCCAATCCTTTATTTTTATTGGATTCTCGTAAGATGGAAACTCTGATTGAAGATTTTAAAAAGACTTATGATTTTGTCATTATCGATGCACCATCATTAATGATGAGAGCGGATGCTTTAGCTTTAGGAAAAATGGCTGATGGTGTCTTATTAGTAGCACGAGCAGGGGTTCTGACTTCTGGTGATGCGAATACTGCTAAAGAAGCTTTAGCACGTTCTGCACAAAACGTTTTAGGTGTGGTAGTAAATGGTCTAATTCCGGAAAATGAATCCGACAGCCATTTCTATTATGGTAAAGATGATTCAAATAAAGATAATTCCTATAAAGAAGCTATTAAGTCAAAATCATTTTAAGTGACTGTTCAAGTGACTGTTTTTATATAAGTTTATTAGGGTGCAATTTATTCATGGAAGGATTACGCAAGCTTTTAGGAAATTCTTTTTCCTTACTCTTGAATCGCTTAACTCAGAGTATTACAACTTTCATACTAGTTGCATCAATTGCTCGTATTATGGGAGCTTATGAACTAGGACAGTATATGCTTGCTTTTAGTTATTATTATGTCTTTATGACTTTAGCTTCCCAGGGATTTAAAACATTATTCACGCGGGAAATTTCGCGCAATCCCACCGAAGTTCCTGCTTATTTAATCAGCGGCACTTTTCTACAGCTTTTGTTCAGTGTTGTTGGTTATGCAGTGCTGACAATTACGGTGTATTTTCTTCCTTATAATCAAGATACTTCTACTGTTTGTTACGTTTTGGGTTTAGCAGTTATCCCATTTTCGCTTTCTAACGTTACAGAGGCTATCTTTCAAGCAGAAGAGAAAATGCATTTAATTGCTGTCAGTACCGTACCTATTTATATTGTACGACTATTATTAATGGTTTGGGCTATGAATCTGAACCAGAATGTTAGTGTTGTTTCAGCAATTATGGTGGGTTCGGAATGCTTGATATTCTTGATTGAATGGTGTTTAGTCTCGCAATTTATTAAATATAAATGGCACTTAGACTGGAAGTTTATGTGGGAAACGACTAAAGCTTCTGGTTCATTTATAGTGATTGAAGGTATATCTGTTTTAGGCTATAGACTCCAAGTTTTTATTCTTTCTTTATTTGGTGGTGAATTAGTTGTGGGACTGTATGGTGCAGTTGCACAATTAATGCAGCCTTTTCAAATTATTTCTCATAGTCTTGTTCTAGCTGTATTTCCAAAAATGACTAAAGCGATTAGTTCTGGGAAAGACAGTCAGCGACAAATTTCACAAATAACTATAGAAATATTATTGGTTGTAGCTTTACCTTTAATTGTAGGACTTGTTTTTGTGGGAAAAGATTTACTGGTCTTGCTCTATCACGACCCGAGTTTTGCAGAAGCACAATTAGCTTTAAATATATTTAGTCTCGGTCTGATTGCTTCATCATTTGTAAGACCGCTGAGTTACTTATTAGTGGCAAATGGATTTGAAAAAGTTAATCTTTGGCAAGTTTTTATTACAACTATATTAGACGTTTTATTAAGTATCGTACTTGTTTCTCAGTATAAATTAAATGGTGCAGCATCTACAGTCATATTTACAGACTTTGTTGCTCTGTTTATTTATCTATTTGAGGTTCACAGAAGATTATTTAAATTAGAATACTGGTCTGTTATTAGTCGTCCGCTGATTGTAAGCATTTTGATGACAGGTGTTTTATTTGTTCTCCAGCAATTCAATTTAAATATTATTTTTGTTTTACTAATTTCAACCTTAAGCTATTTCTTATTTGTTGGCAGCCTAGGAATTTACACTGTTTACACTTCTCAAGAGGAGTGGGCAAAATTATTATTGAAGCGAAAATAAAATGAGTATTCAAGTCTTGGGTTCTATCTACAGGGTGACGCTATGAATCCAGAAGTATCTGTAATTATTCTTGCTTATAATACGGAAGAATATATTGCAAAATCTATAAAATCTGCTTTAGAACAAACTGAAAAAAATATCGAATTAATTATAGTAGATGACGGTTCCGAGGATAAAACTTTAGAGATAATCAAAAGTTTTTCCGATAAGCGTATTAAAGTCTTAGTTAATAAACAAAATCGAGGACAAAATTTTTCTACTAATTTGGCAATAAATGAAGCTCAAGGTAATTGGATCACCCGACTCGATTCAGATGACTGGTATGCAGTTGATAGATTAGAAAAACTCTTAGATATAGCCAATTCCCAGAATGTAGACATGATTGCTGATGATATATATTTTATTCAAGACGGGAAAGCCGCTCCCTGGAGTACGTTATTAACTCAAAGTAGATGTAAGGTTAAAGATAATATCAAAATTTCTCCTATATCTTTTGTGGAGAAAGATATACCCGGAGTATGGAGTTTACCTTTAGGGTTAACCAAACCATTAATCAAAAGAGATTTTATTATTAAACATAAAATTCAAAACCAAAAAGATATTTTAATTGGTGGAGACTTTTGGTTGTATTTAACTTGCTTAGCCCATGGAGCAAATTTTTTATTAGTTCCAGAACCATTTTATTATTATCGTTCTCGGCATGGTTCTTTAGTTACTCAGAGCAAAATAAAAAGAATTGAAGCATATTCTCAAGCGACTAAATACTATTTAAATCAAGACTATATAAAAAACAACCAGCGATTGCTGATTGCTTTACAGAAACGTCTAGCTTTAATTGAAAAAACTAAGCCGTATTTTCAAGTTGTAGATTCTTTTAAAGAAGCCGATTATTTAACTGCTTTAATGCAAATGAGAAAGAATCCTTATTTCTTTTGTCATTTATCTACACAGCTACCAAGAATTATACGTCGCAGATTATCTTTATATTTCAATAAAATAGCTGTAAAAAATTCTAGTTAGTCATAGCTATTACTTCAAGGTTACTGTTGTATATCAGTCAAATTTTAATCCTAATTTCATATCTAACTAAAACATAGAGAAAAAAATGAAAGTTGCTTTATTACATTTTTGCTTTTTTGAATACACCGTTCAGCTAGCTAATGGTCTAGCCGCAGCGAACGTAGATTTAACATTAATTCATCCCCAGAACTTAACGAATGAAATACAAGCTTTACTAGACCCTAGAATTAATGTAATTACTTTTAATAAATATCGCATTCGCGACCCGCGTAATTTATCCGCAATGGGTGAATTAATGAGGATTATCCGTAAAATACAGCCTGATGTATTGCACGTCCAAGAAACTAACGACCCTTGGTACGATTTAACTTTGTTTGTCAATAAAATGCCTGCTTTAGTAACAACAATTCATGATGTATTTCGTCATCCTGGAGACAAAGATAACGTCATCGGTTCCGAATATACTCGCAGAATTGCATTTTGGCGATCGCAACAGCTAATCGTTCATGCAAATTTCCTGAAAGGGGCTTTAGTTGAAGAGTTTGGAGTTCCGAAACAAAGGGTGTGTGTCCTTCCTCATGGAGAGTTAGGAAGTTTATACAAACGATTGGCTAAAGAAGATAAAAACACGGTCGCAGAACCATTTACTTTACTATTTTATGGACGCATTTGGCCTTATAAAGGTTTAAAGTATCTGGTTGAAGCAATGCCGTCAATCATAGAACGTATTCCTCAAGTAAAATTAATTATTGCTGGGGAAGGAGAAAATTTACAACAATATTTTCCCAATGGATTTGATGAGAAGCATTACGAAATGCTCGGTCACTATATCGAATCAGAAGATGTTGTAGGTCTTTTTAAACGCAGTTCGGCAGTAGTTTTACCTTATATAGAAGCATCTCAAAGCGGTGTTGCACCTCTAGCTTATGCATTAGGGACTCCAGTTATTGCTTCTGAAATTGGTGGTTTAGCGGAAATGATTTATTCAGAGCAAGATGGGTTATTGGTTCCACCTAGGGATGTTACTGCTTTAGCTGATGCGATTATTCGTTTATTGAGCGATAGTGAGTTACAAAATCAAATACGAACCGCAGCTTTATATCGCTGTCAAGATGATTTGAACTGGTCAAATATTGCTGCTCAAACAATTGAAATTTATCGCAAAGCAATTTATCTCAAAAATAGTTATCGCTAAAAGTAATGAGAAAACTTTTATTATTTGCTGAGGAGGCTTTTGCAGTTGCATCTTTATTGCTTTATTCGGGAGGACCGCTAACTGTAATTCTATCGGGTGGAGCAAATGAAGGTGACGATTCTGGAGAAACAAATACCTCTTTAATTTTAATATTTTTCTTTTTAAACTACATAGTTACTTTTTTCCTCCTTGTTCTTCGTTGGAAAAAGGTTATCAAAGTAATGAGAAAAGAAAAGATAATAGTATTATTGGTCGGAATAGCAGCCTTTTCTTTCATGTGGTCTTCTCTTCCGAAAAAGACAATCACTCGAGGTATAGCAATAGTTGGAACTAGTTTATTCGGACTATATTTAGCATCGCGTTACACTATTAAAGAGCAGTTAAAACTATTAGTATACATGTACGGAATTGCTGTAGTATTTAGCTTTGTATTTATTGCAGCAATACCAAAATATGGGATTATGGCTGGAATTCATGAAGGAAGATGGCGAGGAATTTATAACCATAAAAATACTCTTGGTAAAGTAATAGCCCCAGGATTAGTAGTATTTTTACTATCAGCTTTTGACTCTAAGAAATATAGTTGGTTATTCTGGATGGCTTTTAGTCTAGCTTTTATCCTTTTAGTACGTTCTAGTTCGACAACTTCTTTAATTAATGGAATATGTTTAATCGCGGTATCTATATCTTTTCGAGTATTTCGATGGCGTGATAATTTGATGGTACCAAGTACAATTACAATCGCCAGTTTGGGAGCAATTTTCTATATTATTGTTTCTGTAACCACCGAAGCGATTTTAACCGCTCTTGGTAAAGATACGACTCTTACCGGTCGTGGAGATATGTGGCCATATATCTTCGACATGATTTGGAAAAAACCAGTTTTAGGTTATGGATTTGGTGCGTTTTGGTATGGTCCAGATACTCCATCTTTTTTCATTTGGAGAGTAACTGGTTGGAAACCTCCAAATTCCCATAATGGCTTTTTAGACCTGTGGTTGCAAATAGGCTTACTCGGTTTGGGTACATATGTCTTTGGGTTTTTAGCAATCACTTTACCAAGAGCATTTTACTGGGTACGAACTACCACCACATCAGAAGGATTTTGGCCGTTAACTTATATGACTTACATGTTATTAGCGAACATCAGCGAAACTACATTAATGATACAAAACGATTTGTTTTGGGTTCTTTATGTTGCTGTTGCTTTTTCCGTACAAATGTCACCAAAAAGTCACAAGCTATCAGCTATATAAAATATATAAAGGGAAAAATCATTGAAGCATAGTGATTTTTCCTCACCATAAAATAAGTGCATCTTTAAATAAAAAAATATTATGTCTGATAAAAATTTAAAATACTGGCAAGAAAAATTAAGTAATATACCAGTTTTAGAAATAACAACAGATTATATCAGAAGCGACCATCAGCAATATCACTTAGGGATAGAAACTTTCATTTTCTCTGAGGACCTGTTGCAATCATTAACAAGCATTACTCAACAATACAACGTTGATTTACTATCAACCCTATTAGCAGCATTCAACTGTTTACTCTATAGATACACCGCTCAAGAAGATATAATCGTTGGTTCCTATATTCCTCAAACTGATAATTCCGATTTCAATACATTAGCCTTCAGGAATTCCATATCTGGGGACTTATCATTTTCTCAATTATTAAAACAAACTTTTCAAGTAGTATCACAAGAAAAGAAACATCAAGATTTTAACTGGTCACAACTAGTACAACAACTACCAACCAACGATGCAGGCATTTTTCAAGTCATGCTTAACTTGCAAGATGCTGAAATTACAGATACACCACTACCAATTAATATTAATGAATTTGAACTAGATTTATCTTTATTTATAGTTTCTTCACCAGAAGGATTGAAAGGAACAGTTGCATACAATCAAGAGCTATTTGCACCAAACACAATAAAGCGGTTTATTAGTCATTTCGAGAATTTACTCAATGCAATTGTCTTAAACCCCGATACTTTAGTTAAAAAACTAACAATTTTAAGCGAAATAGAAAGTAATCAAATTTTAGTTGAATGGAATCAAACAGAATTTGAATACCCTCGTGACAAATGTATTCATCAGCTATTCTCCTCACAAGTAGCAAAAACACCAGATGCTGTAGCAGTAATATGGAAAGACCAGCAGCTTACCTATCAACAATTAGATAATCGTGCAAATCAACTTGCAAATTATTTACAAACATTAGGGGTAAAACCAGATGTGTTAGTAGGTATTTGTATTAACCGTTGTTTAGAAATGGTAGTAGGAATACTAGGGATACTCAAAGCAGGTGGTGCTTACGTTCCCTTAGACCCAGATTATCCTCAAGAAAGATTGTCTCATATGCTCGATGATTCTGGAGTGTCAGTTTTACTGACAACAGAAGATTTACTATCTGAGATACCACCGAACAAAGCTCAACAAATTTGCTTAGATAAAGACTGGGATAATTTAATTGCGACTCAAAAAGAACAAGCACCTTTAAGCGATGTTTCACCATCAAATTTGGCTTATGTAATTTACACCTCCGGTTCTACAGGTAAATCGAAAGGAGTGATGATTGAACATAATTCTTTAGTTAATTTTACTCAAACAGCTACCTTAGAATATGGGATTAACCATAATGATAGGATTCTTCAATTTGCATCAATTAGCTTTGATGTTGCAGCAGAAGAAATGTATCCCTGTCTTACCACTGGTGCTACTTTAATTCTACGAACCGATGACTTTTTAACCGACGGTTCGGGAATGCTGCAAAAATGCAATGAATGGAAACTAACTGTAATAGATTTACCTACAGCATATTGGCATCAAATTGTTTCCGATTTAGATAATTATAATTGTACAATACCCGATTCATTGCGATTAGTAATTATTGGTGGAGAAGCAGTTATTCCTGAAAAAGTTGCATCATGGCACAATTATTTCAAAAATAAAAAATCTCCTGAATTTATAAATGTTTATGGACCGACTGAAGCAACTGTAGTAGTTACAAAATGTAAATTATCTGAGTCAATACAAAAAAATGGACTTCCTCGAATGACTATTGGAAGACCTTTTGGTAACGTCAAGATTTATATTCTTGATTCTAATTTGAATCCGGTTCCGATTGGAGTTCCTGGAGAATTACATATCGGTGGTGTTTGTTTAGCACGTGGTTATCTTAATAGACCCGATTTAACTGCTCAAAAGTTTATTCCCGACCCGTTTAATCCGGGGATGAAAATGTATAAATCTGGTGATTTAGCTCGTTTTCTTAGCGATGGTAATATCGATTTTCTCGGTCGTATCGACCATCAAGTCAAGATTCGCGGTTTTAGGATTGAGTTAGGAGAAATTGAAACTGTTCTTAACCAGCATTTGAGTGTTAAACAAGCTATTGTTATTCCTCAAGACTACGATGCTGGTGATAAGCGTTTGATTGCTTATGTTGTCCCCAGAAATTCTCAACTTCCTCAAGGTCAACAATTAAAGGATTTCCTCAAAACTAAGCTACCGGACTACATGTTACCCTCGGGATTTGTCTTTTTAGATGCTTTACCTTTGACTCCCAACGATAAAGTTGACCGTAAAGCTCTTCCCAAACCTGATAAAGCAAATCTGAATTTACAACAGGATTATTTCGCTGCTAATAACGATGTAGAACAAAAATTAGTCGCGCTTTGGGAAAAAGCTTTTGCAATTCATCCTATTGGTATTAAAGATAATTTCTTTGATTTGGGTGGTAATTCTTTGATGGCTACCTCTATGGTCGCACAAATTGATTATCTATTTGATAAAAAGCTCAATCAAGCTGTCTTTTTTGAAGCTCCTACTATTGAAGAACTTGCTGATATTATTACCCAGGAAGAAACTAACGAAGAAACCGTTATCAAAATTAATCCCAACGGTAATAAACCTCCTTTATTTATCGTTGCTAATAAAGTTTTCTTATTCCAAGAGATAATCAAATTTTTAGATGAAGAACAGCCAGTTTACATCATCCTGGAAGAGTTAGAAAAAGCTTCAGAAATGGCATCACATGCTATTGCACAAATACGCAATATTAAACCGCAAGGACCATATAATTTAATCGGCTATTCTTATGAAGGCTTAGTAGTCTATGAAATAGCTCAACAACTAGACGCACAAAACGAGAAAGTAAATTTTCTAGGGATGCTTGATACTCCTACTCCGGACATAGAAAATAAAGTAGAAAAAGGTACGTCATTTTATAAATTTTCTCAACTCCTCAAAAGATTTTTTGGACTTCCCTGGAAGGAAAAAATAAACTTCTTAAAAGAGCGAATAGAATACAGACTTGACCCATCATTTAAGCCTTTGATGCTTACCTTAGAAAAATTCATGAACGAATACGATGTTAAAGCTTATTCAGGTAAGATAACTCTTTTCTCTGCTATCTCTGAATGCTATGGGCTTGAAGATGTTAGTTTTGGTTGGAATAAGTGGGTTCCTGAAGTCGAAGTACATAAAATTCCTGGTACTCATCGCTCTATATTATTAAAACCAGAAAATGCAAAATATTTTGCTAAGCAGCTTGAAACTTGTTTAGAAAAATAAAGTACTTTCTATATTTTCTCAGATATTAATTATTTAACGCATCATATAAAAAGTTTTTGGCTCATCCGTACTTGCTATGCTAATTAAATAGTCGTAAAAAGGCAGAAGGCAGTGGGCAGAAGGCAGAAGGGAAAGAAAGGAAGATATTAGTAATAGATGAAGTGAAAAAGGCTAAAAACCTTTATACAGGAAGTATTACAGCTATTTTTACTCACCCAATAGCATACTATGTACTGAAGAACCAAGTTTTTTTGCGTTATTTGATTCAATATATCTAATAAGTAATAGAGCTAATTTATGCAGTTTTTTATAACAATAAGATTGTGAATCATAATAATAATGATGATAATTATTACGTATAATTAATTCAAAAGTATTTACGAGGAATAAATACGTCTTTAATCAATAAATATTATGTCTAATAAAAACTTAAAATACTGGGAAGAAAAACTAAGTAATATACCAGTTTTAGAAATAACAACAGATTATATCAGAAGCGACCATCAGCAATATCACTTAGGGATAGAAACTTTCATTTTCTCCGATGACTTGCTGCAATCATTAACAAGCATTACTCAAAAATACAACGTTGATTTATTATCAACCCTATTAGCAGCATTTAACTGTTTACTTTATAGATACACCGCTCAAGAAGATATAATCGTTGGTTCCTATATTCCTCAAACTGATAATTCCGATTTCAATACATTAGCTTTCAGGAACTCCATATCTGGGGACTTATCATTTTCTCAATTATTAAAACAAACTTTTCAAGTAGTATCACAAGAAAAGAAACATCAAGATTTTAACTGGTCACAACTAATACAACAACTACCAACCAACGATGCAGGCATTTTTCAAGTCATGCTTAACTTGCAAGATGCTGAAATTACAGATACACCAATACCAATTAATATTAATGAATTTGAACTAGATTTATCTTTATTTATAGTCTCTTCACCAGAAGGATTGAAAGGAACAGTTGCATACAATCAAGAGCTATTTGCATCAAACACAATAAAGCGGTTGATTAGTCATTTCGAGAATTTACTCAATGCAATTGTCTTAAACCCCGATACTTTAGTTAAAGAACTAACAATTTTAAGCGAAATAGAAAGTAATCAAATTTTAGTTGAATGGAATCAAACAGAATTTGAATACCCTCGTGACAAATGTATTCATCAGCTATTCTCCTCACAAGTAGCAAAAACACCAGATGCTGTAGCAGTAATATGGAAAGACCAGCAGCTTACCTATCAACAATTAGATAATCGTGCAAATCAACTTGCAAATTATTTACAAACATTAGGGGTAAAACCAGATGTGTTAGTAGGTATTTGTATTAACCGTTGTTTAGAAATGGTAGTAGGAATACTAGGGATACTCAAAGCAGGTGGTGCTTACGTTCCCTTAGACCCAGATTATCCTCAAGAAAGATTGTCTCATATGCTCGATGATTCTGGAGTGTCAGTTTTACTGACAACAGAAGATTTACTATCTGAGATACCACCGAACAAAGCTCAACAAATTTGCTTAGATAAAGACTGGGATAATTTAATTGCGACTCAAAAAGAACAAGCACCTTTAAGCGATGTTTCACCATCAAATTTGGCTTATGTAATTTACACCTCCGGTTCTACAGGTAAATCGAAAGGAGTGATGATTGAACATAATTCTTTAGTTAATTTTACTCAAACAGCTACCTTAGAATATGGGATTAACCATAATGATAGGATTCTCCAATTTGCATCAATTAGCTTTGATATTGCTGTAGAAGAAATGTATCCCTGTCTGACTACTGGTGCGACTTTAATACTAAGAACCGATGACTTTTTAACCAACGGTTCTCGGATGTTAGAAAAATGTAATGAATGGGGATTGACGGTATTAGATTTACCTACTGCATATTGGCATCAAATTGCTTCTGACTTAGCTAATAATCAATCACAATTACCCGGTTCGTTGCGATTAGTAATTATTGGTGGAGAAGCAGTAATTTCTGAAAAAGTTACATCCTGGCAGAAATCTTTTGAGAATCATCAATGTCCCGAACTGATTAATACTTATGGACCGACTGAAGCAACTGTAGTTGTAACTAGATGTAAGCTATCTGAATCGGTTAATCAAGAATCTGGACTTCCTCAAATGACTATTGGAAGACCTTTTGATAACGTCAAGATTTATATTCTTGATTCTAATTTGAATCCGGTTCCGATTGGAGTTCCTGGAGAATTACATATCGGTGGTGTTTGTTTAGCACGTGGTTATCTTAATAGACCCGATTTAACTGCTCAAAAGTTTATTCCCGACCCGTTTAATCCGGGGATGAAAATGTATAAATCTGGTGATTTAGCTCGTTTTCTTAGCGATGGTAATATCGATTTTCTCGGTCGTATCGACCATCAAGTCAAGATTCGCGGTTTTAGGATTGAGTTAGGAGAAATTGAAACTGTTCTTAACCAGCATTTGAGTGTTAAACAAGCTATTGTTATTCCTCAAGACTACGATGCTGGTGATAAGCGTTTGATTGCTTATGTTGTCCCCAGAAATTCTCAACTTTCTCAAACTAAAGAATTAAAGGATTTCCTCAAAACTAAGCTACCGGACTACATGGTACCCTCGGGATTTGTTTTTTTAGATGCTTTACCTTTGACTCCCAACGATAAAGTTGACCGTAAAGCTCTTCCCAAACCTGATAAAGCAAATCTGAATTTACAACAGGATTATTTCGCTGCTAATAACGATGTAGAACAAAAATTAGTCGCGCTTTGGGAAAAAGCTTTTGCAATTCATCCTATTGGTATTAAAGATAATTTCTTTGATTTGGGTGGTAATTCTTTGATGGCTACCTCTATGGTCGCACAAATTGATTATCTATTTGATAAAAAGCTCAATCAAGCTGTCTTTTTTGAAGCTCCTACTATTGAAGAACTTGCTGATATTATTACCCAGGAAGAAACTAACGCAGAAACCGTTATCAAAATTAATCCCAACGGTAATAAACCTCCTTTATTTATCGTTGCTAATAATGGTTATTTATACCAGCAAATGATAGAGTATTTAGATAAAGAACAGCCTGTATATATTATCCAAGAAGATTTTGATAATGCTCCGAACATGGCATTTCGATGTATACAGAAAATACGCGAGATTCAGACTCACAATACTTATAACTTAATGGGTCATTCCTATGAAGGCTTAGTTGCTTATGAAATAGCCCAGCAGCTATACGCGCAGAACGAGCAAGTTAATTTTTTAGGAATGCTTGATACTCCCACTCCCGAAGTAGAAAGCCGAGCAGAAGAAGCTAAAATATGGTTCAAGCGCTATCAGCGACTAAAAGCAGTTTTAGGTTTTTCTTGGAAAGATAAAACTAGCTTTTTTAAAGAGCGAATCGAATATAAGATGACCCAATCTTTTAAACCTTTGATACAAAATCTTGCAGAATTTATGAATGAATATGAAGTAAAACCGTTTCCGGGTAAAATTCATATCTTCTTGGCTGAGTACGAATTTTTCTGTTTAGAAGATGCTAATGTTGGTTGGGATAAATGGGCTGCTGGTGGAGTTGAAGTATATAAAATTCCCGGTACTCATCGCTCCATGTTATTAAGTCCAGATAACGCTAAAATTCTCGCGACAAAGCTTAGTGATTGTTTAACAAAATAAATCCCCGTTTTGCTTCGTAATATTCAGTTTTCGGAAGTAATTAACGAAGAGAATAATCAAGGTTATTCAGTGCTTGGTATGCTAATTAAATAGTCGTAAAAACGCAAAAGGCAGAGGGCAGAAGGCAAAATAAAAAAAGGACGATATTAGTATAAAAGAAAATATATAGCAGTTTTCAATTGAATAGAATACACCCCTCTCCAAGATAGCGGAGAGGGGAAGGGGGTAAGGTTTATCTGCATTGTATTACAGCGATTTTTTACTTATGAATTAGCATGTTATCTAATAATGAGCCATAATCAATAAATCCTGTTAGTAATTACACGTATTTTTTTGTAAGGTAATCTTTACAAAATTTTGACATAGATAAAAAAGCCTTGGGTTCAGTGTTTGCTGTTCCCTCTTTTTTATTGCTTTCAACAAATAATTTATTTTTTTATTTATCTTTAAAGTTGTTTTATCTACTTTATGTAATTGTGCGGATGCCAATATACATTGTATTTTGCGATTGTTAGAGAATAATAAATTTAAAAAATTATCCGGATTCGATTACAGGATAAAAACTTGTAAAACACATTTTTTAATTCACTCTTTTATAAATTTAAACGTCAGGGACACATGGGCAAATTAAATGTTCTCATGCTAGGTGCTAGCCTCGAACAAAATGGAGGAATAGCGACGGTTGAAAAACTCATGCTCAAACACGCTAATGGGTATGTGAATTTTCAGCATATAACTAGCCATGATGAAGGTACAATCCTCCATAGAATAAAAGTTTTTATCAAAGCTTTCACAGTGCTGTTGTGGAACTTAATTGCGAGCAAAGCTGATATCGTACACGTTCACATTTCTGATGGTGGTAGCTTGCTCAGAAAAGCAATTATTGCAATGATTGCTTTCCTTTTTAATAAACCTGTATTAATGCACGCTCATGGTGCTGAGTTTCACGTAACCTACTCGAAACTTCCTAAGTGGGGTCAACAATTTTTCGGTAAAATATTTCGTTCCTGCGATGATTTTATAGTTCTTTCTAAAACTTGGGAAAAATACTATACAAATAATCTAGGATTAAACAAAAAACAAGTTGTAGTTTTGCCAAATCCGACTGAATTACCCGCTCAGATTCCAGATAGAAAAAACACTTCGTCTATCAAAATAGGCTTTTTCGGACGAGTCGGTTCGCGTAAAGGAACTTTTGATTTAATCAAAGCTTTCGCTCAGATTCCAGATGCTTTAAAAGGAAAAACTGAGCTAATTATCGCCGGAGATGGAGATATTAAAGAAGCTCAAACATTAGCTCAAAGTCTGAATTTGGAAAATAGGATTCAATTCCTGGGTTGGATAGATTCTCAAACTAGAGATAAACTGCTTGCTGATATCGACATATTTGTTTTACCTTCCTACAACGAAGGTTTACCAATGGCTCTTTTAGAAGCAATGGGCTGGGGTTTACCTGTAATTGTCACACCGGTAGGTGGTATCCCTGAATTAATTAATTCGACAGAGAATGGTTTATTAATTAATCCGGGAGATGTGCAAAAGCTATCGGAAGCAATGCAGAAGTTAATCGAGAGTGAGTCTTTGAGATTCTCGTTAGGAAATGCAGCTAGAGAAACTGTTGCTCCTTTCGATATTAAGACTTATTGCTCTCAACTTTATGAAATCTATGACTCTGTACTAGAATCTAAATCGAAGAATTCCCTTGAACCTGCTGCTGCTGGACGGTAGTTTCTCCCTTCCCGATGAAAGATACTTATTGCTCGGAGGGAGAGAGTGAGAGAGGGAGCGAGGGAGAAATTGCGATAGGAAATCTTAGAACGGAGCGGGAGTAATTAGATTTTGGATTTGGGATTATAGTCATTCCAATTAATTTCCGTAGTGGGAGCATCTTGCTCCCTGTTGGTAATTAGCGAGCAAGATGCTCCCACTAATATTTATTTGTGATTTGAGATGACTATAAATCTAGAAACTTAAACAATTTTGATAATATCGGAGATTAAATTATGAGAGTAAATATCTGCGGAGTAAAAATTGATAACTATAGCTTTAATGATGTAGTTGAACGAATTACAGACCATGCTATGAAAGGTGTTGCTCCTTCATATGTTGTAACTCCTAATGCACAACACGTTCTAAGCCTTCAACGCGATGTTGATTTTCGTCAAATCTATGAAAACGCTTTTTTAGCTGTACCTGATGGTGTTTCATTATTATGGTCTGCTAAATTCCTGAAAACACCCTTAAATGGTCGCGTTAATGGAACCGATTTGTTTGAAGAGTTATCTGCTGTTGCAGAAAATAAAGGATTAAAGGTCTTCTTGCTCGGTGGTCGTCCCGGTGCTGCTGAAGCTGCTAAAAAAACTTTACAAGCAAGACACCCTAACCTTCAAATAGTTGGAACTCACTGTCCACCCTATGGATTTGAATCTCAACCACAAGAATTAGCCTCTATCAATTCCAAAATTAAGGCCGCAGCACCAGACATTCTTTTCGTTGGATTGGGCGCTCCTAAACAGGAAAAGTGGATATACCAGAATTATCAACAACTAGGTGTACCAGTCTCTCTGGGTATTGGAGTCAGCTTTGAACTAGTTGCTGATATGGTACAAAGAGCACCTTTATGGATGCAAAAATGGGGTCTGGAATGGCTGTTTCGCTTGATTGTCGAACCAAAGCGTTTGTGGAAACGTTATGTGATGGGAAATCCCCAGTTTATGTGGTTAGTAATCAAACAAAGATTAGGTTTTTACAAGCTTGCTTGACATATATTTATGTTTAATCTTCGCGTCTAAGATTCATGTCTAAAAAAATATTCACTAGACGAAAATTCCTATTTAGTCTAGGTGCTTTAACAGCTATGGGTGCAGTCGTTACAGGTAAAGATGAATTGAAGCGTCAGCAAGTTCTTGCATTAGACGACCCTGATTGTGAGTGTATTAAATATCCTGGAGGTGAATCTCTAAAAGAACGTGCTGCGAAGAAAAATATTATTTTCGGAGCTGCTATACGATACGGTCACATGAAAGGGGATCAACAATATGCTCAAGATGTAGCTAAGGAATGTTCAATACTAGTTCCGGAATGGGGATTAAAATGGCATATAAATCCAAATCCTTTACGTCCTACACCTGACACTTTCGATTTTACAGCAGCAGACTGGATGCTTGATTTTGCTCGTAGCCATGATATGTTATATCGCGGACATACTCTAGTTTGGCACGCAGCTTTACCCCCCTGGTTTGAAGATACGGTCAATCATAAAAATGCTAGAGCTGTCTTGGAAAAGCATATCAACACTGTCGTTACACGTTACCGAGGAAAAACACACTCTTGGGATGTTGTGAATGAAGCTATTGACACGAAAGATGGACATCCCGATGGTTTGAGAAAAACTAAGTGGTTGGAGTTTCTTGGAGAAGATTATATAGACCTTGCTTTTCGTCTAGCACACAAAGCTGACCCAAATGCAATGTTAGTCTATAACGATTATGGTTTGGAATACGATATAGCCGAAGATGAAGCAAAGCGAAATGCTGTTATCAAGCTTTTAAAACGTTTAAAATCCAAGGGAACTCCGATTCATGCTGTAGGTATTCAAGCTCATTTATGGGGTGATGAAACAAATTTTAATTCTAAAAAAGTAAAAGATTTTTTCGCTCAAATTGCCGATATGGGTTTGAAAATCTTGATTACCGAACTCGATGTTGTAGACAAAGATTTACCAAGGAATGTACAAATTCGGGACAGAATAGTTGCTAAAGCTTATAGCGATTATTTAAAGGTTGCTTTAGAAGAACCAGCAGTAATAGCTGTTATCACTTGGGGATTAAATGATAAGTATACTTGGTTGAGCGAGTTTCAACCCCGAGAAGATGATGCACCTGTTCGTCCTCTACTTCTTGATACAAATGGAAAGCGTAAATTTGCTTGGAATGCTGTAGCTCGTGCTTTTGATGCAGCACCAAATCGTTAAACTATCATTTTTAATAGTATTCTTTATTATCTAACAATAAAGTAAATGGTAAATGTTTCGTGTAAAAGCTTTATTCTATTTTTAACACATATTTTCCTATAGCTATTTGATGTTTTTATTAATACGGGTTTAACGCCCGTTTTTTATTTTTATTATCAACATAGTGGAACACTCATTGTTTACGACAACAATATTATTAATTATATTTACATACATATAATTAGTTATATTTAAAGTTAATAGTAAGCAATTTTAAAAATATTATAATTACGTAAAATGATTTACAGATTGGGGCTTTTATACAAATAACTGTGTCACAATGATGTCACGAATATACAATATGATTTGTATATAAATAAATAATCAATAATTAATAAAAAAATATGTCTTTTGTTAGTGAGTTATCAGGAAATAGTCTATTAGATTTACGGGCACCATCTTTAACACAGTTGCGTAAAAGGATTGGTGCAATATGGCTTCGTAGAATAACCCTTGTTGCTGTAGATGCAGTATGCTTAGCATTAGCATGGAAAATATCTCAAGCAAGCGATATAGGCTCTAATATCAATTTATTTAAGCAAGATAATATATTTTTTATATTGTCAATTGTTGCGATTCAAATTTCTTTGATTGCAACTCAAGGACTATATAAAGCCGGAGAAAAGCGGCGGGACTATTTTAGTCTCAGTAAAACAATAACCTTTTCTTATTTATTACTACTGCTTTTCGGATACCTATATTTACAAAATAACTTATTCACTAGAACAACTTTTATTACAGCATGGCTATTAAACATAACAATAGCTTGTTCGGGCAGGTTTGTGGTAGATACTGCTATAATGCGCCTTAGAAAACAAAATGTAATTACTTGTCCAACATATTTAATTAGTTCTTTAAAAGATAAAGATAAGGCGCTTAAATTATTAGAAAATCAGAATTGCTATAATCTTGTCGGCTGGAAAAATGTTCATTTAATAAGTTTATCAAAAGGGAATTTTGCCGCAACCTTAGATGAAATTATTAGTAAAGGTATTGCAGAAGTTTTTGTCTGCTCTTGGGAATCAATAGAACATAGAATGTACCTCTATTGGAAATTAAGAAACGCAGGAATTATCTTACATATTCTACCGATTGAATTACAAGCAGTAGAGCAAAGATTAGAATTAAAAATGCTTGGTGGTATCCCAATATTAAACTTTTTACCTCCAACCATAACAGGTAGTGATTTCTGGATAAAAAGGTATTTTGATTTTTGTAGTTCAGCACTATTTATCTTATTTGCTTCACCAATTTATCTATTGATTGCATTATTAATCAAATTAGATTCTCCTGGTCCGGTATTTTATAAACAGACTCGCGTTGGTTTACACGGACAATCCTTCAAAGTGTGGAAATTCCGCACAATGGTGACGAATGCAGATGAATTACAAAAACAGCTAGAAGCCCAGAATGAAACAAAAGATGGAATCCTGTTTAAAATCAAGGATGACCCGCGTATTACCAGAGTGGGTAAGTTTTTGCGTCAATATAGTTTAGATGAATTCCCTCAATTATTTAACGTCCTTTTTGGAGAAATGAGTTTAGTTGGTCCTCGTCCTTTACCTGTAAGAGATGTTAAGAAGTTCTCCGACCACCACTTTATTCGTCAAGAAGTTCTCCCCGGAATTACTGGTTTGTGGCAAATCTCCGGTCGCTCGGATATTATCGACTTTGAGAAAGTGATTGACTTGGATAAAACTTACATGGAAAACTGGTCGCTTTCATTAGATTTGCAGATCATTCTTCAAACCATCAAAGTGATTGTGGAGAAAAAAGGAGCCTATTAAAAAATCTATCCTTTTCGTTGAGCGGGTAATACCACTAGTAAAAGAATAATTAATTTTGAAATGATGTAGAGATGGATGGAAACAAACTCTCTACATTTTTTATTGCAACCGATATCCTAGATTATTCTCAAGAAGCTAAAAGAAACCCGGTTTCTTGCTTGTCTCATCACAAATTAATCATGTTCTCAATACTAGAAACCGGTTTCTGCAATTGGTGCAGAATATAAAGTAAGGTACTAATTGTTGGTTTTACCCGCGACCGCTGGGAGACATAAAATTTTACGTCTCTACAATTCCTCGGAATTTTTGAAATCAAGAATAAATTATTAATCCCCTTGCGGATATTCTTCCCATAAGCTTGTAATCTCCCGCAAACTTTGGAAATCTCCATCACCAAGTATTAGATGGTCTATCAAGGGAACTTGCAAAAATTGCGCTCCAGCTAATAATTGACGGGTTAATTCTATATCCTCTGGACTGGGTTCGAGGTTTGCTGAAGGGTGGTTGTGTGCAACTATTAAACGAGTTGCACCTTGACGTATCACTTCCCGAAATATCTCGCGAGGAGGTGCTAAAGTTTCTGTCGCTGTTCCAATTGTAATTACCTGGGTTCCTATCAAACGATTTTTCACATCTAGTAGCACTACCGCAAACCTTTCTTGCTGCTGGAACATCAAATCTTGACTTAATGCAGCAGCAGCAGATGCTGGGCTATCAATTAATGTACCTTCTCCAGGACGAGATTGAAAAGCACGTTTACCCAACTCTATCGCTGCTAAAATTGCTGTTGCTTTAGCTGGCCCAATTCCAGGAATTTTAATTAATTCAGCAGCGCTGATATCTCGTAAAACTACTAGAGGTTCGCGTTGATGCTTACCTAATTCCTGCAATATGTATTGTCCCAAACCTACAGCAGACAATTTACCCGGACCTTGACCCGTACCCAATAGAATTGCGATTAACTCAGCAGTAGCTAAAACTTTTGCACCATGAGTTAACAAGCGCTCTCGCGGACGCTCGTTTTCAGCCATATCGGCTATTCTAAGACAATAGGTCATGGATAAACTAGGGATTAACAATGATTAGGTGTACCTAACTTTAGTTATCCCAGTTTGAGCCAGATAATTAACCTTTTTGAAAAGAAAACTAATAATAACATTGGCAGAGGAAGAACAAAGAGATTGATAAAACAACGTAATTACCAATTACCAATTACCGATTATCCTTCCCCATTCACCGTCTAAAGCTTTGCTGACAAACCTTCTTGAGAAATTTGTGTTGCTTTAAGCACATGGTAAGTAATCAGCAATTGGGTTAAAGCTAGAGGGTAACTTTGGATACTCTCTCCAGTCGTACCGGCAACTTTACCTAATTCTGGATTACTTTCGCGATCGCAAACGTTTTTTAAGTTAGGCATATCAGAACAAATTATTTGCTCTAATCTATTCACCTGGTCTAATGTAGCATGCCCATCGACTTCTAAAACGTCAACAGGTTTACTCATATCTCTATCTAAATCCAAGCGAATAGCCGAAGTCGAATTACCATTTCCCAAATTAACAATTTGCGTAAAATCAGGGTGAGGAATTGTTGGACGCAATACTAAGCGTACATTTAGATGACCGTTGTTTTTCTCGGAAGCATCCTTGGGAGGATAAAAGCTGACGACAATATCCGACCATTGACGTTGGGGACGGATAAATTTTTCTGAATCTGGTTCGCGTTGCTTGAGTGCTTTTAAAACCTGCTCTTCACTGTATCCGCGCTTTTGAGTATCTCGTTTAATTTTCCAACCAGCACGTAATGATTCGGGTGGAGCTAGATAAACTTTGACATCGTAACACTCTCTTGCTTTACGAGTTGAATAACCCAACAATCCTTCTACTATCACAAATTTATTGGGCTTTATATATTCAGGAGCATCCAAATTACCAGTTGTATGGTTGTAAATTGGCTTCAAAATTGGTAGCCCATTACGTAACTGCTTCATATGTTGCTGCATGATATCTAGATAATTGCAGTCCGGGTCGAGCGCTGTAATACCTATTTCTGCACGCTGCTTGCGGTCATACCTATGATAATCGTCCGTACAAATAACAGTGACATTTTCCGGTCCCAACACCTGTGCAATACCCTTAGTTAGAGTTGTTTTACCCGCAGCACTGTCACCAACAATACCTAATATAATCGGACGAGTCATCTTACCACCTTTGTCTAGCAGAGAACGTAATTTAAAATTGTGTACTAATTTACTAATTGTAGGGATTAACGAGAAACAACTCAATAATTATTAAGGGATACTTCAGATGGATGGAAGCACCCACTTACCATGCAACATAGTTACCATCAATGTTTCTTATAGTTTGCAAAGATTTTTATCGAATTATATAAATTAATGAACTTGAATAAATAAAGGCTTAATAATTACCAACTTCTTAGGATAGATGTTGTTAATTGCTATTACCTATTGGTGCGTTTCATTAATTTTGAAGGGTTTGTTTTCCCGCAACCGTCGGGAGACGTAGCACTGCTACGTCTCTACATTACGTCCATAGAAAACAAAACCTTCAAAACTATTAAAAAGGACTACTACCTTTGACCTCTTACCTTTAACCTTTAACCTCATTTTCTATATCCCCTCGGTGTTATCATCCATTCACCGTAACTACGAGTGCTTTGATTCCCAATTAAAACGGTAGTTAACATATCCACTGGTGTATCTAATAGTTTTTCCAAGGTGGTTATAGTGATTTGTTCGTCTTCGCGGTAAATTGAACGCACTACTGCTACTGGTGTATCGGGATTACGGTGCTTGAGAAAAATTTTTCTGGCTGTAACTAAATGTTGAGTACGAGTTTTAGATTTAGGATTGTATAAAGCCGTGACGAAATCCGCTGCTGCTGCTGCTTCTAAACGCTTGACAATCACTTCCCAAGGGGTAAGTAAATCGCTTAAACTCACAGCGCAAAAATCATGCATTAGGGGAGTACCAACTCTAGCAGCAGCCGATTGAAAAGCGCTAACTCCCGGAAATACTTCTACGCTAGGATTCTTCCCGTCCCAATCACTAGCTTGTAAATCTTCCATTACCAAACCTGCCATTCCGTAAATTCCGCTATCTCCAGAAGATATAACAGCTACAGTTAATCCCCAAGTTGCCAATTCGATTGCTCTTTGAGCGCGATCGCGCTCTTTTGTAATCGGCAGAGCCTCTATGATTTGGTGCTTTTGAAGGATTGGAGCAATCAAATCAATATACAAGCTATAACCAATTACCGCATCGGCGCTAGCTACTGCTGTTTGTGCGGCTGGGGTCATTTGGTCGAGGTTTCCCGGTCCCGTGCCTACAAGCAGCAATTTACCTATTTTTCCTATGTATTCTTTTTTAGATAGTGCGACAGCGACAGTTACAGCACCTGGTTGGTTTGGGTTTGTTGAGCGGTAAATTTGTTTGGGGATTTGTAGGGATACGATATTTTCAGGAGACGCGACATTTTGGGGAGACGTTATATATAACGTCTCTACATTCAATGTTTGGTTCGCAGCAACTATTGCAGCAGCTTCTGCAACGCTTGGTGTTCCGACTTCTTTTTCTACAACATCGGAAGGGTTGGGAACTGTTACCGTATTGAGAATTTCTGATGGAAAAGTCTTTAACGGTAAATTTCTTTCCTGAGAAAGTTCTACTAAACCAACTTCATCGGCTTTGATATCAATAGTCGCGATACCCGCGATAGCAGAAAGTGCAAATTGATTTTCTTGAAATACTTTATCAATCGCATCTGCAATCACCTGTTTCGACGTTCCTCTCTCGCAACCAATTCCCACCCATAGTACTCGGGGATGCCAAGTTGTGAGGGGGAGAGGGGGGGAGGGGGAGAGCGGGGGAGAATATTGTTTGTGTGAGATAAAAATTTTGGCTTTCGTGATTGCGGATGGATTGAATTTAAAGGGATGTAATTTAGGTAAATGATTTTGCCATAAAGTTGAGCCGCATTCTTGAATTACTTCTACATCTTCACCTTTGGCTACTGCTGACATCACCGCAGTCCATTCACCTTCACCGCGACACCATCCAAAGGGAACACCCAGCATATCTACAGCAGGTAATTCCAAAGCATTGGAAGCTCCAGTTAAAATCGGCGTTGCACCTAACTGTACAGCAATTAAATTTGCTAATTTATCGGCACCACCTTGATGTCCACCACATAAACTAATTACAAATTTACCAGTTTCATCTACTACTACTACTGCGGGGTCTGTAGATTTGCTTTTTAGTAAACCTGAAATCAGTCTAACTACAGCACCTGTAGCCAAACAGAAAACAAAAGCTTGATGGTTATCCCATAACTTAGCTACGTGATTTTTTAAAGAATCCTTGTATATATTTGCATTACTAATTTCAGATAATGACTCTGGAACCCACATTACAGCGTTGTTTTGACAAAGTGGTTGAAGTGTCTTTGCACCAGTGGGAGTAGTAGCGATAAAAGCTATGGGAGAGAATTCAGTGAAGAGCAATTTGGGTTTCCTGTTAGCTGGCAAAATTATTTAAACATTTTCTCATGCTAATTATCTATTAATTATTGAATAAACAAAACAGGTAAAAATACGTTAAAGCATTATTCAATAATCATCTCGCAAATGAATAAAGTCTTCTAACTCCTTTTCCATCAACTCAGCAAAACTAGTCGCTGTCCATTCCATTCCAGGAATCCACGAAGCCCAACATGCTCCAGCCCATTCTCCTCGGGAATCTTGCTCTCCTGGATCTAACAGCCAAATAGCTGCATCTCCCCAAGAACTAATGGCTAAACTTCTTTTAACTTGCGTTCCCTGTTCGTAATCATAATTGTCAGGAATATCTCTTCTTTCTTCTGCTTTACAAGCAATTCCGTGTAAGTGCGAGTCTCGTATCCGTAACCAATCAATTTTTTCGACAGGAAGAATATCGTGAATATAATAACCAGTTTCTCGCCAACCATTAGTTACAAGATAGAAATTTCGCAGTGAATTGGGAAGAGTCATATTAAGACGTTTTTCAGCTTCGGCTATTTGCGTTTCCGTTGCGGGTTCGTAACCCATCCATTGACTTTGATAAATTTCTTCATCAAATTCAATTTCCGAATCTTCAGATAACAGTTCGATACTATAACGCTTGAGAAATTTTTTCCATTGCTCTAGGTTCATATCGCAATATACCGGTCTTAATAAAGTGTTTAATAATTTTCATTTTTCAAGAAATAGCTAGAACATCTCGTAAAGCTTCTATTCTCTCAGGTACGACTTGATAATAAATCCAGCTACCACGTCTTTCTTTATTGACCAAACCAGCTTCATAAAGCACCTTCAAGTGATGGCTGATGGTCGGTTGAGATAACCCCAAAGGTTCTATAAGTTCGCAAACACAGGCTTCATGCTCCGGTCGAGATGCAATTAAACTCAATAACTGCAATCGTGTCGCATCTCCCAAAACTTTGAAAATTGAAGCCAGTACCGCAGCCTCTTCTGGCTTAATTTTTGTTGACAACAATGGTGAGCAACAACTGAATTTTGCTTCAGATTTATTCATCCCTACATATTGACATTCATGGATATGTTCTGCAAAGATATTGACGAATATCGATATTGATAAACATCAATATTGTGTGTTTCGATTTATCAAGGAAGATTTATAAGCATGTTAAAAACTCATGTTACTTTAAATGCTACCGATATAGCAAAATCAGTTACATTCTACCGAGCTATGTTTGGTGTAGAACCAGTGAAATACAAGTCTGACTATGCGAAGTTTGATATCGCGAACCCACCGTTAAATTTGACTTTAAATCAAGCAGACAGTGTAAACGCGGATGGTGGTTTGTCGCATTTAGGTATTCAGGTAAATAGTACTCAAGAAGTTGAAGCTGCTATTAATCGCTTTAATGAAGCTGAATTAGATTTGTTTACAGAAGAAAATACCGATTGTTGTTATGCTTTGCAGGATAAAGTATGGGTAAGCGACCCAGATAACAATAAATGGGAAGTATTTGTGGTTAAAGTTGCAGATACAGTACCAGAGGAAAATATTGAAGCAACACAAAATGAAGATTGTTGTGCCCCGACTTGCTGTAATTAAAATATTAATCGTGCGTTGAAATCCTTAGCAACGCACTTTGAAATTATTGCATTTGTGATTTCTCACGGGGGGGATTACTCTCTGGTGGAGTTTCTGGAATCTCCGGAGTTGGTTCCGGAATAGGTGGTTGAGGAGTTGTCACAGCAGCACTGCTAAACACACCTCGATAAATTAATGTACCTACGGTATTCAATTTAAATCCCCAACCTTTAGGCAAGTTTCCATCGCCATCATTTTGTCCCAAGTCTACATAAATTCGCGGTGGAACAAAATATTTTGCGTCACTCGCAGTGACTAGTTCATCTGCTTGTTCCATAATTTGATCTACTACAGAATCAAGTTCAGCATAATTGTTATAGTTTTGTTGCAGTTGCGATTTGATTAAAGTGATAAATTGTTGTACTGCTTTGACTTTCTCAACTCTTGTTGCTGTTTCTTCTTCCGAAGTTTCCCCATTATTATCAAGACCCAATTGCTTTAGAATTAATGGTTCTAGATATCCAAACAGCTTTACTTGTGCTTGGATAGTTATCGGGTCATTAACGTTATTATGGCGCGGTAATAGGGTGCGGAAAGCGCGACGTAATACTTGAGAAAGGGTAAAAGCTGGAAAAGGAATGCTGCTAGGATCTATATTGACTCCATTGTTTGCCATAATTACATCTAAAGGTGGCAAATCGGATGGTACAACTGGCATCTGGATGTTAAATGCTTGAAACTCTGGATTTGCGCTGCGATTACTGAGAATATTTTCTTGTCTGCGATTTTGTTTTTCCTGAAATACTAAAATTTCTTTGGCTTTGGCCTCATCGTTTAACAATGATGTTAAACCTTGAAGGTTAAAAGGGTAAACGGGAGTATTCAAACCTATATAAACAAATTCAGCACAATAAGCTTTATTTCCTGCATCGTTGAGAAAGGCGATCGCACTTTCATCACCAAGACTAGCTAAAGCGCAATTCTTGAGAAATTCTTTGAGACTAGCTCTATCAATAACGCGGGTTGGATCTCCTCCGTTAAAATCGTTCTCGGAAAATTTCACAAACGGATTCATCAAAGCCATCCAACAGGTAATGCTATCGATATAACCTCTTTGCTGTTGGGGAGTAATAAATTCAGGGAATACCAAATTTTGTGCTACTGCAACAAATCCTTTTTGACCATATAACCCAAGATGATAGCCGTCTGGTTCGTTAAAAGAAGCAAAAGCTTTATTTCCAGTATCTCTAACTGCTGGTAAAATCGCACCAGAATGATGTCCTTCATTTTTGATGAATATCTCCATCAAATCGTTGATTTCAGAATAACTTTGCGGCTCTCTACGTAAGTCAATTTCTTTACCATAACGGTCTTTATTGTATTGATAAGTACAAATTAGTAAACCGTATTTATCAAGAAACTGAACTATATCTTCATGACCAGAAACAAGTTCTTCTTCAAAATTGGTAATTATTTCTTCATCAGCAATACCAATAAAACCAGGTACTTTGATTGTTTGTGCATCTATCAAAGTATCATTATCAACGACTACTTGTTTATTAAATAATCGTTTCATATCTTCTATAGGTTTTCCTTGTTTATAATCCGGACTTTGAATGGAATTAAAAGATGCCAAATCCACATCTTGAGGAGAGCGTAAAGGTAAACCTGTATTTGACTGTAAACTGCTATTAGCGTTCATATAATAATCCGTGAGTATAAAACACTTCGTACTATGTCATACTCCACCATTAAAAACTTTAATTTCAGAAGAACTTAATATTTCAAGTTGTATTTAATCAAAACAAAATTAGCAGATAAACTCTGAATTCAGAACTTTTAAATTTTCCCTTTGTCTTCTTATCCCCTAGTGTTCCCCACCTCCATATGTTTTTCTTACTCTTCCGCTCCAGCAGCTTTCAATATTTTGACAATACTGGGATAACCGTTAAATTCGGCCAACATTAAAGCAGTATAACCACCTCGATTTTTCAATTTGATATCAGCACCAGCCTTTAACAAAACTTCTGTTACCTTGATATAACCAAGCGATACTCCCCACATTAATGCTGTAGCGCTGTTTGCATCTTTGAAATTTGGATCGGCACCATGAGCCAATAAATCTTGAGTAATAGTTTGAAAATTACGTTTAGTAGCTTCAATTAGTAAAGTCTTACCATCTTTTAATTGAGTATTAACATCAGCACCATTTTCCAACAAAACCTTTACTGTTTCAGCGTTACCTTGGATTGTTGCTAAAGTTAACGGTGTTTCTCCTAAGTTTGTTGCTTCGACATCAGCACCTTGTTTGATAAGCGCTTTAACAATAGTGCTATATCCCTGCAAAGCTGCTACAAGTAAAGGTGTATCTCCTAAATTATTTCTTTTATTAACATCTGCGTTTTCATTCAGAAGTACTTCTACAATGTCGGTAAAACCTTCGACAACTGCAATATGTAAAGGTGTTTCCCCCTCTTTGTCTTGAAGGTTTACATCAGCACCGTTATTTACTAAAGTTGCTACTAAAGGAGTATTTCCTGCTGCTACAGCAATAGATAATGCTGTTTCTCCATCGAGATTTTTTTCATTTATATTAATATCATTAACTAATAAGACTTCCACTACTCCTAAATATGCTTTTTCAGCAGCTAACATTAACAAAGTCTCGCCTTCTTCATCTCGAATGTTTACATCAGCACCTGCTTTGACTAAAGTTTCGACTATATCAGTATGTCCTTGTTTTACAGCTAACTCTAAAGCTGTATCGTTATCTTTATCTTGAAGATTTACATTAGCTCTAGCATCTACTAAAGCTTGAACTATGGAACTATAACCTTTGAGAGTAGCTATCATTAAAGCTGTGCTGCCATCTTCGTTAACAGCATTTATATCAGCACCTTTTGCTATTAATATACGTACAATATCAACTTGTTTTGCAGCACAAGCTAACATTAAAGCCGTCAAACCATAGCGTTTTCTTTTATAATCAATATTCGCACCAGAATCAATAAGCACTCTGACAATTTCCGTATATCCAGAGTTTGCTGCAAACATTAATGCTGTAGTGCCATCTTTATCATTTACACTCGCAGAAGCACCCGTACTTAAAAAAGTTTGCACCCTTTTGATATCGCCACTTCTAGCCGCTTCAAGTAGCGAAGCATTGTTTTTGCTCATAAGAAAATCTCGGTAGGTGGGAAACTCAGAATCTTTAGACCTGAGAGGAAAACCACACGAGCAAATTTATTTGCTGTGGGCTTTGTATATTTAAATGCTGATTTTTAAATGGATATAATCCCAGGAATCAGCAAACCCGTTTAAGTCCCCTCGCCCACCGCTACTAAGATGTCCTTTCCGCAAGCAACTGAACAAACAGTTTTAGAGATAATCCGAACTAGGGAAGCATTCGGAAGTCTTTACCGAGTAACGGCTCAGTGGGCTAGTCACTACTACGCAAGCTTTGTTACTTGCAAGCTCAATCCCATTATGGTTGAGTCAGTGACTGTTGGTAGTTAGTTGTTAGTTGTCAGGAAAGAGAAAGTAAGATAAATCCTAATTCCTAACTTCTAACTCTTGAGTTAGGAATTTATTTGGTGTCCAATGCCCAATGCCCTATTCCCTATTCCCGATTCTTATTTTCCCATTCTCTACTACCTATTCCCCCGACGCGCTATGCTAATTTTTATGAAGATTTAAGTATTGGGGGAGAACACTGTGGAGCTTTCACCGGAAATTAAATATTGGATGCAATTTTTTCATCCCGTGTTAATGTGGGCGCTGTTAGCATGCACGCTTTATGCAGCTTATTTAGGTTTACAGGTACAGCGTACTAGAAATGCTAAAGGTGATGAGAAGAAAGAACTTATTAAAGGTAAGTACAATACCAAACACTTTCAAATAGGCTCTTTATTGTTAGCACTAATGGTATCGGGTTCTGTTGGTGGGATGGCTGTGACCTATATTAATAATGGTAAATTGTTCGTTGGTCCGCATTTAATCGCTGGACTTAGTATGACAGCTTTGATTGGTTTTTCCGCTTCTTTATCTCCATTTATGCAAAAAGGAGCAAATTGGGCGCGGGTTAGTCATATATTGTTGAATTTTACTATCTTAGGACTTTTTACTTGGCAGGCTATCAGTGGCGTGCAAATTGTGCAAAAAATTCTTAGTAATGCATAAATAACGAGTACGAAGTGTGAAGCATAAAGGAGATTTATTTTATCCTTTATGCTTC
Source organism: Calothrix parasitica NIES-267 (assembly GCF_002368095.1). GTDB lineage: Bacteria > Cyanobacteriota > Cyanobacteriia > Cyanobacteriales > Nostocaceae > Rivularia > Rivularia parasitica. Next base: position 7,675,700 of record NZ_AP018227.1, on the reverse strand, counting down.
ATCCTTCAATTTTCATGCTTTTTGAGATTTATCTGGAAAAGGTATATCTAAAGATTGATGAAATTCTTCCTGAACTTTGCGTGTTAAACGACGGGACACCTGACGAACAATTTGATTGAGCAAACGGTCACCAGTTTTTTGAATTAAGGAACTGGGTAAGCGTTTAATAAATTTAGGAAATTCAACGTAAACGTTTAAATGTAATTCCCATTCAACTTTGGTTATAAAATTTGATTCATTTTGACTTTCGGCTAGCTGTAGAGACGCACGATAATCTACATCGTAACCAGGAGGTTGGTAATTAGGAATAGGTATGGTGTGAATGCGGTAAATACCTTCGTCAGGAGGTAAAAGCTCTAAACCAATTTTCGGCTCAACTTCGTAATTAAAAGCGCCAAAACGACCGATGATTATTTCATAAGCATTTTCTCCTAAAGGCTCAACTTTCATTGGTTGAGCGCAACGAGAAAACCATTCACAATGATTGTTCAGAAATTTCGCTACAGTGTCCGCAGGTGCGTATAGCTCCATGCAGTCATTGAAAGTACCGCAAAATTTTGTTTCTTCCTGTAAATCGACCTGTAAGGGTAAACTTTGGGTATCAGATATAGTTGATGCCACAGATATAATTGTTTCCCTTTTTTGCTCAGATTTACACTCTCGATTAATTGAAACCATAAGTGCATTCCTGTATACTCTTAAGTTTATATAAAATAATCATTCCCATCCTAGATGACATCTTTCGCATTAATAAGGCAAATTCATCTAAACATTAACAATCTGAAATAAAGTTCACCATTACTCTACAATAGAGAACGAAAGATAGTGATATATGTTTCCCAATTTGGGGTTAATATGAAAGCTTTTGTAGCAGGGGCAACAGGTGAGACCGGAAAGCGTATCGTGCAAGAATTGATAGCGCGTGATATTCCAGTTCGTGCATTAGTAAGAGATTTAGAAAAAGCCAAAAGTATTCTGCCTGCCAATGTGGATTTAGTGCAAGGTGATGTACTCGAAGCCCAAAATTTATCTGCTGCTGTAGGAGATAGTACGGTGCTATTATGTGCAACTGGTGCAGCTCCTAGTTTTGACCCCACCGGGCCTTATAAAGTTGATTATGAAGGAACGAAAAATTTAGTTGAGGTAGCGAAAGCTAAAGGAATAGAGCATTTTGTGATTGTTTCTTCTTTATGCGTTTCTAAGCTATTCCATCCGCTAAATTTGTTTTGGTTAATTTTAGTTTGGAAAAAGCAAGCTGAGGAATATATTCAAAAAAGCGGCTTAACTTATACAATTGTCCGTCCTGGTGGATTGAAAAACGAAGACAATAGCGATTCTATTGTTATGCAAAGTGCCGACACAATGTTTGATGGTAGTATTCCCCGTCAAAAAGTCGCTCAAGTTTGTGTCGAATCACTTTTTGAACCAGCTTCGCGCAATAAAATTGTCGAAATTGTTTCTAGAGAAGACGCTGCTGCTAAAAGTTTTGCAGAGCTATTTGCAGCAGTAGCCTAATTCGATTTTGGATTTTGGATTTTGGATTAAAAGAGTTAGGAGTTAGGAGTTAGGAGTTAGGAGTTAGGAATTATTAATTTCCCTCCCTCTCTCCCTCTCTCCCTCTCCCCCTCTCCTTGTCCTCATCCTTTCTTCCCTCGGTCACGCAAAAATAATTGTTGCTAGAATTAAGCTTGTTCGACAATCCGGTTTTATCAAAACTTTGCCGGAATCGTTGGACTTATTTTTGTTGTTATTTATTACGTGGCTATTTTAGATAATATTAATGAGTCAAACTGTTAAAGGTTTTCACTTCAAGGGTATTGAAAAGTTAATCGGGCCTGTAGCGGCTCTTCTCGCCTTTGTCTGCATGTTCCAGTGGTATATTCACGGCAGTTTAGAACCGAATAGCGACCCGGTATTTCAGAAGAAACAGCCACCTTTAATTATGGAAGGGGGAGACCCTTACATCCGCGCTTTGATGCGAACTATCTCCGCAAGTGAAGCTAATGTCAAGCGTCCTTACTCAGTTTTGTATGGTGGGGAACAGGTTAGCGATTTAAGTAAACATCCCGAAAAGTGCGTCAGAATTCCTATTGGGCCAAATACAGGAAACTGTTCTACAGCAGCCGGTAGATACCAGGTGATTAATACTACTTGGTTTAAAATAGCCGAGCGATATCATCCCGAGCAACCAATGCCAATGATGTTTTGGGCTAGTTATAGTTTTGAACCACAATATCAAGACCGAGTTGTTCATGATTGGTTAAACAATCCTAAAGAATGGGGAGTTAATATTTCTGGATTGTTGCGACAAGGAAAAATTAACAAAGTTTTGAAAACACTTTCTCCTACTTGGACTAGTTTGGGATATGGTATTGAAACTAATTCGGTAAGTAGTAGTTTACCAAGGATTTATCAGAAAGTTTTGAAGGAAGAGTTGAGTGCAGTCACTAAAGCTCAATAATATTGATGATAATTTTCTGTCTAAAGACTTAACGCTGTTACGTCCCCCGTAATCTGAAATCATGGATACTACTTAACTATTAAAAAGTTATATTTATCACCAACTCATCTCATATAATGACGATTACAATGAGCTAATTACTTAGTTATTAACGCTAAAAGTATATTTAATAGCCTTCTTTACTTTTAATTGTGATTCTAAATTTTTAAAATTATAAATACCGAAATTTTCTTTCCTAATAACGGTTTCGTGATATTATTTTTTATAAAGATAATTTTAATAATGGGGAGGCATGCCTGCTATAAAAATTTTGCTGATATTCCCATTATAAAAAAATATGATTTAGTTTTTTCAATTATCTCATATTCTTGTAGGAAAAAAATTTTTATTCAAATAAATTGAAAGTGAAAATCAAAATAACTTTTAAATTAATATTATCGCCATATTAAAGATGGGTTATGCTACCAGGAGAACAGATGCTACAAATGCGAATCAAAAAAATCTCGAATATTTTCGATAAATGCCGATGTATTCTCTAAATGAATATTATGAGCGGCTTTTTTAATGATATTCAATTTATAAAAATCATTGACATTAATCATTTTAGTATTTATATCAATAAACTTCGTATCATTCTCCCCAGCTAATAGAAGTAAAGGAACTTGATTTGACTGTAAACTGTTCCATAAAGATGGTTGAACTCCCGTACCCATAAACTGTAAAGATTTAGCTAATTCTAAAGGATTATTTTGCAACCGATTTTTTATCATTTTCTCAAACTGTGGATGATTTTTGATGTTCCCAAAAATCGGCTGACTATACCAGTTATCTAAGAAAGTCCTAAAGTCATCTTTTGCAATCATTCTTACTAATTTTCTGGCTATTTGTTCATCTCGCTTAATTCTTTCTACTTTTTCTTTCTCGGTTAATAATCCAGGAGAAGCAGATTCTAAAATAACTTTATGGAAATATCGGGGAAAGTGAAGCATTAAATATAAAGCCAATCTTCCACCCATTGAATATCCAAGTAAAAAACACTGGCTAACTTTTAATTCATCTAATAAATTAATTAATGCAGTAGCAGTGTTTGCGATGGTATAGCAATTATCATTTATTACTTGAGTTTGTCCATGTCCGGGAAGGTCAAGACTAAGACAATAAAATTCATCAGCTAGTAATTTAACTGTCTCGTCAAATTCATGACTATTACCCATAAAACCATGTAAAAAAAGAATCAGTGGTTTATTAGAATTTCCACTGAAACAATAATGAAATTTATAATTTCGACAAATCATTAAATATATCTAATCTATGATAAATATAGAAAAATTCCTTATTTCAAATAAAGCTCACATAAAAATTATCCTTCAATATTCAAGGCAAAAATCTATCTAAAGCCGCTTTTAATTCTTCCATTTCAGCATCAATATTGCCGTTTTTTGCGGCTCTAGCAACGCACTCCGTGAGATGCTCGTCTAATACAATCCGAGCTACTTTATCGATTGCACCTCTAACAGCAGCAATTTGTAGCAAAACATCAGGACAAGGAGTATCTTGCTGCACCATAGTCTTAATTCCTCTTACATGTCCCTCGATGCGAGACAATCGATTAACTATTTTCCGTAGAGACTCTTCGCTATGAACATGGTCGTGGGTTGAATGGGTATGTTTATGGTTATGTTCTTTAGTTTTAGTCTCTGCAATATCACTCAGTATCGGCTCGTTTTCTTTTGAAGTTCCATTCATGTGCTATTTTCAGTTTTGAGGCAGTAACTATTATCCTAGCGCAAAGGGCAAACAGTCACATCGAGTATGCAGCAATCCTCAAACCACCTGATAACAAGCAATTAACTCTCTAAGCAGAGAAAATAGGAACCTAATTTTTGCTAATATTATTAATAAATGAAATGCCGGGTAAAATTCGTTTTAGGTTCTATAAGTAAGCATTAGAGCTTAAAAAGACGAAACCTTGAAGCGATGGAAAACGTCTAAATGTACGATTTCTGAAGAAATTGGTTTCAATAGCTTCAGATGTAATTGTCATGAATAAGTAACAATCAGGCTGAAAACGGTCTTGGTAATGAAATTTACATATTTTTCTAAGTCTATTAGACAATTAGCTACACATTTATTAGCAATATTTGTCGGGGTTTTGTTGAGCGTTAATAGTCTTTCAGTATTACCGTCTCAAGCAGAACCCGCACCTACTATATCTCTCGATTCACAATTGGTTTCTCAAAGGCCATCAAATGCTGGTGCTGCGATTGGTAGTAGTAGTTTTGTTACTGCTGCGGTTAATCGAGTTGGGATGGCAGTAGTTCGTATTGATACCGAGCGCACCGTGAGCCGTCGTCTTCCCGAACCTTTTATGGACGACCCCTTTTTTAGAAGATTTTTTGGCGATTCTTTACCTCGAAATTTGCCTCCGGAAGAATTACGCGGCTTAGGTTCTGGTTTTATTATTGATAAAAGCGGGTTAGTTTTAACCAATGCTCACGTAGTGGATAAAGCGGACAAAGTAACGGTTCGACTCAAGGATGGTCGTAAGTTTGAAGGTCAAGTTCAAGGAGCAGATGAAGTTACCGATTTAGCAGTTGTGAAAATTAACGCTGGTAGCGATTTACCAGTTGCTACTTTGGGTTCATCTGGTAACGTTCAAGTTGGAGATTGGGCCATTGCGGTTGGGAATCCTTTGGGTTTTGACAATACGGTTACTTTGGGAATTGTTAGTACTTTGAAACGTCCTAGTTCTCAAGTTGGTATTTCCTCAAAACGCTTGGAGTTTATCCAAACCGATGCTGCGATTAACCCCGGAAATTCTGGTGGTCCTTTATTAAACGATAGAGGCGAAGTTATCGGTATAAATACTGCAATTAGAGCCGATGCAATGGGTATTGGTTTTGCCATTCCGATTGATAAAGCAAAGCAAATCAGCAGCGAATTGCAGCGTAACGGAAGAGTTGCTCATCCATTTATAGGTATAGGAATGGATGATTTAACCCCCGACAAAGCACGAAGAATCAACCAAAATCCTGACTCTCCGATTCAACTACCGGAGATAAAAGGTATTTTAGTAGGAAGAGTTGTACCTAATTCTCCAGCAGCTAAAGCGGGTATCCGTATAGGAGATGTAATTACAGCAATTGATGGAAAATCTATTACTACCGGAGAGCAACTGCTGAATATAGTTGAAAACAGCGGTGTCGGTCAAAACTTACAATTAAAAGTCCGAAGAGGTACTCGTACTCAGCAGCTATCATTACGTACTGCTGATATGAAAGATTTTTCTTAATTGTAGGGAACAGGGAATAGGGAGTAGGGATTAAGGTCAAAGGTTAAAGGTTAAAGGTTAAAGGTGATGAATAAATATTTTCTACCCCCTCTTCCCCCTCTTCCCTGTCTTCCCCCTCTCTCCTTATCTCCCCACCCACATTTTTCTAAGTTCGACGCACGAAGGGTTTCATATCTTCTAAAATAACTTCGTGGTGATGCTCTTGAGCATAATGTGCTACGTCGTTAATTGTTACTATTTGAGCATCGGGTGCGTATTCGACAAATTTTTCTGCCATTTCTACGTTTAACCAAGGGTCAGTTTTTCCCCACTGAATTAAAATCGGTTTTTCCCATTCTTTAAATCCAGATTCTATTTCTTCCATTGCAGTATTTAACTGCAAATTCCGAATTGTTGCTAATAAACTTCTTCCGGTAGCGGAAGCTTTTAAAAAAGGTTTGCGATAAATATCTAAATCTTTGTCTTTGATAACGTAACGGCTACCACCTTCAAGAGTTCGGTCAACTAATAATGGGTCTTGAGTCATCATTTCACCTGCTAAAGGTAAACCCATTTGTTTAATTTTCCAAGGTAATTTAGCTGTAGATGAAATTGGTGTGTTGAGTATAATTATGCTGGCTATTTTATCGGGATTGCGTAGGGCATATTGTAAACCAACAGAACCTAAAAAACCTTGAACTACTAAAGAAAAACGTTCGAGTTCTAACGCTTCAATGAAATTATCTAAAGCTTTTATATATGCTTCGGGAGTGTAAGCAAAATCTCTTTTTTCTGGTTTGGCTGAAAACCCCGAACCAATCCAGTCTGGTGCAATAACTTTGTTTCCCTGTTCCGCTAATTCTGGCATTATATGTCGCCAGCTATAACTTTGCGATGCTAAACCATGTAGCAATAAAACGGGTAATAAATTGCTTCTACCTACTGGTTCTACTTGTCGGTAAAACCATTCTAGTGAATCTACTGTTATTTTATGTTCTGTTATGGACATTATCAAAAAGCCTTATGCAAAGGGTGATGTTATTAATTCCCCGTGTGAATTAGAAACTGTCATCGGTAGAAGTTGTAAAAATAAAACTTCTCCCATAACTAGCATAGGCTTTTCGATGCTTTTAACGAAATTATATGACAGGAAACATTGTAGAGATGTTGCTATTACAAACTTCAGCTTTAGTGGTTAAAGCCAGTTGCAGTAATAGTAATTTTGCTTTCTCAATGAGAAAAACCGTGATTATGCGATAACGGTGACTTGTAAGAAATTTATCTTCACAGCTATAGCTGAAACCGAGCAGTATTAAGATAGAAGTTAGTGAAAGTACTGCGTTCTTGTAAAACCGTTGTTGAGCAGAAGTCACACAAGTTAATGCACGCAAATGCACTACAAAAATCTTATACAACATGAGTCCTATATATTGGAATTGCTTCCCTGTAAATACTGCAAGAGAACTGTATCATTTGAACATCCTAATTTTTTGATACACAAACCCTTGTGGCTGCTACAAATTTTCACTTTATGCGTGCGTGGGCTATAATCTCTATAATTCTGTTCTGTGCAGAAATTTTCAACTGATTTGCAAACCTACATTACCGAATAAATTTCTGACCTTGCTTTACAAAGCCGAGGACTCATCAAATTTCACATTCACATGCTCTGCTCCCCAATCTCTCATGGAAATCATAATTGGCTCCAGAGTACGACCATAATCTGTCAGGGAATATTCTACACGCGGCGGTACTTCGGCATAAACCTTTCGCGCCACAATCTTATCTTTTTCCAATTCCCGTAGTTGATTAGTAAGCATACGTTGCGTAATACCTTCAATTCTCTTCTTCAATTCACCGAAGCGCAACACATCATTCTGCAAGAGATTGAAAATAATCACGGGTTTCCACCGTCCACCAATTACAGATAATGTGGCTTCGACGGAGCATCCATAGGGGCGATCGCAATTGTTTTTGTGCGCCATAATTCTCTAAATCTTTCAATAGTTACTTTTTTGTAACTACACAACAAAATTGTGCGTACTTGTTATTTTGTGTATTTTTACCATATTTTGAATCATAGAAATTATAAAGAAAGAGATATGGCTTACGAAAACTACACTACATTCAAGACGACAAAGGATGGAGCAGTTCTTACTGTTAGTTTTGATTATCCCCCTGTGAATGTTCAAGGGATTCCGATGCTAGACGATCTAAATCGATTGGCTGAAACACTCGAAGGGGAGAGTAGCACCAAAGTTGTTGTTTTCCAGTCTGCTCACCCAGAGATTTTTGTGGCTCATGCGGATACCAATTTCCTCAAAGACATGTCAACGACTGCGGTATCACGTGACGAGGTGAAACTGCTCTATTTACAGACTACCCTGGAGCGTATTAGTAAACTGCCACAAGCGACTATCGCCAAAATAGAAGGGTTCGCACGAGGTGGCGGTCATGAATTTGCGCTGGCTTGTGATATGCGCTTTGCAGCTCGTGGTAAGGCAAAGTTCATGCAGATGGAAGTCGGTATGGGGATTCTGCCTTGTGGTGGTGGTGCATCTCGCATGGCTCGTCAGACAGGTTTGGGACGTGCATTGGAAATTATTTTAAGTGCGCGTGATTTTGATGCAGATGATGCAGTTGCCTATGGCACTATTAATAAGGCTCTCGATGCTGACAAGATTGGTGCTTATGTCGATGAGTTAGCAAAACGCATCGCCCATTTCCCAGCTGATTCGATTAATGCTTGTAAGCAGGCTGTTTATGCTTCAATCGACAAGCCTATCGAAGATGCTCTTACAGAAGAAGCTTACTGGCTATATCAAGCAACAAGTAAAACACCAGCAATTAAGCGTTTCCAATTTGCAGATGACAAAGGTTTTCAAAATGATATGGAGAATCAACGTAACTGGAACCAAGGGGTTATTGGTATTCAGGAAATCGAATAATAGTGACGCTGTTCTAAATCGAATTAAAATCAAACCTTTGGTAGTTTTGTAAAATAACCAGTTTCAATTTAAAAAAAAATATGCAAAAAACTATTCTCATTACCGGTTCAACCGACGGTATCGGCTTAGAAACAGCCAAGCTCTTAGCTTCACAGGGGCACAATGTTTTATTGCATGGTCGTAATCCAGAAAAGCTCGAACAAGTGCAAAAAACACTCCTTGAACTCAAAGGTGGTGGAACTGTTGAAATCTATGTGGCCGATTTATCTCTCATAAGCAATGTCGAGGGACTCGCAAAAACAGTTGCGGAAAAGCAATCTAAACTTGATGTGCTAATTAATAATGCAGGCGTTTATAATGCGACCAATCCTGTCACCCAGGATGGGCTTGATGTACGTTTTGCTGTTAATACCATCGCTCCCTATCTACTTACACAAAGGCTATTACCACTGCTTGGTACTTCAGGACGGGTAATTAATTTGTCTTCCGCTGCTCAATCGACCGTCCAAACAGAAGCACTGACTGGAAGAGTCAAACTACGCGATGGAGCAGCTTATGCACAAAGCAAATTAGCACTTACAATGTGGTCGCGTATTCTAGGGCTTTCCCTTAAGGATAGCGGTCCTATAATCGTCGCGATTAACCCTGGTTCCATGCTCGGTAGCAAAATGGTGAAGCAGGCTTTTGGGGTGACCGGTGGTGATATCCGCATCGGGGCAGAAATACTAACTCGTGCAGCACTGACAGATGAATTCAAAACTGCTTCAGGTAAGTATTTTGACAATGATTCACGTCAGTTTGCCTCTCCCCATCCCGATGTGCTTGATACGGGGAAGTGCCAAGAGATTGCAAGTGTTATTGAGACGGTTTTAACTTAGAATTTTTATGTACATCAAATAAGTGATGACCAAAAATTTTCCCATGAAAAACATAAGAAAGTTTTTATTACTTGCATTTGTACTCTTCGTAACCGCCTTGGGTTGCGCCCAGGTTACATCCCAAAGTACCGTTCCGAAAGCCGAAGTGGAGACAAATTCCGAGGTTGTCTTGATGTCCGAAGTCGAGTGGGGACCGCTCAACCCGGCTCGCGGCGACCAAAGCCCGAAGGCTGGTACTCTTTGGGGCGATCGCACTGCTTCTGGAGCGTCAGGCTTCCTCGTAGAATTTGTGGACGGTTTTTCGTCGCCACCTCATATTCACAATGTCACCTACCGTGGAATGGTCATTAGCGGCACCATTCACAACGATGACCCGAATGCCGAGAAGATGTGGCTGCCGAAGGATTCTTTCTGGACGCAGCCAGCCGGAGGTGTACACATTACTGCTGCCAAGGGTAGCAAGAACCTGGCGTACATAGAAATCGAAGACGGACCGTATCTTGTCCTTCCTACTGAGAAAGCGTTTTCTAGCTCGGAGAAGCCGATTAACGTGGACGCATCCAACATCGTTTGGGTTAATCAGCCCGGAATAACAGATTCGACTAATGGAGCAAAGGTAGCCTTTCTTTGGGGTAAACCCCAGGAAAATCAGTTGAACGGAACCCTTATTAAGCTACCAGGTGGATTTAACGGAAAAATACGTAGTCATGGCTCAACCTTCGGTGCTGTAGTAATCCAGGGTCAACCACAGTATCAAGTGCCGGGTGAAACCGAAGTCAAAGCCTTGGTGCCGGGTAGTTATTTCAGTTCGAAGGGAAAATCGGTGCATCAAGTCTCTTCTAAAGCAGGAAAGGAGAGCATCATCTATGTACGCACTGATGGTAAGTTCGATGTGATTCCGGAGCAGTCCAAGAACTAATCGCACTCGATTCAAATCAGCTAATAATATTTAAAATTTGGAGGTAAAACCCATGAAAGCAGTAGGTTTAACTCAATATTTACCCATTGATAACGAAAATAGTCTGTTAGATGTTGAAATCCCTAAACCCACAGCCAAAGGCAAAGATTTACTGATACAGGTTAAAGCTATTTCTGTTAACCCAGTAGATTATAAAATCCGCTCTTCTCAAGATAAAGTTGAATCCGAACCCCGCATTCTTGGTTGGGATGCAGCCGGTGTAGTGGTAGAAGTTGGAGAAGAAGTAACAGAATTTAAACCGGGAGACGAGGTTTATTATGCAGGAGATATTACTCGTCCTGGGACCAACAGCGAATTTCATTTGGTGGATGCCAGAATTGTTGGTCGCAAACCCAAGAATTTAGATTTTGCGAATGCAGCAGCTTTTCCTCTTACTGGTATCACTGCTTGGGAAGCTCTGTTTGAAAGATTGAATATTGATAAAACAGGAGCAGATGCGGGTAAATCAATTTTAATTATCAATGGTGCAGGGGGAGTTGGTTCTATTGCGATTCAAATAGCGAAAAAGCTAGCCAAACTTAATGTTATTGCTACAGCTTCTCGTCCTGAAACAATTGCTTGGTGTGAAAAACTTGGTGCTGATGAAATAGTTAATCATCGAAATAATCTTGCGGACGAGATAGAGAAAATTGGTTATCAAAATGTTGATTATATTCTTTGCTTGAACGATACAGATGGTCACTGGGAAGCTATGACTAAAGCGATTAAACCCCAAGGAATAATTTGTTCCATTGTGGAAAACAAACAACCGCTAGATATGGATACTTTAAAAAGTAAAAGTGCTGGTATGGTGTGGGAATTTATGTTTACTCGCTCCATGTATCAAACAGAAGATATGGTGGAGCAAAGTAATTTACTTAATGAGTTGAGTAAATTGATTGAAGATGGTGTGATTGTTACAACTTGCAATGATGTAGTCAAACCTATCAATGCTAAAAACCTACGGGATGTTCATCAACGTCTCGAAGGAGGGAAAACTATCGGCAAAATTGTTTTAGCCGAATGGAATTAATGTTTAACAACCCAGACAAAAGGAGAACATCATAAAGAAGTTACTTTTTTCAAAAACTTTTCTTCCGTAGATTCTAAGCTTTCCTTCAGGCGAAACGTACCAACAAACCTTATAATTGCTGCTGGGTTGTCACGGTTAACAGCATTGCTCCTAAAATACACTACAGCAACTCGCTACCCCAAAAGCTCGCTATTCTCTCTGAGGGGATATTTTCTCCAAAAATACTCAACCCTTATGAGTATTTTCATACCCACAAAGAAACATGCATTTTCTGGTATTACAGCTCTACCTTACTTTTAATTGATTCTCACTACGTTTCTAAAACCTCACGCTGCTTTAAAAAATCGAATTATCTCCCGAACGTGTTCTAAAAATTGTCCGTCGGTAGAAAGTTGAGCAATTGCTTGTTTTGATTCTCGCGATATTCGCTCGTGTTCGATTTTATTGGTTGCTTTAAATTCTTCTATTGTTGCAGCGATAGTCGCTAATTCTTTACGAGTTTCTTGTGAATGAGTTTTCTGTCTAGCTGCTAAAGAGTCGGGGTTTTCTGGATTTAGCTGTTCTTCGATGATAAATACTTTTTCTTCAACAGCACTAAAGCGATTGCGTAACTCGACAATATCTTCCCGAGGATATTTTAATTCTCTACCAATACTTGTTAGCCGCTTGTATAAATATTCGTAAGCGCTAATAGCTGGACGCAAACCTGTTAGTAATAATGCTGCACCGGAACTAATATAACCCACAGCACTAATACCAGTAGCAGCTAATGTATAAAGACCGATTGTAGATAATATATGTAGAAAAACTGCAATTATCAACGAACGTTTTACTAAAAGTTTGACGTATTTCAACTGCTTTTCATCAACAGTAATTTCTTTTTCAATAGATTGTTCTGCATCAAATAAAGTTTCTCTCGCTTTAAAATGAATATTCCAAGGTACAGTAACAATTACCAAAAGCCACCAAAAACTTGCACCACCAATTACCCAATCAAGAAAGTTGCCAGCAGGGACGTGAAACCATTGCAGTACGCTGAATGCTAACAGTGTTGTTACTACTATACTGATAGTGCTGCTGATAAATAAATTTAAATACATACGAATATCGAAAGTTGACTAAAGGTATTATTTAAATCATGCGTAGCTATTAAAAAATAAACTTAAATACTTGTGATGGTTTGTATATTTACACAAGGTTAATTGTATAAATAATGATAAATAAACTATTTATAGATGGCTTATAGCTGATATTAATGTGATAGTTTTTTAACTTGCACGCAGGTTTGATAAATTTGCAAAATACCTATTACAAATCCTCGCTTCATCGTTTATTTAAAATAGTGCAAAGTATTGATAAAGGTAAATATAATTACTTCTGAATGTTAGACAATTTGGTATGAATAAATAATTGCCTAGGATATATAATAACTGTCTACCGACTTTTGCATTCAATATTATAAAACGGGAAATATCCTGATTTTCTGGTACAGCAAATAATTTAAGTATAAGAAATTCGCATGGAAAAGCAGTTCGAGCGATTGGAACGTAACGAAGTTATATCTATAAGTGCGGAAGACTCTGGAAATCTAGAAATTTCTAGTACTTTTAAAGTTCTGGAATTGCTAGAAGTTATACAGAAATATATTAGTTTTCAGATGCCAGAAGCATCTTTATTTGATGAAGGTATTGATTGTGAAATTTTAAAGCTAGGTGCTAGAGGTTGGAAAAAAGGGAAGGTGAGAATTTGTGTTGAATTTTCTCCTGAAGAACCAGAATATCCTTTGGAAGACCTTGCTGAATTGTTGGAATAAATTTTAGCTTAAAGGTCAAAAGTTAAAGGTTTAAAATTTATAATTAATAATTCCTAACTCCTAACTTTTAATTCCTATTACCAGTCATCTTGATTATTATTACGTCTTCTTCTAGGATTTTTAGGTTTTTCTAAGGGAGGAAGTTTTCGCATTTCATCATTGTCATAACTATCAACTTCTCTAGGTCTTTCTCGTCTTGGACGCTCTTGTGGCTCTATTTCATCTTCGTAATACCTGTCAGTTTCTCTAGGTCTTTCTTCTCTGGGACGCTTTTGTGGTTCTATTTCATCTTCGTAATATTTGTCAGTTTCTCTCGGTCTTTCTCGTCTTGGACGTTCTTGTGGTTCTACCTCATCTTCGTAATATCTTTCAATTTCTCGACTTCTTTCTCTGGGTGAGCGTTCCCATTCATCATCTTCATAATATCTATCAATTTCTCTAGGTCTTTCTCGTCTTGGACGACGACGATTGCGGGGTCTTTCTTCTCTATCATCGTAAATGCGGCGACTTACTTCTTTGAAGTAATCTTGACGTAAGAAAGGATAGTCGCTAACCCATAAGCTGCGATTGGGGATATATATGTCAGTTATTTCTTCTATCCTGCTTAAATCGGGACTGCTGGAAAAAACCAACATTTCTGCGACTTGACCCGGATTGATAATTTTGTGGGAATTTTGTAATGGTGCTTTGAGTAAAGCAGTAAATCCGCTTTCGTCTCCAACTTCTAAATTAATCCGTTTTTCTCGATTTTCTACAATTACTAAATCACCCTTGTTATTGACTGTTTCTTGCGTACCAATCAATTCTTCTGTAATCCACCAGTCCAAGACTTGACCTCGGAAAAAACCAGCGTATTTATAACGACGATATTTCCAATTTCGTAAACTAGCCCACAATACCGGTCCCCATAACCAGTAAAGTGCTCCTACAAGTCCGAAGCAAAATACAACTGGGCCTAAAGGAAGACGTAAAATTACCTCTATAAGTAAAATTACAGTCGCAATAATTACAGATATTAATAAGCGCTGCAAAAAATCGGAAAATTTTCCCCAATAATATTTATATTGCAAACCAGTGGCAATTAAGGGAATTAACTGTTCAAATTTCTCGCGTGTCAGTGGGACGAGCATTGTGGATTTTGGATTTTGGATTTTGGATTTTGGATTGTGAGGACACTAGGTTGTTAAAGTTTTTCGCTTTATAACAAGTGTCCGAGATTCTAGATTTAAGATTTTAAGTTAAAGAATCTTCTCTAATCCATATACTAACGACTTTAGCTGAATAACTTTGCGAATTGCTAACAATACTCCTGGCATGTAACAAGTTCTATCGCTGGTATCATGTCGTAAAGTATAAATTTGACCAGATGCGCCAAAAATTACTTCCTGATGAGCAATTAAACCCGGTAAGCGAACGCTGTGAATTCTAATTCCTTCATCGGCTTGGCTTCCCCGTGCTCCAGCTATATGTTCGGTTTCGTTTACTATAGCTTGGTTATAAGTTTTCCCTAATTCTCCCAACATTTGAGCGGTTTTAATTGCAGTACCGCTTGGTGCATCAGCTTTTTGATTGTGATGAAGTTCGATAATTTCAACATGCTCGAAATATTTTGATGCTGTAACCGCTGCTTGTTGAAGTAAAACCATCCCAATAGAGAAATTAGGAATAATTAAACATCCGGTAGAAGCTTTATCTGCAAAATCAGCTAAATCTTGAAGTTTCTGCGGACTTAACCCAGTAGTTCCAACAACAGGACGTACTCCATAAGCTATAGCACTACGAACATTGTCGTATACGCAATCTGGATGTGTAAAATCAACGACAACACCCTGCTGTTTTCCCTGGGAAGCAAAAGCCAGCATCGGTTCCATTTGGTTAGTAATCGGAACTTCTAGAGGTTCGCTTAAACCAGCTAGCTCTCCCGCATCTTTCTCTTGATGTTCGGGACTTGTATCAATAGCACCCACTAAATCCATATCCGGTGCTTCCGACACAGCTTTTATTACCTCCCGACCCATTTTTCCCGCAGCACCATTAACAACAACTGGTATAGGTCCTTGATTAGTCATATTTATAAATTGAAATCTACAAAGGAATTGTAGACCCTGTAGGGTTATTGGGGGAAGGTGGGGAGATGGGGAGAGGGGGAGATGGGGAGATGGGGAGATGGGG
>NZ_AP018227.1:7044122-7660086 GCF_002368095.1 Calothrix parasitica NIES-267 | reverse complement strand
AGATGGGGAGATGGGGAGATGGGGAGATGGGGAGATGGAGAGCAAGATGCTCCCGCTACAAGTAATTATTTGATGACTGTTCACTGATGACTGATAACTGATTCCGGAACTTGGCTAATCTTTTGGCAGTCGATGTTCTAAACTTACGATAAAATTAATTTCGTCTTGATTGGTTGTGCGGTCTCTCGTTAAACTATTCTCGCTGCCAATTTGACTCTTTACAGGTTAAAAAAGTATTCGGGGTGAAGCGTTTATAAAGATGGAAGGTTATAAAGTATTTTTCATTTGTTTCCTTCTTTTTATTGCCTACCTAAAATTCGCTATAAATCATTGGCTATTTTACGTCATATGGTAGATATGTACAGTAATGTATAAAATTTACTGAGCGCCTATCAGTGAACGTGAAAAAATAAAAGCCATAAAGCTTCGCTAGTTACAACGGTTCTCAGATAAATAATGAACAAAAAATTCTTTCTCACGTTACTTTCTAGTCCGGTATTGTTTTCGTCTATGGTGTCGATGGCTGTTTTTGCTCAGCCAGCTAGCGCTAACGAAACTGTTAATCCTACTCCCAGCCGATTTTCTTGTGGAAGAAAAGCTCCTGTAGCTGTTGCAACTCCTAGCGTGGGTTGTACTCGTATGCGGAGAAATTCGACTCCGGAGGTAAATGGACAAAGAGGTTTGCGTCCTGGTGAATTACCCGAATTGGAATTCACCGATGAAGAAAGTGATGCTTCTGTTGCTTTATTCGGTTGCGATTGTCCAGCTTGTTTAAATGCTTTGCGTCAAATACGCGGTTTACCTCCTATGACGTAATTAATTGCTTTGATTTGATTAATTACATAGAAAAATCAAAATAATCAAAGGTAGAAGTGAGGTTAAATCAATCGTACTTCTACCTTTTTTGTTTGGAGGAAGTGAGGGATAATGGTGCTTTGTCTTATTAAAAATAATGGGTTTGTAGTTTGGACTAAAGTCCTAAATCCGGAAGCGATAAATCGCTTACTACAAACTTTGAGGGGTTTGTTTTCTTTCAACCGTCGGGAGACGTAGCATTGCTACGTCTCTACACCTATCAATTTTAATGGGACAGACCAGTAGTAGTGCATTTCAATAATTCTGATGGGTTTGTAGTTGCGCGGTCTTCGCCAAATATGCCGCATAATAAGGTGAAGATGTTACAACTAAAAATTTTATACCCGTCAAAACTAATGAAAAAGACTAGTAGTGGTGGGTTTCATAAATTCGGCTATGGTCGCGTTTTTTTTGGAAATGTCGGGAGACGTTATTTATAACGTCTCTACATTACGTCCGTAGAAAACAAAACTGTCAAAATTAATGAAAAGGACTAGTAGTACTAGACCACATAAGTTTTGCGGGGTATGTAAGCTTCAATTGTAGGTTGGGTTGAACGGAGTGAAACCCAACACCTGAGTTGGGTTGCGCTCCGCTTAACCCAACCTACGGAGCGACTTCCTAACCCCTTAAAATTAATGTGGTGGAGTAGTAGTAGTGCATTTCAATAATTCTGATGGGTCGCGTTTTCTTTGGAAATGTCGGGAGACGTTATTTATAACGTCTCTACATTACGTCCGTAGAAAATAAAACTGTCAAAACTAATGAAGAGGACTACTAGTAGTACTTCACCACATTAATTTTGATGAGTGCATCATAAATACAAAAAATCTTTTCTACCCCCTCTCACCTCTCTTCCCCCTCCCTGTCCTCATCCATCATACTTAATGTGGTCGAATAGTAGTGCTTTTTCCGTTAGTTGTTATGGCTATTGATAATTGATAATTGTCCTAATGGCTATGAGATAATTTAAACTCGAAGTAATAGGCTTTGATGATTGATTTATGAACGATTCTTTACCACCCGCTCTTGCTAAAATTGTTAAACGCTTTCAACGTGCAACCGAACCAAAGCGACGCTACGAACAATTAATTTGGTACGGTCAAAAGCTGGCTGATTTTCCTGAATCTGATAAAACACCTCAAAATAAGGTTCCTGGTTGCGTTTCTCAGGTTTTTGTTACTGCTTCTTTGAATGATGATAAGGTGACTTTTCAAGGTGATTCGGATTCTCAATTAACTAAAGGTTTGTTAGCTCTTTTAATTGAAGGGTTGAATGGGTCAAGTCCTAACGAAATTGTTCAGCTTAAGCCAGATTTTATTCAAGAAACTGGTTTAAATGTCAGTTTAACTCCTTCTCGGGCTAATGGTTTCTACAATATCTTTAAGACTATGCAGAAAAAGGCGATGGAATCTCAAGAATCTGTTTCCAATTAAACTGCGAGCAAATTTAGAATAAATGATACATTAAGGTTAAAGTTAGGCTGAAGTCTACATGATAAAAATTAAAATATGTGAACACTTTAACCTTTAACTTTTAATTTTTAATTTCTAATATTTGAATTTATCGGGGAATAATCGCAGAATGACAACAGATTTCTCATCTATCTCTAATTCTGTTCGGATTGGTGGGGTTGTAGAACAATTTGTGTGGAATAGGGAAGACCAAGATTTTCGCATTGTTTACGAATCTTTGGGTCAAGGTTCTACGGTATTACTTTTTCCAGCATTTAGTACGGTTTCTATGCGTTCGGAAATGAGCGGAATTGCTAAGCGACTTTCTTCTAAATATAAAGCGGTAGCGGTTGATTTTCCGGGTTTCGGAGATTCCGGTCGTCCTAAAGCTGATTATGGACCGGCTTTATATAGGGATTTTATCGAAGATTTTGTATTAACTACTTTTGAAAAAAAACCTGTTTATGTAATCGCTGCGGGTCATAGTGCGCCTTATGTTATATGGTTGGCAAGCAAGTATCCTACTGTATTTTCTCGGATAGTGCTGGTAGCACCAACTTGGAAGGGACCCTTAGCTGTTATGGGGGTAAATGGAATATTACGAAATTTAATTAAGCAAATAGTTAGATTGCCAATTATCGGTCAATTTCTCTATAAGCTCAATACTTTACCATCTTTTCTAAGGTTCATGTATCGTCGTCATGTTTACCTCGATGCTGAAAAATTAACTCCTGATTTTATTGAAGACAAGTGGGAAAGCACCCAGCAAGCTGGAGGTCGGTTTGCTCCCGCAGCTTTTGTGACTGGTTGTCTCGACCTTGTAAAAAGAAGAAGCGATTTACTGGGATTGGTTAGAAAGATATCGGTACCAGTTATGGTGGTAATTGCTAAATCTGCTCCTAGGTCATCGCGTCAAGAGATGGAAGCAATCGCTAATTTACCAAAAGTAGAGAGCGTGCTGCTTGAAGGTTCTTTGGGAATGCATGAGGAATATTCGGATACGGTCGCTGAGGAGATTTTACCTTTTTTGGGAGCTACTGTTACTCGTTAGAAAAGTAGCAAGTAATGAGTAATAAGTAGTGAGTAGTGAGTAATGAGTGATGAGTAGTGAGTTTTCAACCTTTAATCTTCAAGCCTATTTTTAGAAATTGTACTGATTTGATTCATCGATAGTTGACTATTTATTAAAAGATGTAAATTTACGACTTGACGTAGATATGTTTATAAATCTATGTAGATACATAGATTGGTCGTGCAATTAACAAATTTTATACATATTGAAAGAGAAATAATTGATTTTTTTCGTATATTATTTGTGTCGGTAAAACATTAGTTAAATAATTATCTGAGAATAATATGGTTAATACAGCAACTAGCGTAGTACCAGTAACGGTTTTGACTGGCTATTTAGGAGCGGGAAAAACAACTTTATTAAATCGTATTCTTACTTACGAGCATGGTAAGAAGGTCGCGGTGATAGTTAATGAGTTTGGGGAAGTTGGTATTGATAATCAGTTGGTTATCGATACTGACGAAGAAATCTTTGAGATGAACAATGGCTGTATTTGCTGTACGGTTCGCGGTGATTTAATGCGAATTATCGGTAATTTAATGAAACGTCGCGATAAGTTTGACCATTTAGTTATTGAAACTACTGGTTTGGCTGACCCTGCACCAGTTATTCAAACCTTCTTCGTTGATGAGGATATGCGCGAGCAGTTGTTACTTGATGCTGTGGTAACTGTGGTTGATGCAAAGCATATTTGGCAACATTGGGATGCGGATGAAGCGCAGGAGCAAATCGCATTCGCTGACGTAATTTTGATTAATAAGACAGATTTAGTATCTTCCGAACAGTTGGAAGAACTAGAAAATCGGATTCGAGGAATGAACGCGATCGCAAAAATTCATCGTACCAAAGATGCACAGTTGGAAATGGATGCATTATTGGGTGTGAAAGCGTTTGACTTAAATCGCGCTTTGGAAATAGACCCGGAATTTTTAGGTGAAGACGCTCACGAACACGACGAGAGCGTTTATTCGATTGCTTTGGTAGAAGAAGGCGAACTTGATGGTGATAAGTTAGATAAATGGTTGAGTAATTTACTACAAACTCAAGGACCCGATATCTTCCGTACCAAAGGAATTTTGAGCATTGCTGGTGAAGAAAACCGCTTTGTATTCCAAGGTGTACATATGTTGTTAGACGGTAGACCGGATAGACCTTGGAAAGAAAGCGAAACTCGTAAGAATGAACTCGTGTTTATCGGACGTAATCTTGATGAAGCGAAATTGAGAGAAGAATTTAAGGCTTGTGTAGCTTGATTTGGTAATGGGTAATAGGTAATTGGTAATAGGTAATTGGTAATTGGGGATTGGTAATGGGGAATTGGGGATTGGTATTATTTCCAACTCTTAATTCCTCATTCCTAATTCCTAATTCCTAACTTCTTTTACTTCTATTAATAGTTTTTGAGTTACTTTATCTTCGGCTTAATTGATTTGATTGCCTTTTGAGCTACCTGATATAGTTTCTCGTTACCTTGCTGTTTAGATAATACACTTGCTTTTTCCAAATCTGAATTTGCTCGTTGATAATCTTTTAATGCTATGCGAACAATACCTCTACCTGCGTAGGCTTTGGCATAATTTGGATTAATTTTAATGGCTTGGGTAAAATCATTGATTGCAGCTTGAGAATCTTTCAAATAAGCATGAGCAAAACCTCGGTCGTTATAAGCTGCGGCATAATTGGGCTTAATTTTTATGGCTTGAGTGTAATCCGAAATTGCTCCTTGATAATTTTTTGTTTCGCTACGAGCATCACCTCGGAAGTAATAAGCTAGTGAATTCTTGGAACCAAGTTTGATTGCTTGGTTTAAATCATCTATAACACCAACATTGTCTTCTAAGAAATAACGAGCCGTACCTCTTCCAAAAAATGCTGCTCTGAATTGGGGGTCAAGCTTAATTGCTTGTGTAAATTGACATCCTCTCCGCCCTGCAAGGACGGAGATTCCCATCTATCCAAACAACTCAAGTTGTATGAACAATGGACGGGTTGACGTTTCGCAGGATGCAGCTTCTTTTGCAGAAGTCTTACGCTTTCCTCCACGTCCATTTTTAGTCTCGGAATGTCCTCCCGCGACTTTTATATTTTTTGCTGCGTTGATATCCCTATCGTGAAATGTATTGCAGAACAAACATTGCCATTCCCGAACAGATAAATCTTTTTTACCGCCAATTACACCGCAACAAGAACAACGCTTCGTAGTTGGTTCCCAACGACTAATAACTCGACATTCTCGACCAAATTTTTTTGCTTTTGCTTCCAAATATGTACGGAATTGCCTCCATCCCAAATCACTTATTGCTCTAGAAAGCTTGCGATTTTTAATTAATCCTGACACATTTAAATCTTCTAGAACAATCGTTTGATTCTCACGTATCAATCTAGTAGATAATTTGTGTAGAAAATCAGTTCTGGTATCTTTTAATTTTGCATATAATTTTGCTAATATTTTCCTTGCACGCTCGTATCTAATAGAACCAACTGTTTTTTTTGAAAGTTTTTTACTTAATTTGCCTAGCCGATGAATAAGTTGTTTTAATGGTTTTGGTGCATCAATCTTCTCTCCAGAATCTAATGTTGCAAAAGTTGCTATTCCCAAATCAATGCCAACACTATTTGAGGTTTTAGGTAAATATGAGGGTTGTATCTCAACAACAAAACTTACAAAGTATCTAGAAGCAGCATCTTTTATTACTGTTACCCCGGAGGGTTCAGACGGTAGAACTCTTGACCATATTATTTTTAGCTTGCCAATTTTTGCTATCGATACAGACTGTTGATATATTTTAAAACCACCTTTACGAAACCTAGCTGATTGTCTAGCTTTACGTTTTTTAAATTTTGGAGGTTTAATAGGTTTACCTTTACGATTGCCTTTACATGATGAGAAAAAGTTTGAGTAGGCTTTGTCTAAATCATTTAATGATTGTTGTAAAGCAATGTTTGATACATCTTTTAACCAAACTCTATCTTCTCTATTTTTCGCTTGAGTTATAAATTGCTTTTGTAGCTGTGCATTTTTTGGTTTACTATGTCCAGATTTATATTTTTCAATACAAAAAGCTAAAGCATCGTTCCACACTACCCGCACGCAACCGAACAACTTGCTTAACGCTAGTTTTTGTTCGTCTGTTGGGTAGATGCGATAACGATATCTTGCTTTCACCTTAATTAACTATTAATGGTCTTATACCTAAACAATATCATAATTATTGTAAAGAGCCGCCCTACAAGGGCGGGACTTGAATCCCTTTATTTTCGGTCATAACTGCTATCTGCTCTACCGTGAATTCCGATTAGTTCTCCTTTTTCGTTCAATACTGCACCACCAGTCATTCCCCCTTTAGTGGTGATGTCATAAACTAATCCATACCCGTTGTTGAGTTTGTTTGAACTACCAGCTATCTTACCTTCGGTAATCGTAAGAATTGATTCGTTAATAACTGCATTTTTACCTGGAAAACCACTTACATAAGCCAGCGTTCCTCTGCCGCTAGTATCGGAGTTACCAATTTTAGCAACTTGATAATTATTATTACTGGAAAAGGTAACGACGGCTAAATCTAGTTGATTTGGAAGTTTTTTTACAGTAGTGTAATTTAGCGGATAGCGCTGATTATCGTTTCCAACTATCTCATATTTTCGATTGGCATTCGCCACTACGTGAGCAGCAGTTAAAACGGTATAAGTATTTCCATCTTTTTTAATGATTACTCCCGAACCGTTGCCGGAATTATCTTTATAATCAATTAGGACAGTAATATCTTCAGCTATTTTCCCTATTTCTTGCGATGATAAAGCTCTTGCTGACAAGGGTTGCGATACAACTATGGATGCTCCAACGATAGCGGGTATTATAGCCTGGTAAAATTTCATTACGGATTGCTATAGATATACAAGTTTCAATCCTTATAAATACATTAATACACTGTGCTTTTCTTATAGATTCTACAAAACTTAAACATTAATCAATTCCGAAAAAACATTTCTCGATTGTGCCGATATTTTTAACTTCCAATCCAAAATCCTAAATCTCATGAGCCAATCTACCGTTAACTCCCAGGAATTTTCACTTATATCATCGCAAACTCTCTCAGATTACGTCACCGCTGTTGCTTGGACACCTCAAGGTACAAATTTGGCGGCTACTTCTGCTGCTGGAGAAGTAGTATTTTGTCAAAATAATGGCGAATTAGTTACTTTGCAATCTGCTAATGGTGAGTCTGTGGATTGCGTTGCTTTTTCCCAGGATGGTAATTTTTTAGCGGTTTCTGGACAAAATGGACAAGTCAAAATTTGGCAGGGAAATGAGTTAATTACGACTTTAGACGGATTTGGTTGGGTTGATAAACTCGCTTGGAGTCCTACAAGCAATCATTTAGCTTTTAGTTCGAGACGTAAGGTACAAGTTTGGGATGCTAATTCCAAAAGTTTGGTTGTCAATCTAGATTTTGATAACTCTTCTGCTTTGGGTATTGACTGGCGAAATGATGGGAATTATCTTGCTATCAGCGGACATCGCGGAGTTAAAGTTTGGAATACTCAAAGCTGGAACGATGAACCATATATTTTAGATGTTCCTTCGACGAGTTTAGCAATGGCTTGGTCTGCTGATGGAAGATATCTGGCTTCCGGTAATATGGACAAGACTATTGCTGTTGTTGAAAGTGAATTACTACTTTCGGGAGATGACCCGCGACCTTGGATTATGCATGGTTTTCCTGGTAAGGTTCGTCAAGTTGCATGGTCGGAAATAAATTCCGATGCTGGAGCGCCATTACTAGCTTGTTCTAGTATGGATGGAATTGTGCTATGGGAAAAGCAACCCGGTGAAGATTCCGACTGGGAAGGAGAAGTTCTAACCAATCATGCTGGTATTATTCAAGCGATAAATTTTGCTCCTCAAAGCTTTTTACTCGCTTCTGCTGCTAGCGACGGTTGGTTGTGTTTGTGGCAAAATGCTCAAGAAGTTTCGCAGATTATTACTGGTGTTAAGGATGGTTTTACCTGTATGGATTGGCATCCTCAAGGTCATAAAATTGCCGCAGGTGGAGATAATGGTGAGTTATTGGTTTGGGGTAATGGGTAATTGGTAGTTGGTAATTGGTAATGGGTAATGTTCCCTGTTTCCTATTTAAAATTCAAAATTCTGCTTGCTGCCAACTCAGCAATTCTCAAGATATCATAGGTTTAAGCGGACACCTTACAGTGAATTAATTATAAATTATGATAATCGCAAAACTTGTTTTATTTGCTTCCCCCATACTTGTTGCTTCGATGTTGTTTCTAGCAAATCCGGCAGCAGCATCTCCTGTAGATTCTGGTTCTGCAACTGTTAATTCAGCCTCAGTACAAGCAGTTCATGGGTTAGCAACTTTAAATCAGGTAGATAACTCTAATCCTATTCTTGAGCATCTTGGCTGCAATTGTGCTTATTGCATTAGACCTGAGTCACCATTGCAAGGTCAATTACCATTTTCTAATATTTGATAAAAAAAATAAAGGTTTTTCCCTAGAAAGTGAAACTAATTCCATAGTCTTAATAAAGGGGACAGAAAGCAAAGGACGAACTAAAGTAAATAATTTAATTTTTCTGTGACTATTTTAGCCCGCTGTAGCAGCGGGTTTTTCTATTTTTAAGGTTATTTGCAAGAAGGTTGATAGACTCGAAACCTCACCCCGTCAAATATCAAGGAGAAGGAAAAGAGAACAGTTTATTACAATTTTCTATGCTAACTATGATTAAAACTCATGTTTTCACAAATCTCAAATTTATCAATAAACAGAGATCAATAAGACATTTAGTCATATATAAGAAAATATAATTTATACACTATTTGTTACTATTTACAACCAATCAATATGAATTTTCGACTCGAAAATAATTAATTCTTATTTTGCAATATTATTTTTAATTAAGGTAGAAATTAATACTTTACGATGTAATATGGTTTGCGGGAAACTGATGTATGATAATCTGACTTTTCTACATCCCGTCAAAAGTCAGTTTCTCTTTCCACCAGCTATCTCGACCTTTTTTAAATAAACCAGGACTTACGCAACTGGCACATTGCGATACGCGTTCGCGTTAACGAAGTGTGCCCTGAAAGGGCATAGTGCGGCTCAGCGTCGCCCTTCGGGCTATCGCTATTTAGTAGCATTTTTGAATTAAAAAGATTAGTTTCTGAAAATAGCCCTTTTGAGAATGAGCAAGAAGCATAGGAGCAAAAACAATTGGTATTACTTCAAACTAGCCTCAATAGCGACAGACAAAATAAACTAATATCTCACTACCAAAAAGCTTTAGTTATTAAATACAATAATCCCCACGCTCATGAAAAACTTGCACAAATATATCGAAACCAATTTCAATTTCAACAAGCATCTTATCATTACATAAAATCCCTCCAATTTGACCCCAATAATCATAGAAATTACTGGGGTTTAAGGTACTCTCTACTACCTGCAAGCTGGGGTAAAGAAAAAATAGATGATGGTTTACTTGAGGAAGGAGTTGCACTTCTATATCAAACAGTTGAGAATCAACCAAATTTTCCTTTTGCTCGCGTCGTTTTAGGTACGTTGTTAACTTTACAAGGTAAAATTGAATCAGCAATTGATTCCTGTAAAGCAGCTAGCTATCAGCAAATTCTTCTATCTCATCCTCATTTGGTTGAAGAACACTGGGATTTCGGACAACAACTTCAACCAAAATTCATAATTCCTGGATTTAGGAAATGCGGTACTACCTCTTTTTATTCCTATCTAATTAACCATCCTCAAGTTCTTCCTGCTGTTGAGAAAGAACTTCATTTTTATACACCTTTTTTAAAACAAGATATAAATTATTATCTTGCACATTTTCCTGAAATTTCCAATAGCAAAAATTATATTACTGGTGAAGCAACAACTAGATACATTTATTCTTTAAAAATAGCTCAACAATTATTCGCTCTATTCCCCAAGATGAAATTTATTATTCTATTAAGAAATCCAGTAGATAGAGCTATCTCTTCCTATTATCAGAGATGTCGGTTAAGCTATGTAGACTATACATATAAATCGCAGTTTACAGAAGTTACACAAAATTGCTTAAATAATACTATAGAAAAAATTCCCAGTCTTATAAATCAATGGCTTGATTGGTTGTCTGATGACCCACTATCATTTTTACGAAAAAAATATCAAAAATTTACAGATTGTATATTATTACCAGATTTATTAGAAAGTTTATATATTTACTACCTAAAAGAGTGGATGAATATTTTTCCAAGAGAGCAGTTTTTAATTATTAAAAGTGAGAATTTATTTGAAAATCCATCAGCAACAATGAAGCAAGTTTATAAATTTATGAATTTACAGGATAACTACATAGCTAAATATAGCAATTGTAATCCTGGCTCATATGCTCCGATTCCCGATAATTTACGTCATCAGCTAGTAGATTTCTTCCGTCCTTATAATCAGCAATTAGAGGAATATTTAGGTATGAAGTTTGATTGGGAATAGCTATTGCAAATCTTCAAACTGATGTATGATGGTTTGCGGCAATTATTAGGGAAAAAGCCTGCATGACACCACAAGCTATTGCAAATCCTCCACAGCAAGATGTTGTTGCTAATTCTAAGAGTCTGCTATCCGTTGTAATTGAAGGGGAACAAGCTACACCCCTAAAACAACTTCCCCAATCTTGGCAAGATATTTTTACAGGTAAATCTAATACGAAGCTTTCTCATGCTGAAGATTATGTGAAGATGGCACAGCTATTTTTTCACAAGATGTCTAAAGGTGATGTAGATTTATTCAATGAATCAGAACATTTACAGCACTTAAAGCCTGCTTTTTGTGAAATATTTGGTACTTTAGCTTGGGAAGCTCTCGATTTCTACGGTAAGGACTTCGATGTAGATAGATATCCTAACTTTGATTTAATTGAACAACAACTTTCCCCTGAAGAAGAAGATTATAACGGACGCAAACAAATTGTAGAAATCGGTAAAGCTTTATTTGCAGAGTTTGGCTATGATTTACCAGCTTCTTTTTATCACGTACATTTAGCTCCTGTTTATAGAGAAGAAGTTTCAGAAATCCGTCCGTTGAGATTTTCTGAGGAAGATAAACTAAATGCTCGTGCTTGGGATGCTTCTTTACACGGACAGAAGGTATTCCCAATTCAGTTAATGGTACAAAGTATTTCTTCTCAACATGGATTTTTCCAAGAACATGGTTGTGGTTGTAACCATGCTATGGCCAGAGTTGGTGCTACTGATACTGCTTTCGACTATCAAATTCGTCCGGAAATGCGTAATACTTGGATTCGCGATTTTATCTGGACTGTATGGTACGAGTACGCTTTCTTCAAATTTACTCCTGTAACTCGTTTCTTGGTGAATTAGAAAAATACATCTGTATTTAATTATCCAGTAGCTCAAATAATTTATTCTGACGGTTAGTAGAGACGTAATAGTATTACGTCTCCTGACAATTGCGGGAAAAACGAATCCACCATATTTTGTGGTATAAACTACTAATTCAAATTTAATTCAAAGTTATTGTCTAGTCGGTTAGGAAATTTAAGCTTTCTTAATCGGCTTTTTTATCAAGAAACGGAAGCGGTCAGTTTTCAATAATTTTATTTATACAAATAATAATCTATTCTTATCTATTTACTTCGCAGATTGACTGCTAATTCCATGCATTAATATTTTGAGATGTTATGATTTGTTGAGAATTATTTTTAGAACTGTAGGAGTAGTAATATGGGCAACACATCGTCACCAAGTTATCCAAGTAAGTCGAAAATGTTGCAGGGTCTGTTTTCGGAAGCATATAAAACTGCAAAACAGGGAATACGTGGGGATAGAGTTCTCGCTCAAAAAAGCAAGGTAGAGGAAAGATTAGAAATTTGCTTTAACTGCGAAAAGTATAATGCTGAAGCTAAGCGTTGTACTGTATGCGGATGTTTCATGCTGGTCAAAGCAAATGTAGAAACTTCAGAATGTCCTGATGGTAAGTGGTAAGTTCACTTTATAGGCAATAATTTTTATGGTGGTTAAATCTCTCGTTGAGTATCCCAATCCTTTATTAAGAGAAGTATCAAGAAAAGTTGATATATTTGATTCAGATTTGCAAGTTTTGATTAATAATTTAATTGATACAATGCTTGCAGAAGATTCTATGGGATTAGCTGCACCTCAAATTGGAGAATTGAAACGAGTATTTGTTTTAAACAAGAAGCGTATTGCAGGTGATAAAAGTCAGAAATCTCAACAAACAGATATATTGTGTATAGTTAATCCTGAAATTAGTTTTCAAGAAAACCCGATTGATTCGAGCGAAGGATGTTTAAGCTTTCCGGGAAGAAGAGAAACTGTTAAACGTTTTAGCAATATTAAAATACAAGCTTTAAATCGAGAAAATCAATCTTTTATGCTTAGCGTTGATGGAATGTTATCGATTTTAATTCAACATGAAATCGACCATTTAAATGGAATTCTTCTTATTGATAGGAAATAGATTAGGTAATTGGGGATTATGATTATAATTGCTTAATTACCTATTTTATTAATTGCGCTTGTTTGTTAAAAAACTGACGAGAAAGGGTACTAGTAAGTAATATCGTTGTTAATAGGTTGCTGAGTGCGACCATGAACATAAGTAATATTTGATAAGATGCTGCTTCTGATGCTGGTTGGAAGGGAGTTTTATCGTAATCAACACCGCTAATTATTAATCCACTCATAAATTCGGGTATAGTTACCATTCCGATTATCATCATTTGATTGATAGTGGGTAGGAAACCAGCGCGAATTGAATCTTTTTTATACTGCTTAATTGCTTGTTGCGGAGTCGCACCCAAACTTAGATGAGTTTCTATCTCTGTATGACTTGCATTGATTGTGCTGACAAAACGTTCGCCTGCGATCGCAGCTGCATTCATGGCATTACCTAATACAAATCCTGCTAGAGGAACTACGTACTGAGCTTGAAACCATCTATCAGGCTGAATTATCAGAAAACTTGTATAAATCAAGGTAAATGCAGTACTCACCAGCATCGAACCCCAGACCAAAGGTAAAACTCCCGGTATTTTCTGACTAATACGGTTTTTAGCGACAATCGCTGCAAGAGTTAGCATTACTGCTAAAATCGCCAAAACGCCCCAAAGATTATTTAAGGCAAGTACGAAGTCTAAAATATACCCCAAAACTACTAGCTGTAGGATAGTTCTGACAGTAGCGAGAGTTAAATTTAACTCCAGCCCGATTTTTTGCCAAATAGATAAACCAATGGCTATAACCATTAATCCAGAAGCAATAGCCAAGTCTAAGAAATCTAATTTTATTAGTTCGGACATCAAAATTGGTAACTAAAATTCTTTATATTTTCTACTACGAACTCTTTCTCAGGATAAATGTAACCAAAAAAGTTACTAGCTAATTAAATCAAATTCTCAGTATTTCTTCTCTGATGCAGTTAGGAACCCGACGTATCAATATACCAAGTCAAACGCTTTAGACAACAGTAGAACCTAAATGTTATATTGCCCATAATTAAGTGAAATTCTTGTTGATTGGGTATTATGAGCGACAGTCTTAAGCAGCAATATGATTAAAAATTTAACAGTTCATTCAGCACTATCATCTATCTTCATATAACAAAAAAGCTCATGATACAAAGTGTAAATTCTATTCCTGCTTTCGATAATAAACAGCAATATTCTACTATCGCCGCAGAAGTAAGTGAAGCAGTTTTGGAAGTTCTATCTTCGGGACGTTATATTGGTGGTCCTTTAGTGGAAAGATTGGAACGTAAGCTTGCTGCTTATACTAATGTCAGTGAATGCGTAGCTTGTAATTCAGGTACGGACGCTCTTTACTTAGCTTTGAGAGCATACAATATTGGTGCGGGAGATGAAGTTATTACCACACCTTTTACCTTCGTCGCTACCTGTGAAACAATTAGCGCAGTAGGTGCAAAGCCGGTATTTGTTGATATTGACCCACATACTTTCAATCTCGATTTACAGCAAGTAGCAGCAGCAATCACACCATCAACTAAAGCAATTATTCCGGTTCATTTATTTGGACAACCTGTTGATATGACAGCGTTAATGGAACTAGCTTCAGCTAAAAATTTATTAGTAATAGAAGATTGCGCTCAATCCACAGGAGCGATGTGGGATAAACAGAAAGTAGGAAGTATCGGACATATTGGTTGTTTTAGCTTTTACCCTACCAAGAATTTAGGTGGTTGTGGCGATGGTGGTGCAATTACTATTAACGATGACGAAATTGCGAAAAAAATACGAGTATTAAAAGACCACGGTCAAAAAACTAAATACCATTACGAAGAAATTGGTGTAAATAGCAGATTAGATTCTATTCAAGCGGCTATTTTACAAATTAAATTGCGTTATTTAGATACTTGGAATCAGCAAAGACAGAAAATAGCTGCTCGTTATCATGAATTACTCAAGCAGGTTCCGGGTATAACTATTCCTCAAGAATTACCGGTCGGAAAGGGAGTATGGAATCAATATACAATTCGTGTATTGGATGGGAAAAGAGAATTTTTGCAGAATGAGTTAAAAGAAAAGGGAGTAAACACAGCAATTTACTATCCCCGTCCTTTACACTTGCAGCCAGTTTATCAAAGCTTGGGTTATCATCCCGGACAGTTACCGGTAGCAGAACAAGCTTGTGGAGAAGTTTTATCTTTACCAATGTTCCCAGAACTCAGCGAAGAACAGCAAGACCGGGTAGTTTATAGCATTAAGGAAATTATGGGTTGATGGATAGTTATTAGTGGATGCTCCCTATTAATTCTGCTTGGTTCGTTTTCGACCTAACGTAGGGAGACGTAGCATTGCTACGTCTCTACATTCGTGGTCTATTAGTTTACAACTAACAACTAACTGATGACTTTCTCTTGAGTTTTAATTGCTTCAACCAAACTACGTACAGCAGCAATCATTGCAACTTCGCTATTTAATTGATTAATCGCGGAACCGACTCCGACACCAGCAGCACCAGCAGCAATAGCTAAAGGTGCTGTAACGCTGGAAATACCTGAAGCGCAGAGAACGGGTATGGATACAGCGCGAGAAATTTCGTAAGCTGCTGCGAGGGTAGGAGATGCTTTTTCGATTAATCCTAAAGTACCTGGATTTTGTGGTTTGCTACTTGTACCACCTTCGGTTTGAATAATATCAGCACCGGCTTTAACTAATTCTTCTGCTAAGTGTACCTGCTGGTCTAATGTGATGATATGAGGAACGGTTACAGAAAGTGTAATTTTGGGGAGTAAAGCACGGGTTTGTTTTGTTAAAGCTAAAACTTCTTCAGCTTCAAATCTGATTCCTTGAGCATAGAAAGAATCAAAGTTACCTATTTCAATTAAATCGGCTCCAGCTGCAACTGCTTTGAGAAATTTTTCTGGTTCTACCGCAGAAACACAGATAGGTAAATCGGTCAATTTCTTCGCCATTTTTACCAAATCGGCATCAGCAGCGATATCAAGAAAAGTCGCACCACCGTGGTGTGCTGCTTTTACTGTTGCAGCAACACTATTGGTATCAAAATTGTTCAAACCGCTAATGACCTTAAGGACGCGGCGATTGTTGAATGCACGTTCAAGTGTGGACTTCATAATCATACTAGGTGTGTGGTGCTGGGCAAATATGAAATATATTACTTTCACTGCGCCATTTTAAACTGTAGACGTAACAGATAAACGATACATTGTATAAATAAAATATTTTTTAATAGTTAATGCCGGTCAATAATCATAAAATCAATAATTTTTTGGAAGAAGTAGGCAGTAGGGAAAGAGGACGATGTTATTAATAAGAGCAAATCTATAAAATTAAAAACTTTTCCATAATGAGTATTTCAAATTTTTTTAATTAAATTAAGCGTACTATGGTGAAGAGCCAAAATCCAAAATTGCGAAGCATTGCGCGGTAAACTAAAATCCAAAATCAAATAAGGATATCAAACTGGAATCCGAATTATAAATTTCGCACCATTCCCCGGAGAAGAAATACACTCTAAAGTTCCACCATGCTTTTCTGTGATAATTTGGTCGCTAATTGATAATCCTAAACCAGTACCTTTCCCTTCGACTTTAGTGGTGAAGAAAGCATCAAACAATTTTTCTTTGATTTGGGTCGGAATTCCCGCTCCGTTGTCCGCAATTATTATATTTGCCCATTCATTGTCTGCTGCGGTTGTAATTGTAATGATGTTGGGATTCTGACTTATTTCTTCATAGCTTTTACCTTTGCTAAATTCTTCTAAGCTATCAATAGCGTTAGAAAGCAAATTCATCAATACCTGGTTTATTTGACCGTAATAGCATTCGACTAAAGGTAAATCGCCATAATTTTTAACGATTTCAATAGCGGGATATTTAGGTTTAGCTTTGAGACGATGAGATAAAATCATTAAGGTAGTATCAATACCTTCATGTAAGTTTATCGCTTTTTTCTCGTCAGAACTAGTGCGCGAATAATTCCGTAAAGATAGCATAATATCTTTGATGCGGTCGGTTCCTAGTTTCATTGAAGAAACTATTTTAGGTAAATCTCCAAGTAAATATTCTAAATCCATTTCTTCAATTTGTTCTTCGATAGCATCCCCAGGAGAGGGAAATTCTAATCTATAGGAATTTACTAAATTAATTAGGTCTTTTACATATTCTGCTGCATGGGATAAATTACCAGAAATAAAGCTTACGGGATTGTTTACTTCATGTGCAACACCAGCAACTAATTGTCCGAGTTGAGATATTTTTTCAGTTTGTATAAGTTGTGATTGAGTAGATTTTAATTTTTCTAAAGTTTGTTCTAATTCCTGCTTGCGCTGTTTTAGTTCTTTTTCAGCTTTCTTCCGTCTGCTAATATTTCGCGCAATAGATAACGCATGAGATTTACCGTTGTATATATAAGATGTGGCTTTTGCCTCAACTTCAAATAACTGACCACTTTTATGAACACAAACAGCTTGACAATAAAACTCTTTACCGGCTTTAACGTTTGTAATAAAGTTATCAAATAAATGTAGATAATCTTGATGAATATAATCTGAGGGTTCTAAATTCAGAAATTCTTCACTCGAATAACCATACATTTGACACCATGTCGGATTTATGGCAATAGGTTTACCAGTTTCTAACTCAAATATTGCTAGTCCATCATTTACAGTTTCAAAAATACTTCGATATTGTTCTTCTTTTTGCTGTAGAGCTTTTTCAATTATTTTACGTTTAATTGCAACAGCAATTTCTCCTGCAATGACATTTAATAAATCAAGGGTATTTTGATTTAATGGCTGTTTAGAAAACATTGCTACTACACCCATAAGTTCTAAATCGGCAATTAAAGGATATCCAGCAAAAGCAACCATTCCTTCATTAATAGCCCACTGTTTATCACTTACTCTTGCATCAGTCTGGACTGAATTAGTAACATGAGGTTTACGCTCTTGAGCAATTAATCCAATTTTGAATTTACCTACAGGTATGCGGCTATGTGCCCCATCAATATGGGTATAAATACCAGCACTAGATTGTAAATTTAAGATATTTTCTTGCTGATTATAAGTCCAAATGCGGGCAAATTCTACATCTAAATAAGATACTATTATCTTCGTACATTGCTGCAACATTTCTTGTAAATCGCTACTTTTTGAAATAGTTGAGTCAATCTCTCTTCTAAATTGAATAATTCGCGATTTCTCCTGTTCGCTAGCAAATAAACGAGCATTTTTAATTGCAATCGCAACCTGAGAAACTAGTATTTTGAGAATTTCCAGTTTGAAGAGCGGAAATGCATTTGCTTTAAGATTATTTTCTAGATAAATAATACCGATAAACTCGTTCTGAAAATTGATTGGCATGCATACAATAGATTTACAATTATGCTGCTCGATATAAGCATCTTGGTTGTAATTAGAATCTATAGCATTTTGAATGATTAAACTTTCTTGAAAGTTGAGAACATATCTGATTACTTGTTGTGGTATATCAAAGCATTCACTGACTAATACTGATTTAGCCATGAGGTGATTGCTATTTTCACTATTGCTAATTGCTTCGACAACAAAATGTTTCTCCTTTTTTAAAATTAAACAACCTTTTTGAGCGCCAGAATTTTCTATAATAATGTTTAGTACCTTGCAAGGCAGATTATCTATATCAATATTGGATTGTATTGCTTCTGAAGCCTTTACAACTGTAGCTAAATCGAAAAGCTGGCTAGTGCTATAAGAAAGCATCGTTTTATCCTTAAAATAGTATTGCCTATTATTTATAGTTCCCTGCAATAAAGTAATAATTTACATCATTAGTTATATTTCAATTGTCGGTGTTTTCCACAGTATTAGCTCAAAGTATTGTAATATCTCACTATTGGCTTTCTATTAGAAAATTATGAACAGAAAATTGCTCCACTCTTTTAAGCTAGAAATATAGCTGCTCGCGGTCGTGCTTTACATATTATCCATAATATGAAAGTTTGAATTATTAGCTCAGCATTAATCCCGTTTGAGAATTGAGGATATTGCGCTGAGAAAAAGAAGACAATAGATATCAATTAGCCTTTAGGATTACAGCATAATATGGGTAGCATTTGGGAACTCGATTATTACTCGCGTCCGATTTTGGACGAAAATAAAAAGAAAATTTGGGAAGTCTTGATTTGTCAAACTCCTTCAGATATAAGTAGCAAAACCGATTCTTTGTTTCGCTTCGCTAAGTATTGCCCCAGTACAACGGTAAACTCGGTATGGTTGCAAACTGCGGTACAGGAAGCTATCACTCAAGCAGGAGAAGCACCAGTGAAGATCCGCTTTTTCCGCCGTCAAATGAACAATATGATAACTAAAGCCTGCGAAGACATTAGCATTCCAGCCCAAGCAAGTCGTCGGACGTTAGCACTCAACCAATGGCTGCAACAGCGGATAGAAGAAGTCTATCCCCAAGAACCGGGATTTCAAGGAGGTTCTACCCCCTCAGTACAATTGGATGCTCCTTTACCTCAACGTTTACCCGATGCTTTAGAAGGAGAGCAGCTACAATTTGTGACTTTGAGCGGTGCGGATTTTGCGGATATGCCAGAGTGGAATATTGATTTCGGTGAAGCTTTTCCTTTGGATTTAGCCGGAATTTCACCTGAGACTAAAATCCCTGGTGTTTTGATTTTTTCTAATAGAGCATTACCCGTGGCTGGTTGGATGTCAGGTTTAGACTTAGCTTGGCTAAGATTTGATTGCAAAAAGCAAGGAAGATTGGTTCTAGAAACAGGTGCAACTGAAAGCTGGATTCTAGCAAATATCAAAAACCCTCAAATGCAAATAGAGGCTAATAATTTTGAACAAGCTAAAAACAAAGCCAACGGTGTTCATTTTATTGGAATACAGTCAGACCCTAATTCCGAATCTTTTGCTGGTTTCTGGTTGTTGAAAGAAATTTGAAAATTGGGAATAGGTAATGGGTAATAGGTATTAGGTCGCGCTGAATCAATTGAAGCTTTAGAAGAGCGAAACTATCAAAACAAAACTTGACCTATCTTAAGCAATGGTACAAGTTTTAACTGTTAACTGTTCGCTGTTCGCTGGTCACTGGTCACTATTCGCTGATATCCTTATTTCCTGTTGGCTAACAACTAACAACTAACAACTAATAACTAACAACTAAAATGAGTAATGATTTAGCGGAACAGTTACTGGAAGTCGCGATAAAGAAGGGTGCAAGTGCGGCTGAGGTGTATCAATCACGTTCGCTTTCTAAGCCGGTATTTTTTGAAGCGAATCGTCTCAAGCAACTTGAAAGCAATCAGAGTACGGGAACTGCATTACGTTTATGGTATGAAGGTCGTCCCGGATTAACTGTTGCAAATGGGCCTGTGGAAGCGGAAACGCTTGTCCAACGGGCTATTGCTTTAAGTAAATTAAATCAGCCCGAAGAGGTTAAATTAACTCCTGGTTCTCAAGTTGTTTATCCCGATTTGGGCGAAAATATTCCACGGTCACAGTTGGTGGAATGGGGTAAACAAACTATTGCGTTGATTCGCGATGTCTACCCTGATGTGATTTGTAATGGTGATTGGGAATGCGATATTGAAACTACTAGATTGGTAAATACTCAGGGTTTGGATTCTCACTACACTGACACCACCCTCAGCTGCTATACTTCCGCTGAATGGGTTCGGGGTGATGATTTTTTGAGTGTTGCTGATGGTCAAACCGAACGTGGGAAGCTAAATCCTGATGCATTAGCCCAACAAATTTTACAACGCTTGAACTGGGCAGAATCAAATGTAGAAGCACCAACAAAAAGTCGCATTCCAGTTTTGTTTACTTCTAAAGCTGCTGATATGTTGTGGGGTACTTTGCAAGACGCACTCAACGGTAAACGGGTCTTAGAAGGAGCTTCCCCTTGGGTTGAACGCATTGATAAACCAGTTGTTTCGCATCAACTTACCCTTTATCAAGACCCAACTGCTGGACCTTATAGTTGTCCTTTCGATGATGAAGGTACACCCACCACTAATTTGGTGTTCATCGAAGACGGTGTTTTACAAAATTTTTATTGCGATCGCGATACGGGGAATCAGTTGGGAATGAAAACTACTGGTAACGGTTTTCGCCCTAGTTTAAGTAGTTACCCTACTCCAGGGTTATTTAATTTTTTGATAAAACCGGGAAGTGGAAATTTGCAAGAATTAATCGAAGAAATGGGCGATGGTTTAATTGTGGATCAGATGCTTGGTGGAGGTGGGGGAATTTCTGGCGATTTTTCTATCAATGTAGATTTAGGCTATCGGGTACAAGGTGGACAAGTTACCGGACGGGTTAAAGATACTATGGTATCGGGCAATATTTATACGGCTTTAAAACAGCTAGTTAAACTCGGTGCTGATGCCGATTGGAATGGCTCTTGCTATACTCCATCTTTAATAGTTGATGGATTGTCAACCACCGGGAAAAATAGTTCTTAGAAACTTCCGGGGGTAGTCTGTTTGTACTCGGAAAAGGTAGGGAATAGCGAGTGGAAATTAAACAAGATATCTATATTTTTTGTTTCAAGCAATATTATTTTTGCTCATCAATTGCCTTCTTTTCCTTTATAAACTAGTCAGGTGAATGGTATTTAAAATAGTTACGATGTCTTGCTAACACATAACGTTACTAAATATTTCAAAGTTATAATTTATGACAAAATTAGCTATCTATTAACTAATTGTTCTGACAATATCCATAAAATATTTATGGAATATTGTTTTGACTTTTATTTTATTGAATGAAAAATATGAGTTATATAGAGAGAATAATTTAATTTATTCTTAAATTATTTTAGGAATAGCATGTTATTTACAGCCGAAAATAGACGATAAATAATTAAAGGTAGCTAATGTATTAAAAATCAATATTTTTATTGAATTTCATATCTTTCTCTATTGGCAACAAGTTTAAATAAACCCGCAATAATTCATTCAAAGTATTATTATCTAGTTGAGAAAACCAAAAAGAAACCAGGTTTCTAAGAATGGTACAAGATATCAGTCAATTACGAATTACGAGTTAATGATGTTACAGCATGTTTATTACAAAGTACTTTCGTGATTTTTGGCAACCTAGAAGAGGTTTAGCAATTGCAGAAGCTAGCCTAATTGGAATAGTAGCTGCTTTATCCGCAATATTTCTCAGATTTAGTTCGGGGTTTTTGGGAACGTTTAGGGTACATACTTCTTACAACATACCCGCGCTGTTGGCTTTACCTTTAATTGGTGCTAGCTTTGGTTTTTTAGCTGGCTTTTTGGTAGATAGATTTGCACCAGAGGCTTCAGGTAGCGGTATCCCTCAAGTGAAAGCATCTTTGGCTAATATACCCATAAGACTATCTTGGCGGGTTGCTGCGGTAAAATTGGTCAGCGCTGTTCTGACATTGGGGTCGGGAATGACCTTGGGTAGACAAGGACCTACGGTTCATGTTGGTGCAGCTTTAGCAGCAGGTATGAGTCGAGTGGTTCCGACTTCTCCCGACCATCGAAGACAAATGATTGCTGCGGGTGCTGGTGCTGGACTAGCTGCGGCTTTTAATGCTCCAATTACTGGTATTTTGTTTGTTGTAGAAGAATTACTCCAAGATTTATCAGGAATAACCCTAGGAACAGCTATTATCGCTTCATTTATTGGTGGAGTACTTTCTCGGCTTTTAGGTGGTAGAAGTTTACAACTGAATCTGGAATTAATTGATTCAGAAAGCAGCTTTACAATTACAGAACTTCCTTTTTACTTACTTTTGGGAATTCTGGCAGGTTTGCTAGCTGCACTGTTTCGACAAGGTTTAATCAAAAGTCTCGAATATTATCGTAAATTAAATATTAGTTTGCCTTTGAGATTAGCTTTAGCTGGCTTACTTTCTGGCGTTATTATCGCTTTACTGCCAGATTTATTCCGTAACAATAGCGGGGTCAGAGAATTTATTATTAACGGAGACCCAAGCATTTACAGAGTCGCGTTAGTATTTATAGCTCAGTTTATTCTTACATTAGTTGCATTTGGCTCGGGAGCGCCGGGAGGTTTGTTCGCTCCCAGCCTTATTTTAGGTTCTTGCTTGGGATATTTAGTAGGTTCTGCTGAATTGAATATTTTGGGTCAAAGTTCTCCTAACACCTATGCTTTGGTAGGAATGGGGGCATTTTTTAGCGGTGTTTCCAAAGTACCCATCACCGCAATCATGATTATCTTTGAGATAACTAAAGATTTCAATCTGGTATTACCTTTAATGATTGGTTCTGTAACGTCTTATTTAGTTGCAGATAAATTGATTCCGGGTTCGCTCTACGCCAAACTTTTACAGATCAATGGTATCGATATTGATGCAGAAACTTCTATTGACGGCAGAATTACACAATTAACCGCACAAGAAGTTATGCAGCGTCGAGTGGAAACTCTACAATCTGAAATGACTGTAGATGAAGCTATACACGCATTTTCTCATTCTACTCAACGTGGGTTTCCAGTGCTGGAAAATAGTAAATTAGTGGGAGTTGTCACCCAAAGCGATTTGATAAAAATACGGGAAGGAAGTTTACCTAGAGATGCACCTGTAAAAGAAATAATGACATCGCATCCAGTCACTATTACTACCAAACATAATTTAGGTAACGTCCTATACTTATTAGATAGGCATCAAATTAGTAGATTACCAGTTTTAGAAGGACGTAGAGTCGTAGGAATGATTAGTCGGGGGGATATTATTCGGGCTGAAGCTAACTATCTTAATTGTGAAAGTTTTCCCAATCAACCAAAAATCAAACCTTCTTACACCGTTTATCAAACTAAGTCACCAAGTATTGGAAGAGGAAGATTATTAGTTTTAGTAGCCAATCCAGAAACCGCAGATGCGCTATTGCAATTAGCAGCAATAATTGCTAAACATAACCGCTATGAAATTGAATGCTTGCAGGTCATTAGCATTTCTCGTCACAATAATCCAGCAGAAACTCCTGTGAAAACAGCACCAAGCAGAAAGTTATTAGTTTCTGCGGAAATTATCGGTAAAAAATGGAATATTCCCGTACACACCCAAATTAGAGTTGCTCATGAGGTTGCTAATGCGACGTTAGAAACCATCAAAGAACGACATATAGATACGGTTTTAATGGGGTGGAAAGGTAGTACAGATACTCCCGGTAGAATTTTTGGAAATGTTGTAGATACTATAATCCGTCAAGCGACCTGCGAATTACTGCTGGTAAAACTAGGAAATTCCTTTAAATCTGCTAATTTGAACGCTAATTTTAAAAGGTGTTTAGTCCCAATGGCTGGAGGTCCGAATGCAAAAATTGCGCTGAAATTACTACCTGCTTTAGTTACTTACACTCATCAACTAGAAATTGGTTTAACACAAGTTTTTCCTCTATCCGGACAAAAAGATATGAGTGTTTTAAAAGCAGCCAAACAATTGCTGATTAATAAATATAAACTATCTAATCCCATAAAAGTCACTTCAATTCAAAACAATTCCGTATCAGAAGGAGTAATCAACCTCGTAAATACAGAAGGTTTTGATTTAGTTGTATTAGGAGCTTCTCGCGAAGGAATGTTACAGCAAGCTATGAATGGCAATATTCCAGAAACAATTGCATCTGGGGTCGATTGTACGGTGATTTTGGTTCGGGGAATGATTGGCTATGAGT
Source organism: Calothrix parasitica NIES-267 (assembly GCF_002368095.1). Lineage (GTDB taxonomy): Bacteria > Cyanobacteriota > Cyanobacteriia > Cyanobacteriales > Nostocaceae > Rivularia > Rivularia parasitica. The sequence goes on along the minus strand of NZ_AP018227.1, from coordinate 7,635,497 downwards.
TGTGAGGATGGGAGTTAGGAGTTAGATAATATATTTTTCTGTAGGGTGCTGTGACACTTATATAAATTTTGAACGTAGTAGCAAAGCTTGTATTGTCACGCACCAGTCACCTGCGATTAACCATAAGCTCCATTTGGTAGAAATCCTAAAAGTCGCTTCAATCTTTCATCTGCTTTTTCATAACAATGACTGGGCATTTCATAGTTAATAAATGGCGCGTATTTATGTCCTACTAATCTTTTTGCATAGGTAATTTGTGTAATATAGCGGGTTGCAAAAGATGAATTTCTCGAACCTCTATGCCAAACTTGATTGTTAAAACATACTGCACTACCCATTGTTCCTAAACAGCTATGAATTTTATCTTCATAACTAGAAATATCACCATCGCATAATTTACCAAACAAATGCGAACCCGGAATCACTTGAGTTGGCCCATTTTCTACAGACAAGACATCTGTTAAATAGTAGTTCACTGTAAATGTCAGAACGTTTAAACGGATATTAGTCAAGGGTTTTCCATCGAGTGAAAGAACGTGTGGTGTATCATCCTGATGCCATTTGTTTTTAGCCAAACCATCGGTTTGAGGAGGCACTGTGAACGAATTATTATGGATAACATGAACAGCATTAGCGTTAGGAGTTCCATCATTTATTGAATAACTATCACCATTGGCTCCACCAATTAAATTCTCTGCAAATGTCACAATTGGCTCTAAAGCGAACAAGTCTAAATTATTTCTAGAATGTTCAAACATTCTTTTCATCATCATCTTATTTTTCAAAGGATGACAATTTTCACCTTGAGTTTTTTTAATAGCTGATTCTAAATCATTTCTTAAAAGCTGACATTGTTCGGGTTTTAAAACATTGGGAATTACTACAAAACCATTAGCATGAAAAAAATCAATCCATGCATTTAACTGTTTAGCAGATGGTCTTTTTCCAGCTAAATATTTAGACATAGTTCTCACCTTATATATTTAATAGTTTTGGCTCATCAGCACTTGGTATGCTGAAAAAATAATAAAAAAGCAGTAGGGAACAGGGAATTAAAACAGTACTTGTGATTAATATCGATTAATAAAACTAATTTCCTTTATAGAACAAGCGTTTCAATACTTTGATTCAGCAATTTAGCATACTAAGTATTAAAGAACCATAGTTTTTTTGTTCAATACATCCGGAACCTCACCCCGTCCAACCGACACACCTTGTTAAGGAGAGGGAAAAAGCGTTGAATCAAGTTTAAACCGGGGAATAATTTCTCAGTATTAGCGAATGTAATGCTGAGAAGTATGTAAAATAAATTAGAATAAGGTAACAAAGTGTAAAGAAACATTATATTTTTCCTTGCCTTTTGAAACAATCTGCTTAATTACAGAGTTGAAACCTATATAAAAAGCCCATGCATAATAGATTTTGGCGAAAATTTTTCTCTTTTTTAACGGTATTATTTTTGGTTGGCTCGATTTGGACGATACATTCGAGTCCAGCTTATGCTTTTGACAATCCAGAATTGCTACCCGATGAAGTTACACCGGTAGTGGATTTAGGAAAAACTCTAAATGTAGTTCAAGAAGAAAATTTAGTTGAAGAGCTTAATCAATTTGAAGACGAAACTGGTTGGCAGTTGCGAGTACTCACTCAGTATGACAGAACTCCAGGTAGAGCGGTAATCAAGTTTTGGGGTTTGAACGATAGAAGTATTTTACTTGTCGCGGATTCTCGTGGTGGTAATATTCTCAGTTTCGCGGTTGGAGATGACGTTTATGAATTGCTACCCCGAACTTTTTGGATAGAATTACAAACTCGTTTCGGTAACTTATATTATGTACGAGAAAAAGGTGAAGACCAAGCTATTATCGATGCTTTACAAACTGTAGAAGGTTGTTTGCGTCAAGGTGGTTGTAGTGTCGTTCCAGGATTACCACGAGAACAGTGGATTCTGACCTTAATTACTTCAGTTATCGGTGGAGTTATTTGTGGTTTTGCTGCTCAACCTAGAGAAGAAGGACAAGTTGTTGCTTGGCAATGGGCTTTGATATTCTCTCCTTTATGGGGAATTTTGTTCCTTGCTTTCGGAATCGGACCGGTTGTAACTCGTACTTCGGATTGGCTACCTTTGGTACGTAACATTTCCGGTTTCTTAATTGGAGTTTTGGTTGCTTACTTGACTCCGGTTATTAATAAATCTACTCCTTCGGAAACGTAAATTAATTAAGAGTTAGAAGTTAGGAGTTAGGAGTTAGCTATTAATTCAAACTTTTAACTCTTATTTTTATGAGTTTATTAATAAAAATTACTAGTAAATATCTCAAAATTAATATTTAACAGCTTGCGGATGAATGTTAATAATTGATAATCTACAGCTTCTGGGTGAAAATTGACAGTTTCAGGTACACGGATAATGGAATGGCATGTAACAGACGCTCAAAATTTAGCAAGTATAGATAGAGAAATTGGTGGTTTTATAGTTCTCAAACATTCAAATAACCATACCTCTGGTCATGAATATAGCCACTTTTCACCTTCTGAGTACGAAATTGTGAGAAGAGTCATTTACGCAACAGGTGACTTTGAGTATCAATCTTTAATTGAATTCTCCGACCGTGCTTTGCAAGCTTCAGCCGCTGCGTTAGCATCTCGTAGTACTGTAATTGTGGATGATGCAAAAGTACAGGCTGGGATTGCAGAGGAAGTACAAAGGACTTTTGCAAATCCGGTGTATTGTGCAATTGAAGCTCAAACTCGTCCCCAGAAAGATAAAACTCGTGTTGCTTGGGGAATGGAAACTTTAGCTAGACGTTATCCAGAGGGAATATTTGTAGTTGGTCAATCAATAACACCTCTAACGACGTTGTTGAATTTAGTTAAAGAAGAAGCAATTAGACCTGTCTTGATAATCGCAACACCCCCAAAGTTTAGCAATATCGATTCAATAAAACAGAGTTTAGAAGAATTTGCTGTACCTAACATCACAATAAAAAGTCGTAAAGGTGGTGCAACGGTAGCAGCAGCAATTTTAGATGGATTGCTCGATTTGGCTTGGGAAGCTTATGGGTAAATATAATTCGTAATTCGTAATTCGTAATTCGTAATTGGGGATTGGGGATTGGGGATTGGTGAGTAATGAGTAATGAGTAATGAGTAATGAGTAATGAGTTTTTATCTCACTCTCTCACTCTCCCCATCTCCCCATCTCCCCATCTCCCCATCTCCCCCTCTCCCCCTCTTCCTCCTCTCCCACTCTCATTCAATAAATAATCTTATAAGTAGGTAAGAATGATTAAATATAAGATAAAAATTTATACTACCTCCGGCTTCCCTCTCCAAGATAGCGGAGAGGGATTGAGGGTGAGGTTTTATATTTAATTTTACTTAGTTATTTAACAGTAAGAAAAAATAAAAAAACCCAGTTAATAAAAACCGGGTTTTCGAGAATTTTAATGATAGCTAAAACTGGTAGCTAGCAAACTTTAAATTGGTAAGCGGTCTATATCTTTGTTATGACCAATCACCACCATTGTTGAACCTTTTTCAAATCTTTTGTGAGGGTCTGGATTAATAATAAACTTTTCATCGCTACCATCATTGGTTTTATCGCTGATGGCTAATACATTTAAACCGTAACGGTTGCGAAGTTGAAGCTCAGCGACGGTTTTACCATCAAATTCGTCGGGTATAGCTATTTCAACAATACTGTTATCGGGGTCGAGGTCAAATGTATCCAGAATTGCGGGTTTTGTCAGTGTTTGGGCTAAAGCACAACCGGCTTCATGTTCGGGAAAAACAACTCTATCGGCACCAACTTTTCGGAGTAATTTACAATGAACTTCACTAGAAGCTTTAGCTACGACATTTTTTACTCCGCCTTCTTTAACATTTAAAGTAGTAATAATACTTTCTTGAATATAGTTTCCAATTGCGACGATTACCGTATCAAACTCAAAAATACCAGCTTCTTTGAGTGCGGCTGGTTCTGTTGAGTCTAACTGTAAAGCATGACCCGTGATTTCCTCTGTCAAAGCTTGAGATACGCGCTTTTCGTCAATATCTGTTGCCAGAACTTCATAACCTAATCGATGTAAAGTTGAGCAAACAGAACGACCGAAGCGTCCTAAACCAATTACAGCGTACTGCTGACTGGTTTTATTTAAAGTACGAAAAAACCCTAATGAGGACAAATTCACTATTGTTATCCTTAGTTATTACAGCTTTTGTATAGCTCAAAAAAATCGGTCATAACAAATAAATTATAAATATAAATATAAATATAAATTACCATTTTTTGCCCGATTATACTTATTTTATCATTTCAGTTTAATTGAATTGCTTTTTACCTAGTTTTACTATTAATTAAATAGTCCCAAAAATAAATAGCTAGCTCAGAGAAATGATTCTTAGGAAAAAATTATCCTACAAGTAAATCTTCTTCCGGATAATGAATATTGGTAGGTTTTGGGTCGCCAAGTACGGCGGACATTAATAGTAAAACACCAACTCTTCCCATATACATAGTCAGAATTAAAATCAATTTACCCCAAATAGAAAAATCACTAGTGATTCCTGTAGAAAGTCCTACCGTTGCGTAAGCTGAAACCACTTCAAACAAGATTTGGATAAAGTCAAATATCGGGTCTGTGAGTGAGATTAAAATAGTACATATGATTACAACGGTTACAGAACCAACTATCACACCAACGGCTTTTAATATTAAAGATACTGCAATGCGACGTTCGTAAAGTAAAACTTCTTGTTTACCTTGAAGAATTGATTTTGTACAGCTTGTTAGTACTCGAATAGTGGTAGTTTTCATACCTCCTCCAGTACCTCCAGGACTTGCTCCAACGAACATAAAAGCAATAGTAATAAAGAGTCCGGCTGTTGTCATACCACCAATATCTATGCTATTAAAACCAGCAGTTCTGGTAGTCATTGATTGAAACCAAGCTGCTAGAAACTGGCTGCGAAAGCTAAGATTTCTCAGAGTTTCTGTATTTCTGACTTCTACTAGAAAAAAGCCTAGTAATCCTAAGAATAGTAAAAATAAAGTCGTACTAACAGCAACTTTATAATCTAGAGATAGCACTATGTTGCGAGGTCTTCGACGTAATCTGTCTCTCAGCCAGAAAAACATTTCTAAAATTACTTGATATCCGATTCCACCAAAGATTACTAAACCGGAAATTGTAAAGACTAATAAAGCTGAAGAATTATAATCAACTAAGCTATTTGAGAATAAACTAAAACCGGCGTTATTCCAAGCACTAATGCTGTGGAAAATAGCCAGCCACATTCCTTTATCCCACCCAAATTCTGGAACAAATACTAATAGTAATAAAAATATTCCTGTAATTTCAAAAAATAATGTGACTGCAATAATAGACCGAATAATATTACCGCTACCTTCCATTTCTCTTCTATCTAAAGCTTGTTGAATGGCTATTTTATGTCTTAAATCGAATCTACGACCAGTCAACATAATCAAAAAAGTCGTAAATGTCATATAGCCCAATCCTCCAACCTGTGCTAGTAACAGGATGAACAATTGACCCCAAAAAGAAAAATCAGTACCAGTATCAACTACAGCCAAACCTGTTACGCAAACGGCAGAAGTTGCTGTAAATAATGCAACAACAGGACTATTCCAATTACCAGTAGCTGTAGAAAAAGGCAACATTAATAGGATAGTCCCTACAGTGATTACTGCTAGAAAACCGAAGCAAACTTTTTGAGAAGAGGTCATTTGGATTTTGGATTTTAGATTATGGATTGTTCTTTACGAAACAAGAGGTTCACTGATTTAAATTGAAATTTACGATTATAAAGTTATATAATTTTGAATTATCTCCTGATTAAAAGCTAAAGCTAGCATTTTCGTTAGAAAGCTAATAATGCTATTTACTGGTTTTAAAGCTTGTCGCTACCCTTGAGGATCTATCTAGGGACTTGTTTTTTTACTTAAAAACTAAAATTACGAAAGTCATATAAAAAAGCTCCAGTCATAAATTATTCCATAAGAAAATCTCGGCTCGTGGGGAACTCAATCTTTTTAAAGCTGAAAGCAAAGCGGCACGAGTGGTTTTAACCACCGTGGACTTTCTCTATTAATCTAGTTTTAATATGCTCAACTTTTTGCACAAAACCCGAACTTCCAAGAATCTTGTAACTCTACTAACCTTCATCGGCATTAAGGGAATACCGTCTTTACTTAACACTGGAACACGTTGCATTTTTTGTTTTTACATTAATTTTTCCTTTTCTGGAAGAAGTGCGAGTTTTTTGGAGATAATCCTAAAATACTTGGCTTCAACCGAAGTTTAACCGTCCCTTCGCCCCTCTATAGCAAGATGTCCTGTCTTTAACAGTGACCTTATTGCGGATGGAGCGCTTTTTCTTATAGAAATAAAACACCTCGTTCTAATTCAAAAACACACGTGGTAGCCTACCAATATATATTTTTTTATTCTGCGACAGTCCTAACATTGCTTAACTCATGACAGCAACACTTAGCCAGCAAATTCAGCAATTTTACGATGCTTCCTCGGGTCTTTGGGAGGACATATGGGGAGAACATATGCACCACGGTTATTACGGTGCTGATGGTAAGGAACAAAAAGAACGTCGTACAGCACAAATTGATTTAATTGAGGAGTTGCTGCGATGGTCGGAGGTGCAGCAAGCTGAAAATATATTAGATGTGGGTTGCGGTATCGGTGGAAGTTCTTTGTATTTAGCGCAGAAGTTTAACGCTAATGCAACCGGTATTACTTTAAGTCCAGTACAAGCACGCAGAGCAAGCGAGCGAGCTGTTGAGTTTGGCTTACAGGATAGAGCCAATTTTCAAGTCGCAGATGCTTTAAATATGCCTTTTACAGACAATAGCTTTGATTTAGTCTGGTCTTTAGAAAGCGGCGAACATATGCCAGACAAGCAAAAATTTTTACAAGAGTGCTACCGAGTATTGAAGCCCGGTGGAAAGTTGATTTTAGTAACTTGGTGTCATCGTTCTACGGATGAATCTCCTTTAACTGCGGATGAGAAAAAGCATTTAGAGCAGATTTATGAGGTTTATTGTTTACCTTACGTGATTTCTTTACCCGAATATGAAGAAATTGCTCGTCAACTACCTTTACAAAATATTCGGACAGCAGATTGGTCTCAAGCTGTCGCTCCTTTTTGGAATGTTGTGATTGATTCAGCTTTTACCCCCAAAGCATTTTTCGGTTTACTCCGTGCTGGTTGGAAAACAATTCAAGGTGCTATGTCCTTGGGTTTGATGCGTCGCGGTTACGAGCGTGGTTTGATTAAGTTTGGATTGCTGTGTGGGAATAAGTGATGGGGAGACAAGGAGATGGGGAGATGGGGGGATGGGGAGATGGGGAGAAAAAGTTAGGAGTTAGGAGTTAGGAGTTAATAATTTTCAAGCTGTGACTTTTAACCTTTAACCTTTGACCTATTACCAATCTAAAATCTAAAATCTAAAATCCAAAATCATTATGAGTCAAGTTTCACAAACGGGGTTGCAAAGTAGTAATTGGCTTTACGCTTTTTGGAAGTTTTCTCGTCCTCATACAATTTATGGTACGAGTTTAAGCGTGTTGGGAATATATTTAGTTTCAATTGCTTTAACTAATAGCGAATTTCCGTTTCCAAATTCTTATTCTTTACTGTCTGTTATCGGTGCTTGGATTGCTTGTTTGTCGGGGAATGTCTACATTGTTGGACTCAATCAATTACAAGATGTGGAAATTGACAAAATTAATAAACCACATTTACCCGTTGCTTCGGGAGAGTTTACTCAGAGAACGGGAGAAATTATTGTTATCACTACTGGTATTTTAGCTCTGAGTTTATCTTGGTTGCTCGGACCTTTTTTGTTTGCAATGGTGGGTATTAGTTTAGCTATTGGTACGGCTTATTCTTTACCACCAATCCGTTTAAAAAGATTTCCTTTTTGGGCTGCAATTTGTATTTTTTCAGTCCGGGGAGCGATTGTTAATTTAGGATTATTTTTGCATTTTTCTTGGGTACTACAAGCTCAACAAATCATTTTACCTGCGGTATGGGTTCTAACCTGGTTTATCCTGGTATTTACGATTGCCATTGCAATCTTTAAAGATATCCCCGATATGGAAGGAGACCGTAAGTACAATATCACCACATTTACGATTAAATTAGGGAAAGAAACGGTTTTTAATCTTTCTCGCTGGCTATTGACTGCTTGTTACGCTGGAATGATTTTGGTAGGAATATTAGATTTTACTCAGGTAAATTCCATATTTTTAATAGCAGTTCATTCGATAATATTAGCTTTTATGTGGTGGCAGACTCAACAAACTGATTTACAAGATAAAAATTCGATTACTAGTGCTTATAGATTTATCTGGAAGCTGTTTTATCTGGAGTATTTGGTTTTTCCGATTTCTTGTTTGTTGGGTTAGATGATTTAATTTATTTTCTCACTCACCGGGGAATTCATTCCCCGGCTAATAGCAAAAGTCATATCTTGCACCATTCTCAAGAAGACCAAAGAAACCCGGTTTCTGTTTGTGAAAGCATTATTATCTCTTTGTTTAACCAACAAGAAACCGGGTTTCTGCAACTGGTGCAAGATGTGAGTAAAGTAATCTCAAGATGACTACGGTCTTGTTCTTGACGAATTATTATTATACGAATGTAACTGAATTTTATCGAAGAGAGAATGGTGCGTTACGGCATTATGATAATAATAGTTTTTTCATCAAATTATTTGATGCCGTAACACACCCTACAATACTAACTCCTAACTCCTAAATCCTAACTCCTAAATCCTAACTCATAGCTACTCTTAATTATGTTAGAAAATCCGCAATTAAATACAGTTATTCCTGCTGCTATTGTTATTTCAAGTATTTTTCTGCTTATTTATTTCGCTGTCAAGACTTTGAGAACTTCTAATCTGTTTCAGAAAGGACTCGAACTTTATCAGCAGAAAGATTATGAAAATGCAGAAGCTGTTTTTCGTCAGGTAACTTCTATTAATGTTAGTAATGATGTAGTTCGTTTACTTTTGGGAGATTCTATATTAAAACAGGGAAAAGTAGAGGAAGCAATTGAAAAGTACAAAGAAGTTATCGAACGCGCACCTAAAAAGGCTGATGCTTATTTACGTTTGAGTAGAATTTATATGCAGCAAGATAAGCAATCGGAAGCAATAGAATATTTAAAGCAAGCTAAAGAAGTTTTGCAAAAACGTCAACCGGAAAAAGCAGCGGAAGTTGGTCAGTTGTTGGAAAAATTGAATAGTAAATAGGTAATTGGTAATGGGTAATTGGTAATTGGTAATATTAAAAAATAAATTTATAAATTCTAATTACTAACTACTAACTTCTTATAGCTTTTCTCAGTCTATTGAATTACACCTCAAAACCTCACCCCCAGCCCCTCTCCTTATTAAGGAGAGGAGAGAAACATAGCTTTATTGGAGTGAGATTTAGATGTACCTTAGTTGCTTGATAAACACTATATTTTCTACTCTTAATCTCAATCTAAAGTCCGATGACTAAATCAAAAGGTAAAGTCTACCTTGTAGGTGCTGGACCTGGAGAGGTAGATTATTTAACGGTAAAAGCTTATAAATTACTATCTACGGCTGAAGTATTGATTTATGATGCTTTGGTTGACGAGGAATTATTAAAACTGGTACCGCATAATTGTTTAAAAATCCATGTGGGAAAACGAGGTGGTTTACCAAGTACTCCTCAATCGGAAATTAATGGTTTATTAGTTAAATATTGTCAGCAGGAGAAACAGGTAATAAGACTTAAATCTGGTGACCCGTTTATTTTCGGTCGCTGTATTTTGGAAATTCAAGCTTTAAAAAATGCTGGTTGTGATTTTGAAGTTGTTCCGGGAATTTCTTCTGTAACATCAGCACCTTTATTAGCGGGAATTCCGCTTACGGATGCTGTTATGAGTAAATGTTTCGCTGTATCGAGCGCTCATCAACCAGATATTCTTGATTGGGAAGCGCTTTCAAGGTTGGATACCCTGGTGTTACTCATGGGTGGAAAGCATCTTCGGGAGATTGTAGACCAGTTAATTAAATATGGAAAAAACAAAAGTACACCAGTTGCAATAATTCGTAAAGCAGGTACTTCAGAACAACAGGTATGGATTGCTGAACTTTCCACAATTGTGGAACATGTAAAAACAGTACGACTATCTCCTGCTGTAATTGTAATTGGGAAAATCGTTAGCTATGGGAGTTTTTCTGAGAAGATGTAATTAGATGCAAAGCATTCTTAACTTATGTCATCAAATTCTTCTATCCAAACTGCAACAGTATCTTCAACTCTACCTTTGAGTGGAAAAACTGTTTTAATTACTCGTTCTGTGGGACAATCAAGTCAATTTACTCAAATGATTGTAGCAGCAGGTGCAAATGCCATCGAAATGCCTGCATTAGAAATAGGTCCCCCTTCAAGCTGGGAGGATTTGGATAATGCAATTGCTAATATATCAGAATTTGACTGGTTGATTCTCACTTCTAGCAACGGTATTAATTACTTTTTTGAAAGATTAATTGCATTAGAAAAAGACGTGCGTACATTAGCTAATCTTAAAATAGCCGTCGTTGGCGAAAAAACTGCTCAAACTCTCAAAAATCATAGTTTACAACCCGATTTTATTCCACCAAATTTTATTGCTGATTCTTTGATAGAACATTTTCCCGAACAGCTTAATGGTAAAAAAGTTTTATTTCCCAGAGTCGAAAGTGGTGGAAGAGAAGAATTAATTAAAGAATTTAGAAAACAGGGAGCAGAAGTTGTAGAGGTAGCTGCTTATCAATCTTGCTGTCCTAATGATATTCCTCCCTCTGCTGAATTAGCATTACAAAGCGGAACCGTTGATATAATAACTTTTGCTAGTTCAAAAACAGTGAAATTTTTTAATCAATTAGCACAACGGATATTTATAGATAATTCTGCAAATCATCAATCATTTGTGGTATCGGATTATGTAGAAGAAATTTGTATTGCTTCTATTGGTCCTCAAACTTCTAAAGCTTGTCAGAAGTATTTTGGCAGAGTTGACGTTGAAGCTTCCGAATATACCTTAGAAGGATTAACTCAAGCAATAGTTGATTCGGTAATTGGTAATGGGTAATGGGTAATGGGTAATAGGTAATATATTTAGATATCAGGACGATTGCTAATCTTTGGTAGATAATAGATATTTACCTATTAACCCCTATTCCTAATTATCTATAGTTTATGAAACGTGTAATCGGTTTAACTGGAGGTATAGCGACAGGTAAAACAACTGTCGCGGATTATTTAGCAAATGCTTATAACTTACCTATTTTAGATGCAGATATTTACGCAAGAGAAGCCGTTGCTGTTAATTCACCTCTGCTAGAGCAAATAGTCAAACGCTACGGAGACAAAATATTACTAGCAGATGGGAACCTGAATCGAGAACAGTTAGGAGAGATTATTTTTAACGACCAGAAAGAACGCTTGTGGATAGATAACTTGATTCATCCCTACGTCGGCGATCGCATTTTTGCAGGAATCAAAGAAACTTCAGTAGAAACACTAGTTGTAGTTGTGCCTTTATTATTTGAAGCCGGTATGACAGACTTGGTTACAGAAATTTGGGTAGTAACCTGTTCGGAGAAACAACAGTTAGAAAGATTGATAGAGCGAAATCAACTAACCCTCGAACAAGCACAAGCGAGAATCAGCAGTCAAATGTCTTTGAAAGAAAAAACTAAAAAAGCTGATATTGTTTTAAATAATAATTCAAATGTAGAAGAACTATTGCAGCAAGTAGATATTGCGATATTTCAAAAATAGGAAATTGGTAATAGGTAATTGGTAATTGGTAATTGGTAATTGCTTCTTTCCAATTCACAATCTTTTGATAAATTGAGCATGTTCTGGTGATAGTCATTTTCAATTACGAATTACGAATTACGTAGCTTGCGTCACCCGGAGGGTGATATTACGAATTATTACCCAGCTTCCCCACCAACAACTACATCTTTAATTCTCAAACTCGGTCCACCACAACCAACGGGTAAACCATTTTGTCCACCTTTTCCACAACCACCGGATTCATCCCAGTAGAAATCATCACCAATACCTTCGATATCTTTTAAAGTTTGAAATACATTACCCGAAAGAGTCACATCTTTAACAGGTTCTGCAATCTCACCATTTCTAATCATCCATGCTTCACCAGCACTAAAAGTGAACATTTCCCCGTTGGTCATACCACCAAGCCAGTTTTTAGCGTAAACTCCTTCTTTTATGCCGGAAAATAAATCATTTACCGGAGTTTTACCTCTTTCAATCCAAGTATTTGTCATTCGGACTATGGGAGCATATTGATAGCTAAGACAGCGAGAATTTCCCGTAGGAGTTTCATTTAACTTCCCTGCTGTTTCCCGAGAATGCAATCTTCCTACCAAGATTCCATCTTTAATCAATTGAGTAGTAGTAGCTGGTGTACCTTCATCATCATAATAATAACTACCGCGATGTCCCTCGGGTGCAGCACCATCGAAAATCTGTAATTCTTGATTACCAAATCTTCTTCCCAGAGTCATTACTTCCAACACGTCGGGATTTTCATAAGCCATATCAGCTTCGGAAAGATGTCCGAAAGCTTCATGAACAAATAATCCCGTCAAAACTGGGTCAATCACCACGGTGTAAGTATTACCTTTAACTGGTGGTAGCGATAAAGCAGATATTGCTCTACGTGCTGCACTAGTAACTTGCTCGTCTAAACTAGTTAAATCCTCAAAAGCTTTACGAGAACCAGTAGTTTCTCTTCCGGTTTGAACCGTTTCACCGTTTCTAGCAGTAGCAGCAAAACGCATTTCCATATCGACCCAAGACTGTTCTATAAGCGTACCTTCACTGGTCGCAATAATCACTTTTTGAGCGCTATCGCCATAACGTACCGAAGTTGTAGTGATGCGATTATCTATACTTTTGAGTAAATCCGTATAATTATCGCACAATTCCTTTTTCTGACTCAAAGATATATTTCTGGGGTCAGTACCAGTCAAAGGTAATTCACATATAGCTTGTACCGGAGTAATCGGAGCTAACATAGTTTCCTCATCTCCAACAATTCTTGCAGCTGCGATAGCTTCTTGAATCCGTTCTTCGATAGTAGAAAGATGATTAAAACTGCTTAATCCCCATCCACCCTTGTAACAAGCTCTGACCTGACCCCCAACCGAAATACATTCGCTCAGAGTTTCCACCTTATCACCACGTAATAAGATATCAGTCCCCTCAGCCTCCTCAATCCGAATCATCAAATAATCAACTTTGTCAGAGTAACGCGATATCAAATCAGCAAGTAAATTTTTAGTATCAGTAATTAAGTTAGACATATTCTGCGAATGTTGAATTGGAGCTTACTAATACCTTTTAGCATGAGACGAGGACAAGGAGATTGGGGGAGGGGGGAGATGGGGAGAATAATTATTTTGTTAACTGATAACTGTTAACTGATAACTGTTCACTGTAAAACCACTTATAATATTTTCATCTTGGAAAATATAAGTTAATTTTTCTATCTTCTTCAGGAAAAATGGGGTAGTGACAATTGCAGGAAACTATATCTAAAGTTCGTAATTCAAAATCTAGTTCATCAAATTTCTTTACTTTTATTCAACCAATTCTTCCTATTGCCTTTGTATTTTTTGTTGTATGTCTTGTACTGATATTAAATCGATATTTTAGCTTTTACGCATCTTTCGATCAAGGTATTTTTAATCAAGTTTTTTGGAATAATATTCACGGTCGCTTTTTCCAAAGTTCTTTATCTTCAAGTCTTTCAACTAATATTGTTCATGCAAATGAAATTCCTACCGTTTATTACCATCGGCTAGGTCAACACTTCACACCAGCTTTGTTACTTTGGGCACCTATATATGCGTTATTCCCCAATGCGGCGACTTTAGCAGTGCTGTTAGTCATGCTGATAACTGCTGGTGGTTTGATGCTTTATGTATTGGCACGTCAATATTTAGAACCTCGATTAGCAGTGATGATTACCGGTAGTTATTACGCTGCAAATGCCGTAATTGGGCCAACTTTATGTAATTTTCACGATGTCAGTCAAATTCCACTGTTCATTTTTACTTTGCTTTTGGCAATGGAGAAACGCTGGTGGTGGCTGTTTTGGTTGATGGCTGGATTAATAGTTGTAGTCCGCGAAGATGCTGGGGTCGGACTATTCGGGGTTGGGGTTTACATGGTTTTGAGCAAACGCTTTCCCCGCACAGGTTTAGCAGTTTGTACTTTTAGCTTTGGGTACATGCTGCTGCTAACTAACTTAATTATGCCGTTGTTTTCCGATGATATTTCTAAACGGTTTATGTTAGAGAGGTTTGGGCAATATGTTGAGGCTGACGAAGCTACTACCTTAGATATTATTTGGGGAATAGTTAGCAATCCGATACGATTATTAGTAGAGCTAGTTACCCCGGTAGATAGAACTATTCGGTATTTACTCGGTCAGTATTTACCTTTCGCTTTTATACCTGCAATTGCTCCAGCTTCTTGGGGTATCGCCGGATTTCCTTTATTGAAACTGCTTTTAGGTAAAGGTGATTCGGTATTAGCAATTAATATTAGATATGCATTAAGTGTAGTTCCAGGGTTGTGCTATGGTGCGATACTTTGGTGGTCAACACATCCCAGAGTATTCAAACCTTCATTTCGTCGCTTCTGGATATTTTGTCTTTCTCTATCTTTAATCTTTAGTTTTACATCAAATCCCAATCGTACCTTTTACTTTGCCATACCCGATTCAGTTCAACCTTGGGTATACGTATCTTTGCCTCAACAGTGGAATCATGTAAATAAAGGGATTCGTCCTTTGTTAGCGCAAATCCCATCAGATGCGAGCGTATCTGCAACTACCTACCTCGTACCTCACCTTTCCAATCGTCGCGAAATTCTCCGTTTACCAATGGTGGAATTACAAAACGACGAGAGAGAAGTTGTAAAAATGGATTATGCAATTGCTGATTTATGGAGATTACAGCAGTATGCTCCAGCCTTCAAAGGTGACCGTGGACTATTGAAGGAATTAGTTAATTTCGTTGATAAAGTCACCGATAATCAAGAATATGGAATCATTGACTTTAAAGATGGCGTAATTTTATTGAAAAAAGCAGCAGTTTCTGACGATAAAGCAGTTGAAGATTGGGTGAGATTTCGAGAGCAGGTTTAGTAAGAGGGGAAAGAGGGGGAAGAGGGGAAGACAGGGGGAAAAGGAGACAAGGGGAGAAGTATTAAAAAAATAATTGTAGTGGGAGCATCTTGCTCCCTGGTAGCTCTTTTAAATTTTCAATCTCTAATTCCCAATTCCCATATATTTTTTGTCACCAAATTGTTACAACAACCCAAAATTGAGTAATTATACTCCCGTCAAAATTTGCGATCGCACCTTTAATTATTTTAATTGGCTGAATAATTAAACGATTTGTGAAGGATTGGGGACAAACGATGAAAATATTGGTATTGAGTTGGGAATTTCCACCTCGTATAGTTGGTGGGATTGCACGTCATGTGGGAGAACTATATCCAGAATTGGTAAAATCTGGGCATTCGATTTATTTAATCACACCAGAATTCGGTGAAGCACCACTTTACGAAGAGGTGGAAGGAATTAAAATACATCGCATACCCGTAGCTGATAGCGATGACTTTTTCCACTGGATAGTCAACATGAATGAAAGCATGGGGCGACAAGGTGGTAAATTAATGCTCGAAGAAGGGCCATTTGATTTAATTCACGCTCATGATTGGCTGGTAGGAGATGCAGCAATAGCTTTAAAACACACCTTCAAAGTTCCTTTAATTGCTACCATCCACGCTACAGAATCGGGAAGAAACAACGGTATTCACAATCATAATCAAAGCTATATCCACCGTAAAGAAAGCGAACTTACTTTTGAAGCTTGGCGAGTTATAGTCTGTACTAATTATATGCGTCGAGAAATAGAACATTCCTTGAAAAGTCCCTGGGACAAAATTGACGTAATTTACAACGGAATTCGTCCAGAAAAGAAACAGCATCAAAATCAGTTTTATACACAGGATTTCCGTCGTCAATTTGCGGAAGATAACGAAAAAATAGTTTATTATGTCGGTCGAATGACCTATGAGAAGGGTATATCAATATTGTTAAACGCAGCACCCAAAGTACTTTCGGAAATGGGAGGTAACGTTAAATTTGTAATTATCGGTGGTGGAAATACCAACCAGTTAAAAAAACAAGCTTGGGATTTAGGAATTTGGCATAAATGCTATTTTACCGGCTTTATGGCAGACGAATACTTAGATACATTTCAGACAATCGCCGACTGTGCAGTTTTCCCCAGTCTTTACGAACCCTTCGGTATAGTTGCATTAGAAAGTTTTGCAGCTAAAGTTCCGGTAGTAGTTTCCGATACCGGAGGTTTACCTGAAGTAGTTCAGCATACAAAAACAGGAGTCGTAACCCAAGTTAATAATCCCGATTCATTAGCATGGGGAATTTTGGAAGTCTTGAAAAATCCCGGTTACTGTCAATGGTTGAAAGACAACGCTTATCAAGACTTAGAAAAACGTTTTAACTGGTCAAAAATTGCCAAACAGACAGAAAGAGTTTATCAGCAGGTTGTTAAAGAAAGGAAGCAGGTTAGTTGGGAATAAATGATTGGAGGGGTTAGAGGGGGTAGAGGGGGAAGAGGGGGGAGAAATAAAAATTCCTAATTCTTAATTCCTAACTCCCAATTACCCTAACCGCGCTAACATTATGTTGATAGCAAAATAATATTTTTAACTGGTAACTGATAACTGATAACTGGTAACTGATAACTGGTAACTGATAACTGGTAACTGATAACTGGTAACTGATAACTGTTCACTGATAACTGTTCACTGATATGTCTGACGCAAAAAATGTGCTTGGTGAAAAGCTTGAAGTTTGCTGTACTTCTCCAATGACTGGGTATTACCGGAATGGTGTGTGCGATACTGGAGCGGGTGATTTCGGGGTACACACCGTTTGTGCGGAAATGACCGAAGAGTTTCTCACATATACCAAGTCTATGGGAAATGATTTAAGTACACCGAGACCGATGTATGAATTTCCTGGTTTGAAAGCTGGTGATAAATGGTGTTTGTGTGCTTCACGTTGGAAAGAAGCAATGGATGATGGAGTTGCTCCGAAAGTGGATTTATCAGCTACTCATGCATCTACATTGGAACATGTTTCTTTAGATGACTTGAAAGAACACGCAGGGGATTACGATTAGTTTATTCATTCGTTCGTAGTTGCGCTTTAGCGCCAAATATGTAAGTACTAAAGCGCAACTACAAGCTAAGGATATCTTTATTTAATAAAATTATCAATTTCTGATTTTAACCATCTACGCTCATTTATGGTTAAACTAAATTTCATTGAATCGAGCCTTTTTCTTAAATACTTTTTAAAGATATTACTTCCAAAACGATAAGTTTCCTCTGAGATATGATAGTGCCAAAAGAATAGCTTTTTTTGATAAGAAAATATCAAAAAATCTTTATTTTTTATAATTATATATTTAATATTTGATAAAGGATTAATTATTAATTCACTAAATTTTAAACATCCAACAATTAAACAAGGAACTAAAAAACATATAAAAAATACTATGTATGGAAAATCCATGAAAGAGAAATATTGAATAACGGTTAAAAATATCAACAGTAGAAAACCATTAAAAACAAGAAAAGTTATAGTCAAAATCAGTCTATAGTTACTCTGAAAATTTCCTGAAGGGATATCTATTTGTAATTTATCTCGATTCTTTTGTAAACGAATAGAAGTATGTTTTGGTTTTCGTGGTCTTTTAGTAAGATAATTATCGAGCGCTTCTTTTCCTTGCAATACCGCTAATGCAATTTCAGCATTGGTAAATCTATCTTCTGCAACTGGTTCGATTAGTTTATTTAACCAATCTGCAAAATTTTGAGATACGTTAATCTGAGAACGAAAATCTATTTTTAAATGCTTTTGCGGTAAATCTGACGGATGTTTTTTAGTTAATAAATACAGTAAAGTTGTTCCTAAACCATATAAATCAGTTGAAGGAAAAGCTTTTCCGCGAAACTGTTCGGGAGCCATATATCCGAAAGTTCCGACTACAGTACTTCCTCCAGTAACGGTATTATGATAAGTATCGGCTACAGCACCAAAGTCGACTAAGAAAACCTTGCCATTTTCATCGCGAATAATATTTTGTGGTTTAATATCTCGATGAATAATTGGTGGTGAAAATGAATGTAAATAGATTAAAATGTCTAAAATTTGAATCGCGATATCTTTAACTTCCGATTCATCTGGATTCCAACCGCTTTCTATAAGCTCTTGAAGAGATTTACCTGGTGCTAGCTGTTGAGCAATATAAAAAGAATTATCTTTATCAGTTTCTATTTTAAAATAATCGAAATAGCTAGGGATAGCAGGGTGATTTAATTGATAAAGAATCTGACCTTCTCTTTCAAATAGCTCTATTTTCTTCCAATCATTTATCCGACGTAAGAATAAAACTTTTAAAGCTAAATTTTTATTTGTTTCTAAATTTTCAGCTAGATAGGTAATTCCGATTCCACCTTTTCCCAAAATATCTAAAATACGATATTTTTGATTAATTACTTCTCCTGATTTATATAAATCCATATTCTTTTTTATGATTTATTCTTGTTTAATGTCAATTTTGAATTGGGGGTTTTGAATATATTAAAAAAACGGTCGTTGTGTATATATAAAAATGTGTGCCCTTAATTATTTTTTACACCGAAACTTGCTCCTAATTGAGAAACAAACTCTACTATATCTAAATCTTTTAAATGTCCCTCTTTAGCTACTATGTGTAATAATGTTAATCCATTGTTATTTTTGGCATTAATGTTAGCACCCGACTTAACTAAATATCTAATGCTATTCATTATGCTATCTTGTTCATTTCTATTATTAATCCAATGTCGTATCGCTGTATGTATAGGTGTTTCCCCTTTATAATCTTTAGCGTTAACATTTGCTCCTAAATCAACCAACACTTTGACACGATTTTTACCTACTTTTATCGCATTATGTAAAGGTGTTTTGCCATTATTAGCTTTAGCATTAATATTTGCTCCAGATTTTACTAAGAGTCGAATAATATCTTTGCTTTTTTGAGTATTCATGCTTGCAATATGTAAGGGAGTATTACCATCACTTTCTTTAGCATTAACATCTGCTCCATTATCAGTTAATATTTTTACTATAGGGATTTCAGCAGTTTCTTTTGCTGCTAACATTAGCGGTGTCTCAGCATTGTTTTTAGTTCTAATATCTACTTTGGCTTTTTTTCTGATTAAGTACTTAACTATTTCTCTATCATTTTGTTTTACTGCTAAATGAAGCGGAGCATAGCCTTGATAATTTTGAATATTAATGTTTGCACCTTTTTCAACTAGCAATTTCATTAAAGGAAGTCTCAGACGTTTGCTTTTCGCATTAATATATCGAACATCTACCCTATAATCATTTAACAGTTGTATATTTAAGTCATTTGAATTTTTTCTATGTATTTCAAATAGAAGTAATAAAGGAGTATAGCCAAACTTATCCTCGGCATTCACACCTGCTTGATGAGACAATAGTAATTCGACAATATCTTTTCTCTGATTTATGACTGCATAGTGTAGTGGAGTTTGAGCATAATTAATTTTTCTATTAACGTCAGCACCCTTATCTATTAAAAACTTTGCCCAATCAACAGATTTAACATAGTGTAACTCCTCATTTATATTCGCACCTTTAGCTATCAAAAATTCTGCTAGCGGTTGAGAATTAGCTTCAATTGCACAACGTAATAAAGTCTTTTTTCGTTTAGATGAATCCGAGCTTTTTAAGTTTAGACTTGGATTTCCACCATAGGTTACATAATTTTTTATATCGTTAACATTGTCGCAAATACTTTCTGTGGGTACGAAAGCTAATCTATTCAAAATAGCCCATTTATAATGATGAAAAACACCAACAGTAACTAACACAGAAAACCCCATTCCCACCACAGCTTTCCACAACATGGGTTTCTTCGTAGCTGTAATTACCTTCCGCTTTCCCTGTAATACTTCTAAAGCTTCCCTAGCGCTAGAGAAACGGTCTTCTAAATCTGGTTCGAGCATTTTATCCAACCAGTCTGCAAAATCATCAGATACTTTTACCCGACTGCGAAAATCGATTTTCAATCCATCTGTAGGAAAATCTGCGGGGGAACGATGTGTGAGTAGAAATAATAATGTTGCTCCCAAACCATATAAATCGGTCGCTGGAACGGATTGTCCCCTGAATTGCTCGGGACTCATATAACCATAAGTTCCCACCACCGTACTCCCGCGCATGAAGGTACTGTAGTATGTATCCTGTACCGCTCCAAAATCGACTAAAAATACTTTCCCATCTTTATCGTAAATGATATTCTGCGGTTTAATATCTCGATGAACAACTGCTGGTGTTTGTGAATGGAGATAAATTAGTATTTCTAAAATTTGCTTTGCTATATCTTTTATTTGTTGCTCGTTAGTCCGAAAATTTTCTTCTACAAGTTTGGCTAAAGACTTACCGGGTGCTAATTGTTGAGCAATATAAAAGTATTTCTCTCCATCAATTTCAGCATCAAAATATTCTAAATAATCAGGAATTGCTGGATGATTAAGTTGAGCAAGAATTTTTGCTTCTCTCTCAAATAATTCCATTGCTTTCCAATCTGTCATCCGATGTAAAGATAAAGCTTTTAAAGCAACGTTTTGATTATTTTGTAAATCTTGAGCTAGATAGGTTATTCCACTTCCACCTTCTCCTAAAGTACTGATAATTTTGTATTTTTGGGCAATTATATTATTCGGTTGATGCAGCGGTTCCATAGAAATAAAAATTCAAATATATTAAATTAAGTATTTCAATTTTAGATGTATCGTAATATAACTGCACTTCGTAAAAACGCCGAGATTTAATTGAATATAATACACCCCCTCTCCCTTAACAAGGAGAGGGGGAAGGGGGTGAGGTTTATCTGTATTCTTCAAACGTAAAAACCTCTATATACACCAATCATTAAAAATTAATTCTAAGGTAATTTTTAACTCCCCGATGGTGCGTTACGACAATATCAACATTATCTTTACTAACTTCAATTGTAACGCCGTAACACACCCTACAAAAAACAAACTACTATTAATTAAGTAAGTCGGCAGAAATAAATACAACTATGTAACAGAGTGTAAATCGTTCTTAAACTCTTACCCCGACTGCCGATTGCCGACTGCCTATCCTAGTTACAATTTTCAACGCCAACCTACTTAATTGTGCTACATATTTGGCGCTAAAGCGCAACTACGAACATTAATTATCAATTACCAATTCCCAATTCCCACCTTGTTTTCCACGAACCACAGTTAATCCTTCTTGTAATGCATTCAATCTTTCATCCATCCAGTGATGTTCGGGAATTAAACCTTGAATACCCAACTTCTCTAAACGTCTTTTAACTTTTCCGGTTGCTCCCACTACTATAACTTCCCTACCTTCATCAATTGCTTCTTGTATTGCATTTTCAATTGCTAAAGAAGAGGTTACTCCTAAAACCGGAACTTCACCTAAATCAACAATTAAAACATCGTAATTAGAAATAGCACCATGCTCTCTTGATATTGCTTTAGCAACACCGAATATCATCGGGCCGCTAAGATGAAATAATAATACTCTGCCGTTGGCTAAATCTAAAATTTCTTTTTCTTCAGAAGTTAAAATAATTTGGTCGTCATCGTCGGTAATTGCTTTTACAGATTTAGATTGCATTTCATTCAAACGAGCAATAGTTAAAATATTGGCAACAAATACCCCGACTGCTACAGCTACCATTAAATCTACAAATACCGTCAGCAATACAACACCATAAAGAATTCCGGCTGTTTTCAAAGAAATTTTGTGAACCCGTTTGAGAAAACCCCAATCGATAATATCAATTCCTACTTTTAAAACAATTGCTGCTAACACGCTAAGCGGAATACCAGAAGTTAAAGGAGCAGCCCACAACACCACAATTAACAGTACCAAAGCCCGACTAATCCCCGACAATGCAGTTCTTGCACCAGTTTGAATATTAACTACAGTTCCCGTTGTGGAACCAGAACCAGCAATTCCACCACATAAACCGGTAATTAAATTAGCAATACCTTGTCCAATTAATTCTTTATTTGGTTTATTTTCGGTACGGGTGAGACTGTCAGCAACAACGCAAGTTAACATACAGTCGATAGAACCCACCATACCTAACACTAAACTTTCTACAAACATTAACCTTAAATTGCCACTGCTAAAAGTAGGTAAGTGTATTTCAGGTAAACCAGGAGTAATTTCACCGATAGTAGCAATGGTCCGAATTTCTATACCATCTAATAAAAATATCGCAATTAATGTACCAACAATTAAAGCTACTAACTGTGAAGGAATAAAGTTTTTTAATTTATTTGGATACAGAAAAAGAATTGCTAAAGTTACAATTCCCAAACCTGTTTCCCACAGATTAATATTAGTAATTAAAGTTGGTAGATTTAGAATCACACCAAGCACTCCACCCTTGGGAGTTTCTTGTCCTAAAAAAGGTGCTATTTGAATAAAAATAAGAATTACGCCGATTCCTGTCATGAATCCAGAAATCACATTGTAAGGCATCATTGTAATATACTTTCCCAGCCTTAGTAATCCAAAGATAATTTGAAATACTCCGGCCATCATAACTACGGTAAATGCCATTGATAATCCATTTTCGGGATTATAAGCTGTTAGTTCGGTAATGAATGCAGTCACAATTACCGTCATGGGTCCGGTTGGTTCGGAAATTAGAGTTGGAGTACCACCAAACAAAGCGGCAAAAAATCCAACTAATATCGCTCCCCATAAACCCGCAGAAGCACCCGCACCAGAAGCAATACCAAAAGCTAAAGCCATAGGTAAAGCCACCACCGCTGCCGTTACCCCTCCGAGAATATCTCCTCGCAAGTTACGGAAATGGATCTGATTAGTTATTTGCATTATTACTCCATCTTTATAATCGAGTTGAATTAACTCATGGGAATGGAGAATATTTAATGTTAAAAAATAAATTAATATCGCTACTTATTAGTAATTAAGCCCTTTTACTGCTAATTACTAAATTATGAATACGGTTATGTCCGTAAGCTCCCATGAGTAAAAAGCTAATATCTTGCTTGTTGATACAGTTGACAATTACTTTTTCAGCTTCACTTTATAAGCAAATGCAAACTGGTTGATATTTAGCTCTTTCTAATAATTGCTTACGTTGCTTAAGTCTGTCTGTTGCGGTTATATCAGAGCTATTTTTAGTTACTGTAAGCAAATTTATTTATAAGCTTTGAATATGACGAGGATTTTCTAAAAAATTGAGTATCTTTTTAGCCGTCACCCTGTAAGGGTGCGGCTACATTTACAAAGCCTACCTGCGTAGGCTAATAATTCTCTTAGCCCAGGTAGCTGGGCTTTGTTTTGATAGCCCCAGGCTTCTAGCCTGCGGGCTTTTCCGCTATTTGATTAACCAAAAGCTTCACTACCATTCTGTCTTCCACGAACCATAGTTAATCCTTCTTTTAACGCATGCAATCTTTCATCCATCCAGTGATGTTCGGGGATTAAACCTTTGATACCCAACTTTTCTAAACGTCTTTTAACTTTTCCTGTTGCTCCGACAACTATCACTTCTCTATTTTCGTCAATCGCTTCTTGAATTGCGTTTTCAATTGCTAAGGAAGAAGTTACTCCTAATACCGGAACTTCACCTAAATCAACTATCAAAACATCGTAATTTTTAATAGCACCATGCTCTCTAGCAATTGCTTTAGCAACACCGAATATCATTGGACCGCTAAGATGAAATAACAATACTCTGCCGTTAGCCGAATCCAATAATTCTTTTTCTTGCGAACTCAAAACAATTTGGTCGTCGTCGTCAGTAATTGCTTTGACAGATTTGGATTGTACTTCATCAAGACGAGCAATAGTTAAAATATTAGCCACAAATACTCCAACAGCTACAGCTACCATTAAATCGACGAAAACCGTCAGCAATACGACGCTGTACAAAATACCCGCTGCTTTCAAAGAAATTTTGTGAACTCGTTTCAAAAATCCCCAATCAATAATATCAATCCCGACTTTTAAAACAATTGCTGCTAATACCGCAAGGGGAATTCCTGAAGTTAACGGAGCAGCCCACAAGACAACAATTAACAGCACCAAAGCGCGACTGATTCCGGATAATGCAGTACGTCCACCAGCTTGAATATTAACTACAGTTGCGGTTGTGGCTCCAGAACCAGCAATTCCACCACATAAACCGGTAATTAAATTAGCAATACCTTGTCCGATTAATTCTTTATTTGATTTATGTTCGGTACGGGTAAGACTATCGGAAACCAAACAAGTTAACATACAGTCGATGGAACCTACCATAGCCAATACTATGGCATTAACAAACATTAACCTTAAATCACCACTTCCAAAAGTAGGTACTTGTAGATTAGGTAAACCGGGAGTAATTTCACCAATAGTAGCAATAGTACGAATTTCTATTCCTCTCAAAAAAATCAAGGAAATCAACGTACCGATAACTAAAGCTACCAACTGTGGGGGAACAAACTTTTTTAATTTATTCGGATACAAAAACAGGATTGCTAAAGTTAAAATCCCTAAACCTGTTTCCACAAAATTAATATTCGCAATTAAATCTGGTAATTCTCTAATTACAGCCAACACTCCACCTTTAGGAGTTTCTTGTCCTAAAAATGGTGCAATTTGAATAAAAATTAGAATTACACCGATTCCGGTCATAAATCCAGAAATCACGTTGTAAGGCAGCATTGTAATATACCGCCCCAATCTCAGTAATCCAAAAGAGATTTGAAACAGCCCCGCTAACATAGTCACCGTAAATCCCATAGCCAAAGCTTTCTGTGGATCTTCGGGATAAAGAGCCATTAGTTCGGTAATTACTGCGGTAACAATTACCGTCATTGGACCGGTTGGTTCGGAAATTAAACTTGGAGTACCACCAAATAAAGCTGCAAAAAATCCGACTAAAATTGCTCCCCATAAACCCGCTTCAGCACCCGCACCAGAAGCAATACCAAAAGCTAAAGCCATAGGTAAAGCAACCACCGCTGCCGTTAAACCTCCGAGAATATCACCCCGAAGATTACGGAAGTGGATTTGATTGGTTATTTGCATAAAAAGTTTTACTCGATTGGAAAATTAAGTTTAAAGTAAATTTACTTAATGGAACAGTAGCAAAGGAATGTTGCTACTTCTGAGTAATTGAGCGGTAGTACTGCCAATGACTAAATGACGAATGCGGCTGTGTCCATAAGCTCCCATCAATAGCAGGTTAATATTTTGCTCGGCAACGTACTTAGCAATAATTTTTTCCGATTCACCTTCTAAAAGACTGCAAACTGGCTGATATGAGGCTCTTTTTAATGATTCTTCGGCTTCATTGAGTTTCGCTGTTGCTGTTTTATCGGAACTATCTTTAGCGACTGTAAGCAAATGTATTTCTAAATTTTGCAAGTTAGGAGAATTAGCTAGAAATTTGAGTATCTTTTTCCCCGTGGAACTACCATCATAAGCGAATAAAATCCGCTGAATTGGATTAAATTCAATAGAAGTAACCAAGCAAGGTTTGCGACTGCTGCGAACAATCCTATCTACATTAGCTCCTAAATGTCCTGCGGCAAAATCTGCTGCTTCTCCTCGCTTACCTAAAACAATCAAGTCGGAATTTTCTTCAAATTGATGCAGACAATCTACTAAGAAACCTGTTTTATGAATCAATTTAAATTCTTCTATCCCTTCAGCTTTTAAAGTTTGGGCTGCATTATCTAAAATTAACCTGGCTCGCTGATTGTTGATTTTGGCTCTTTCATGTTCTAAATTTACTAATTCATTCAGTAAAGCTTCGGAAGCTCCAAGTCCAATACTTCCGCTTAAATTGCCGGTATTCGCAACTTGCTGGCTGCGAATATCGGTGACAGACAAAACCTTGATGCTCGCATTAAATTGAGTGGCAAACCAAGCCCCATATTTATAGATATTTTCAGCGAAAGACGAGCCATCTGTACAAAGTAAAATATTTTCCACGGTAATTCTAATCCCCGTAAGATTATTTGTTGTTACTGGGAACAGAGAGTAGGAAGTAGGAAGTAGTAACCAGCCGAGTAAGCAGAATTCTAATAATGCTACTAATTAGTGGCAGGCTTTGGTTTTTGATAGTCTGTCAATTTATCCATCAAGGTAGCACTAGCTTCATTGAGTCCAATTAATTCTACTTCTGCACCGTTACGGCGAAATTTAAGTATCGCTTTGTCGAGTACTTCTACCGCTCCCTGATCCCATAGATGAGCATGAGTTAAATCAATAGTGATTTTCTCTACTAGCTCCGTAAAATCAAAATACTCTAAAAACTCATCTCTTGATAAAAAGAAAATTTGTCCAGCCACTTTATAAGTGCAGTGAGTTCCATCTTGACTGAGCATTTTGTCCACAAATACCAACTGAGCAATCTTACGAGAGAAGAATACAGTACTCATTACGATACCCACAACCACACCAAGAGCGAAATTGCTAGTGTAAATAATGACTAACATCGTAGTTAACATCACGGCTGTATCCGTGCGTGGAATCTGACGGATATTTTTAAATGAAGACCAGCGGAATGTCCCGATTGACACCATAATCATTACTGCTACTAAGGCAGCCATTGGCATTTGCTTTACCCAAGTTTGCAGACCTAAAATTGCAATCAACAGGAAAATACCAGCCGCAAGAGTCGATAATCTTCCCCTTCCACCAGACTGGACGTTAATTACCGATTGTCCAATCATTCCACATCCAGCCATACCACCAAAGAAGCCGGTTATCATATTTGCAATCCCCTGTCCTTTCGCTTCTTGATTCTTATCGCTGGGAGTATCAGTAAATTCATCTACCAGTGAAGCTGTTAAAAATGAAGCTAATAAACCAACTATTGCCATAGTCACCGAATAAGGCAAAATTGTATTTAATGTTTCCAGATTAAACGGTACTTGAGGCAGAGCAAAGCTAGGAAAAGCAGTAGGTAAATCTCCCTTTTCTCCCACCGTGGGAACGTTAAGTTTTAAAGAAATAGCGGCTATTGTCATTACCACCAAAGCTACCAAGGGAGAAGGAACCACTTTGGTAAATCTAGGCAAAATATAGATAATTGCCAAAGATAGTGCAGTTAAAAGGTATACTGCAAGAACATTTACAGTTTCTGGAAGACCGATTAATTCTGGTAGCTGAGCTTTGAAAATTAGCACCGCTAAAGCATTAACATAGCCAACCATCACCGCTCTGGGAATATATCTCATGTAGCGACCGAGTTTTAGTATCCCAAAAAAAACTTGAAATATTCCCGTTAAAAAAGTAGCTGCAAATAAAAATTCCAAGCCATAATTTTTCACTAAACCGACCATCAACAGAGCCATCGCTCCCGTAGCAGCAGAGATAGAAGCGGGTCTTCCTCCCACAAAGGCTGTAGTTACTGCAATAATAAACGAAGCATAAAGCCCCACTTTTGGGTCAACTCCAGCAATAATCGAAAAAGCAATAGCTTCTGGAATTAATGCCAATCCCACTACAGCACCTGCTAAAATATCTTGCCGAGTATTAAAAAACCACTCCCGCTTCCAAGTTGTTAAATTCAAGTTATCCTCCTAGCACCTTGATTCTTGTATTGCGTAATTTATAACCAAAATAGCCCACCTAAAAAGCTAATTCAGTAATTAATAATTCCTAGCAAAAAAGCTACTATTCCCTTAGAGAACTTGTTAGTTAATATTGATAACCCAAATTTATATAAATACCTCTAAATAGCTATTTTCCTGACAGCAAAGCAAAAAAATCCATTGGATTAACCGCAGTAACCCATTTTTTCTCTAGAAATAATTGCAAAAACTTTTAAAGAGTTTAGATTCAGGCTGTAGCTTAAGGTGGGAAATCCCAGCTATTTGAAGCTACCGAAGATATAATTATCTGCAACATCGCCCGAACCTATTTGTGATTGAATAATTAAAAAAACATTAATTATGTAACGCAAGCATATCATAGCTTTGTTACAAATCGCAATATAAGTAAATTCAGCTTGAGAAGATGTTAAAAAGTCTAGCTCTATTAAATCTCCCTGGATGATAGATAAGCGATTTTGTAAAATATTTCTGCTTACAGATGTATTAATTGAAGTCATCTTGAAAAAGATATGATGCTTGAGTTTATTATTCCCAGTTTTGATAAAAAATTAAATACGGGTAATGTATCAAAATTTTAATTCAACTCAAACAAAATCAAATTAATCAACATAACCACTTTTCAATAAACCAGTCAATCACCATGACTAAATCTTTTTCTTCTATCTGATAGTGTTGTTCTGTGGTTGCGAATGGGAAAAAGTAACCAATAGAATGCAAAAATACTTCTACATCTCGCTCTAAATTATCTATACAAAATAAATCCTTTTCAATTCCTTCTCTCAAAATTTTTGACACATTTTTTCTTGTCCAACTACTTTGCTCCTCTATTAAATCTGGTTTTAGTTTCATTACAGCACGAACTAATTCGGCCGCATGAGAACCGCTATTGTTAATATCTTCAGTTACACGAAAGCGATTAATTATGTAATATTTGAGTTTTTCTTGTGGAGATTTTTTAGAATTTAAAATTTCTTCTGCATAGGCTATATGTTGTTGTCCATAAGCTTCGATGCTAGCAATTAATACCTCATTCTTATTCTTAAAATATAAATACAGCGTCCCCACAGCAATACCAACATCTTTAGCAATTTCTTGCATTTTTGTTTTCTGAATTCCGTATTTGCGGAGACGCTGCTTAGCTGCATTTAAAATTGCTGCTCTTTTTTCTGGGTCGAGTCTTTGCATTCTAAATTAATTTCGTTTCCATACTTTTACTTTAATGCCATTCTTAGGACGTAATGTAAAAGTTGGGTCGATTTCTATGTTTTGATTTGGTAATAACTCTAACTTAAATCGCTGGCTGATTAAAGCCATAATAATTGTCGCTTCCATCAAAGCAAAGTTTTGACCGATGCAAATTCTTTTTCCACCACCGAAGGGGAAATAAGTAAATTTTGGTCTTTTATTTACTTTCTCTGGTAAAAAGTTATCTGGGTCAAACTTATCGGGATTTTGCCAAAAGTCGGGGTGACGATGAACCATAAATGCTCCTACAGTGACAATCGAGTTTTTCGGAATTAGATAGCCATTTATTTCGTCATCTTTTTTGGGAGTTCTTACTATTCCCCAAGCTGGAGGATATAAACGTAAGGTTTCGTCAAATATTCTGCGGGTATATTCTAGTTGAGACAATTTTTCAAAGCTGGGATTACTACCATTCAAAACTGCTCGTAATTCATCCTGTAAATTTTCAGCAATATCGGAATGTTCTGCTAATAAATACCAAGTCCAAGCTAAACTAGATGCAGCAGTTTCATGTCCTGCAACTAATAAAGTTATTGCTTCATTTTGCAGTTGCTTATCGGTCATTCCCTCCCCCGTTTCTGCATCTCTTGCTGACATCAACATTGAGAGTAAATCGTTTCTTTCGCTAAAATTTTGGCGACGATAGTTAATTATATCTAGGATTAAATCATCTAAAGTGTTTTTCGCTTTCTTAAAATCTGTATTCCTAGATGTTGGTACCCATAAAGGTTCCGTCCATAAATTATTAATCTTGTAGTTAATAAATTCATATCCAGTACGAAAAGCTTTACCTAAAACATTATCTTCATCACTGATATCTTTACTAAATAAAGTTTGTCCGGCAATTTTCAACGTTAATTTCAGTGTTTCTTCAGCAATATCAATTACTTCACCATCGGGTTTATTTTCCCATTCTTTGATGAAAGATTCCGTACAGCGAACCATCACATCAACTAAACTAGCTAGCTGCTTCATATGAAAAGCTGGCTGCATTAATCGACGATTTTTCAGCCAAGAATCCCCTTCAGCAGTAAGAATACTTTCACCCATCATTAGATTCAAGGGTTTGTTTATAATGTCGGGTTTTGAATACAACTCTTGATGGGTAAATAAAACATGTTCTGCATAGCTTGGATGAGCAACCAGGTAAGATGAGTAATTTGGCAATATTGGCAACCGTACAATATCCCCGTACTCCTTCCACATCCGGTTGTAGAAGTTAAGAATATTTGATTGGATTTCTTTAGAGTCAAACAGCAGATAACCGGGTTTTGTAGGTAATGATTTACGGGTCTGGAGAACCATAAGACACCTCAAAGATGAATAATGAACATATTTACATATTATTCATTATAGTTGATGAGATTTGAGTTGCTATTTTCCACCATTATTTTGTACGGAAGAGCCAGGTAATTCAGATTACATCACCAGAAAATCACTGACGAATCGGAATCTCAATTACAAATTTAGTACCTTTCCCTAATTCAGAATCGCAGTAGATTTTTCCTTTATGAGTTTCGACAATAATTTGATAGCTAATTGACAAACCCAATCCCGTACCTTTTCCAACAGGTTTAGTAGTAAAAAACGGGTTAAATATATTCTTACTCACTTCTTCATTTATTCCCGTACCATTATCAGCAATACAAATTTTGACCCAATTTTTATCAATAACTTGTGTTGAGATAGAAATTGTAGCAATTGTATCGGATGTTCTCAATTCACTTAATGCATCAATTGCATTCCCTAAGATATTCATGAAAACTTGATTTAGTTTACCTGCATAACACTCAACCAAAGGAATTAGGGCGTAATCTTTAATAATTTGAATCTCAGATTGAGTCGAATTGTGTTTTAAACGATGCTTTAAAATTAGTAAAGTATTGTCGATTCCTTGGTGAATATCAACTTGTTTGTAATCGGCTTCATCTAAACGCGAAAAGCTCCGCAGTGACTTAACAATTTCTCGAATGCGGATGCTGCCAATATTCATTGATGCAAGTATTTTGACAGAATCTTCTTTGATGAATTCTAAATCAATTTTATCTATTTTCTCTTGTAACAATTCTGGTGTTTCAGGATAATATTCTTGGTAAAATGCAACTAATTCTAATAAGTCTTTAACATAAGTGTCAATATATTCAATATTTGCGTGAATAAAATTAACTGGATTATTTATTTCATGAGCTACACCAGCTACTGTTTGTCCGAGAGCGGACATTTTTTCGGCTTGTAGCATCTGTGCTTGAGTATTTCGCAAATTGACTAAAGTCTTTTGCAATTCTTGAGTACGTTCTTCAACTTTATTTTCTAGTTCTGCTTTAGCATTTTCTAAATTACTAAAAGTTGTATTTAACTGAGTTGCCATGATATTAAGTGAAGTCGCAAGTCTACCAATTTCGTCTTCTCGCTTTAACTCCAGATTGATATCCAATTGACCTGCTGAAATATCATCAGCAACCGTAATTAATTCATTTAAAGGCTTAGCAATTTCTTTATGTAAAACTGAGAATAATAATACTATTTCAATTATCAGAGATATTAGTGCTGCTATCAAAATAAATTTAATTGTTCCAATCGCAAAACTAGAAAGTAATGACTTGGGATAAACTGTAACAAAATACCAATCGGTACTTTTAAGACGAGAAAACCCTAAATATGTCTTATCTTTGATATTTTCAAGTACGCCAGAATTACTATCTTGTTGCTTAATAATTTCAAAAGTATGGCTCAATGCTTGGTTATTTAGCTCCTGAATACTTAATTTTCCCTGCGCTTCCATAATTTCTTTCATGTATTTAGGATGCGCTATTAAACGACCATTTTTATGAAAGATTAAATTATAGGTTCCTGGCAATCTATCATTTATTGTGTTCTTCATTAAGTCAGAGAGTACAATATCTTGACCGGCAACACCTATAAGATTATTGTCATTATCATAAGCTGGATTTAAAGTCGAAACCCTCCAATCATTTGCGGTAACATCATAATATAAACTAGTCAAAACTGATTTTCTTTCTGGATTATGTTTTGCATCGGCTGAGTAATAATATTCTTCTTGATTCAGATTCAAATCTGGCTTAGCTTGCAACGCCCAAGGCATTCCTTCTCCATAGCCAACTATAGAGTTATTAGAAGTAATAAAATATGTACATACAAAACGATTATTCCATGCATGACCATAGCCATTAACTAATTTATAAGCAGTAAGTAAAACTTGTTTATATTTATCGCCGATTTTGATATTTTTACCCATAAAAGAACTAGGAAAACTAACTGTATCAAATTCCTCTATAGGTCTATGTTGAGGAAAATTTCTAATTGTTCCATCATCCCAAGTAGAGTAAATACGGTTAAATTCAGCATTTGAATATTTTGCTATTGGTTGTTTAATTTCCTGCAAGAGATTCTTACTCAAAAGTTTTACATTATCCTGGGATAATTGGAAGATAAAGCTTTCCCGCTGACCTCTTTGAGTAATATATTTATCTAATTGTTGTTTCGTCTGGATTTCCAAATTTGACATTACGTGAAGATAGCTAATGATTGTAGATATCAAAACTACAATCGTTATCCGTAAAGCCATATTTAAAAGAATCTTTCGCGTGAGAGAAGATTTATTTGTTGATTGCGAGCAGGTCTTAGCAACAGCTTTAGAGAACAACCGCTGGATAAAATTAGCAGGCATTATCAGTACTTAATAAGATGTGTATTCTTTAACATACCCAAAAGTACCATTTAAATTTGATTTCAATCTCGATTTGGATGAAAAGTGCATCCAGACCTATTCAAATGAAGTGGAATAATAAGATGTCAACTAAAAAACTATAGTAAATCGATAAACGACTTACTACAAACAATAAATAATTATCTGGTAACTAATTATTAAATAACTATTAACAGTAAAAACGGGTGCGGCAGGACTCGAACCTGCGACCGACTGCTTAGAAGGCAGTTGCTCTATCCAGCTGAGCTACGCACCCAAATAATTTAAATTAAACTGCTTAACTCACTATCAGAGTTGGCTTGTAAAGGATAACATTTATTTAAAAGAAAAGCAATAAAAATAATGATTTTTGAGAAAAATGGAGATAAAATGTCATTTGATTGACTATAAAGTTACATAAAAATCCGGACATAAAGGGTATAACTCAGGTATATTGTGTTGTCGTAACTCAAAGCGTCAAGGGTTCCCTTAAAAGTTTTTTCCTTCTGAAAAAACTTTTAAGGGTGCCCGTCAATTATTACAAAGCGTTGGTTAATATAGCAGCATTATTATATCGCAGTGCATAAAAACCATACATATATAAAAAATGCCTCGGTGAGGAGTTATCTAAAAATTTCATGTTTATTTTGAAACGACAAGACGTTGAAATATCAAGTATCGTACATCCTAAGCGCGACCAGCAGGTGCCAGTTCTTCATTATCAAGGACAAACTTTTCGGTTGATTAGCTTGTTTAAAGCTAGTGAAGAAGAAAAAGCCATGGCTTTATGGCGGGAGTTAACGGATAATCGGGGCAAAGCCTGCGTGTTGTTGCACGAAGTTGAGCGCTTTAGCGTTTGGGGAAAAATTCGTTTAGACCAGCTTGACAGTGAAGCAAGCACTCAGGGAAATAATAAGATTTTGACAGTTGCTAGTATTCTGCTGTTGCAAGCAGTGTACATGGATATTGAAGAATTTCTTGGTGCAAAACAAGCAGGTTCGTTTAAAAAAGAAATTTCAAATATTTTGAGTCGATGGCAATTTCCCGCAGCGTCTTCACCAAATGCGATTGACTATTTATTAAACATTAATCCTTTAGAACCGATTGAAATTCCTTTCTGGCAAGAAGATTATCTAACTGTATTCCTTGAAGACTTACATCGATTGGGTAAAGCTTATTTTGGTAGTTCCAGTTTTGCTCATCAGGTAATGGACACTTTACAAGATATGTCTGTACCGGAAAGGACAATATTTATGAATTGGCTAAAAGATTCTTCACTGAGTAAACTGTGGCATTAGCACATAAGCATTTTTATGTAGCGATTCGATTGTGTAAATTTGTCAGGTTGCATACAATGCAGTCGCAATGCAGGGTTTACCTGACTTACATAATTTATAGTCTCGCATTATGAAGCTAAATGCATAAACACGGTAAATTATAAATGAGCAGCATTTACAAACAGTCCAAAAGTCCAAAATCGTGGTTTAACACTCAGAACATTATCCTAGCTAATATTACTTGGGGTATTTTAGCGCTACTGTATTTTTTACTTTTCAGCGCTGAAGTTCCGACCGAAGTAGCCAGCCCAGATGGTGACAATCTAAGACGCGCTAGCTGGTACATCACTGGCACAAATATTTTTGAAGCGGTAGCTTACCTGAGTGCGGGAATTTTATGTCTAAGAAATTGGCGCAGTCGCCAAATTGTCAGCGGCAGAAACGTTTGGCTGCTATTTGGTATAGGTATGCTGTCTTATTGTTTGGGAGGGATTGTTTTTGGCTATATAGAAATTATTTTACAACAAGACCCAACTCCCTCTGTTGCCGATATATTTTTTGTAGTAACTTATTTATTTGTTGGCATCGGTATGATACTAGCAGTAGCTTCGAGAAGAATCAATTTAGAAGCTTGGCAGTGGATAATTGTATTAGCGATTGCTGCCTTTGGTAGCGCGTTGGCATGGCTAATTAGTCAGCCAGATCCAACAGCAACGGCAGCTGCTACAGAAGTCGTTTCTGGATGGAAAGAACAAGCTGGCACATTTTTAAATTGGTTTTACGTAGTCAGCGACGTATTACTATTAATTATTGCGACTAGTTTGCTACTTGCTTTCTGGGGTGGACGAGCTTCTTTGCCTTGGCAAATGATTGCAGTCGCAACGTTTTCGCTTTACATTGCAGATATATGGGCTAAGTGGGCTGAAACTAAATTTGCTTTTTATGAAAGTGGAGGTCTGTTAGAGGTAGGTTGGGTGTTGAGTGGAGTTTTATTCGGGATGGGCGCAGCTCTAGAGTTTGAAGCTTCATCAAAACGTTCGCGACGAGAGCGCGGACGCAAACGAACTTAGAAAAAACAACGTTGGGGGTCTACATTTATCGTGAGAAAACTAACAGAATCTGACAAAAAAGAAATTCTCAAGTTGTACCGAGAAAGCGCCGAAACTACTTCTACTCTGGCAGAGCGCTATGGTGTAAGCAATTCTACTATTAGTCGCTTACTCAAAAGTACTTTGCCTGAAGACGAGTATGAGTACTTGGTTTCTTTAAAGCGTGCTGCTAGAACCCCTGAAGGTCGGGCACAAGTCAGCTATGAGAATATTCCCTCTTTTGAAGATGGTAATTCGGAGAGCGAACAGGAGGATAGTTCCAAGCCTGAAGTTAAAGAAATAGCTGTTGAGGAAACAGAAGAAAAAGAACCAGATGAAGAAAAAGTTGTTGTTAATAAGCAACCTATACTTAGGAAGGTTAATAAGACAACCGAAGCACCTCGAAGGGTAAAACGACGTTCTTCTGCACCAACTTCAGTTCCTTCTCAAAAGCTTTTCCCAGTAGCCGAACAATTGGAACTATTGGAAGAAAGACAAAAGGAAAAAGAAGTAAAAAGTATTCCTAGTCCTCCTCAACTCAAAAGTATTCCCAGTCCGCTATTAGATAATGACCGCACTGAAGCCAAAGTCATAGCGGAAATGTTTGGTGAGGAAATCGATGATTCCGATGACTTGGAAGATTTAGACGATTTACTCGAAGATGACGATTTTGATGATGACGATGACGATGACGATTTCGAGCCACCTACTCGTTTTATCCCCAGAACTAGGTCTAATGAGCCTTCAGTTCGAGTTCTACCCCTATCCGCTGCTCCTTTGCCTAGAACCTGCTATATAGTCATCGATAGAGCCGCAGAACTAATTACTCGTCCGCTCAGGGAATTTAGCGACTTAGGAGAAATTCCCAGCCCAGAAACTCAGGAAACAACTTTACCCGTCTTCGATAACCATCGAGTCGCAAAACGCTTTTCCTCAAAACGCGATCGCGTCATCAAAGTACCTGACAGCAAGGTGTTACACAAAGCTCGTTATCAACTACAAGCTAAAGGTATCACCAGATTGTTAATTGATGGACAAGTATATTCATTATCTTCCGTTTGATTAACTGTCACTCTTTGATTGGGAAAAGCAAAATTCTGTGTTGTGGATTCTTCCTTGCCATAGCGATATTGTTAATTTGTGATTGATTAATGTGTAATTAGTTAATTTGTGATTAGCACTATCGACTACGGATTATTTTCACTGGTGTACATCTACTTTTTTCTAACTTCATGGATAATACCGATTACGGTATAGTAATGGTTACAACTGCTTCTCAAGAAGAAGCAGAAAAAATTGCCAGCGTTTTAGTAGAAGTCAAACTCGCTGCTTGCGTTAGTTTTTCTCCCATAAACTCAATTTACACTTGGCAAGGCAAAGTTAATAAAGACCAAGAATGGCAGCTTTTTATAAAAACCGATTTAACTAGATTTCCGACTTTAGAAGCAAAAATACTCGAACTTCATTCCTACGAAGTACCCGAGATAATTGCTTTACCTATTTTGAAAGGTCATCAACCTTATCTACAGTGGATTGCACAGCAGGTCAGTTAATAATGAATTGGGGATTGGAGATTGGTAATTGGTACAATAATTACCTTTTAACTCGCTACTCGCTACTCTTAACTCCTCACTCTTAACTCTTATTACTCGCGACTCGTTACTCTTAGTTCCTCACTCCTAACTCTTAACTCTTATTACCCGCTACTCATTACTCCTAATTAGAAACCGCAGTATCAAAGCGCGCAGCTAAATCTATAATGTCTTGTTTGCGAGCAATTTGCTCAATCCATTCTTTGGGGATATTTTCGATACCGTAATAAATTCCAGCTAAACCACCAGTTACAGCGGCTGTTGTATCGGTGTCTCCTCCCAAATTAACGGCTTTTAACACTGCCTCTGAATAAGATGAACTGTTTAATAGACACCATAAAGACGCTTCAAGTGTGTGTATTACATAACCACCAGATTGAATTTCATCTATACATAATTTACCAATTTGACCGCTAAATACTTTATCAAAATGCGATATTTCAACACTATATTCTGGCTGAGAATAAATTGGTTTTATTCTTTCTAATCCCTGTTCGTAAGCTGCTTGTGGTTTTTCTCCTTCCAACAAAGAAATTGCAATACTTATATAAATTCCACAAGCCATTTGAGACCTAAGATGCGCGTGAGTAATGCAAGAAACGTGATGAGTGCGAGAAATAAGTTCTGAAAAATTCAATTTTTGATAACAGTAAGCCATTGGTAAAATTCTCATCAAAGAACCGTTTCCATTACTGTTTTCGCTTTTTCCCCCAGCTTGTAAAGGTGGAACACCACGCTTAAAATCAGCAATCGCTAAAAACGTCGTATTACCAATATCAAAAACTTCTCCTGTAGCTGTCCAAAAACCTTTGTGATACCAAGAATAAAAAGAGTTTGCAATATCATCGAGCGAAAATCCTTTACAAAGAGATTCAGCCAAAAAAAAAGTTAAAGAACTGTCATCAGACCATGTTCCAGCAGGTACATCCCAAGTTCCGTAACCCAGCATTGATGTTACTGGGGATTTCGCTCTTTCGGCTCTACTTGTAAATTCTACAGGTACTCCTAATGCATCTCCAATACATAAACCGAGAAAAGCAGATATAGATTGTTTCGTGTTTGTCATAATTATTTTTGTGATAAATATGATAAATATAGGACTTACGCAACCAGAACATTTTTTTGTAGGGGAGGCAAAATACGGTGAGTTAGTGCGGTCTTGGGGAGCCATTGCGTTGCGCGGGAACAAGCGCGTTGTAGCAAATGGCGTGGTTTCCCCCATGAGCAACTAAGGAACCCGGAGGGTGTAGATTTTCTTCCCGTATTATTGCCGAGGCACGTGACACTTTGAAAATGCCCGAACGTAGTAATAATGTTTTGATTGTCACGCACCACCCTAGTTTTGTGACAATTGCGGCCATTCCTGAAATATTATAAATAAATGCTTTAAAAGTAGTTTTAAGTACAATATTACTTTTAACTGATTAAAACAAAATAAAAATAATTTTATTGTGAAAAATTAGCTTGAATACCTTGTTATTTATCAGTTTTTATAAATCAAGGCTACTACCTAATTTATTTTTTAGCCAACTATTACTGCTACTGATAAATGACAAAAACCAGCTTTTTGCGGAAGCCACATTCTAACCCAAAGTTGTAATCCTCTTGGCATTTTACAAAATTAGGGCTATTAATTTTTCCCTTAATTCCTTCTATATGTGCCCTTTACTACCGGGCTAATATTCAATACGAAAGATATTACTGTTTTCGATTTTCGTCTGAATACACTTTTTTGGATAATATTGGCTGCTGTTTGTGGAGTTATATATAATTACGAACCGCAAGATAAAAAGCAACAAAGTCTTCTTAGTGGTTACTTTATAGATGAAAATTATTTATTAGGTCATAGACAATTAAAGCAGGAGAATAAAGAATTTCGTTAATTTGAACTTATGGTTCTAAGTGCAAATTCTGAGGTATGTTGCCCAAAAAGTTAATAATATAACAATACACGCCTGTGACTGTGAATGTGGTTTGTCCCACATTTGTCACTGTTGCTGATTGTTGGGAAGATGTAAACACCCCAATTCGGGGTGTTTTTTTTTATTATTTTTTTGAATATTTTTTAATTTCTCTTAGCTTAAATTGGTTGATTTATTTAATTTTAAAAAATAGATTGTTCAAATGCAGTTTTTAAATCATAAGTTGATTGGGGTTGCTTCTTTTTTTACTTTTTCCGTAATAAATGTAATTTTTTCTCAATCTGCTGTTTCAGCGGTTTCTTGTGAAGCAGGAACTATTAACCGTTATAGTAACGGTTCTTTAAAATATTGTATTCTCGCAAGAGATACTAAAGTTAGAATTGGCAATAATCAATCTGGTACTTCTATATTTCCCTGTAAAGTCGGAAATTATATTAATTTTACAGAAAAATCTCAATTTCAACGCTGCAAGCTTTCTGAAGAAATAAAAATCAAAACAGGTAATTCGGTAACTATTTGTCCAACTGATTATAATGTGTCTGTCTCAACCCTGGACGACGGTAAAATGTCAGTAGAATGCAGTAATTATTAGATTGTCAATAGGTATATATAAATACATTATTTAAAATATTAAATTTACCTGCTTTAGATATACTAAGCAGGTATTGTTATTTCAATAGATATTATGGGTCGAATAGCTGTTACAACTTTAGGAACTCTTGGTGACCTTCATCCAATGATTGCCATAACCCTCTTCTGTCACTTTCCGAGTATTATTATTAAAGGAATAAAAATAAAAATCTCTACAAGCAAGGTGTAACAATGGATGTAGAGCTACAAATTCTGAAACATTTGGCAAGAGACGCGCATTCAACCGTGTCCGTAATAGATGAGTATTGTTATGAGTATAAAGACTTATTTAAAGAAGTAAGAAATTACGAATGTTTTAAATATTTACATTTAGGAATAATATCTCCAATTAAGAGAAAATCATTGCCAGAAATAGCGAAAGTTGTCGGAATTAATTCTGCACAGTCATTACATCATTTTATTTCAAACTCGCCCTGGTCTGTTACTAAATTAAAAGAAAAAAGATTAGCTAAAATTAAAAACTCATTAAGTGGAAATACAATTACGCTCCGTAATTGATGAAACAGGAGATAGGAAAAAAGGTAAAAAGACAGATTATGTTGCGAGACAATATTTAGGCAGCGTAGGTAAAGTAGACAATGGAATAGTTTCAGTGAATGCCTATGGGGTTTATTCTAATATAACTTTCCCATTAATTACTAAAATATTTAAACCGAAAGGAACTTTAAAAGAAGAGGATAAGTATAAGACAAAAATACAGTTAGCTTCTGAAATAATTACGGAGTTGATTGACTACGGATTTAATATTGAACTAGTATTGGCTGACAGTTTATATGGTGAGCAGCGCGTTGGGCGGCTTTGCCGACTTGAAGCGACTGCGAACCCGCAGGGTGAAGCCAGCCAATTTATTAGAACTTTAGAAAAATATAAGCTACGTTATGTTGTAGCAATTTCGTTGTAATCACGGAGTCTGGATGTCCTCTGAACAGAGAATCAGGGCTAATAAGTGGTGTAAATTTGAAAGAATATTTAGCAATCATAAATCGGAAACTAGATATATAAGAGAAATAATTTATGGCAAGAGAAGAGCTATAACTTACTGGGAAATCACCACCGATCAAGAAACTTTACCTGAAAATACAACCTCATTTGTAATGACTAATATTGCAGGTAAGATTAAGAAAACTTTAGGTAATCTTTATGGATTAAGAACATGGGTAGAATACGGATTTAGACAGTGTAAACAAGAATTGGGTTGGACGGATTATCGTTTTACTAATTTCAAGGATATTGAAAAGTGGTGGGAGGTTATTTTCTGTGTTTATACAATGATTAGTTTAAATTCTCAAGTTTTTTTATCCTTAATTTATAATAGTACAACAGAAAATAAAGCCGTAACTAATTCTGCTGATTTTTCAATACATCAACAATGGAATCATGAAGGTGGATGGAAGAACACTTTAAATAATATTCGTTTAATTATCCAACCTACATTGCTGCTATGGATAATTTATCCCTGGCTAGATATTTTCCCGTCCGCTAATTTATTACTTGGATTTAATCATTTGATTGCTGCAATTAATCAATGTCAACCATTTTATTCTTCCGGATAATCTGGCTTACTTATTATTTATTGAATTCGGAAAGTGACAGAAGAGGGATAAGCTTAGAATTACGACAGCGCGGTCATGATATAGCTTTTGTTACCCATCAAGTTTATCAATCAAAAATCGAAGCTTTGGGATTTGAGTTTCATTCTATGCGTCCCGATTTTACTGCGATGAATGACCTCCAGGAAATGGCACGGATGATGGATTTGAAGACGGGTCAGGAATACATGGTATGTAAATGGGCCAATCCGAATTTGCAAGATATGTATACCGATTTGCTCAATGTCGCCAAAAATGCAGATTTTATCTTTTCAGGAGAAGGAGTTATCGCGACTCCCCTTGTTGTAGAAAAACTAGGAATGAAATGGGCTTCAAGTGCAATGGTTCCGATGGGTTTTTTCTCGGTTTATGACCTACCGGTTTTAGCATCATTTCCTAGTTTGGCGAAACTTTATAAATTTGGGACTATCGTTAATAAAGCTGTTGTTAATTTTGCCAAGCTAGTTAGTAATTCTTGGACCGAACCGATTCGTCAACTTCGTCGCGAACTCGGGCTTTCCCCCATCAAATATAATCCGTTTATCGATAATAAAAAATATTCACCTTACCTGGTTGTTGCGCTATTTTCTTCAGTTATCGGTCAACCTCAACCCGATTGGCCAGAAAATACAGTGATTGCAGGTTTTACTTTTTATGATGGTACTCAAGGTGGAACAGAACTAAGTTCAGAATTGAAGCAGTTTTTAGATGCTGGGGAACCACCGATTGTTTTTACTCTAGGTTCTGCTGCTGTTATGGATGCTGGTAATTTTTATCAGGAAAGTATCAAAGCAGTAAAACAATTAAACCATCGTGCTGTTTTATTAATTGGTAAAAATCCGGTTCCAGAAAATCTCTCAGAAAATATTATTGCTGTGGATTATGCTCCCTATTCTCAAGTTTTCCCTCGTGCTGCTGTAATTGTCCATCAAGGAGGAATTGGCACAACCGCTCAAGCTCTACGAGCTGGTCGTCCAACGTTAATTATGCCTTACAGCCACGACCAACCGGACAATGCTGCACGAGTTGAAAAATTAGGAACTTCTCGTACAGTTCCACGCAAGCAATATTTCGCAAAAAGGGTAGCGCTAGAGTTAAATGCTTTATTAGAAAATCCCAGCTATGCTACTAAAGCAATGGAAATTAGAAAAGTAATCCAAGCAGAAGATGGAGTAGGTGTTGCTTGTGATGCGATTGAACAGCAGTTTGATGTAGTTTGAATGACTCAGACGGTAGTTTCCCCGGTAAAATAAATTTATTGATAAATTAAACAACTTGGCAGTTAAACCGTTATGTTCTCAACAGATGATTTTGCACGCTACACTCAATGGTCTGGTATTGCCACATTAGTATTTGCTTTTATCACAATTTTAGGTTTTGTGTTTAAGTGGGGTATCCGGTTCCGATTAGCTGGTGCTACTGGGTTCATGTTGGTATTAACGGGGGGTTTATTTCCCCTCTCTCTCACCCCTTTGACGCGCACGGTTATCCCTGGTGCAGTTCGCTATAAGTTGGTTTATGACAATGGCTCATCTAAAGCTGTAATTGCAACACCACCACAAATTACCTCTTCAGAATTAGATGCAACTTTACGTCAAGCTGCTAGTGATTTATTTTCCTACGGTAGATTAGGGAGTCTCGCAGATAATCAATTATCGATTCGCGCTCGCAGCATAGTGCATCCCGAACCAGGACTTTCTCTACCACTGTATTTAGGAGAAGTTAAGCGCTCCCTTTCAAATCGCGATGACGATACAATGGAAATTGATATTTATCAAGATAGTTTAGTTAAGTTAAAAACTTATGGAAATCAGGAGTTAGGAGTTAAGAGTTAGGAATTGGTAATTGGTAATTAATTAACCTTTAACCTTTAACCTCTAACCTCTAACCTTTAACCTCTAACTACGAATTTGCTTTAAAGCTTCCCAAGTCTCATCATTAATAATTCCATTTATTGCGACTTTGCTTCGACGCTGAAAACTTTGTACTGCTGCTTCCATAACCCAACCGAAATCACCGTCTACATATCCCACGTAATCGGAAGTTGTCTTTAAGATGCGCTGTGCTTTCATTACCATTTCTCCTTTACTACCTTTGCTCAATTCTGGTAATGCGGTCGGTTCGTTTCGATTATTTTCTTGTTCAATGTCTTTGTTGGTAGGTTGTTCGTTCACAAGAAATATATTTTGCTGAAAAAAATTAGCTTCAGCATCTTTTTGGGATTGCTGAAATTTACCATTTAATGGTTCCATTTGTTTCCCCTAATTATTTAAGGAGGTTTGTTTTATAAGTCTTATACCTTTATCGTGATAACTCAGCGAAATTACGAAATTGTTTCAAATCTTTTGCGCTAAGTGCATCATGTAGCTACTATCACTTGTGAATTTACTATCTCTATGTTAGTCGATCAATGCTGTTTTTTTGGACTTCCTAAGTAATTATTCGTCAACAACAATACTTAAGGTAGATATCATACCGTATAAAATGTAGTTTGTATGACATAAATATGTAAATATATGTAAAATTTAGTTTCATGTCTAGCGATACAATTATTATTTATCGGCCATTTAATGACAAAAGTTTTCAGCCGAGGTGCTAATTTATCTATTTATTAAGTTATATGTTGAATCAATCAAAAAAATCCTTGTCTGCTCAAACATCCAATTCATTTTTAACTCTCGCAATAGCTCCAGCGAAAGTAATTCGCGGTTCCCAAATCTTCAATCAAGCAGTTTCATACATTTCTCGTTTGGGAAATCGTCCCTTGATTGTCAGTGGCAATAATACTTTGGATACTGCCGATAATTATCTGGAATTATTGGAATCTGAGGGGTTAGATTTAGTTAAGTCTTCTTATACTCCTGATTGTAGTGAAAGCAGCTTAGGAATTCTACGCGACAGAGCTACAACCCATGAAGCTGATGTAATTATTGGTATCGGTGGTGGTAAAGCTCTTGATACCGCGAAATTATTGGCGCATCAGTTGAAAATACCAGCGGTCACAATTCCGACTTCGGCTGCTACTTGCGCTGCTTGGACTGCGCTTTCCAATGTGTATTCTGATGAAGGGGCGTTTTTGTACGATGTAGCTTTGGATAACTGCCCAGATTTGCTGATATTAGACTACGACTTGATTCAAACTGCACCGCAAAGTACTTTGGTTGCGGGAATCGGCGATGCGATCGCAAAATGGTACGAAGCATCGGTAAGTAGCGGACATTCAGAACAAACTTTGATAATTTCAGCAGTTCAACAAGCGCGGATTTTGCGAGATATTTTACTGCAAAAGTCGGTTGCGGCTTTACAATCTCCCGGAAGCGAAGTTTGGCGAGAAGTTGTGGATGCTACGGTGTTACTTGCTGGGGTAATTGGTGGAGTCGGTGGGGCACAATGTCGAACTGTAGCAGCTCATGCAGTACACAACGGCTTAACCCATGTTTGCGGACGCGGTAGCATTCATGGGGAGAAAGTTGCCTATGGTATTTTGGTGCAGTTGCGTTTGGAAGAAATGCTCCAAGGAAATCAATTGGCTGCTACTGCTAGACAACAATTACTCAAATTCTATACAGAAATCGGATTACCTCAAAAGCTGGATGATTTGGGGTTGGGTAATATCACCCTTAAGCAATTGCAAAAAGCAGCAGAATTTGCTCTACAACCCAATTCAGATATTCATAGGCTACCGTTTAAAGTTGCTCTCGAACA
Source organism: Calothrix parasitica NIES-267 (assembly GCF_002368095.1). Classification (GTDB taxonomy): domain Bacteria; phylum Cyanobacteriota; class Cyanobacteriia; order Cyanobacteriales; family Nostocaceae; genus Rivularia; species Rivularia parasitica. Next base: position 7,590,844 of record NZ_AP018227.1, on the reverse strand, counting down.
GTTAATGGCAGCGATGGTTTCTACTACAGCACCAGTAGAAGCAAGTGGAATTGCAAGCGGTTTAAATTCTCCAACTAATCAAACTAAAAAATTCTCTGGTTCCAAAAGTCAGAGGAAAGCTTAAAGGAATAATACTTTCAGCAGAACAGTTAGGTAAATTGATTTACGTAACTGTTCTATTGCCTGGTGTACTGGTTTATTGGTAATCTAACAGTTCAATAGCAAAATTTGAAAATGAGTTTAGACTGGATAATCCCAGCCCAAAGAATACAGAAACTACCCGCTTATCCATTTGCTCGATTAGATGAATTGAAGACAAAAGCGCGGGAGCAAGGTTTGGATTTGATTGATTTGGGTATGGGAAACCCCGACGGTGCAACCCCTGATGCTGTAGTTGATGCAGCCATACAGGCTTTAAAAAATCCCCAAAATCACGGTTATCCCCCTTTTGAAGGAACAGCTAATTTTCGCAACGCGATTACTAGTTGGTATCATCGTCGTTACGGAGTAAATTTAGATCCCGATAGTGAAGCTTTACCGTTATTAGGTTCCAAAGAAGGATTGGGACATCTTGCATTAGCTTATGTTAATCCCGGCGATGTGGTTTTAGTTCCTTCACCGTCTTATCCCGTTCATTTTCGAGGTCCGGTAATTGCTGGTGGTGAAATCTACAGTTTGATTTTGCAACCAGAAAATGACTGGTTAATTGATTTAACAAAAATACCCGACAAAGTAGCAGAGCGGGCAAAAATACTTTATTTCAATTACCCTAATAATCCTACTGCTGCTACCGCACCCCGCGATTTTTTTGAAGAAATAGTTGCTTTCGCTCGAAAGCATGAAATTCTATTAGTACACGATTTGTGTTATGCGGAATTAGCTTTTGATGGCTATCAACCCACAAGTTTACTAGAAATACCTGGTGCTAAAGATATTGGTGTGGAGTTTCATACTATGTCTAAAACCTATAATATGGCTGGTTGGAGGGTTGGTTTTGTAGTTGGAAACCGTCGCATAATTCAAGGTCTACGAACGCTGAAAACAAACCTAGATTATGGTATTTTCTCAGCGCTGCAAGCAGCAGCCCAAACTGCTTTAGAATTGCCTGATAGCTATTTAGAGCAAGTTCAACAGCGCTATTCTACGCGTCGCGATTTCCTAGTTGAAGGTTTAAATGATTTGGGTTGGAATCTTTCTAAGACTAAAGCCACAATGTATTTATGGATTCCTTCTCCCGTAGGTATGAATTCTACCGATTTTGCTTTAAAGTTATTACAGCAAACAGGTGTAGTAGTTACTCCCGGTAACGCTTTTGGTAATGGAGGTGAAAACTATGTACGCATTAGCTTGATTGCTGATACTAAACGTCTTAATGAAGCTTTGCATAGATTTAAGCAAGCAGGTATTCGCTATCACTCCAAACCTGCTATTTTTAGTTCAAAATAAATAAAGTTAATGAATATGGTTGATTATTTATTCAATCTAAATTGATGCAATCTACTCCTGCTACAGTCCCAGATATTATTGTTTCTGGCTTTCATGCTTTATCAGAACCCTTAAGGGTTAGAGTATTGCAATTACTAAAAAATCGTGAAATCTGTGTTTGCGATTTATGCGATGTTTTAGATGTCAGCCAATCAAAGCTGTCTTTTCACCTTAAAACCCTTAAAGAAGCTAATTTAGTTTGCGCTCGTCAAGAAGGACGTTGGATTTACTATAGTCTCAACAAATATCAGTTTGAATTACTACAGCAGTATTTAGCCGATTTTAGTAAATGTAGCTCGATATTACCTGCATCTTGTTGCGAAGAGTAGCTTTCTCCACACAAGCGCAATCTTGATTGCATTGCTTGCTTGCAGCACATAGGAGAAGTAAAGGAGAAAAAATTGATGCTTTTTAAGATAATTCAACTCTAAAAGTATCTAAATTGTCTTGTTTGGCTGGAATTTAGAGGTTAAGGTCAGGTATTACAAATGCCTAATTGTGGCTTGCTGAATAAATATAATAATGTGATGCAGCATACATTATCAGCCTTAAGGAATATATTCAGGTGCAAAAAAAAAGTCTAAAATGATTTAGAACTTTTGCATCAGCGTCAGAAACAGCCAAATCAGTTTCTGTTAGCAAAGCAATCGTGATAATTAATAAATCTCCACCTCACTTTTTTATTACTTTGTAGCCCTATTTAATATAATTCTGAATTTCGCTTAATTTTTGTAGCGTTACTAGGTCAACCTATGCCATTAACGCTCTTAATTCTGATTTTATTGATGTGTATTCGCTGGTAGTCCAGTTACCAACTCCTACTTTTGTATGCGTTTCTTTGTTACTGGTCAAAGTAGAAATTTTTGCACCAGTTGTTTTATACAAACGCAAAATAAATTTTTTACCAATTTCTTCGGAACCTAGGTTACAGCCATATAGGAAAATATTGCTAGCTGACCACCTTCTTAATTGAGGAGCGTAGTAGTTAAAGTTGTGAACGGATAAGCTGCTATTTCCTAGATATAGACACCCCGGAGAACCCTGTGAGATAATATGCAAATCTGAAAGTTGAGCGTATTTTTGTATATTACGAGTAATTTGCTGTATTTCTGTTTTATTTGGCTCTAGAACCAAAACATCTGCTTGAGGTATCATGCCTTCTAATATACGCTCTTCTAATAAATGAAAATCTCTAATAGCAGGGTCTATAACAACTAAAGTAATCACTTTGCTATTACTCATTTTTGTAGTTAAACCTTAATATTTTTTTGATGCTGAAAATATGATTGTACGTCACATAAATAAAATCACTAAATTAAATAACTAAATGCACGATTCTGATAATTTTGAGTCCCTATAAAAGTTCTTTAATCTATTTAGCATCTGGTTATAAGCTTTGATAAGTGTGAGAGAATATCCACTCCCCGATGTTAATGCTTCATATTTTGTAAGTATGTTAATAAATTCAGCTACTATGAATTTTTGAGAATTTAAGAAATATTTTCTGTAACCTCAACTTTCTGTAATTATGTTGTATTTACAATCACTCTCATATTTCATGCTGAAATAATCAGAAAAAAGATGCACCCGATGAAAAAACCTCTATCAGTGTGTTCCAACTGTGTATACCTTGAATAAGGCAAACTGCTTTATAGACAAAAAGCAGATTACAAGTTCATATTCTTAAGCAAATACTCGCATTTGTCAGCAGGGAAAAGTTAAGTAAAAGGTAGTTATTATTTTTTTAAAATCAATATAGCTGTATAAGTTATTGAAAAAATGAATTGCAATATTTTTCTTTTAATGAGAATAAATAGAATAGATTATATTATAAATTATTTATTTTGAAGATGCTCTTCTTTAACTTTTTGAATCAAGGTTCAATAGTTTGAATTAATGCTTGGGTTTCTCTTGCTTCTGGTTTCATACCTAAAATTTCAAACTCATTAACAGCTTCATACACCCATCGTTTGGCTAAATTCAGATTACCTAGCTTTTTTTCCAAACGAGCTAAAGAACGCTTTGTGTATGCTCGACTACATTTATCTTGATTATTTTCTGCTACCTGTAAAACTTCTGCTAAATAATCTTGGGCTTGTTGCAATTTTCCCTGCTTGAGTGCAATATCTGCCAAAAAATCTTTAGCTAAGAGACTAGCACGTTTCCAACCAATTGATTGAGCTTTGTCGAATACTTTTTTAAATAAAATTTTGCTGTCTTGATAATTTTCAGTTTTATAATAAATCTCGCCTTCGTAATAAAGAATATGGAGAGATAAGCGAGTTGCAAGACTTGAATCAATTTGTAAATTATCTGGATTATTTAGTAGCGTTTTAGCTCGCTTAAGCCAGTCAGTTGCTTGCAGAAATTGCTGCTTTTGGATATACCAAACACCAATATGAATCGCTAAATCTACTTGCATATCTAAAGTAAGATGTTGATGCAACTGCCAAGCCCGATTATATAAATCATCAGCTAAAGCCAAGTGCTGTTCTTGTGCTAGTAATGTCAACTTCCAAGCCCGCTCACCAATCATTTGAGCTGCTGTTGGAAAGTCTTCGCGAGAAACAGCGGCTTCACTCAGCCACTCCAACCATAACAACGGAGCATCCCAATAACTTAAACGATTTTGACGATACGCAAATGAATACGTATAACATTTTACACTTTGCCATAGTTTACAGGCATGGCGATAATAATTATTAGCAATACACCATTCAATCACATCTGACAAGTTACCCCATTCATCTTCTAAGTTTTGATAATCTTGCCATTCTCGCCAGTCTTTACCTCCATGCTGTTGAGCAAATTCAACATACCATTTGACCCAACGGTTGCGGGCACTCATTTCAAATTCAGGATTATTAGACATTTTTGAGAGTGCATATTCACGAGTTAAATGTAGCATCTCATAACATCCTTGACGATAATTTATCAAGGAAAGTTGTTGCAACTTAGCTAAACCATCTGCTACATCCAAGGGATTTTTTACACCAGCAACAGCTCGCAGTGCTTCGCAAGTTGCAGGTTTAGCAAACAATGATAAAGCCATTAAAAAATTATAGGCTGGCTTTTCTTTCAGTTGCTGTACCGAGCTTTCAAAGTAGAAACGGCAAAAGTCTCCTTGGGTGGGCATTAACACAGAAGTGACACTATAAAAGCTATAACCAGCAGCAATTTGACTAATAGCATAGATGATTGCTGCGGGAATTCCTCCTGTAGTTTGATAGAGCTGAATGCATTGCTTAAAATCTAAATCTACTTGCTTTTCATTCGCTTGCTGTTGAATTAACATTAATGCTTCAGTTTTAGTCAAAGATGACAGATTAACAGTATTGAAGGGAGTTTTTTCTCTACTAGTAATTAAAGCTTTTACCGTTGGTGGAAGCTCGTATAAAAAGCTGAGTACTTGTTGTTGTTCTTCTAAAGTATCTAGATTATCAATAATCAGCAAAGTCCGCATATTAGCCAAGCATTTGTAAATTTGCTCGTAGGTGTCTTCAAAACTTGCTGTTCGAGAATCGTAAAAGCTAACTGTACGTATTATGCTAGTAAAAATATCTACTAATGTTTTTTCTCGTCTTAAGCGGGGTATAGTGCCTTTAGATGTAAAAAACTGAGATTTTGCAGAGGTAAAAACTATCAATTCAAAAGATGGTATGTTACTTTCTGACTGTCTTTTCAAGTAAATATCGTTACTTGCTTTCAAACAGCGATAGGCAATATCTAAAGCTAAACTAGTTTTTCCAGCACCTCCAATACCTTCAATACTTACGCAAGGTATTGTCCATTCAAAAGATAGTATTTCTAACAGTTTTCTTGCTTCAACTTCGCGACCAACTAACTTTGTATAATCTCGTGATGGAAGATTATGATATATAGGTTTTGGTGTTGCTATTAAATTATTTGTATTAATAAAATTTTCATTATTTTCTAAATTATTCGATATCGATTTAGATATTACTTTACCTTTTTCTACTTGATAAATATATTGTTCCAGTATTGCTTTAAAGTTATTTTTCGTAACTTTTTTTTCTAAGGCTAATGATAAACGCTTCCAAAGTTTTGGTCCAATATCATTCTTAATGTATTCGCCTGTATAACCGCTTTCGGTGGCAATTTGGTTGTATTTATGACCTTTCCAAGAACCGCGTAAAACTAAAACCTCAATATTAGAAAGGTGCTTGCCCGTTTTAGTCATAATTAAACTTTCAACAAGCCTTAAAACTTCTTGAAAGAGAATATTATTATTTGGAGAATTGTAGTTTTTGTCACTCATTGCACCAAAAGTTAGTTATAAAAGTAAGCGTAACCAAAACAATTAAGTATTTGTTTATTATTTATTGCCTCTATCCTGAGAGTAGTATAAAATATTTTTGTTATATTTGTAATCTAAATAGCGAAATAATTAATATTTTACTTTCAAAAATTAAATAGCTGCTTGTTATACTCTGTTGCTAAAACTGTAACCATCCAATTGCTAATTAGTTGTAGATGGCATAGTTAAAACAAAGCAGGATGGCGAAATGGTGGTGATATGAACAAAAATTTTAGCAATGCTCGACAAAACTTTCTACAAAGACGCTATGCAGTTAGTTTAGGAAGGCGTTATGTTTTGGCTGCTGCAAGCGTTATGCTTATGGGTGTTATTGGATGCTCTCAAGTAAATAGTAGTAATAATAGCGCTCTTGCGGAATCTCAAGCGCCAAAGTCGGAGTTACCAGTTGCGGATAAATCTGCCTCAATAGATACAAAATTAGTTTCTGCTAATACTAAATTTGGCTTTAATTTATTTTCTCAATTGTTAGTTAAAGATAACAATAAAAATATATTTGTTTCTCCTTCGAGTATCGCTCTTGCTCTAGCAATGACTTATAACGGTGCTGATGGTAGTACTAAAGAAGTAATGGCTAAAGCTTTAGAATTACAAGGTCTGAATTTGCAGCAAGTAAATTCTAATTATGCAGAATTAAAAAAGAGTTTAGAAAACCCCGACCCTAAAGTAAATTTAAATATAGCTAATTCACTATGGGCAGACCAAAACGTTAACTTGAAGTCAGATTTTATCCAGAATAATCAAGAATTTTATCAAGCTAAGGTCGCAAATTTAGATTTTGCAGATTCTGATACACCTAATAAAATCAACAGTTGGGTTAAAGAAAATACACAAGGTAAAATTGAAAAAATTGTCGATAAAATTGACCCCAACCAAGTACTATTTTTACTGAACGCGATTTATTTTAAAGGCAGTTGGAAACAAGAGTTTGACCAAGAAAAGACGGCTCAACTTCCTTTTTATCTTTTATCTGGTGAAGAAAAACAACATCCGATGATGTCACAATCGGGTGACTATAAATACTATGAAAGCGAAAAGTTTCAAGCAGTAAGTTTACCTTATGGTGAAAATGGTAGAGTTAGTTTTTATGTGTTTTTACCCAAGCAAGACTCAGACCTAAATTCTTTTTATGACAGCTTGAATGCAGCTAATTGGGAAAAATGGATGTCTCAATTTGCTTTACGGAATGGTTCATTACGTTTACCTCGCTTCAAAATGGACTATGAAGCAACACTCAATGATGCACTTTCGGCTTTAGGGATGGAAGAAGCATTTACTAATAATGCGAATTTCTCGGAGATGGGAAATAACCTCAAAATCAGTCAAGTTAAACACAAAACTTTCGTTGAAGTAAATGAGGAAGGAACCGAAGCTGCTGCTACAACTTCAGTTGGAATAGCATTAACCTCAGCACAAATTCCTTCCCAAAAGCCATTTCGGATGATTGTTGACCGTCCATTCTTCTGCGCTATTCGAGATAATCAAACCGGAACTGTTTTATTTATGGGTTCAATTGTTGAACCGCTAACTTGATGAAAGCGGTTAAGTATAATTCGTAATTCGTAACACCCAATAGGGAATAAGATAATTTATGCTTCAATTATTACAATTCCACAGTTTCAGATTCTTGAGTAAATGGGTTTTATAGAGTTTGTTTGCAGCTTCTAATAAACCATTATTTGTGGATAATTAATAGTTTTATCAAACAGTTGGAGGAGATGTTTTGGGTGCAGCTACATCTACCGAAGGGACACTAAGTTCAGGATTAGTGTCCTTTGTTGGTTTATGGTAAGAGTCTTCGCTTTGTTCCGAAGCAATATCATCTTTATCATTTTTATCGTTGTTGGAAATCGAAGGTCGTATTGCTTCTATTGCTGTTTTAATCACAACAGCGCTGGGTACCGCAACAATTACACCCAAAAGTCCTCCTATTCTGGCTCCCGTCAACACCGAAATTAAAACCCAAACAGGATTTAAGCCTGTAAAGCTACCCAAAATCCGTGGAGCAATTATATTCTCAAGAATTTGCTGTACGATAACCGCAGCCATTAATGCCCTCATGCCAATCCAAAAGTCTTGTAATGCGACTAAGGATGTGGTTAGAGCAATACCTACAGAACCGCCAAAAGGCACTAAAGCCATAATACCGATAGTTAAGCCAAAAAGTAAGCCAAAAGGTACTTTCAGCCATAAAAACATCAGAATTAAAGCTGATGCCATGCAAATAGATAAGATTAACTGAGTAATAAAGAAGTTTTGAAAGCTAAGACGTACTGTTTCCGAAAAAGGGTTGCGAAATTTTGTCGGAAGCCAACCAACCAAACTTTGCCAAAGTTCCCCTCCATGCTGTAACAGATAGAATGTTAGAACCATTGTTAGAACAATATCGAGCAAGCTTGTTACCGTGACTACCGCTAAATTCAATACCTGTCCGGCTATAGCTTGCAATTGTCCTTTAACTCGGTCATTAATCTGTACTAGCAAAGCATCTAAATTGATTGGTAAACCCAAGCCATCTGCTTTTTCATTTAATATCATTAATTGGCTGCGTCCCGAATCAATTAATTCCGGTAAACGAGCAACCAATTGTTGAGCTTGAGTAAGCGCTAGGGGAACTAATGTAACACCCAAAGCTAATAGAATAGATAAAGTAAGTAAAAATACTAAAATTGCAATAGGTTCTCGCTGTAAACCTTGACGCTCCAGCCAGCTTACGGGATAGTTGAGCAGAAACGCTAACACCGAAGCTCCGGCTAAAATGACTATCAGCGAGTGGAAGTAATCAAAAATTACTGAAAATGCCCAACCGTTAATCACTAACAGAGGAGCAACAACAGCGATTACACCGATTCGGCCTATTGGTGTTAAGCTTTGCCACCAATAATAAAGCTTAAGTGTGTGCATAAAAAAAGCTAATTGCCGTTGGACAACTAATTAAATAGAGCGATTATAAGCCTATTATCCCCGACCACAGACCAATCATTTATCCCCCTAGTTCAGGATTTTACTCAGACTAATGAAGCATTTTGAATCAAATGATATAAGCAAAGTCAAAAAACAAGACATTTCTCTTATTGGAATGCTTATATATGTAATTCCAGTAATTGGTTTTTTCCCATCCTTATGGACGCTTTATCGGCGTGAAGGAAGTCGGGAACAATTAAGAACCTCTCGTTTGTCAATTACATTAGCATTAACTTGGTGTATAGGATACATACTTCTGGGAACTGGAGCTTCAACTTCAGAATTTTTCGCACTACGCTTGCAAATTCTCAACAGCTTTGTGACCAGTGGTTATTTTATAGTCAGTGCATGGTTAATTATTCGCACTTTTAAAGGCAAGTCTCAACGTTTACCGGGATTCAGCCAGTTTGCAGAGAAAGTAGTAGATAAATATTTATCTTGATAAAGGTAAAAGTATTAAATAGGAAATAGGAAAGCAGGCTCAATACTTAATCAAAGGATATTTATTATACTTAGATATTCATACCTTTACAGTAAAATTTAGTATAAAGTTGCTATTCTTCAATAAAACATCTCCGGATTAACTAAAAAAATAGGAGAAATACTGCTATAAGTGTTGTGGTTGACACGAAAGTTGTGTAGTTAGCACTGATAATTAAGAGTTAGCTATTATGGGTTGATTCGTCTGCTCAAATGCAAAGCAGAAATTTGAATTTTTATCAATAAGTGTGAGGAAGTCAGTGACCATTCAAAGAACTTCGGCGCAAGATAGCCATTCTGCGTCCCCTCCCAAATCGAATAATAACAAAGGGAATAAGCCCAAATCTGGAAAGTGGTTGTGGTTTTGGGTCGGTATGAGTGGTATTGCGATGATATCGGCTACCGCAGGAGCGCTCTTAGCAGTTTCGTTAAGTAGTACCCCCTTAATGCAAGCCAGTCTGAGTGCGGATGAGGCTGCTGTATTCGAGAATGATAGTATTGCCGGAGGTGGGCTGCGTTTTTCCGAATTAACTCGCCCTGTCAACGTTTTAGTTATGGGGATGAGCGTACTTCCCCCCGATACACAAAATCCTCCATCTAAAGTCAGAGATTTAGGATACCTACCTCAAGTTAATTCTTTTGATGGTCTTGCTGATGTCATGCTGTTGATCAAGTTCGATCCTCAGAACAAAAAGTTGACTATGCTTTCTATCCCTAGAGATACTCGCACTAGAGTAGACGGTTATGGGATTAAGAAGATTAATGCTTCTAACGTGCATGGTGGACCAGCTTTAAGCGCTAAGACAGCAAGTAATCTTCTCGGAGGAGTAGCAATTGACCGCTACATGCGGATTAACGTTTTGGGGGTGGGTAAGTTAATTGATGCTTTGGGAGGAGTAACGGTAAACGTTCCTGAAGATTTAAAGTATCAAGATGATTCCCAGCATTTATATATAAATTTAAAAGCGGGTAGACAGCATCTAGATGGTGATAAAGCGCTCCAACTTCTACGTTTTCGTAATGATGGAAGAGGAGATATTGGTCGAATTCAGCGTCAGCAAATGGTGATGCGAGCGTTAATGGATCAAGCGCTTAATCCAGCGACTTTAGCACAATTACCTAAAATTCTTAACGTAGTCAAGGAACATATAGATACAAACTTAACGGTTGAAGAATTATTAGCGCTGGTAGGTTTTGGAGTCAGAACTAATCGCTCAAACATGCAAATGCTCATGTTACCAGGACGTTTTAGCACTCCAAGCGAGTACAATGCAAGCTACTGGATACCAAGTCCTCGTCGTATTAGTACAATGATGGCTCAACACTTCGGTATAGAAGCTGAAAATGAGTTACAACCTGTTGAACCAGGTTCTTTACGAATTGCGATTCAAAATCATACTGGTAAGGATAATGTTAGTTTCCGACGTTTAATGAGGAATTTACGAAAAGCCGGATATACTAGAATCTACGTTGCCAAAAGCTGGAGTCAGCCCTTAAAAGCAACTCGTGTTGTTGCTCAACAAGGAGACGAAAACAGCGCTGAATCAGTTCGTAGCCTTTTAGGTTTCGGAGAAGTGCGTGTAGAAAGTACTGGTAGCCTTAATTCCGACATTAGCATTCAAGTAGGTGAAGATTGGTTAGAAAAACTTTCCACTCCTGAATCTTCTGAAGATATCCCGCTGTTGTAATTACGCTGTGGTTATGCTGTAATCAAGCTTTTCAAGCAGCAGCTAACAGCGTAGATATTTGATGTCATTGTATCATCGCAGACATCAAAATAGTTTTTATTAAAGTATTCATTATTTTCAATTCCGTAGAAAAATTAAGCCTTTCAAGTAACGATTAGGATTATTATTTTCATTACATAAAAGTTACATATTTACCTCTTCAATTCTTTTGGGGAGGTCATTCTATTTTGGATTTTGGATTTTGGATTTTATCAAATTTGCTTCTATTGCTTACCCGCTACTCCGTCTCCCTAGTTGCTACTCCCTAGTCACTACTCCCTATTCCCTATTCTTAGAAAACTCAGAAATCCAATCCTGTAAAATTGGATTTACTAATTCTGGGGCTTCATCTTGGGGGCAGTGTCCTATTCCTTCTAATGTTATAAATTTTATTACCTGGGGATATTCAGCTAGTTCTCTACCTAATTCTACAGGTTCCCAAGGGTCATCTGTTCCCCATAAAATGATAGCTGGGCATGGTAGCTCGGGTAAAAGGTCTTCTGCTAGTGGACCTTGAGAATAAGCTGTAAATGCTAAAAATACTGCTGCTGCTCCTGGGTCGCTTGCTGGTGTCATTAAAATATCTATCAGTTCGTCAGTGACCGCTTCACCTGTAGGATAAGCTTGCAACAAAATCGAGCGCACGGTTTTAGGTTTCGCAATTAGATTAAAAAAGAAATTTCCTACTGGCTTAATAGATAATATACGCTGTAGTAATGGCGCTCCCATGCGTCGATAATAGGGTAATTCCGCCTGTTTCCGTTCGTGTAACAGCCGTAAGGAACAGTTAAGTAAAGCTACACTTATAACAATATCTGGATTATCTGCAGCAGCTTGCATTGCTACTATACATCCAATAGAATTACCGACTAAAAAAGCAGGTTCACCTACTACTTCACGGCAAAAATCAGCAATCAACTGTCCCCAAGTTTCAAATGTGTAGGAAATTTTTTCACCCGGTATAGGTTTAGCTGAAGCACCGAATCCAATCAAATCAATGGCATAAACGCGACAATTTTCAGCTAAGACCGGAATATTTTTTCGCCAATGTCCCCAGGAAGCACCAAATCCATGTATCAAAACAACGGCAGACCCTGTATTTCCTTGAGTTTGATAGCAAATGGGAAAACCTTGCCACATCCAAGTTTTTGTTGAGCTAAATACTGGGGTGGAAGTAGAAGTACTCATAGAAAATCTATTTTTTATATATATAAATAAACAAACGAACCACAGAATTACATGGGATTAACATTTTAATTTTCCCAGTAATTCCCAATTTTGGCTTTAAAAGCAAGTTTGGAAAACTATTTCTCAAGGCTACATATAATAAGCTTACTCACTATTATTATTATGGGAAAGCTAGTATTTTGACGATTAAAAATCTACTCTCTTGCGGAATTAGAACAGGAATTAATATAAATGCTATTTTAGTACACAAAAATTAATAATAACTCACATTCAAGTAATACGAGTAGTATTTATCTAGAATGTATAAGTATTAGTACTGATGCTAATTTGAGAAAATAGCTTTATAAAAAATTTTTTTTAAGAAGATAAATAGTTCATAAATTGACATGTAGTATAGTATTCATTTCTCTAAAACTACTGTGGCATACTGCTTGTATTGGTTCTTACTTCAAGTAAAATCTTTAAACAATAATTTTCCCACATCTTAGATAAATGTGAAAAATTACAAATTTTTGATGCAGTGGATTCCGGACATTTCTAATCGGATTCAGTAGTTTCACAATTTACGACTATTGAATCCGAACTATAAAATTATTGGATATCAGTTAAGCATCTACACAGAGGGTGGCTTGAAAACGGACGCAGGCCCACATGAACAATGTGTTTTGCTGTTTCCAGTTCCTTCCAGCAACAGAGAATATGAGTGTACTAAAAACAATGGATAGTCCCATAGGAAAATACGCACCCGATTTTGAACTGCCAGGAATTGACGATCAAGTACACCATCTAAGACGTTATTTAGAAAAATTCCGTGCAGTTGGCGTTATTTCTATGTGCAACCGCTGCCCCCGTGTAGGGTTGTATATAGACACATTAAAGAAATTACAAGCAGAATTAGGCAAAGAAGGCTTTACTTTAATCGGAGTCAACGGCAACATTGCCCAAAATGACCCAAATGAAAGCTTTGATAATATGAAAAGCTTTGCAAGAGAGCATCAGCTAAATTTTCCCTATCTATGGGACTCTACACAAGATGTAACCCGTAGCTTTGGTGCGACCAAAACACCAATGGCTTTTCTAATTGATAAAGATGGTATTGTACGCTACAGAGGTCAGATTGATAGCGATGCTCAACAGGTTCCTCCACCGCAAAAAGCTTATCTAAAGAATGCTGTTGCTTCTTTGCTAAAAGGAGAAGAAATCCTTATAACCGAAACAGAAGCTCTAGGTAGTAGTTTGGTATGGCGAAATTAGAGACAGATAGTGTGGCAGACTGATATCTTAAACTGGAGGCAAATACAAATTTTGGATAAAGCTTAACTTCATGGGTACAGGTTACCGACGGGTTTTACTTAAACTGAGCGGTGAAGCCTTAATGGGCAGTATGGGCTACGGAATTGACCCCGAGGTGGTTAATTCTATAGCTTCAGAAGTAAAAGAGGTTGTAGCCACCGGCGTTCAACTTGCTATAGTTGTCGGAGGTGGAAATATATTTCGCGGGATGAAAGCTGCTTCCGCTGGAATGGATAGGGCTACCGCCGATTATATCGGGATGATTGCTACTGTAATGAACGCTATGACGTTGCAAGAATCCCTCGAACGAATAGGTGTACAAACACGGCTACAAACTGCGATCGCAATGCAAGAAGTAGCCGAACCATATATACGTCGTAAAGCCATCAATCATCTAGAATCGGGATTGGTGGTTATTTTTGGCGCGGGTTCGGGAAATCCCTTCTTTACTACCGATACTACCGCTGCACTAAGAGCAGCTGAAATAGATGCGGAAGTGATTTTTAAAGCTACGAAAGTAGACGGAGTGTATGATTCCGATCCAAAGGAAAATCCTGAAGCCAAGCGTTACAAATCGCTAACATATGCACACGTTTTAAATAAGGAATTGCGAGTAATGGATAGTACTGCGATAGCCTTATGTAAAGAAAACGATATCCCAATTCTTGTTTTTAACTTGAATGTGCGGGGTAATATTCACCGCGCAGTCATGGGAGAATCCATTGGCACTCTAGTGGGAGGTTCTTGTGAAATTAGCTGAAGCTGAAAGTACAATGAAAAAGAGCATTGAGGCTACTCAACGTTCTTTTAATACGATTCGCACTGGTCGTGCTAATTCGAGTTTGCTAGATAAGATTATGGTCAACTACTACGATGTAGATACACCTTTAAAGTCTTTAGCCAACATTGGTACGCCGGATGCTACCACCATAACTATTCAACCTTACGACCAAAGCAGTTTGGGTAATATCGAAAAAGCAATTTCGATGTCCGATGTAGGTTTAACTCCCAATAATGACGGTTCTATTATTAGGTTGAATATTCCACCTTTAACTGAAGAACGTCGTAAAGAATTTGTCAAACTTGCTGCTAAGTATGCCGAAGAAGGGCGCGTTGCTATTCGTAATATTCGTCGGGATGCCTTAGATACGGTTAAGAAGCAGGAGAAAGCTGCTGAAATTTCTGAAGATGAATCGCGAGATTTGCAGGATCAAGTACAAAAATTAACAAATAAGTACACCAGCAAAATAGACGATTTATTCGGAGAAAAAGAAAAAGAAATCACAACTGTTTAAGATGTGATTTGCACAAGCGTAGAGTTGGAAGTTATCCGTTAATGGTTTAAATCCTTAACTTCTAGCTCTGGGCTTTTTTTTGTTTAATAATCAGAAAGGTAGAAACACTAGTATTTCAATATTTATTTTTACTGCTAAGAATACTGAGCTTAATTATATAAAAATAGCACTTACCCGTAGTAAATAGGTATCGATAAGTAGAAATTAAATTCACTTAAACTTAATAAAACATCTTTATTATTTAACGAAAAATTTTTAATTACTTGGGACAGTTGATTGTAATTTGTTAACGGAAATACCATACTTCAAAATTAAAGTGTAATTTAAAGTACATATAAGTAAATATGAATTATGCAGAGCATAGCAGTAGGTAACAAAAATAGTAAAAGTATAGATACAATAAATCTGTTAAAAATTGATTTTAAATAGTTATATTTACGGATAAATATAATCAGTCAAGAATAAAGATTCAGATAAATACAAATAATTCCGAGTAGAATGGCGAATGATTTTAGTCATAAAATCGGTAACTGTTTTATTTGATAAGACTTTCATACACATCGTCTATTGAGGAGTAAAAGCTTAACCATATGTACGATTGCATTATCGTTGGCGCGGGCCCTGCTGGTGGAACAGCTGCGTATCATTTAGCAAAGCAAGGGCGTTCGGTACTTGTTTTAGAAAGAGAATCTTTACCAAGATATAAACCCTGCGGTGGTGGAGTTTCCCCCGCAATCGCCAAATGGTTTGACTTTGATTTTAGCCCAGTAATTTCCCTGAAGGTAGATACCATCAGGTTTACATGGAAAAAAGGAGATCCAGTAGAAACAAAAATACAAACCATCGAACCAGTATGGATGGTACAGCGAGATGCTTTTGACCATTTTCTAGTTAAGCAAGCTGTAAGCAAAGGTGCGGAACTCAAAGATAGTACTGAAGTAAAATCTATCGAGTTCAAAAGTGACCACTGGGAAGTAAATACCGCAAATGGCACATTTTCAGCACGTTACCTAGTTGCAGCTGATGGTGCGTCTGGACCAATGTCGAAATGGCTTGGTTTTAAAGAACCCAAACGTCGTTTAGCAGCAGCTTTGGAAGCACCTGCTGCACCCGGACAAGATAAATCTAAAATTCTGTTTGAATTCGGCACAATTAAAAACGGCTATGTCTGGAGCTTCCCCAAAGCTGATGGTGTATCTGTTGGTGCTACAACCTTCCTTGGTGGAGAACCCGGTAATTTCACGAAGATTTTTAAGGATTGCAGTTCTATGCTTGGGGTGGATGTCAGCGCTGCTAAAGAATACAGCCATCCTATCTGTGTATGGAATGGAAATAAAACACTCCATACCCAAAACGCTGTCCTAGCTGGAGAAACTGCTGGTGTAGTTGACCCCATGACAGCAGAAGGAATTCGTCCCTCAATTTTCAGCGGTATGAAAGCTGCTGAAGCTATCAATAAAGCACTTGGTGGTGATGCTAATGCTTTGGAACAGTACACTGAAGTGATGAATGAGGAATGGGGGGCTGATATGGCTTGGGCCCAGAAGCTCGCAGGGGCATTTTATCGCTTCCCTGGTGTGGGTTATAAAGCAGGAGTAAAACGTCCTACTGGTAGCCAAATCATGGGGCAAATTTTGTGCGGACAGTTGCGTTACGGTGACGTTGTAGGTCGCGCACTCAAGCGCTTGGTTCCCTTTGGATAATTCATAAGGAATAGCGTTAAATAATATAAGCAATTGTGAGATGGGCTTCTAGTCCATCTCATTTAAATTTGCACTTTCTGATAGATATAGTAATTCCAAATAGAAAACGCACTACGGAAATTAAACCTCACCCCTTCCCCTCTCCTTGTTAAAAGAGGGGAAGGGGTGAGGTTCATCTGTATTCCATTCAAGTTAAAACTTATATATCCAATTTACTCATCACAAAATACAAAGCTGCTGCGGTTATTACCATACAAAATATTCCAGCAACACCTGCTAAAGGTTTTTTATTCTTACCCGTTATCCAATCCAAATTATTATCGGTGTACTTAACTAAATCAAGAGTATCAATGCTCGCGATTGACCACACCCAACCAGCATGAAGTCCCCAAGCTAAACCTAAGTTACCACCATCGGCAAATCTTGCTAATACTAAAACCATTCCCATTAACCATAATCCAGGAAGTTGAGGAACTGTTTCCCGTCGTTCCCAAACTAGATGCAATATGGCAAAAATTAAACTGGAAAATATTGCTCCAATCCAAACTGAATAAGTTTGTTCGAGTTGAGTGAGAAGAAAACCTCGAAACACTAATTCTTCAACAGCACCCACTAGCAAGGCTACCAAAATTATAGAAAGTAATGTGGATGGTACTGATTCGGGATTTGATAGTTTAAATTCGCACAAACCAAAATAGAATTGACAACCGAATACAAAAACTAAGCTCAAGACTCCCCAGCCAAACCCTAATAAAAGTGAGTATAAAATTGAAAAATTTCCTACCCAACCATAATCTGTAAAAGATTGATTGGTTAGTAAATTAGTTAAAAATAAAGTCACGGGGACTAGTAAGTAAAGAGAAACTATTAAAGGAATTTTTTGTTGTTCTTGCAAAGGTTGCTTTGGTGTCCAGTGCAGCAATTTTGTCAGAATAAATCCGATTGGTAACCAAAATATTATCCAAGCTATAAAAAAAGCAATTATCACCACTAAGGCAGGTGCATTTTCCCAACGATTGAGCAAATTATTATCAAACAATCCAGCATTAGCTGTTAAACCAAACAAAAAAAACACAGCAGACTAATCGCTTCCAATATATGTTTTTTACAAAGAAAAAGAAAATCCAGTATGTAATATACAGTTACAGAAAAGAGAAGCATTAATTCAATCAATACTTCTCCATTCCCTATTCATGTGACTCGCAATTGAATCACTAATTATTTCTTTAACTCAATCAAATTCCCAAAAAATTTCAGAGTAATATAGTCGTTTCGGCGTTTTTTTCAAAAATTAATTTAAAAATTTGCCAAAACAACTATTTATCTATAAATGCAGGGAAAAGTTATAAAATTTTGTCTTATTTTTTTATCCCTGCTATAAGAAAAACTTACTCTTCTTCCTCTGAGTCTTCATCCGAATCTTCGTCAGTTTGACTTGCTCCGTCAACTTGAATTAAGTGTATATGTTTGTATCCCAACTTAATTTCAAACTCATCACCCGATTTTAAACCCATTGCTTTGGTATATGTAGCACCAATAACAATTTGACCGTTTTGATGAACGCTAACTCTGTATGTCGGTTCGCGTCCTCGACCATCTTTTGGTGTTTCCGGACTTAAGGGAATTCCCCTAGCTGATAACAAAGCGTCGTAAAAATCAGTCAGATTTACTCGTACCTGACCATTCTTTGTAGTAGTGTAATATCCACACTGCTTTGCTCTTTCTCGTCTTGGTAAATTGGATAGTTCTTTAACCTTGGAAAGCAGTGTTTTTCCTGTTAATGGGGCTGTTGCTGTTTCACTCATTACACTCAAATTTTCCTTAATCTGTGCTTTCGCGATAAATAATGCAGTTTTATGCCTAGCCTAAAGGCGATTTTTTGACATTCTTACATCAAATGTTTTCGGACTTTTATTAAGTCTCATTTCTTGCTTGTCTAATCCCAAAATAAACATGTTAGTGGCAATCCACAACATTTTACTCATAAACTACAGTCTAATGGGGGAATTAGTTTCAGCAATAGGGCGCAGTTTTAGCCTATTCCTACCATTAGAGATGAAAAATTTTTCTCCCTAGGCTTTAAACAAAGCTAATTAACTGTAATTCACTTTTACAAACTACCGGAGACTGCTTTTTTATGATTAGCAGACGAGGGTTTGTCAGCAGGTATTTTATTTTTAGCCAAAGTCATTTAGACTTCAAGAGTTGCAGGATTTTCCCTAACATTGCTCTAGGGCTTAAGGCAGCATAGTTTTTGCTAAGGATTTACAAGGATAAACCCTTTTCTACTGCCAATAGAGACAAAAAAATTCATGCCCCTAGATTACGAAGAAACAAAACTATAGGTACCGTACTTGCACGGCAATTTATTATGGTTTTGTTTCCTCATAATTTTATATTAAATACTAACATGGACTAATAATAGCAAAATAATTGTTTAAGTTTTAATTATTTTTGCGATTATGCTTTTATCTAATGTTCACTTCGGTTGGGAGTTGCTGTTACGATAAGAATTTTATAAAAATTCATCAACTCTATAATCGCTATTTTTGATTTGCTTGTTACATATCCCACTTTCACAGAATACTCATCTCTGTAAGGTGAGTGTTATGTAGAAGTGTTCCGATAAGCAAATGCGATATGGTCGATGTTAATCAATCCGTTCAAGTCTTCTATAATAATCTTAAAATTGACTGTGAATAGCAGGTTAATAAATATTTTTATCTCAAAAACCATTCTTAATGGTGTGGTTATTGAATAATAAAGGAGTTATAACCGATTGGTATATTTGAAAATTATTGGAAGGTGCTATTTTATTAATTGGTTGCTAAGACTCTTGTTTTGAGTAGGGTGGGCAAAAAAAGTCTTATAAAGCTTGGTCGAAGAGTAAACTTATATTAATGAATTTGCTAATAGTTAACCTTGTAGCAATATTTTTTGATTTTCGGTTGTTATGACTTGAGAATAAGGAATAGGCTATCAACCGTGGGGAAGCATTGGAAGCTAGTCTTATAGTCTATTAGAGTCAAAACTAAATTTTTACATTTATTCCACACAGAACATATAATAGATTCTCTTTGATGATTAGTCCGTCTCGATCAGCGATTCGATTTAAGCAATAAATCAGCAATAAGAGGAGAAGCTCCTGTGAGGAAGCTTTAGTACAACATTAAAATTCATTTCCTTTGATAAGCAAGGGTAGAAAATTAAAGTCGGGGGGACTACGTAAAATGAAAGTTAATTTTAAAGTTATTCGACAAACTCAGAAAATATCTCCTACGGTTCAAACCTACCTTTTGGATGTAGAAGAGAGTAATACAATCCTTGATTGTCTTAATCGGATTAAATGGGAGCAGGATGGAACTTTAGCATTTCGTAAAAATTGCCGGAATACAATTTGTGGTAGTTGCGCTATCCGGATTAATGGACGCTCTGCTTTAGCTTGTAAAGAGAATATTGGCAGCGAAATTGCTCGATTTACACCCCAAATATTTCCGGAAAATCGAGAAAATTCGATTCCAGAAATTACTATTGCCCCATTGGGTAATATGCCTGTACTAAAAGATTTGATTGTTGACATGAAGGGTTTTTGGAACAATTTAGAAAGTGTTTCTCCTTATGTCAGCACTGCTGCGAGAAAAGTCCCAGAAAGAGAGTTTTTACAAACACCAGAAGAAAGAGAGCAGCTCGAAGAAACTGGTAATTGTATTATGTGTGGTGCTTGTTACTCTGAGTGCAATGCATTAGAAGTAAATCCAGATTTTGTCGGTCCTCATGCGCTTGCAAAAGCTTATCGAATGGTAGAAGATAAGCGCGATGGTGAAACTCAAAATCGCTTGGAAAAATACAACGAAGGTACTAAAGGAGTTTGGGGTTGCACTCGTTGTTACTATTGCAATAGTGTTTGTCCGATGGAAGTTGCACCTTTAGACCAAATTAGTAAAATTAAGCAGTCTCTTCTTAAAACAAAAGAAGCAAGCGATAGTCGTTCGATTCGTCACCGTAAAGTATTGATAGATTTGGTGAAAGAAGGTGGCTGGGTTGATGAGAGATTATTTGGTTTACAGGTTGTCGGTAATTCTTTTAAAGACCTTAAAGGATTGTTGAGTATTGCTCCTCTTGGTCTACGAATGATGACTAAAAATAAATTCCCTTTTAATTTTGAACCTTCTGAAGGAGCTAAGCAGGTGCGTTCTTTAATGGAAGCTGTGGAGCGGGAAAAACAGTCAACAGTTAACAGCGAGCAGTTAAAAAATTAATCTAATATTTTTAGTTGTAATCGTAGGGTGTGTTGTTGTGTAGCGCAACGCACCATTTTATTTTCAGTGCTTAAAAATTAATTATAAATAGCATATTGTATAAATACGTTGGTGCTGAGGAAATTCGTCAAAATACGATACATTTACCACCGGGAAAGAAAATTCTATCGATTGATGACATTGATAATTGGATTCGAGAAACCAAACAGCAGGTAGACACTTGGGGATTGATTGCAGTTACTTTCGTGATAGATTGCGAGGGTTATTTAAGAATTGCTGACAGACATTCCGAACATATTGCTTGTGCTGGCGGTAAATCTGTACTATCTGCCGGAGAAATATTTTTTCAAAAAGGTAGGAATGCATTAGAGATAGCTGAAATTACAAATCAATCAACAGGTTTTTGTCCGGAGCCAGAATCTTGGAAAGACGTTGTAAAAGCTCTCGATTTAATAAATATTCCGCATCCGTCTTCGTTTACCATGAGATTTATTTTTCGACGCTGTTGTGCTTGTCAGCAAGTAAATATTGTTAAAGATAATTTATTTATTTGTTCTGTTTGTGCTGCGGAACTTCCTCTGAGGTGGAACTTTAGTTAATTTGTAGCAAGCAAATTAAATTTTTGATGAATTAGTACTAATTAAAAATATTTTTTAACTGTTCCCCGTTCCTCATTCCTTTTTTTATAATTTTTCATGTCATATCAAGAGAACTTAGTCGAAATCGCTGACATCCAAGCAGCAGCAAAACGTATTTATGGGATTGCTCGTCGTACTCCGGTTCTTACTTCTACAACAGTAAACCAGATTACACAAAGCCAAGTATTTTTCAAATGCGAAAATTTTCAGCGGACGGGTTCTTTTAAATTTCGGGGTGCATATAATGCACTTTCACAACTCTCAGAATCACAAAAACAAAAAGGTGTAATAACTTTTTCATCGGGAAATCACGCTCAAGGAATCGCACTTGCAGGAAAATTACTTGGTATTCCGACTACAATTGTAATGCCAGAAAATGCTCCCAAAGTTAAGCTAACAGCAACTCGCGGGTATGATGCTGAAGTGATTTTTTACAACTCACAAAAAGCTTCTAGAGAAGAATTGACTCAAAATTTAGCACGAGAAAAAGATTTAACAATTATTCCTCCTTTTGACCATCCTCATATAATCGCAGGACAAGGAACAACAGCTTTAGAATTAATTGAAGAAGTTGGAGAGTTGGATTTATTATTAATTTGCTGTGGTGGTGGTGGTTTAATTTGCGGTTGTGGAATTGCGACCAAATCACTATTACCAAATTGTCGCGTTATTGGAGTCGAACCAGCACAAGCTGATGATGCTACTCGTTCGTTTTACTCAAAAACTCTGCAATTTGTTAATAATCCCGATACTATTGCTGACGGTGCGAGAACGCGAAGTTTGGGAGAAATTACTTTTCCTTTAGTTTTAAAATATGTTGACGAATTTGTGACGGTATCGGAGGAAGCGATTATTCGCACTATGTTTTTTATTTGGGAAAGAATGAAAATAGTCGTTGAACCTACGGGAGTTTTAGCTGCTGCTGCTTTGTTGGAAGGTGTGATTAAAAATCCGGGTTCTAAAATTGGTGTAATTATTAGTGGTGGGAATGTTGATTTGAAAGAAGTTGGGAAATTATTTTCTTTTTATTTACCCGAAAATTAGAAATCATTACTGTACAAGTAAAACCCGCAGTGGTAGCGGGTTATTTGATGAAGTGTTTTTTTATTTTTCTTGTCCAGCCAAACTTTAATTATTTTTAATACAAACGCCAAATTTCCTTAAGTTTATTAATTGCATTTGTTTGTCGTTTTTCAATTATTTGAGGAGTCCATTCGCTTTCTGTTAAAACTTGAGTCGTTAATGCAAAGGGAGAAACTCCTGATTTAGTAGTAAAATATTTTTGCTTCTTTTTTCTGAAATCATAATTTTGGGCTTCGCTATTTTTGTAAGTAGAAAGTAGAATTAAGTTACCTAAGCGATGCAAATATTTTTCTCTTTGTTCTTGAGTAGGGAACCAGCGTTCCCATTCGCTTCCTTGAGGAGGATTTTGTGGAAGTACGTGTTCAATTGTTGGGTATGGTGAATAGGTTAATATTTTAGGATTAGAAATAGCGTCATTGAGACGTACTAAAACATACAGCCTGATTCTTGTAACTGAGTAGATATTTCCATTAAGTTGGTTAATAATATCTTTGTTTTCTTCTGGTGTGAGTTGGAGTGGTGAATCGGAAGTATACAAATCTATATTGTTTTCGATTGCGTTTAATAGCTTTCCATATCGAGCGATACGTTTATCAATATTAGCTCTGTAAATCATTAAACCAGAAGCAAGACGGTCTAAATCGGTAAAAAAGCGAATTAGTAATTCAGGACGATGATAATTTTGTGATAAATAAAGTATTGCTGGAGGTATCCAGTCAGAATGATCTATCCATAGCAACCAGTAAAATATCCGATTGATTTCGGCATCTAAATAATTATTTTCATACTTTTGATGTTTAATATCATGAAGCGCATCTGATAAAGGAATCAAAGTTTTATCAATAAACTCTTGGGGAAATTCTGTAATATTTGGTTGCGATTCTTTGAGAAGTTCGGTAATAATACTTTTACGAGGTTTATGCTTGAAACGAACCATCCGGATGTAAGAGAATAAGTTCTTAAATGAATCTACTCCTAACTTTTCTTCAGCAGTCTCCCATTTTTTAGCATATTTATCTTGCATCTCTGGAGAAATTTTACCAAGAATTTCAGCTTTTAAGATATCAGCGAGAGATAAATCTAAACCCCGATTATTCATTACTGAAAATATTCGATAAGCAGAGTCAAAATCAGTAGTGGTAATAATTACTAAACAGCAGCGTGTCACAACAAATTGTGTAAATCTGAAAAGTTTGTCGCTGTCAAGTTTTTCTAAGCGCTCTCTAAACAGAAAAGCATTATCTCGAATATTCTTACAACTTTCAGAATACTTTAATATATTAATATCCTGTAGTTGTAAGATGCCTTGCGGCTTTTGGATATAATCTTGAAAAAAATCAGCATCTGTATCGCGTAAAGTTACCCTATATTGATTTTGCTTAACTTCAAAACCATCAGCTTCTTGATAAATGTACTTGGTTAATTGATGAGCTTTTTCTAATGACGATAATTCTCTTAATACAGATAGCAAAATAGTCAGCGTGGTTAAGCGTTGCTGACCATCGACAACTTGAGCATCTGGTTTATGTTCTGATTTAATTAGTACAATACTGCCTAAAAAATAAGGACTTATATCGTCAATATCTTCCTTTGACTCTTCGAGTGCTGTCAATAAATCTTCAAACAATGCTTCTGCTTCCTCGATAGTCCAAGCATAGGGACGTTGATATAAGGGAATTTTGAATACAAAATCGTTGCTGAATACTTTGTAGAGGGGAAGTTCTTTTGCTTGGATGTTAATGCTACCCATCGGTTCTGTGTTTAATAGCTTTGTACAAAACTAGTATTCCCAAAAGTAATTCAAAAATGCTCCTATTCGGGATTAGCATCTCATTGATTTTCCTTTATCTTACTCAACCAAATCACCGTATCTTCTAAACCAAGTGCAATTTCACTTCCTAATGTTTCTAGATAAATCATTCCATTGCTAATAGCTAAACCTCTGATGGGATACCATGTATTTCGGATGCGGATAAGTAGTTCTAGTTGAATTACTCGACCTTCAATTTTACGCCGATACTTCCACCAAGTTCGCCATAACATACCCGCTTTTTCGCAATGCATTTCATAACCTGGTGGAATCTGACAGTATTCATACTGATAAAATCCACGATTATCTACTTCTCCTATTAGTAAAAAGTTATATTCAGCCAATACTTGACTTATTAATTGCCAATAATTTGAATTTTGCTTAATAAAAAATGGATTTAATGTACGTTCTAATTTTGTGGTAGCAACTATTCCTTCTTTTCTAGCCGTTAATTGATTAATTTTATAAACTGCTTCACCTTGTAATGTTGAGTTTGCCAATAAAACTTCTTTTTTCTGAATGGATAGCTTTACAAACTCTCGAATCAAATCAATATCAGATAACATCGGAAACCATCTTGTAATAGTAATGCTATATTACCCATTCAATTCGTTTATCTTTCGTCCGTATAAATTATTTAACTTATGGTTACAATATTTACCTTTTACTTACTGGCTGCAAATTTATCTTTTGCAAAAGCAATCTTCTCTTCAATTCCGGAAAGTTTATTTACATGGGATTCAACTGTTTTCAATCGGGAAATTAATCCTTCTTGATTAGCAATTTGAATTGAAAGTCCCGGACGAGCCTTAATTTCAAGTAGTAATGGACATTTTTCTTCATCCAAAACTACATCAATGCAGGGTCAAACTGGACTGCATATTCAATAATAGTTTTATCACCTAATCCACCCAGAGAAAATGCTCCACCGAGGATATTGTGAATAATATTTTGCAATCTGGAATGATTGAATTAAAGCTTATTTTTTACTTAATATTTTGGTGCGGTCTTTCTGAAGCCATAACACACCCTACAGAGCAATTATAAAAATCATCAATATTCCATCGCTTTAATTTGTTTATTCGCTTCTATCTGAGCTTTTTTCATCGCTGTTTCTAAAGGTTGCTGTCCTAAAATTGCGCTGGTAAATTGATTTTCAAAATTGTTTACAATTGGTGCTGGATATTTACCAATCTGCCAAGGAGTAGCATATTCAACTCCCGTTACAAATGCAGAGCGTAAGTTGTCTTGTTTGTAATTCAATTTTTCAGCTACGGATTTTCTAGTTGGTAAAGCAATACCGTTTTGAGTCCATTTTTCCATTCCTTGCTTTCCTGTAAGGTAAGAAATCAATTCCCAAGCTTCAGCTTTATGCTTGGCTTTTTTATTCATTACGTAAGCAACGGTAAATACCATTGTGCCTTTTTTACTATTTATGGTCGGCACTTCTGCGGTACCAAATTCTAAGTTAGGAAAAGTCTCTTTTAAGTAAGGAATAGCCCAATTACCTTCTATTACCATTCCTACTTTTCCTTGAGCGAACATTTCGCTTCCAGAGTTTGTCCCAACATCTGTTTTTTGTGCGGAAGTTCGTTCTTTTCGATATTGTTCTACAGCTAATTGCAATCCTTTCAAAGCTTTTGAATCAGCAAAAGCTGCATAATTATTTTTAGCAACAAGTCCATCGAAAGCTTTGATTTTATAAATTTGTCGAGCTAACTCGGGTATTTCTCCAAAACCGTATTTATCTATTCTCCCGTCTTTATTGCTATCTTCTGTCAATTGTTGGGAGTAATTACGTAATTCTTTCCAAGTAGCAGGAGGATTGGTAAAACCTTTTTGGCTTAAAGCTTGTTTGTTAAAAAAAAGAGCCAGGGTTGAGTAATCTTTCGGTAGTCCATAAATCTGACTTTTATATTTAAAGCTATTAAGCAGGGTTTGCTCAAAGTCATTTAAATCAAATTCTGGTTTGATATAGCTATCTAGAGGTTCTAGAACATTTTGACTCATCAAGAAAGGTGCTTCTAATGCATCCAGATAAAACACATCTGGTGCTGCTTCCCCTACTAAGCGAGTTTTTATTACATCCATATATTGGTCGTTGATGACCTCATATTTCACTTTGATTGCTGGATGTTCGTCTTCAAAATCTCGCAGCAATTGTTTTAAAAGTTTTTGCTCAATTGAACTCGCACCCCAACCACTAAGCTTGATATTAACTATATCTGATGATGTCGAAGGATTTGATAAGAATAGGTTATTAAATCCAGCTATTAACAAGGTAAATCCTAGCAAGATTCCTAAAAAACTAAATAGCTTTTTGTTCATGATTATAGAATTCCTAACCCAACAAAATTTCTATATCGAATTCTCGCACGTTCAATAAGAGCCATAAAATACCAGCTTCACAATTCTTTTTGAAGATACTTCATGATTTTTTAATATTTACCACTTTGGGAAGAAAAAATATTAAGTAAAACCATTACTTAGTGAGGATTTTTGTTTAAAAACGCCTTTATAATATTTAAAAATTAGTGAATAAGACTATCGCTAATATATAGTTGTATATATCTTTATTAAGTTTTGTAATATAAGATTAAGGCAAGGCTGTCAGTACGACAGTTAAGAACATTTAAATAAACGTTCGTAAGCTGGTCTTTAAGTTGGTCATTTAAAGCTAGTCATTTAAAAACAACTATTCCGAAGGTTCGCTAATGCAATCTGTTCAGTCAAATACTGCCGTTCTTGAAGTTCCGGAAAACACTCAAAGTGCTGTTATACCGTCAGTACTTCCTCAAAGTGAAACAGAACAACTTCCCCAAAATCAAAGAATTTCTAAAGATGACATCCGTAAGAGCCTAAAAGCCTCCACTGCTGATGGGGTATTTGCTGCGGTATTTGATATCACTACTACTGGAATTCTGCTGAGTAATTTTTTAGTAGAGTTGGGTGCAAATGCTGTACAGATTGGGATGCTTTCTTCGATTCCCATGTTGGTAAATCTATTACAGCCTTTAGGAGCTTACTTCTCCGAGCGTATTGATAGTCGTCATACCTACTGTCTTTGGACCCACGGAGCGGCTAGATTTGTATGGTTATTTTTGGCGATCGCCATTGGTGCAGCGAGTTGGGGATGGGGAGATTTACAGAATCACCAGCTTGTTGTGATGACGCTGTTGATAATATTAGCGAGTCACGTATTAACAGCTTTGGGAAGTGCATCTTGGTTGAGTTGGATGGCCATGTTGGTTCCCCGAAAGTTACGGGGAAGATATTTCGGTTTACGGAATAGTATTGCTAGTTTTACGAAATTGATGTACGTACCCATTGCTGGATTAATCGTAAGTTTTTGGCCCGGTGGTGCGATACAGGGTTTCGGGATAGTTCTGCTTTTAGGTTTGCTTGCTGGTGGAGCGAGTCTTGCTTGTCAATTTTTGAAGACAGATATCAATCCTCAATCTCACAATTATTCAGAAATCAAAAGTTTTAGTAGAAAAACAGCTTCAGATAACACAGAAAAATTAGAAACTTCAAAAGTTCAAAATAAAAATCAAAATTTTAACCAGCCTCCCAGCATGTGGAAGGACTCAAACTTTTTAATATTTTTGGCTTATTTCAGCTTATGGATGTTTGCTTTTAACCTCAGCACTCCATTTTTTAATCTTTATATGTTGGATACCTTAGACTTAGATGTCAGTTGGGTGACAGTTTACGGTAGCTTTCAAGCTGGTTCTGGGATGTTAATGCTGATTTTGTGGGGAAAATTAGCAGACAAGGTAGGGAATCGTGCCATCTTATTTTTAGTCGGAATATTGGTAGCGATAATTCCGCTATTGTGGGTAGGAATCGGTGTAGATTCTTTGAGTATTTGGTTGTGGTTACCTTTATTGCATGTTCTGATTGGAGGAAGTACCGCAGCAATAGAGTTGTGTAGTAACAACATCCAGATAAGTATCGCACCGGTAAGAATGCAGTCAGTATATTTTGCGACTGCTGCCGCTGCTGCTGGAGCTAGCGGTGCTATTGGCACAACAATCGGTGGTTTTCTTGCTGAAAATGCTTTTTTAGGAGGATTACCCGGCTTATTTATGATTTCTGTAGGTTTCCGATTGATAGCTTTAGTTCCACTTCTATTTGTTCAAGAAGCTCGCAGACAATCTTTAACTAAGTTATTTCAGGGTTTCCGTAAGTTGCAAGCGGTTAAACAGTGAACAGTTAACAGCGAGCAGTGTTACTCCCATTCCGCTCTAAGATTACCGAAAAATCGTAGGTTGGGTTGAACGGAGTGAAACCCAACTTACTTCATAGGAAATCTTCTACCGGGAAGGGAGTGGTGGAGATATACAGCTATTGGTTAATGATTCACTAATACTAGATACATAAGGTGATTTTTGAAAAAGAAATTACCAGCTAAAGTGGTTGAATCAAGATATCCCATTTGGGCAAGAGTGGATTTCGTTGCAATCTAGATTCGATTTGTTTCATAGCTTTCTTTGTTAAAGAAATCCCCTTTTGGTAAACAGTTTTGCTTAAATTTAAGATAGGATGGCACCCTTTCCTGCGTCATACTCGAAGCCCATGAAAGCATGACTTCAGCATTAAATAGCATTGCCCCATTCCAATGCTGCTCAAGAATACCCCAACAACGTTCTATGGGATTATACTTACTATGATAAGGAGGATAATAAAGTAATTGAACCGGTACATTTATTTGGTCAACAAATTCAACCATCCTTTTTAAAAATTGGGTTCTTACTCCACTGCTTTCGGGACCATTGTCAACTTTAATTTGTATCAATGCGGTATCCTTTTTTTGTTCTGGTGTAATTGTCTTCCACCATTGAATTAGACTATCAACAATAAAATCACTTGTTTTATAAGAACTACCAAAGTTGATATAAAACTGTCCACTATCTTCATCAACAATTCCACAAGGAATATATTTTTCTTTACACCCCATATCATGATCTTTAGCTTGATTATTGCCTCTGGTTTTTCCACCACGAGAGTAATTTCCGATATTAACGGTAGCTTTACAATCCATACTTAGTCGCTTGACTTTTGGATTTGTTGATTGCTGGTCAAATTCTTTGATGTTGTTAAAGATATCGTCTGTTTGTGCAATTTTTTTTGAGGTTTGGCTTTTAAAACTTTACGAAGACGATAGCCCATTCGATTCAAAACTTGTGCCATTGTACTAGCACAAGGCAACTGCTCGTGACTAAATCCTTGCTCTTTGAGTTTTTCTATTGCTAATGCTGCTGTTAATCGAGTGTAGGCATCTGAAGTTTTGAATGTTGGGTCTTGTTGACAATAAGATTCTGCTATTTGTCGTAGTGATAATGCTGCAATCGGTTGCTTTTCTTCCCAACACTTTGCTCCACTCAAACTTGATTGTAGTCCTAAACAAATTACTCCTGTTCTTTTCTCTGCCAATCCTACCTCTATATTTTTTCTGCCCCAACCAAATACTGTCTCTGCTAATCTTGACCTACCTTGGCAGTATTTCAATGTTATTTCTGCTTGAAAACTACGACGTTTTGCTCCGCTCATTTTTGACGCTGCTAACCGCAAGTCTTCTATCTGCGATCCTGTTAATGATTTGGGTTCCTCTACACCTACCATATCTAAATGCTTGCCCCTGTTTTTTAGTCACTAACACTACATTTTACTCCTATCGGTAAATTCTTTATTAGAAATCACCTAAGTTATGCAGGGTGTTAGTAGTGCGACCATCTCGGTCGCTAGCTACCACTAGGGAGCGAGACGCTACCATTGCTTTACCCCGGAAAATTAATCTAGTGAAGTATTAGCAGGTTTGGCTTGACTTTAAAATTAATTACCTCTTCTCAATATTTTGAGGAGAGGCTTTTTATTTATTATCTATAACTCAATCGGGGTTGAAAACCCCATCCCCTACGGATTGTTTGTTTTGTGTTGGGGTCTAAATCCCCATTACAAAACGTAATTACGAATTACGTTAGCGTAGCGTTTCCCGGAGGGACATCCACCCGAATTATTTATTCTGTTCCCTATTAACTACTCCCTCTCATACAAATATTTGTGCAAGATTTATATATTTCTGATTGACTGTATTTTGTTAATCGTGAATAACTGTGTCGCTACTAATATTGCTTCAACGGAGGGAACCTCCCTAAGCCACACGCACTGCTCTCTTTGTCAAGGACAGGGGAAAGAAATTTCACAAATAAAAATTAGAGACGTAAAATTTTACGTCTCTACATTTAACAAATATGTTCAAATAGTTAACTGTTTACTGTTCACTGTTAACTGCTTGTTGTTCGCTGACAGCGCTATGGCTAAAGTTTCTGGTTGTTTCCCACACCACTAAGTTATTGTTTGCTGTCATTGAGGATGGTTGATGCAAAGCAATTAATTGTGTCAAAGTTTTCTTTAATTGTGTACGGGGAATGATTTCATCTACAAAACCATGCTTGAGTAAATCTTCCGCGCTTTGAAAGTCTTCAGGTAATTTTTCGCGCAGGGTTTGTTCAATTACTCGTCTACCTGCAAAACCAATAGTTGCTTTTGGCTCTGCCAAAATTATATCGCCCAACATTGCAAAACTTGCGGTCACTCCACCAGTGGTAGGGTTAGTCAAAACAGGAATGTAGAGAAGTTTTTGTTGACGATGAAGTTCTAGTGCTGCTGAAACTTTTGCCATCTGCATCAAGGAGAGCAATCCTTCCTGCATTCTTGCTCCACCAGAAGTACAGATAATTACTACAGGATAGTGTCGCTGGGTAGCATGTTCAATCAAACGTGTTAGCTTTTCCCCTACAACCGAACCCATGCTAGCACCGATGAATCGGAAGTCCATCACACCTAAAGCAATAGGTAAACCATTAATTTCTCCCAAACCCGTTTTAACAGCATCTGTCAAACCAGTTTTTTCTTGCATATCTCGCAAACGGTCGGTATAGGGTTTGCGATCGCGAAATTGTAAAGGGTCTGTAGGAAGTAAATGGTCGTCCATTTCCACCCAGGTATTGGCATCTATTATTTGACGAATGCGCTCATCACTATTAACTCGATTGTGATATCCACATTCGGTACAGACCATTTGATTGGCTTTCAGGTCTTTTGTATAGGTCAATACACCACATTTACTACATTTGTGCCACAGTCCATCAGCAATTTCGCGTTCTTGACGCTCAACACTAATAGATTCTGTTTTACGTCGGTTCGCAAACCAATCAAATAAAGATTTAAAACCGCGTGTTTCGTCGTTGTTTGCCATGTGTATCTTATGCAAGTGAATTTTATGTCAAATTTAGTCAAGAATACGGAAGATTTTAGATTCTTTCTTTTGTGTGAATGTTAAAAATCTATAACCTTTCACACAAGAAATTTATATTATTCCTGAATGTTTTTCTAAGCAATGGGGGTAAGAAGGTAATCATCTGTGCTTGTCAGCTTAACGAAAATATGTAAACTAATTCAAGTCTTAGACTATAAGTCAGGTATAACTACTTGAGCCGAAATGCAGTTTGCAACGGACAATGCGACACTTTATAGTTATTTTAGAAAATCTAAAACACACACACTCACTCAAGTAGATAACTCAACTCCATTCAGATTTGATAGTCCTGTTCGGGAATCTTCAAATGCAAGGAAAGTAAATCAGCTTATTCGTACAGTACAACTTTTGTTTTTCTTCTTAATTCGATTCTTCATCGAAGATTTTCCCAGCCACAGCACGATAATACCAAATTGTTAAAAGATTATGGGGTAATGAATTTTACAGTTATTAAGTATCTGGGAGCAGCGAGGAGTTAGGAGTTAAGAGTTAGGAATTAATTAGTTTAAACTTCTCCCTATCTCCCTATCTCCCTATCTCCCCCCTCTCCCTTCAGTTTCCTTGAAAAAATAATCGTAAATAATTTGATAAAATCATTTCGCCGCTAAAAAGCGTAATGGCTGAACCTAAAGCTAAATAAGGACCAAAAGGAAAGGGTTTATTTCGTTTAATATTTTTTTGTTTGATGAGAGTCGCGAAACTTTCTCCTACAACTCCTGCAATACAAGCAATAAAGCTGGCTAAAAGTAAATATTTCCAACCCAGCCAAGCTCCCATCATTGCTGCTAATTTGGCATCTCCTGCACCCATTGCATCTTTACGAAAAACGATTGTACCAATTCGGGAAATTCCATCAAACAGCCATATTCCTAAAACTGCTGCTGCTATGGCTAACATCAGTTGGTTTACCAATCCCAACCAACCAGAACCTGAAATGAATCCTAATATCATTTGAAACAAAAGACCCAATGCTAAACCCGTTTTTGTCAATTCTCCGGGTAATGTCATTGTGTCGATATCAATTATTGACAGCGCTAATAACCAACTACAAAACAGCCAATAACCTATTGTTAAGGGCGAAAATTGAAATATGGCAAAAACCAGTACAAAAATTAATCCTGTAGCAGCTTCCACAATTGGATAACGAGAAGATATAGGATTTTTGCAGTAACGACAACGACCCCGCAACCGCAACCAACCGAAAACCGGAACGTTATCGTAAGCTTTGAGCCGGTTTTTACAGCGGGGACATCGGGAAGGAGGATAAAGAATCGACAAACCAGCCGGTAGTCGGTAAACTACAACGTTGATAAAGCTGCCAATAGATGCCCCTAATAAAAAAACAATCAAACTGCACGGTACTATAATCCACTCATCCATCAAGTTATTCCAAAATCATTCGTCCAAAGTAATGGGAAATTCCTAATAAGTAATTCGTAATTACCCGGATGTATGTGACTTTGATTAACAAAATATAGGAATGGAAAATAGAGGAGGTAGAAGAGGTAGAGGGGGAAGAGGGGGTAGAATTTTGAATCCCAAATCCAAAATTTCTTAACTTATAACTCTTAACTCTTAACTCTTAACTCTTAACTCCTAGCTCCTAACCCCTAATACATATGAGATTCGATTTGATTCAATGGAACGAAGCACTCTTGCGGTAAAAGAACCGGTTGAAGAGTGAAAATTACCTTTCCTCGATGATTTCCACGATTGATAGCTACTCCTGAAGGTTGTCCAGCCATTTCCGGATGTACTTCGCAGTAAGTATAGTAAATTTGACCCGCTGCTCTGACGACAGAAGAGTCACCCAGTGGGGACTGAGCTACGGGGTTAGTAAAATTTTCTTGCCCTTGTCGTAATGCGTACACGAATTACTTTTGTTTTATGACTAGGTTTGCAATTGAGTTTATCCGAAAGTTCCCTTTTTAGGGAGATGAGTTATGCCAACGGAAATTAGAAACTTAATCATTTTTGCAATTACTTTTGTAACTAATTTTCTAAAGCCTGAATCAGTGCTTCACCCATAGCTTGGCAACCCACTTGATTCATTCCTTCGGACATAATATCCCCAGTACGGAAACCTGCCTGTAATACTTGAAACACTGATTTTTCGATATAGTCTGCTGCATCACCTTGGTTTAAACCGTAGCGTAGCATCATGGCTGCACTCAAAATCTGTGCTAAAGGATTGGCTTTATCTTGTCCTGCAATATCAGGAGCCGAACCGTGAACTGGTTCAAACACCCCAGGTGCATTTGCTCCTAGACTAGCAGATGGTAACATACCAATACTGCCGGTGAGCATGGCTGCTGCATCGGAAAGAATATCGCCGAATAAGTTACCGGTAACGATAGTATCAAACTGTTTGGGGGCGCGTAATAACTGCATGGCAGCATTATCTACATAAAGGTGACTTAATTCAACATCTTGGTATTCTTCAGCCAACTTAGTAATTTTATTTCGCCACAATTGAGATACGTCTAAAACGTTGGCTTTATCTACAGAACAGAGTTTACCTCCTCTTTTACGAGCTGCGTCAAAAGCTACTTTACCAATGCGCTCAATTTCCGCTTCGGTATAAGCCATTGTATTTATTCCACGCTTTTCGCCAGTTTCAGTGTCAAAAATTCCTTTGGGTTTACCAAAATAAATTCCACCAGTTAATTCTCTAACCACCATAATATCGACCCCTTCAACAACTTCTTTCTTCAAAGTTGAAGCGTCAATTAGCTGGGGTATGATTTTTGCCGGACGTAGATTTGCAAATAACTCTAAACCGGCCCGCAATCCCAGTAAACCTGCTTCGGGACGCTTATCTGAGGGTAGAGAATCCCATTTGTAGCCACCGATAGCAGCAAGTAAAACTGCATCGCTACCGCGACAAGTTTTCAATGTCGCTTCTGGTAGAGGTTCCCCCGTCGCATCAATTGCAGCACCACCAATCAAAGCTTCTTGAAAATCAAACTGTATATCAAACTTTTTTCCTACGACTTTGAGTACATCTACCGTTACAGCCATAATTTCAGGACCGATGCCATCTCCGGGAAGTAAGGTAATCCGGTAGTTTTGAATCATACGAGTAATAAATGCTTTTTATCAAAGTGCAGTTTTATATAATACCGGGCAACTGTACCTATTTGTAGGGTGCTGTTGTCCTTTTTATTTTGAACAGTTTAATCATTGTTCGCTATTGTTCGCTATTGAAGCATTATTTTTTTCAATCTAAATATGTTTACTTAACTTAATATTCTGTTGTCAAAATATTTCGCCAAAAAACAGCAATACAAGGCATTAAATAAGACTCAAAAATGGGTATCAATAAGTGAACACACTTAAAACATTAAATTTATGTAAATATAATTAATAATCCTCGAAATTACTAATGTCAAAACTGTAGGGAAAAGCTAGTTTGGTCAAAAAACACCAATACAATTTTAATTACCCTAAAGATAATGGTAAAAGAATTAGCCATTCGTACTAGCGGACTATACAAGCAGTTTGACAAACATATAGCAGTTAATAATCTTGATTTAGAAATCGGTGAAGGTGAGGTTTACGGACTGATTGGTCCTAACGGTGCTGGTAAAACATCATTGATTCGGATGTTAGCAGCAGCAGAAGAACCAACTGCTGGAGAAATTTATTTAAATGGCGATCGCCTTCGTCGGGATAAAACAAACCCAACTCTCAAGCGTCGTTTGGGTTATTTACCCGATGATTATCCTTTATATAAGGAACTAACGGTTTGGGATTATCTGGATTATTTTGCAAGACTGTATCTGCTTAAAGAACCTAAACGAACCAAGAGATTACACGAAGTTTTAGAGTTAATTCAATTAGAAAATAAACGCAACAGTTTAATTTCAACTCTATCAAGGGGGATGAAACAGCGGTTGTGTTTGGCTAGAACCATTATTCACGAACCGATAATACTTCTCCTTGACGAACCAGTTTCCGGACTTGACCCCATAGCTCGGATGCAATTTCGAGAAATCATCAAGGTTTTACAAGAAGCTGGAATGACAATCTTGATTTCTTCCCACGTACTCAGCGATTTAGCCGAGTTATGTACTTCGGTGGGAATTATGGAACTGGGGTTTTTAGTCGAAAGTGCTTCTTTACAAGAACTTTATAAAAGCTGTGCTACCCAGCAAATAATTATTTCAACTTTAGGAAAACAAGAAGCATTAATCAGCGAACTGAAAAATAATCCTTTAGTAGAAGAGTGGGAAGTATTAAGCAGTAAAGATAGCATCAGAATCAATTTTTCAGGAAAAGAAGAAGATTCTGCTGATTTATTGCGTTCTTTAGTTACTGCTGGAATCCCTTTAACTGGATTTCAATGTACCCAAGAAGATTTGGAAAGTATTTTCCTCAAATTGGGTCATAAACAAGCTTCTTAGGTCAAAGGTTAAAGGTTAAAGGTCATAGGTTAAATATCAAAAAGTATAACTCTTAACTCCTAACTCCTAATTCCTCACTCTTCACTCCTAACTACTAATTACTAATTACTATCATGCTTAATTCAATTGATAAAATTGGCGACTGGAATCCACAACTTTTAAGGGAATTAAAAGGTCGTTTGAAACCTTTCCCCGTAATTATCGCGATAGTTGCATCTCTTGCGACTCAATTGATTCTATTTCTATATCAATTACGAGAAATTCCTAATTTGGATAGTAAGACGGATATTAATATTCTTGATAAATATTGCAATTTACCTAACCCTGTAAAAGACCGCTATTCATCATGGATGTCATGTCCTCCCAATCAAATTAACATGCAATTGTGGTGGAGAGACCACTTTGGATATATGTTTGAATCACTCAGCATAATTTTTATTTTTATGCTGTTGATAGCGGGAACTTATTTAATAATTAATGATTTGTCTCAAGAAGAGCGTAAAGGGACGCTGAATTTTATTCGTTTAAGTCCGCAATCGGAAACTAGTATATTTGCGGGAAAGATGTTAGGAGTTCCGATTTTAATTTATCTGGTATTTATTACTGCGATTCCCTTTCATTTGTTGACAGGAATTAGTGGAAATATTCCGGTTGTCAATATCTTATATTTCTATTTAACGCTTGTAGTTAGCTGTACTTTCTTTTATAGTCTTGCTTCGTTATTCGGTATATTCGGTGGTAAAGCATTAAGCGGTTTTAAACCTTGGTTGGGTAGCGGTTTAGTTCTGCTTTATTTATGGGCGTCGATAGCATTTAGCAATGGTGGTTACGGTGAACATGAGAATTTTTTTGGTCTTCAAATATTATTAAGTCCTACAGATATAAGTCATTATCTTTTCCCAGATTTGTTTCATCATCGAACTCCAGCACTACAAAAATTAGAGTTTTTTAAATTTGCTGTAGGTAAAAGCTTTATCGGTATAATTGCGCTGTATATAGCAAATTATTCACTATGGACTTATTGGATTTGGCAAGGATTAAAACGTTGTTTCCGTAATCCGAATGCAACAGCTTTTAGCAAACAGCAAAGCTATTTGATTTTTACCTGTTTTCAAGTAGTACTAATTGGATTCTTTATTTCCGAAAGTTACAATAATCACCGATATAGTGGCTTAACTCGTTTTACTCCATCAATGTTTATTTTATATACATGGAATCTGTTTCTAGTTTTCCCACTATTTGCTTTAATTTTACCCCATCGTCAAGCAATACAAGATTGGGCAAGATTTAGATTTAATCAACATGAAAATAGTCCAGATTTTGCGAAAAAGTCTATAATTTCAGAATTAATTTTTGGTGAGAAAAGCCCAGCAATTGTAGCAATCGCAATCAATCTCTTAATTACTGTATCTGGTTCTATTTTCATATTTTCACAAGCAATTATTAATAACTCAGAGGTTAGGAACGAAGCTTCAATTTGGTTTGGTGTGATGCTATTATTCCTTAGCTTAATGATGATTTACGCTACAGTTGCTCAAATTATGCTGATGCTGAAAAACTCCAAGCGTATTTTATGGGCTGCGGGTACAACAAGTGCATTAATTATTTTACCAATAATGATTTTAGGAATTTTAAATATTCAAACAGAAAATATTCTCTGGTTATTTACAATTAGTTTCTGGTTCATCGCTGACCGGTCTACATTTCCTATAATTATGACTGCTTTTCTTTGTCAAGTTGTGATTTTAGCGTTCTTGAATCGGTATCTAATTAAGCAAGTTAAATTTTTAGGAGAATCGGCTACTAAAGCATTATTTTCTCAAGCTAAAGTTTAGGATTTAAATCACCTGGGACTGCAAGTCTCAGGATAATAGCATTAGTCCATTTAAATGGACTAATTTTGTTGTTTGGATATTATATACATCAATAATTAATAAAATGCAGAATTTAATCGATAAAATTGGCGACTGGAATCCACAACTTTTTCGAGAATTAAAAGGTCGTTTCAAAAAGTCTCATGTTGTTATAGCTTTATTGATATCCTTAGCTCCTCAAATATTTATATTGCTACTCCAGTTCGAGACAGATGTAAATGGTCAAGCATATTTATCTTTTTGGAAACCAGATACTTGGAGAATGGTATTTATATCATTCAATATGATTTTTATTTTTACGTTGTTGGTTGCAGGAACTTATTTAATTGTTAATGACTTAGTAAAAGAAGAGCGTGATGGTACGCTGAACTTTATTCGTCTCAGTCCCCAATCAGAACTTAGTATTTTTACAGGAAAGATGCTCGGGGTTCCAGCTTTGATTCATCTGATGATTATTGCTGCAATTCCTTTTCATATATTCGCTGGAATCAGCGCTAATATTCCATTCAGCTATATATTGTGTTTTTACTTAACGCTTTTAGCTAGCTGCATTTTCTTTTATAGTCTTGCTTCAATAATTGCAATACTTGAAGGTGCTAATTTTAGAATTGGTAAAGCTTGGTTTGTTGGTGGTGCGATTCTATTTTTTCTAATGATTTCTTCATCTTGGGGTTATTTTCACATTCATTATGCCAATATCTGGTTCAGAATATTTAGCCCTATAGAAATGAATAACTATTTATTCTCCGAATTATCAAGTGAATCTAAAGTTATCGGATTACAAAAGTTGATTGTTTTCAATTTACCTTTAGGGAAAAATGAACTTTCTGTTTTAGGTTTATTTGTATTCAATTGTGGATTGTGTACTTATTGGGTTTGGCAAGGTTTAATACGTTGTTTCCGTAACCCTAGTGCTACTCTTCTGAGCAAAGGAAAAAGCTATTGGTTAGCAGCAAATTTTAATTTCATACATTTAGGGTTTTTAATGCATGGAAAAGTAACGATAGAACAAGATTTTATTGCTGAAATAGTTTATTTATACATCTGGAACACAATACTATTCCTAGTCTTGTTTGGTATGATTTTACCTCATCGTCAAGCAATACAAGATTGGGCAACCTTTCGACTCCAAAAATCTTCTGAGAATAAGCCTTTATTCAAAAACTCTTTACTTTCAGAATTAATTCTAGATGAAAAAAGTCCTGGAACTTTAGCAATCGCGATTAATATTCTAATTGCTGCAATCTTTGCTATTACACTAACAGTAATTAAAGGAACTGCATTTTATGAATCTGATGCTTTAGCTTCAAATCTGTTTATTGCGATGTGTATAGTATTTTTAATAAACTTGACAATGATTTACGCTAGTATTGCTCAATTTATGTTGATGCTCAAAAGCTCTAAGCGTGGTTCTTTATCAATAGGAACAACTGCTGTCGCAGTTACTTTACCAATACTTATTGCATCAATTTTAAGTTTTTCGATATCAAACACATCAGATACAGATACAACTTTATGGTTATTTACAATCTTTTTCCCCTTTGGTTTTGCAAATACTACAGCTATTAAAGTTGTGAGCGTATTTATTTGTCAATTAGCCATCTTAGCTTTACTGAATTGGTATTTAATTAAGCAAGTTAAATTTTTAGGAGAATCCGCGACTAAAGCAATGTTTTCTCAAGCTAAAGTTTAGGTTTTCTGGACTTGTGATTTTAAAGACCTCACCCCCTTCCCCTCTCCTTATCAAGGAGAGGGGTTTCCTGTTTTATTAACTTCCCTTCTCTTTTATAAGGAGGAGTCGGTCGGACGGGATGAGGTTTCTTTTTGTAGGTATTTAATTGCAAAAATCAAAAATATCAAGTTTTGATAAAGATAAACATAAATATCCGAAACTCTACAGATAAAGATTGTAGGGGAGAGCTAAGTTAATTCAAAACGTCAGCTTGGCTGAAAAATCAATGGTAAAAGAATTAGCCATTCGTACTAGCGGACTATACAAGCAGTTTGACAAACATATAGCAGTTAATAATCTTGATTTAGAAATCGGTGAAGGTGAGGTTTACGGACTCATTGGTCCTAACGGTGCAGGAAAAACATCATTGATTCGGATGTTAGCAGCAGCAGAGGAACCAACCGCTGGAGAAATTTATTTAAATGGTGATAGGTTACGTCGGGATAAAACAAACCCAACTCTCAAGCGTCGTTTGGGTTATTTACCCGATGACTATCCTTTATATAAGGAACTAACGGTTTGGGATTATCTGGATTATTTTGCAAGACTGTATCTGCTCAAAGAACCTAAACGAACCAAGAGATTACACGAAGTTTTAGAGTTAATTCAATTAGAAAATAAACGCAACAGTTTAATTTCAACTCTATCAAGGGGGATGAAACAGCGGTTGTGTTTGGCTAGAACCATTATTCACGAACCGATAATACTTCTCCTTGACGAACCAGTTTCTGGACTTGACCCCATAGCTCGGATGCAATTTCGAGAAATCATCAAGGTTTTACAAGAAGCTGGAATGACAATCTTGATTTCTTCCCACGTACTCAGCGATTTAGCCGAGTTATGTACTTCGGTGGGAATTATGGAACTGGGGTTTTTAGTCGAAAGTGCTTCTCTGTCAGAACTTTATCAAAGATGTGCTACCCAACAGATAGTTATTTCCACTTTAGAAAATTTGGAGGTGCTATTAGGTGAACTGAAAAATAATCCTTTAGTCGAAGGTTGGGAAATATTACCGAATAAAGAGAGTGTCAAAATAGATTTCTCTGGGGGAGAAGAAGACTCTGCTGATTTATTGCGTTCTTTAGTTACCGCTGGAATTCCTTTAACTGAATTTCACTCTACCCAAGAAGATTTAGAAAGTATTTTCCTTAAATTGGGTCATAAACAAGCCAGTTAGGTCAAAGGTCAAAGGTTTGAATTGATAAATCCTAATTACTAACTACTATCATGCTTCATTTAATTGATAAAATTGGCGATTTGAATCCACAACTTTTAAGAGAGTTAAAAGGTCGTTTGAAACCTTTTCCCGTGATTATCGCGATAGTTACATCTCTTGCGACTCAATTTATTGTATTTCTAGCTCAATTTAAAGATTTTCCTGGTGAAAATGATAGAGTTTATAGTAAATATTGTAAGTCAGAAAGATTAAGAATATCATATCCGGACTTAAGTCATTGTCCTGCGAATCAAATTGATATGCAATTGTGGTGGAGAGACCACTGGGAATACATGTTTTTAGCGCTCAGCGTGATTCTAATTTTTTCGCTGCTAGTTGCAGGAACTTATTTAATAGTTAATGATTTATCGCAAGAAGAGCGTCATGGTACGCTGAATTTTATTCGTCTTAGTCCACAATCGGAAACAAGTATTTTTATCGGAAAAATATTAGGAGTTCCAGTCTTAATTTATCTGTTAGTGCTTGCTGCAATTCCTTTCCACATTATGGCTGGAAATTTTGCGAATATAGCTGTTAGCCATATTTCGTTATTTTATTTAATGCTTCTCGCTAGCTGTATTTGCTTTTATAGCATTGCTGTTTTATTCGGAATATTTGGTGGTTCTGCACTCGGTGGGTTCAAACCTTGGCTAGCAAGTGGCTTAGTTTTGATGTTTTTAATCATGACTGCATCAATGACTCAAAGCAATTATTACAATAATAATAATGCTGCTTTTTTTCAAATATTTAGCCCTATGGGAATTACCGATTACTTATTCCCTAATCTATTCGGCGAGGGCATTCCATCATTAAATAGATTAGAGTTTTTTAGATTTTCTTTAGGAGAACATATTTTTTCTCTGGTGACAATTCACTTACTCAATTATTCTGTATGGACTTATTGGGTTTGGCAAGGATTAATACGCTGTTTTCGTAATCCTAAAGCGACGATTTTTAGCAAACAACAAAGCTATTTAATTGTTGCGACTTTTGAAATAATCATTGTTGGATTTTTGCTATCAGGAGATTTCC
This sequence comes from Calothrix parasitica NIES-267, assembly GCF_002368095.1. Lineage (GTDB taxonomy): Bacteria > Cyanobacteriota > Cyanobacteriia > Cyanobacteriales > Nostocaceae > Rivularia > Rivularia parasitica. The sequence goes on along the minus strand of NZ_AP018227.1, from coordinate 7,549,002 downwards.
TAAATCGGTACGGTTTATTCAATACAATTCAAAGCTTGTACGTTTGGAATATGTTGCTATTTGTGGGATTGTTCGCGATTATTTTACCTCCGAGACAAGCAGTACAAGACTGGGCTAGATTTAGATATCAAAAAGTTAACTTTGGTAAGGATGATTATAAAAAAAATTCTTTACTTTCAGATTTAACTATGGGTGAAAAAAGTCCAGCTATTTTAGCAATCGCAATCAATTTGTTAATTGCTGCAAGTGGCTTTATGATAATAATCTTGAATATAAAATCAAAGTTTCTTCAAGATAATTACCAAACAGCAGGATACTTGGGTGTATTGTTATTCATCACCTCAACAATGATTTACGCTACAGTTGCTCAAATTATGTTGATGTTGAAAAATTCAAAACGTCATTTGTGGGCAATGGGAACAACTGCTGCTGCAATAATTTTACCAGTATTTATTTTATCAATTCTGAGCGTTCATCCATCAAAAGCAGACTATATAGCCAGTATTTCATGGTTATTTACAAGTGGTTTCTGGTACGGTGTTAATAACTCTAATATCAGCCAAATTTTCGGTGTTTTTGTTTGCCAATTAGTGATTGCTGCTTTATTAAATTGGTATTTAGCTAAGCAAGTTAAATCCGCTGGTGAGTCAGCAACTAAAGCATTATTTGCAAACATTAAACAGTGAGCAGTTAACAGTTATCAGTTAACAGTGACCAGTTAACGGTTAGGAATTAGCTAAAAACTGGAATTAATTAACTCCTAACTCTTAACTCCTAATTCCTAACTCTCTCACTTCAGCGCTTTCTTAACTAATTCTGCAACCTGAGAGGGACGTTGTGCTACTGGTATTTTGGCTTGTTTGAAAGCTTGTAGTTTACTTTTTGCTGTACCAAACTCTGAGTCTCTTCCAATAACTGCTGCTAATGTCCCTGTTTGTCGCCAATGTCTTGCTGGTGGAGCATGTACTCCAGCGATGTAAGCAATTACTGGTTTATCAATGATTTCTGAGATGTAATTTGCTGCTGCTTCTTCGCGTCCACCACCTGGTTGACCCACTAAAACTATGGCTTGAGTGTTTTCGTCTTCGTCTAATATCTGCAACCACTGGATGAATGAGGAACCTACAACTCCATCACTACCTATACTTACGCTAAGTGACTGTCCTAAACCAACTCGGGTTAATTCCCAAGCAATTTCATAAGTTAAGGTGGTACTCCGGCTAACTATTCCGACTTGTCCGGGTTTATAAAATTCGCTGGGATGGGTACCTAATAAGATTTTTCCTGGTACGATAATTCCCGGACTATTAGGTCCTACTATTATTGTTTCTTCTGCTTCAGCCCGACGAAATAAATTTACCATGTCTAATGGAGGTACTCCAGGAGAAATGATTATTATTTGAGATATACCCGAACCCATTGCTTCTAATGCTGCATCTAACACTTGAAAAGGATGCACGCAAATTATCGTGGTATGGATATCCCCAAATTTATTTACCACTTCTTCTACTAAATCAAATACGGGTAAATCATACTGCTTGCTTCCCCCACATCCGGGTTCAACTGCAGCAACTAAATTTGTACCGTATGCTTTCATTTGAGAAATGTGAGTTGCTGAAATAAACTCACTGAAACCCTGGATGATTACTTTACTGTCTGGCGTTAAATTCATAAAAAAGCATAATAAGAATACGAAGAATCTAGTCTTTGAAGTCAAGAAGGAAAGATGATTTCATGATTTTTCTAGATTCAAGATAGCGAATCGCATGAAACTAAAGTTTGCTCTAGTCTTTAAAAAAGAAACATCTTAGGTTAAGATAAGATTATCAATAGATTAAGTTTTTTGTTTGCAGTTAGAAAATAAGAATTATACCTGATTTAAACCTAAGAGTGAATGTTGCATTTAGGATTTTATAAATTTGTATTCACGATAGAGCAATCTAGATATTTTGAATGAGAGTCCATTTGAGCAAGTTAAACCCTTGTATCTTGTAATATTAGCTTTTTACCTCATTTGAAAAAACTAATAGTTTTCAATTAGCCTAATGCACGCAGTCAACAAAGATGCTGCTTGCATTAATTATTCGGAATTACAGCAATTTTATTTTAAAGTATTATCTGATTTAATTTCTTACTTAATGCAATAAAATCTTTTTTAGTGAGTTTATCACTAAAGCAAGATGATGATGAAATTACTTCTCTGCCCGTACCAAAAAGCGAAGAATTATTATACTTAAGAAAATAATACCTTATTAAAAGCGCTTAAATAACAATTCAATAAGGTAAATGATATTACAAAAAATTAATTTTTATGCCTCTTACGTAAAAAATAAAGGATAAATTAATTTTTATAGTGCTGCGGTCACTTTTTCGCCTTAGTTTTAGTTAACTTTACAGCTTGTTTTACTGCCTCATCTAGACTTTCTAATAGAAATATAGAAATATCGCCAAAATCTTCTAAATCTGATAAATGTTTTTTGGCTGTATCTAAATCAGAACCGGCTAAACGAATAACTAGTTTAGGAATAGAGTAGTTACCCCGACCATTTCTATTACCATTTGAAGTAAACCCGGTCGAAATATTGTTGGGTTGTTCTTGGATAAAATTCTTAATTACCTCTGCTACTTTTGCTGCTTGAGGAATACTACCTAAAAAGTTAATCAGTATAACTTGAATACTTTTATCCGCAGTTAAAATTTGTAAAGCTCTTTCCAGGCGAGTATAAAAATTTGTTGGAATAGTATCGGTAAGAAATGCATGTCGTAAATTGAGACATACTCCCGGTTTACCACCGTTGTTGACTACTAAGTCCAAAGTCGCCATTACAGAACCAGCACCGTTCCCTAAAATGCCGATTTTACCGTGCATTTCTACCCCATCCCAATTGCCAAAGTTGCCATTCCCCTCTTTTGAGATGTTACGAGCGGCTAGTTTCCGAGCGATGACAGCAATTTCTTGATGACGAAGGATTGCTCTTTCATTGATGCTGATGTTTCCATTTAAAGCCATCAACTGTCCCGAAGAGTTTACTCCTAATGGCTTAATTTCCACCAAGTCCAGGTCTTTTTCTACAAACAGTCGGTACATATTTTCGATAACCTCGCTTACCGACTGCATCAAAGCACCTTGTAAACCCATTTTTAAAGCCAGTCTTCGAGCGTAAAAGGGAGAGAATTGTTCTTCTACTACAACGTGCTGCATTTTCTCTCCAGCTTCTTCCCAATCGATATCAGCTTCATCACAACCCAATAGTATGGGACGACACACAGCAGTATCTAAAACAATAGCCAAATACAATTCTTGCTCGATATTATATTTCGCTTCTGCTAGCAAAACCTCTGGTAATTCTCCATAAATCGGCAAATTAAAAATATTTTGTGCCGTTGCGATCGCGTCGATTGTGGTTTCTACAAACCTGACTCCACCAGCTTTTGCGCGTCCTCCTCCATAAATTTGAGATTTCAAAACTATAGGGTAATTGATTTTCAAACGCTTTAAGTCGGTGGGATGGTCAATAGTTTGGGAAGGTAATACGGGAATACCTATTTTTCCAAACCACTCTTTGACTTGATATTCCAATAATTCCATTGACATACACCTTTTGTTGCAACTTTTGAAGGGTTACTGCGGTGCTGTCTAAAATTACAGCATGCACCCTAATAATCAGTATGAAGATTTCAAGCCTTTAAAAGCAAGCTGTTAAAAACCAGTTATTTTTACAATCTTAATTTTATCCAATAGCGTAGTACTGGTAAATTAAAAACTATTTTCACTAACTATCACTTTATAAAAAGTAATTCATAGCATCAGTAAAAATGCTTACATTTTTTGAAGCCCATACATCATTTTTACAAACGATGCAGGACTGTAAATAGACAAAGCATGATTATTATTTATTGAGAATAAAATACAACTATCCGCCCCTATATATCTGAATGTTGATTAACTTTTGAAACAATATATTGCAACAGTCAAGATAGTTCTAAATCCTAATAGTTCCCACTTTTGAACTAAAAATTATCATATCTATAATAAAAAAAATTGAGTAAGTAATTTAAGTGAGAAAAATAGAGAATTGCGTATTTACTCGGCAATCAAAATTAATCGAGTTATGCTGTTATTTACTGATAAATACGAGTTTGCTCGGAACTTTCCTTTTTGTAAAAACTCGTTTGCTGTGTTAAAAAAATGTACGTTCGGATTTTATATTGTAACTAGTTAATTAAAAATTAGTCTTACCAAATTGAAAATATTTTAACCTCTGAAAATATACGGAATAAAACGGGGCTTTATGACAGTAGCTACTGTACGGGATAATTTACAACTGTTGGCAAAAAATTTGCAGGAACACTTACGTGCAGACGTTCCATCTGGAGAATTCTTTGGAGTTAGGTGTGCTGTAAAAAATAACCAGTTAATGATTTTGGCTCAGCACCCTCAAGGTGTTGCAGTCGATACCGGAAATATTTTTACGGTTCTTAAAGAAGCGCTACAAGTTAATTCCCGCGAGTACCAGCAAGAAAAAATCGAGGTTTACTTGCGAGTAGTTGGAGTCAGGCTTCCTTACGCGAAACGCTCCCTAACTTTAGAAAAAGACTACAGCGTCCAAAAACACATAGCAGAGGAAGATTTTTCGTTTTCTGATGTTGAGGATGACCCTACCCCCGATTCTTCAGCTTTGACTTATTTACCCATCACTCAAACGGAAGAGAGTGAAGATAGTTCTAATAGCTTTCTTGCTCGCAATCGAGTTCCATCTGAAGATTCAAAATTAAAATCGCCGGTTTTGAGTCTCAAATTAATGGTGCTTGCGGTAATTGGGGTAATTGTTTCAGCAACTTTTGGTGGTGCATACGTTGCAACTCGTCCTTGTTTGATAACCAGGTGCAACCAATTAAAAACAGCGCAATATTTAGATAATTCTTATGGAGAATTAGTTAGCGAAATCAAGTCCGAACAAGATTTAGCTCGTTTGCAAAGAAAAATTGATTTAGCAAAAACAAACCTGAGCCAAATATCGGGTATATCACCTTATTCTCAAGAATCACAAAGACTTTCGCTCTCTTTATCAGATAAATCGGCAAAAATTCAACAGGTATTTACAGCTTTCCAAGCAGCACGGATAGCTCAGCAAAAAGGTAAAACACCTGCGAGGAACCTAAAACAATTACAAGATAGACAGCGACTTTGGAGACAAGCAATATCACCTTTAGAATCAATCAGCAGTAATAACGAAATTTATCCATTAGCACAAACAAAACTGAAAAATTATCGTGCTAATTTGCGAGCAGTCAATGCTCAGTTGCTTAGGGAAGATAGATGGTCCAAAAAAATTACTTCGGCTAAAGCAGTATCTATCGTCGCTGAAAGAAGACAAGGAACCGCTAAAACTTTACAAGATTGGCAAAAAGTTGAATCCACTTGGCAAGCTGCGGTAAATACATTAGAACCAATCCCTCTCAAAAGTTCTGCCTATTCTGACGCACAGAAATTGATATCCGAGTACAAACCTCGATTATTGGCAGCAAGGAATCGCAGAACTAAAGAATTGATGGCTCAGGAAACTTACCAAAAAGCTCTTAATGCAGTCTCCTTAGCCAGACGTTACCAAAGAAAAAATAACTGGCTGGGAGCAGTAGAACAATGGCAAATTGTCTTAAATTCCGCAAAACAGATTGCCAATAACAGTCTTTACAGTGTCAAAGCTGAGAAATTGATTGTACCAGCATCCAACTCTCTGGGAAAAGCACGAGAAAAATTAGCGGTTTATAGCCGAATGCAAAAAACTCGTTCTGATTTAGAGAAAACCTGTTCATCGGAGATTCGCGTCTGCACTTACATCATAGGTAATGAAGGAATTACAGTCAGAATCAGTCCTGATTACGAGCAAAGTTTGCAAAATAGTTTGTTAGAAGCCAGCACTCAAGGAGATACTAGTATTATTGATGGTGTCAACAATCATTTACAAACCTTACAACAAGCTTTAGAAGCAATCAGTGATAATGCCGATGTTCCGCTGATTGTTTACGATGCTCAAGGGAGTATTATTTATGAGCGTAAGTTGAATTAGGGAATTAGGAATTGGAAGAGTTAGGAGTTAGGAGTTTAATCTTTTTCCCCTCATTTCTCCTCAACTCTCTTGTAAGAATCTTAATTGCTTTTTGTTAGGGTCTCCGCGTTCCTCTGCGCTTACCTTTGCGTTCCTTTGCGTTAAAAAGGAAAATAAAAAATGGTGCAAAAACTTGTTAAAGTTCACATCTTGCACCACTCTCAAAAATCCAATTTCTTTTGGTGAAAACATTATTATTTTATTTACGAGCAAGAAACCGGCTTTTTTTGGCTTAACGAAAGTGATGCGATATGTCAATTGAAGTCAATTCCAACGACAACACCTGTTCGCAAGTAGCAAGTTTTACCTCTTCCTAAAAAAAGAGGATTCGTGCAACAGTTCTCTCTTTAATATTAAATATGTCGTTTTTTCTCCTTAAAAGGAGAGTATTTATAGCAATTTCGGAGCTATATTACTTATTACTTATTACTTATTACTTGCTACTTGCTACTTGCTACTTGCTACTTGCTACTTGTTACTTTAGCCCCCTATGAGCATGGTAAATCATTGCTTACCAGGTGTTCGTCTGAAAAATTTAAAAATTCACTTTATTTGCTGCTGCTAACTATTGGAAATCAACTAATTTGTACTCAACACTGACATATCTTTAATACGCCATGTATTGCCAATTTTAATCAGCATATATCTAACTCTTATGTTGTCATTGTAAGACCTTTGCTCGTTTAGTTGACCTCTTTCATAGAACTGAGCTTGTTCGGTTACGGTAGCTTCGATAGCAGCTTGATTATTGTTACCAGGTACCGTATCTACGGATTCAATAGTCACGTTGCTATGGTTAAAGGTTCGATGATTATTCTTTTGTTTGACTTGCTGAGCAATATTTCGCCATAGAGCCAGAGATGTGCCTGTTAAAATGCTATTCAAGCTTTCAATATTGTGATTCTGACCTAAAGCACTCTTTTTGGCTGATAGCCAAGAATTAACTATTCCTTTTGCGGTTACTTTTGTCAAAGTACCGTCACCTAAGATAGGTTCGCTACTAGTAGGCTTGGGAATTTCTATTAGTGGTTGATTTACCTGGATATCTAACGCTTCCCCTTGCAAAGTCGGTTCGGGAGAAAATATATTTTGTATAAATCCGACAGTCGCACCCACTAACAACCATAAAACTAATAAACCCGACAAAGACCCAAAAATTAACCACAGTAAGCGGGTTCTTCTTTGCAAAGTCGATGGTGTACTGCGTCGTCTGGGTACTTTAGCGCGGGGTGTACCTTCGACATCGTGTCCGGAGTGAGGAATTTCGCTTGCTTTGCGTCTTCTACGTCCGTTGACTTGGGGAGGTGCACCCGTCGTCATCATCATTGATGAAGCAGAACCATTTTTGGTCTGTTGGTTATCTCTAAAACGTTCTGCTGTTGGCAGCGGACCAACTGAACGAGGTGTCTCGTTAATAGGTGTTACGGGATTATCTGCTCTGCTGGGAACATTGGCTGCTGTTTTTTGGGAATATCCAGGTGGTGTTTGTCTGTGATTATTAAATTGTCGATAAACGACATTAGAATTTTGATTATTGTGATTATTGTGATTATTTGGCTGAGGTTGGTGGTTCTGCTGTTGATTAGTTTGATTGACCTGATTTTCTCTTGGTAAAGCTTCTAAATAAGCCTGTACTTGGTCGTCAGCAAAATAATCTTTCAAAGAAGCCTTCTGATTTTTCAAATCCCGAAAATGGGGAAATACTTCGTTTTGCAACCAAGTTTCTGCGTACAAACACAGTCCGGGAAGTAAATCAGGAGAATCTTGAGAATTTTCTCTAATATTGGCTAAGGCTTCGTACTCCTGACTTAGTTCCAAAGCACGAGTTGCTTCTTGAGTTTGTCCTAAGAGTAAAGCACACAAAGACTGCTCTAAATGCACATCTTGACGTTTACCTAAAACAAGCAACATTTGCTTTGCTTGACGCATATGGGCAGGTTGACGTTGAGTGAATCCCCGTGCTATCAAAGCATATACAGCCAAATATGTGGCGACAGCAGAAGGACGCTTGCTCTCTTGTTCAAATAGTTTGTGCTGCTCCGAACAAGTTAAATAGTGGCGTAACTGCTGAATAAATCGCAGAAAATCATCTACGTTTAAACCTGATTCATCTTTACCCGTGCCATCAATTCCACCGCGAGAAATAAGTACTTCTTCTAATAACCGTAGACCCTGTTGTCGTTCGGCGTTTTTTTCTAGTGGTAAGGCTAGCAGTTCTAAAATGCGATAAGGTCTTAGTCTATTCAGGTCTGCCTGTATTTCGGCTTGAACGCTTTGAAATAATCCTTCATTGGATAACAGTTCTAAGCCAGTTTCTAAAGATACTGCTGCATTTTCGTAATTAGATTGCTGCCATTGCTCGCGACCCAATTCCAAACAGGCTAAGGCAACCGTAAGAACAACATCAGGACGCTGGCTGGTTTGTTCCTCGCTCAGTTGTGGCTGTCTTGAAGAATCACCATTGTGAGTAGGTACCTTGCCATTGTAATTAACTAAGTACGGACGACCCAAGTTTAAAACTTGCTCGTATTCCCCTAACTCTTGCAAAAGCATTAAAGCGCCAATTAATTCTTCCTGGGAAATGTCGATACCCAGAGTTTTTGAATCAATATCGGCACTTGTACCACGGGTTTGTTGAACCCGAACACCTCCATCACGACCATCTTCGGGAGTGTAAGCGTGTGTCAGATAAACTCGGTCGTATTCCTTACGTTCTTTCGGATCTGATAAAACCACGTATGCTTCTTCTATAAGTTTTTTTCGATATGCGATTGCCCAAGAAGAGTATTCACGTCGCGGCAATCCAACAATGCGATCGCTGTATGCTTGACGCAACTGCTCATCACTTGCAGCCATCGGAATTCCTAAAATTCGGTAATAATCTAGCGGAATTTGCACAGTCTACGTCCCCGCTCAGCCTTCATCAATAAAGTTTTCTTAATAAATTTTTGGGCTTGTAAAACCGTGCCATAATAATAACCCAGTGACTTTACACTACAAGTGTGTATCGCAACAACTTTACTTATACCTCTCCTAAGATAGAGTTAATTGCTCTCAAGGGAGTGTAAATTAAAGCGCTATAGAACCTCCTACAATAGTCAAATGTGCTTAGTTTAACATTAGGATTAATTTCCCGATCATTTAGATATTACCTTTTCGCAACTGCATTGTTAAATACACGCTACATTTAAACGTTGTAGTTGCACAACAATACTTTTGTTCGAGAAAGAACATACCCACCTTTAATAAAGGTTTATTCCGTAGTTTCCCTGCGGATAAAGCATTATCCGAAAGTAAAATCGTACTTTTACAGAAGCAGACTTATTTATTCGATAATTCCGAATAAAAACTAGTTTACTAGTCTAAAATTTTGCTTCCATAATTTACGGAAAATGCAACCCCAATAATTTTTTCCCAAACGAGAAAAAAATACTATCACAATTGTGATTTAAGTACAAATATCTACGGATATATTCCGTTTTATTGAAGAAGGCTTGTAACGGTGTATTCAATTTGTTAATCAAAATGCAGAATATTGATATCCTGAAACGGTACTCTATAGGAGTTGCATAGAGTCTAAGTACTTACAACAGGCAGTATCAACGCTTGTCATAAATCGCGACCGCGAATAGTAAAAGACTGCTCAACGCCGGAATATAGAGTCAACTTACTAAAATTTCTCTTTAAGTTTTACCACGGAGTTTATACGAAAAATAATGATTCAAGAACGTACTTTACCCGACTTCAACGCTACCACCGCGAAAATAAATAAAGAAGAAGGACTGCGAGTCTACGAAGATATGGTTTTGGGGCGATTTTTTGAAGACAAATGCGCCGAAATGTATTACAGAGGCAAAATGTTCGGTTTTGTCCACCTCTACAACGGTCAAGAAGCAGTTTCTAGCGGTGTAATTCAAGCTATGCGACCGGGTGAAGACTTTGTTTCGAGTACTTACCGCGACCACGTTCATGCTTTGAGTGCGGGAGTTCCAGCCAAAGAAGTAATGGCGGAGTTGTTTGGAAAAGCGACTGGTTGCAGTAAAGGACGTGGTGGTTCGATGCATATGTTTTCCGCAGAACATGGTTTGTTAGGTGGTTATGCATTTGTTGCTGAGGGTATTCCTGTAGCTTCGGGAGCAGCTTTTCAAACCAAGTATCGTCGGGAAGTTCTCGGAGATGAAAATGCCGACCAGGTAACAGCATGCTTTTTCGGTGATGGAGCTTGTAATAACGGTCAATTTTACGAAACATTAAATATGGCAGCTTTATGGAAACTGCCAATTATTTTCGTGGTAGAAAATAACAAGTGGGCAATTGGTATGTCTCACGAACGCGCTACTTCTCAACCAGAGATTTATAAAAAAGCCAGCGTATTCGGCATGCCTGGAGTGGAAGTGGATGGAATGGATGTACTCGCGGTTCGTTCGGCCGCTCAAGAAGCGGTTTCGCGCGCTCGTTCTGGGGAAGGCCCAACATTAATCGAAGCACTTACCTATCGCTTCCGGGGTCACTCACTAGCAGACCCAGACGAAATGCGTAGTAAAGAAGAAAAAGAATTTTGGTTTTCTCGCGACCCCATCAAGAAATTTGCAGCTTATCTAATCGAGCAAAATTTAGCTTCTCAAGAAGAACTCAAAGGTATTGAGCGCAAAATTCAAGCAACCGTTGATGAAGCTGTAAAATTCGCCGAAAGTAGTCCCGAACCAGATGCAAGTGAATTACATCGGTTTATTTTTGCTGAAGATGAGTAATTAGGTAATAGGTTCAAGGTGAGAGGTCAAAGGTCAAAGGTTGGGTGATAGGGTGATGGGGAGGAGAGGGGGAAGAAGGGGGAGACAAGGAGACAAGGAGAAATAGCTCCTAATTCCTAACTCATAACTCCTCATTCCTAACTCCTCACTCTTAACTCTTCATTATTTTTAATCATGTTTTCTATTAACGTCGAACAAAGACAGTACGAGACTTACATCCTGGCTGATGAAAAAGCGAAGTCTGAGTTAGAAGTGCTGCCCAAACGCGGTGGTATTGCGACAAAATGGCGGATTGACGGAAAAGAAGTTTTTTATCTGGATGAAGAGCGATTAAAAAATCCAGACATGAGTATTAGAGGTGGAAATCCAATTTTATTTCCTATTTGCGGAAATTTAGTTGACGATACTTATACTCTCAACGGTAAACAATTTACTCTCAAGCAGCATGGCTTTGGTCGTAATTTACCTTGGGAAGTAGGCGAAGAAGTTACAGTAGATAATGTTTCGCTGAAGCTACATCTCAACAGCAACGAAGAAACTAAAGCGGTTTATCCTTTTGATTTTCAGGTGACTTTCACCTATCAACTGCATGGCAATACCTTAACCGTACTTCAAGAATTTAAAAATCAGTCTTCTGAACCAATGCCTTTTTCCGTGGGTTTTCATCCTTACTTTTTAACTCACGACAAAAATCAGCTAGAGATTGACATTCCATCCACTGAGTTTCAAAACAAAGGTAGCAAGGAAATTCATCCGTTTAACGGTAGCTTCGATTTCAGCCAGGATGAAATTGATGTTGCATTTAACAAGCTGAGTGCAAAATCTAGCAGCGTTACAGACAAAAGTCGTAATTTGAAGATAACTCTCGAATACGACGATAATTTCTCAACCTTAGTATTTTGGACTGTCAAAGGTAAAGACTTTTATTGCTTGGAACCTTGGAGCGCTCCACGCAATGCGATGAACACCCAGGAACACCTCACAGTCTTGAATCCAGGGGCTACTCATTCAACAATGATTCGTCTCACAGCAAATTTTTTTGATTAACCCCTTTACAAAATCCTAGGTTGTCGTGTTATTATTCATAAGTCGCGGAAAACGCGCTGGGTGGCTAGCTCAATGGTAGAGTACTCGGCTTTTAACCGATTTGTTCTGGGTTCGAGTCCCAGGCTACCCATTTAAAAAAACAATCACTTTTTTTTCTCATCTAACTTATTGGTAGGGAGACGGGGAGACAAGGAGATAGGGAGAAAAGGGGAAAATCTAAACTTCTTTAGATTATTAATTCCCAAATCTTCACCCTTAATAATGCCCCATGCCCAATGCCCAATTCCCAATGTTATGGATAGAAAGTTTTTCAACATAGGTACGCATAAGTAGTTATAATTTCCTATAAGTTGAAAAAAATATTAAGATTAACGTAAAGACTACGCTTGTCTTAAATAGATTAGCTAATAAACCAATTAGGAGGAATATATATGGCGCTCGTACCAATGCGTCTGCTGTTGGATCATGCTGCTGAGAACGGTTATGGCATCCCAGCTTATAATGTCAACAATATGGAGCAAATCCTAGCAATCATGGAAGCTGCTGTAGAAGCTGATAGCCCCGTGATTTTGCAGGCTTCTCGCGGTGCGCGTAAGTATGCGGGAGAAAACTTCCTACGTCACTTGATTTTGGCTGCAGTGGAAACTCATCCTAATATTCCCATTGCTATGCACCAAGACCACGGTAATAGCCCTGCTACTTGCTATTCTGCAATTCGTAACGGCTTCACCAGCGTCATGATGGATGGTTCTTTGGAAGCTGATGCGAAGACTCCAGCTAGCTTCGAGTACAACGTGAATGTTACCGCTGAAGTAGTGAAGGTCGCTCACTCAGTTGGTGCTTCTGTAGAAGGAGAACTCGGTTGCTTGGGTTCTTTGGAAACTGGAATGGGTGAAGCTGAAGATGGACACGGTGCTGAAGGAAAACTCAGCAGAGATCAACTTTTAACAGATCCTGATGAAGCTGTTGAATTTGTTGAAAGAACTCAAGTTGATGCTTTAGCAGTTGCTATTGGAACCAGTCACGGTGCTTATAAGTTTACTCGTAAGCCTACTGGTGAAGTTTTGGCAATCAGCCGAATCGAAGAAATCCACAACCGTTTACCTAACACTCACCTTGTAATGCACGGTTCTTCTTCCGTACCTCAAGAGTGGTTAGATATGATTAACCAGTACGGTGGTAAGATTCCTGAAACCTACGGTGTACCTGTAGAAGAAATCCAAAAGGGTATCAAGAGTGGTGTACGTAAGGTGAATATTGACACCGATAACCGTTTGGCTATCACCGCTGCTTTCCGCGAAGCTGCTGCGAAAGATCCAGCTAACTTTGACCCCCGTCACTTCCTCAAGCCTTCCATCAAGTACATGAAGCAGGTTTGCTTGGATAGATATGAAGCTTTTGGTACTGCTGGTCATGCTAGCAAAATCAAGCAAATTCCTTTAGATGAGTTTGCTGCTAAGTATGCTAGTGGTGACCTTTCTGCTAAAACAAAGTCTACTGCGAAAGTATAGTTTAAAAATCAAAAATCTAAAATCTTTAAAATCAATAAGTAAATAGGGACACCCTATGAGCGTGTCCCTAAGTTACTGAGGATTCTGTAAAGCATGACTAAACCGGGTGAGCATTGTTCCCCGGTTTTTTCTGTTTGGTTAGTTGTTAGTGAGATTGGTTAGCGTTTGAGTAGATTAGCAACTTGCTTAGGGTTGCGTACCTCAAAGGGTGGAGCGAAAGTCCTCTAAAAGAGGACTAATAAATCACTTCTGGCTTGGATGTTTATTACATTTTGCCGTATTTTTTTCTAACTCTACAGTAATTTTTGCGGCTTCAAAAAATAATTTTGCTAAGGGTACTAGCTCAACCCCTTGTGGATCTTTGTTTACTGAAAGTGAAATAACGGCTAATAAGCCAATAATGTATCCCGTCAATGTAGATATACGAGCAAAAGTATAACAAATTTTGCCAGAAAACTTATTTTTTTTGCGTTTCATAGTTATGATGGAATTGAATTAATTAAAAACACTGCCTGGAATCATTCCAGGCTTTTTCCTGAGTAAATTAGAAACAAAAGCTAATCGCTGTATTTTCTTTGATAAAGAGGATGTTTTAAAAGTCTAAAAATATAGGCTATGCCTTGCGATTCAACTATAGTGAAAGACTAAATTAATGTTTTCACTACTAATTTAGATGTTTACTTCGCGACGCTAACCATCAAGACGTAAAAGCCTGTTAAAACATCCTTTAAATTATTCGACAATTTTACTTAAAGACTATTGCAACGATTCAGCAATCATTGTTACGGCGATTAAGCAAAGCATAATTATCGCCATAAACCTAATTCCGGCGAAAACGAAAGCAAACAATTGAATTGCTATATCAAAATAACCTACCCCTATTGCTAAAACAAAAGTCATAGAAAAACCAATTAGTACTAGAAAAAAGTACTTGATAAATCGGCAGGTAAACTGGAATAATCGACTGTATTTGTCACGAATCATGATTGATATTCCTAAAATGATTGAATTATGAATATCCAGATTTATCTAGATAAAAACCGGCAGTGTTTTACCACTTACCGGCTTGTAAACTCCTCGTTAGGTGTATTTCCAAAATACAGCTGTGCCTTTGCTGCTTCGACGTTTAGTAAAAATTCCTGGAACTGGAATCGGGGTACAGTCATCTGCTTTTCTCCATGGTGCTAAACGTAAGTTAAAGTTCGACGAGAGGATGGTACGAGAACAAATTGATTATTGCTCAGTAACCGACCCTCACATAACCTCACATATATATACTGAGATTATAGCTTATATTTTAAGGCCTTAATTTTCACTATCCTTTGGCTATTGCAATTACTTGACATTTATAATTTTCTTCTCGCTACTTAAATCATAGTAATAATTAGTTTATTTTATACTTGTAAAAAAATAATATTTAACCAGATAAAAATAAAATTATAAAATTATGACAAAGCCAGATTTACTCAACTGTCATATTGGATTATTTTTCTTATAATCTTTATTAGCAAAGACTTTCACTCATAAATTGATATTTAAATATCTTTGTCATTTCTGATTATATTGTGACACTTATGGATACTTTACGATAAAAAAGTAGAGCAAAATCAACACAGAGTGTATGTATTATTTTGTACTGATAATTTAGCAAATATCGTTGTGGCTTAGCATCTTTTTAGAGGCTAATTATTGCTCGCTAGGAAAAACTTAATTAATTGTTGTATTTAGCAGATAAAGTCAAGTATTTTTACTTATATTATTAATCTCACAAATGTGATAAAAAGAGCTATGTTTTAATTTTAGATTTGTCAGGGATGGCTGATAAGATTATCAAGGCTGAGTATTGTATGACGATTGATTAGTCAATACAATGTTTAGTCCGAGCTATTTAGTCTAGGAGAAGGCGTTGCTGGGTCGTGGGATGGTTTAGCTATATTTTTAAGGAATTATTAATAGTTTCAGGCACTACCTCATCCCGCATTTGTGCAACACCTAGTCGAAGAAATAAATATCACATATAGATATGTGACATGGAGCTAATGTGACATGGATATTATTGTCAATAAACCTCAGTTACCAGATGAGTTTATTCAAGAAATAGCGACTCAAAAAGGTGTAACTAAAACAGAGCTTGATGCTTTGCTACTAGCATTGCAGGGTTTTTCTGGGTCAGATATTGCCAAGAAGCTAAGCATAACTCAAGCAGCAGTACGGAAAAGATTGGGAGAAAGTTACAAAAAATTTCAAATCGAAGGTAACAAAAATAAAAAAATTTACGCGCTCAAGCAATATTTATTTCAAGATTACCAAGCTTCGGAAGCAACAAAACCAAAAATCAGTGAAAACTGGAGTGAGGCAGTTGATGTTGAAGGTTTCAAGGGTAGAGAAAAGGAAATCTCAGAATTAACCCGGTGGGTTAAGCATCGGAAATGTCGTTTGATTGCGGTGTTGGGATTCGGAGGTATTGGTAAAACTATGCTTGCGGCCAAAATCGTCAAAGAGGTACGTGAGGATTTTGATTATATAATTTGGCGCAGTCTTAGCAATTCTCCACAATTGAATGACATTTTGGCTGAAATTTTGCAGTTTCTACCCAAGGACAATCGCAGCGATTTGGACTCGGACAATGAGAACCATGATAAAAAAATTCTGCATCTAGTTGACGTATTGCGTAAACATCGCTGCTTGATAGTTTTAGATAATGTTGAATCAATATTAAGTAGCAGTGAAGGAAAAGACCATGAATTAGCAGGAAAATATGAAGATGGGTATCAAAATTATGGCGATTTATTTCAAAAAATTGGGGAAGCATCCCATAAGAGTTGTTTATTGCTAACAAGTCGAGAAAAACCATTGCAGGTAGCAATGCTTGAAGGTAAAAATCTACCTGTTAAGGTATTGCAACTTCAAGGGTTGAAGTTAGAAGATGCTAGTGCCATTCTCAAGGATAAGGGATTTACCAATTCGACTTGTTCAACACCAGAGTTGAAGCAGTTAGTAGACCTTTACTCGGGTAATCCACTAGCACTAAAAATGGTTGCTACGACAATATATGATTTATTTGACAATAAGGTTAGTGAATTTTTGGAGCAGATTGACCAAAAAACTGCTGTTTATGGAGATATTCGCACGCTTTTAGAAGAACAATTCAATCGATTGTCCAAATTAGAGACACAACTCATGTATTGGTTTGCAATCAATCGCGATTCTGTCTCTCTAGCACACATGAAGAAGGATTTGATTGTACAAGATAATATCAGAATTCTAGAAGCTGTAGAGTCTTTATTATGGCGGTCGCTAATTGAAAAAGCAGTAGATGACGGTGTTGGAAGATTTAGCCTCCAATCTGTGGTTGCAGAGTTTATCAGGAAAAGATTAGTTGTACAAGCAGCAGAGGAAATTATTCGCACTAGCGACTCAAAAATTTTTAACGATTTTAAAATTATCAACACATATCCTTTAATTAAAGCGCGTTCGTTAGATTATTTTCGTCAGAGACAAGAGCGTTCAATTTTAGAACCGTTGAACGAACAGCTGCTTGAATTTTTTAATCACGAGAGGAAATTAGAATCTCATTTAAAAAGCATATTAGACTTGCTTCGAGGTCAATCACTTGCAGAGAAAGGATACGCAGCAGGTAATATTATTAATTTAATGCGTCATCTTAAAATTGATCTAAGTGGATGTAATTTTTCAAATTTAACAATTCGGCAGGCTTATTTTAAAGATGTGAAGTTACAAAAAACCGAATTTACAGATAGTGATTTCAAAAATTCAGTATTTAGCGATACGATGTCGAGTCTGGTATCGGTAGGTTTTAGCCATGATGGTAGATACTTTGCTACAGGTGTGATAAATGGGGAAGTGCGATTATGGCAAACAGATGAGATAAAGCTATTTAGTATTTTGAAAGGACATAACGTTTGGGTATGGGCATTTGCGTTTAGTCCTGATAATAAAATTATTGCTAGTGGTAGTGCCGATTACAAAATTAATTTATGGGATATTGGCAGTGGCGAATGTATTGATACGCTGAGACATGATAGTAAAGTATATTCACTAGCGTTTAATACTGATGGCAGGCTGCTTGCTAGTGCTAGTGAAGATAAAAGCGTCAAAATTTGGAATATTAAAACAGGAAAGTGTGAAAAAACCTTGAATGGTCATACTGGCTCGGTTTTATCTGTAGACTTTCATCCCAAACAGAAAGATATTATTGCCAGTAGTGATACTAAGGGTAATATTAAACTTTGGAATATTCGTACAGAAGATTGTTTAAAAACTTTTTACGTAAGCGACGAAGATTCTCTTATTAAAGAAGAAGATAAGATTATTAATGCAATACATTTTCATCCAGATGGCGAACTATTAGTTAGCTGTGGTGCAGATAAAACTGTTAGACTTTGGGACTTAGCAACAGGTAATTACAAACCTCCTCTTTTCGGTCATGAAGGGAAGGTATACAAGGTACGCTTCAGTCCTAATGGCAAGATAATTGCTAGTTGTAGTGAAGATAGAACAATAAAATTATGGGATACTGATAGTCGTAAATGTAAGCAAACATTATCCGGTCATACAAGCCAAGTATGGGATATTGGTTTCCATCCCTCGGGACGCACGCTTATTAGTGGTAGCGATGACCAAACAGCAAGATTTTGGAATATAGAAGACGGGACTTGCTGGAATATTTTGAAAGGCTATACTCGTGGTGTTTTTTCTTTAGCATTCAGCCCAGATAGTAAAACTTTGGTTAGCGCTCAAGACGGTCAAATAATAATACACTCGTGGAAGCTAGAAGACTTTAAATATAATTCTCACCTACGGGGACACAAAGGGAAAATTCGCTCGGTGGCTTTTAGTTCAGATGGTCGTACCTTAGCGAGTGGTAGCGCAGACCGTCAAATTAAGCTTTGGGATATCCAAAATATTCATGATGGTAAAGAGATTTTAAGCCTCAACGAACATGAAAATTGGGTATGGACTGTAGTTTTTAGCCCTGATGGTCAAACCTTGGCTAGCGGTGGTGAGGATAACACTATTCGTATTTGGAATGTTAAGACGGGTGATTGTACCCGAGTCATTATGGGACATTCTCAATGGGTATGCGCCATCAGTTTTAACCCTAGAGATAGTAACACCATCGCTAGCGGTAGTGCAGACAGTACGGTGAAATTGTGGGATGTAAATACAGGAGTATGTATACGAACCCTGGAGGAACACATAAATGTGGTTTATTCTGTAGCATTTAGCCCAGATGGTCAAATTCTGGCTACTGGTAGCGAAGATAAGACCATTAAATTATGGAACCCGATTACTGGTGAATGTTTGCATACTTTAAGACAACACACTCAACAAGTTTACTCAGTAGCCTTTAGTCCCGATGGTAAAATGCTTGCTAGCGGCAGCGGTGATACTACGATTAATCTATGGCAAGTAGAAACGGGTGAACTATTAGACACATTAGCAGATGTACAAGATGGACACACCCAGCCAATTCGCTGTGTCGCTTTTAGTCCCGATGGTGAGCTGCTTGCTAGTGGGGGAGAAGATGAGAAAATTCTAATTTGGCAGATGGAAAATCGCCAGATTCTCAAGCAACTCAAGACCCATCGCTTTTATGAAGGAATGGAAATCACTAACATTTCAGGTTTAACAGAACCCGAGAAAGCCTCTTTAAGAGCGTTAGGGGCTGTAGAAAATACGACAACAAGTCATAGATTAAAATAAATGCTTGTGATTCAAATGCAAAAACCCGATATCTCGAAGATATCAGGTTTATTGAAGGCTGAAAATTGATTTAAAAGTTTTTTGTCTGCTTTTAGAACTATTTAAAACAATTTAGAACTATTTCAATTAAAATACTCGATGTTCTAAACTTGGCATTTGACGACGAACTTGTTCGATTCTGGCTGGATTTATTTCGGCGATCGCCACTCCGGGTTTTTCCCCAGCGTCATCTAAAATCATCCCCCAAGGGTCAATTATCATTGCGTGTCCGTGAGTTTGACGACGGTCATAATGTACACCTGTTTGGGCTGGAGCAATGATGTAACAAGTATTTTCGATTGCGCGAGCTTGTAACAAGACTTGCCAGTGGTCTTTACCTGTAAAAGCGGTAAAAGCTGCGGGAACAAACATTACATCAGCACCCTGTTGTGACATATGTCTGTAAAGTTCGGGGAATCGAACATCGTAACAAACTGAAAGTCCGATATGTCCGAGTTGTTTCGATAAGTACACGTTGGGGAGTTCTTTACCAGCCATTACGGTACTAGATTCTCGATAAGTGTTACCATCAGGAACATTGACATCAAATAAATGTGCTTTGCGATAGCATGATAATTCCTCACCGTTGGAATCTACCAGCACGGCTGTGTTGTATACTTTATCGATAGTATCTGAAGGTACGGGGAAACCACCACCAATGATATTAACTTGATAGCGCTGGGCCATTTTTTTGAGAAAAATTTGAGTTTCCTTACCAATGACTTCAGCTTGTGCAAGCTTCTCTTTTTCTTCTCCCATAAAGGAAAAATTTTCTGGTAAACCCACTAATTGGGCACCTTTACGCACTGCTACATCAATCAATTCTTCAGCCTGAGCTAAGTTTGATGTTAAATCGGGCACGCTGGTCATTTGAATAGCAGCTGCTAGATAAGAATTCATCCTGTATAAACCTTCTTAGAATTTACGCTCTGGTGTTAATCAAACTATATGTTCAATGTTAAAAATAAAAATATAAAACAGATTGGGCATAAAGGTGAGTCGAAAGTTAAAAAAAATTTACTTACACTTAATTTTAAAATATTGTAATCCTCCGTATTTTATATAGAGAGAAAAAACCAGACGGCAAGTAACCATATTTATGATTGCAGTAAAACGGGTATTTAAACATGAAAATAAATCAACAAATATTTCTATTTAATTGATTTAAGTATATTTTTTTAATGTTTTTTAATCGCAATCGTGAAGATGAGTAATATTTTTATACCAGTTATCCTTGGTACTAATCGTCAAGGTCGAATGAGCAAACCTGTAGCAAAGTTTGCTTACGAACAATTTAGAAAATGAAATGGATACAGAGATGGAAGTAAATACTTCGGAAATAGGTATGGATATAAAAGTTGTCAATGATTAAAGTCGAAGAATCAAACTAATGAGACAAAATTAAATTTTGAGTAGGGGCTTAAGTCTTTTATATTTTTATATTTTTATATCATCAACATTATCGACAATTAATATGATTGCTCTCGAAGCGTACAATCTTAAAAAAACTTACCGTTTGAATAATCAAATAGTAGAAGCAGTTAAAAACGTTTCTCTGAATATTGAATCTGGGGAAGTAGTAGCTTTTTTAGGTCCGAATGGTGCGGGGAAAACTACAAGCATTAAAATGATGGCAGGATTAATTAAACCCGATTCCGGCTGGACAAAGATATCTGGAATCAATCCTCATAAAAATCCTACTGCATTAGAAAATATTGGTGCTGTTTTAGAGGGTAATCGGAATGTTTATTGGCGATTAAATCCTCAAGAGAATTTAGAATATTTTGGAGTATTAAAAGGACTTACTCACAATCAAGCTCGTAAATCAGGAATTGCACTTTTAGAAAGATTTGGTTTACAAAATAAACGTCGTACCGCTGTACAAAAACTTTCCCGAGGAATGCAGCAGAAATTAGCTTTTGCTGTTGCATTAGTTCATCAACCGAAAATATTATTATTAGACGAACCAACTCTGGGACTTGATGTACAAGCAACAGAAGATGTCAAAGTTTTGGTAAAGGAAATTGCCGCATCTGGTTGCGCGATTTTATTAACAACTCATCAACTCGATATTGCCGAACAGCTTGCTGATAAAATAGCGATTATTCAGAAGGGTGAAATTATAACGGAGCTACCCACTGATGAATTGATTCGTAAGTTTTCTGGCAAGGCTTATAAAATTGAAATGGAATCTGTATTAGATAAAGAAAGAATTATCAAGTTGGAAAAAATTGGCGTGGAAGTTAGAGGAAGCAAAATTATTTATGTAAATCATCCAGAATTAATTTATCAGGTATTTAATATACTCGAACCTTTACAGTTAAAAGTTGTGGAGAAATCAGAAGCTGATTTGACACAAATATTCTTAAAGTTAGTGAAGGAAGAGAATAGGGTACAGGGAATAGTAAATAGAAGAGATGATAAATAAATAATTTAGGACTTACGCAACTGGTACATTTTCTCGTAGGGTGCTGCGACACTTTGATTAATTTTGAACGTAGAAATAAGATATTCAGTGTCATGCAACAACCGCATATTATGACAATTACGTAAGTGTAAGTCCTGTAATTAACTAACTAATACTTAACAAGTAAGTAGGTCGGCGGGAAAATTTACAACTATGTAACGAAAAGTTAAGATGTCGTGTTGGAGTTAAATCTAACACGCTGTGTCTTGTAGTTACCTCTTTCTCCTCTAACTTGAACTCCATCTATTACGGCATAAGCAAGGTCTAGTTCGTCATCAAACATTTGTCCAGAAAGTTCATCTTTCTTGAGATGCTGCCATTCCAATTCAATTGGGTTCATCTCAGAACAATATTTAGGCAAAAAGAAGATATACAAACCTTGACTTTCCCACTTAGACCATAACTGCTGAACTTCCTTGCATCGGTGTATTGGACCGTTGTCCTGTACTACAACTCTCATGCGTCCGCTTGTTTGGGCCTCAGCCGCTTCTTGTTCCATCATATGGATGTAAGAAAAGCGATTAACACCACCAATAACTAAACCATATGCAAAGCTAGCTAGGGGCTGTAAAAGCCCTATAATACTTAATCTACGACCACGACGCTTAGTTTGCTCTAAGCGCTTCTGTTCACCGAGATGGTAATATGTGTAGCTTGGTTCACTCCACATACAGAAACCGGATTCATCTAAATACTTTAAATCTATTTCCCCAGCAGCCGCAGATAGTTCTAACATATCTAGGTCTGCTTGTTTGATTTCTTTGAAGATTGGGTCTTGCTTTTCCTTGTGGCTTTTTCTTGTTCGTTTCCAAATGACCCCCTTTTTTTGAGTACCCGTCTTAACCTATCGGGACTCAACTTTACTTGGCGATCGCCTTCTAATTTTTGGGCTAATTGAAGACTATTGTATGTGCGTGGTTCTTTTTTGAGGCATTCTTCCAGATATATAATATCTTCTTCCTTGTACTTCGTCTTACCTCCCCTGCCGGGTTTATCCCAAAGTCCGCTATATCCTTCTTTCTGCCATTTATGTAAAATGTCTCTTACTGTTTGTGTAGTCCACCCGAAATGATCTGCTATTTTTTCAACATACCAACCATGTGCATTTAATCTAATTACTTCTGCTCGGTCTTTTACTTTGTTTGGTACGTTTGTGGTTCTTAGGTTTAGCAAGTCTTTATCTTGCTCACGAGTCAGAAACACCCTTAAACGAGCGCCCATATTTCAATAACCTCGGTAGATGCATTCTCCGTATTTACTTATCTTTACATACTTTGGTTTTTTCATGCCGACCTACTTAACAAGTAATTACTAATAAATAATAACTAATAAATAATAATGCTTGAATTATTTTTCGCTGAATTTCGTTGCAGTTGGATACAGTTTCGCCGTTATCCGGTAGAATCAATATCACAAATTATCTTTACAACTGCGATATTCTATGGACTTTTTTTAGGGGCTGGTTATATTGCAGGTTCTAGTTTTCAGTTGGGAGATAAACTCGATTCTATTATTATCGGCTATGTGCTTTGGGTTTTAGTGAATTTTGTAATGGCAAATATAGCCGGAGGATTACAAAATGAAGCCCAGACTGGAACTTTGGAGCAATTGTTTCTCTCTCGCTATGGTGCGATAAAAGTATTTATGATGCGAGGTTTAGCTTATTTAACTTTAGAAATAATTAAAATTGTAGTTATTATTATTATCATTAGTTTACTTACGGGTAGCAGTCTGTATTTTCCACCGTTATTAGTCTTACCTTTTATTTCAGTCTTGTTAGGAGCATATGGTTTTGCTTTTATAATAGGTTCTATATCTTTACTTTTTAAGCGCGTACAGCAATTACTTCCTTTGTTTTTATTTCCCCTACTATTTTCATTAACTATTCCTACCGAAACTTGGACTGGTACTCCTAAATTTTTAGCATTGTTAATACCAATGACTCCTGGTGCTGGTTTATTACGTGATTTAATGGCACGAGGTGATGGTTTAAATTTAATAAATTTAGCTATTGCTTTTATTAACGGTATTGTATATTTTGCAATCGGATTATTGTTATTTAAAGTCGCAGAAAAAGAAGCAAAACGAAAGGGAATTTTAAGCGGATATTAATCAGTTAAGAGTTAAGAGTTAGGAGTTAACGCTAATTGATAACTGTTCGCTGTTCACTATCTACCAAGCTTGCAGATTCTGTATCCAACAACAAATTTGCTTGCGGTTGGTTACGAAGAATTGAGGCTGGGAATTTTTGGGTAATATTTCCTTCTAATAATTGTTTTACCAGTTTAGCTTTACCTTTTCCGGGTGCGAGACAAACTATCTTTTTTGCCGCACAAATCATTGGTATAGTCAGGGTAAAAGCATATTTTGGTACGCTTTCTATATTAGGAAAATGCCCTTGATTAACTTGTTGTTGATGATTAACTGAATCTAATTTTACTAGTTTTACCTGTAATGGGTCTTTAAAGTTTGCAACGGTTGGTTCGTTAAATGCTAGGTGTCCGTTTTCTCCAATTCCTAACATACATAAGTCAATATCTTGTGCTGTAAGTAGTTTGGAATAGCGTTCGCATTCTTGTAAAGGTTCTAATATATCACCTTGTATATAGTGGAATTTCTGGGGTGAAATAGGTTTTTCTATACGTTCTCGCAAATAATATCTAAAGCTTGAGGGATGATTTTCTGATATACCTAAATATTCATCTAGATGAAAACATACAATCCGCGACCAATCAATATTATTTAAACTTGCTAAAGCATCTAAAAATTTTAGTTGAGAATTACCTGTTGCAAACAATACTGTAGCGGTTTGCTTGTGTTTGAGGATTTGCTGTAAATCTTGTTGAATAATAGTTGCTGCTGATAGTGCAAGTTCGGTTTCCGAATCGTAAATCTGAACTGCTAGACTATCAACGCGAAAATCTTTTCTAGCTTTTGACATTTGATAACAAAAAAATAATTATCCATCATTTTTTATGTTATACGTATAGTCAAAAAGTTTCTAATAGCTCGCTATACAAAAGCTATTATACAAAATGTACATTTTTATTTATTTGTTAATTAATTATTTATTTTAATCTTTTAACACTGTTCTTGAAGTAAACGGGTAGGGGTAGATTTTATCTCCACCCTTACACGCACTAGTTACCATAGGTTGTCAGATTTTTAATGATTTTATTATAGTTTTTTGCAAGTTTTAATGCAGCAATTGTTACGGAAATGCACAAAATAATGTAAGGTATTTTATTAAAGTTTATATTTATTTACAATTAATCAGAACAAATTATGTTTTCTGCAATTTTATTTGATTTTGATGGAACAATTGTTAACACTGACCCCATACATTATAAAATCTGGAAAGATTTTTTACTTGAATATAACGTTGAAATAAACGAAGAAATATTTAAATCGAATTTTGCTGGTAGACACAATCCTGATATTATTCAAGATGTATTACCCCACCTATCGGCTGAAGAGAGCGAGCGGTTCGCACAAGAAAAAGAAGCAAGGTTTCGCGAACAAGCTTCGTTACTAAAAACTATCAGTGGATTTACGCAATTATTCGCTTGGAGTAAACAGCATCATCTCAAATGTGCTTTAGTTACCAATGCTCCGAAGCTTAACGCATATCACATGTTAGAAGCTTTGCAGTTAAAAGAGGCTTTCGACATCATAATTTTAGGTGAAGAACAAACAGCAGCCAAACCAGACCCTACACCTTACAAGGTTGCTTTGGAAAAACTAGGACTACAACCACAGGAAGCTATAGCTATAGAAGACTCTCCTTCCGGAATGCGTTCTGCTGTTGATGCGGGTATTCGTACTATAGGTATCACCTCTACTCAAGCTCCTGAAACTTTACAAAATCTTGGTGCTTTTATGACCATTTCTGATTTTGCAGATTCGCAGCTATGGACGTTTCTTAATTCTCTGTTGAGCATTGATTGATAAAGCGACTACATCAAGTCCGTTTAAACAACCGTCATGCTTTAGTAGCGCTTTGCTCCCATCAAAGCTATTTCTTTGTTAACACAATTGAAATTTTTTATCATTAGTAATTCCACAGCTTAAGCGAAAAACTTGCAGCAGCCTAATACAGATGGAAAATATTATTTAGAGAATAAGTATTCCCTATTGATGAAAAATAAAGTTTTGTCGCGTTTTAGTGTAACCTGGTCTTAGTTTTAATATCTACTTAATAAAAAGTAAACAGATGGTTAAATCATATTTTATTCAGCTTTCGCTATTGTTTGAGACCCGTGTTGCTTCATTCTCAATAACCGGTAAGAAATTGGATTTATTTTCCTGAAATCATAGTTTTTCCGTTTCGCTATTTGCAATAAACCTAATCATTACTTGATATGTAAAGCACTACTCTTAGGCTTTATGTTAGCAAATCTATTTTACGTGTATTCCCTGAGTTTGTCTGTATATATATGAGACTCTATGTAGAGGATATACAAATCAAAGTGATGAGAATTAGTAAATGCTTGCATTTTATACAGACATCGGTTAGATTCGGATGTAAAGTTTGCTCGTGATGTTGGGAAAACATAAGAGTAGATAAGTTTGGATGAGAACAAGGGAAGTATTAATATAAAACTTTTCACACTTATTCATTAATGACATGATGCCAAGCCATTTATTGCATATTGGCATAGCAATACTTACCTATTCCCCGACAAGTTTGACTTTCTAGACCTACTCTTTACCGAATCTATTTTTTTGTATTTTTATTGAGAATAATTTGCAACATTTTCAAAAAATTAGGTATAGTGAAGTTATAGAACTTAAAAATCTTTAAAAATAATATGGATTATGACAAATATAGAAATAAATTAAACGACGCTAGTAGCTTTTTTTACTAATATCTAAGCTAACTATTTACATATGCCTTCAGTTTTTGCTGTAAGACTTATCAAAGTTTACTTGCTAACTTAGGTATGAAAGTATGTATATGAGTTTTACTAGATATAGCAATGTGTATAAGATAGGTAAAAATGAATATGTATTATTCCGAAAATATGAGCATAATTCTAAGTAAAAACACTAAAACTCAATCCATAACATGAGAAAAAATACATATAATGAGATATTAAATAACTATCCATAGGTGTAAAAGATATTATTTATATCCTTTATTAAGTCATTAGTAACATTTTTTCTAGTATCAGAGACTTTTAATAAGTAAAGTGTTATAAAAAAGTTACTACCCTTGAAATAATCAATCAAATTTCTTGTTGAACAAGTGTTTTCTGTCTTCATTCTGGGTGACTAAAACTAAGTCACCATTGAGAAATGTTTGTAGTAATCATGATTCTTATAGAGATTGATTGTAGATTTAATTATCCATATGCGTAATATCCTTTTTGCAAAAATACTCTACTCATGTAAGTTAAATGAATCAAAATTTTTGTTCCGATAATTCACGAGAAGTAGCAGAAGATATTGTTGGTACTGCTACTAACAATCAAACCTACGTATTGATAGAATGTCCTCCTCCTTGGAGTTCGGATGCTTTCAGTTCTAAGTGGGTTCCGGACAATTTACGGCTATTTGTACAGGAAGCAAAGCGGGCTAAATTACCAATTAAGTTTCAATTAATTGCGAATGATTTGTCACACAAAGTAGACTCCACAACGCTTTTGATTTATCACCAACAAGCAGGAGGAGGTAAAGGATATTCTCGCAGAGAATTCAAGCTAGAAAATATAGAACAAGCAGTAGCAACTATCAAAAAATGGTTGTGGGGAAAAAGTCCCAAATATGAAATTGATGCAACTACCAAAAGAGATATATTAGTTTGTACTCATGGTAGTCACGATAAATGCTGTGCAAGATACGGAAATCCTTTTTATTTTCACGCCAAAAATGTTATCTCAGATTTGGGTTTAGATAATGTGAGAATCTGGAAATCCAGTCACTTCGGCGGGCATAGATTTGCACCGACAATGATAGACTTGCCTCATGGAAGGTATTACGGCAATCTTGAACATGAGTCATTTAAATCAATATTGACTCGTACTGGTGATGTTAAACGTTTTAAAGATATCTATCGAGGTTGGGGAGTTCTCCCAAGGTCGATTCAAATTGTAGAAAGGGAAATGATTCTGCGTTACGGATGGGATTGGTTTAATTACAAAGCGGCGGGTAGAATAGTTGAGGAAAGTCCGGATAAGACTAATGTATTGGCAGAGCTAACTTTTGAAAAACCCGATGGTTCGGTTTATAGTTGTCAGGCTAAACTCGTAAAAAATAATAGCAAGACAAAAACGCTCAAAGCCTCTTGTAATGCTAAACACGAAACCGTATTGGTGAAATACGATGTTGCTGATATGTGGGTCACTTCTAGAGAGATGGCACAAGTTGTCAGTTAATTAATTTGTCAATAAGTGTTTAATTTTTTCGCGTACTGCGCTCACCTTGAGTATTATTTATCACCAAATTACAATTAAGCTTTCATTGGATATTAATCCTCTTCGTTTGATTCCAAGTAAAGCAATTTGGCTGTGTGTTTCCCTACTCGATTTTGGATTATGTCCTTACGGACACGTTTAGAAGACAGGATTTTAGATTTTAGATTTTGGATTCTAACAACGGTTAGAAGTTCTCTGTCTTTTCATTTATCCGGTCTAATACTCATGTATTTATCAATACGAATAGTGTCGATAATGGTGTAAATTTGATTTTCGGTCTCACCCAATGTTTTGAGTAGATGAGTTCCTAGTTCTAATGCTGCTTCAAATTCTGGTTGGACTACTTCTTTTGCTCCCATTTGAGTCAAGATATCTATTTCTTTATCGGAGTGCGATCGCACTATAATATCTAGCTGGGGAGCTACTGATAAAGCGCGTTCGAGTAATAATCTCGTACTTGCTGGGTCGGGTAAGGCTATTACTAGAGCTTTAGCTTTTTCTAAATGTGCTTTTTCTAAGACTAGTTCGGAATCTGCATCCCCGAATAAATAAGGTGTATTTTGATTTCTGAGTCTTTGAATTGCTGCTTCGCTGTTATCCATAACGATGACTGGATAACCTTGGCTTTGCAAAATCTTAACTACAACTTGTCCGACTCTACCGTAACCTGCTACAACTACATGAGAATTTATGGTTTCCGGTATTGACAGGCTTTTTGGTGCTTCAAATCGCTGTAAATATCTTCTAAAAAATGCCGTTCCTGTAAGAAGATTGGCTAGTTTAGGCGCTCTTTCTAATAAAATAGGAGTAATGATTAAAGTTATTGCAGTGGTACCTAAGAGTAATAGATAAGTATCTTCAGAAATTAACCCTAAAGCTAAACCAGTTAATTCAAGTACAAAGGAAAACTCACCTATTTGATTAATACCAAGAGCAGCAATTACTGCTGTTTTTACTGAGTAACCAAATTTTAGTACGATGGGAAATATTATTGCTGCCTTACCTATCATTACTAAAGTAACCAATCCCAAAATTGACCCGAAGTTATTAATCAAGATATTGGGGTCAATTAGCATTCCAATAGAAGCGAAGAATAGACTGGCAAAGGTATCGCGTAATGGTAGTACTTTAGCTAAAGCATGGTCTGCGTAATCTATTTCCGAAATCATTAATCCTGCGACAAAAGCACCCATCTCAATCGAAAGACCGAGAGCTGCTGTAATTAAAGCAACTCCCAAACATAAAGCAATAATCGTTAATAAAAACAATTCTTCACTTTCTGTTTCTGCAATACTACGAATCAAATGCTTTACAAACCACCGACTTAAAATAAATGCAATTGCCGCAAATCCAACAACTTTTACAAAAGCTAAAAATAAAGCTGGAGCAATATTTTCAGGTTGTTTTAATGCTGGTAAAATCGCTAACATTACACCCAAAGCTAAATCTTGAACGATTAAAATCGCTAACATGATTTGACCGTGGAGTGTATAAGTTTCTCCTTTGTCTGTCAGTGTTTTTAATACTACAGCTGTAGAAGAAAGGGAAAACACTACACCTAAAAATATTCCTTCTGCAAAACCCGAAGCCCAACCAGAAACAATAGTAATTAGAGTTACTAAGGTAGTAGTTAATCCAATTTGCAGCAAACTACCCTTAATAGCAATATCTTTGACTCTTTTGAGTTCGGTTAAGGAGAATTCTACACCCAAAGCAAAGAGCAGAAAAGCAACTCCAAACTCAGCTAAAGATTTGATTAAATCTGCATCATTTAATAACTTTAAACCGAAAGGACCTACAATCAATCCGCTAGCCAGATATCCTAACAAAACGGGTTGACGCAGCTTATTAGCAATATACCCACCCAGTGCCGATGCACCCAAAACTGTGGTAAAGTCCACAATTAAGCTATGTCCTTCTGCTGCCATATTTCCCTGCATTCGATAAGCTTTCACTATCAGGCTAGCGCGATAATAATCATAGATAAAGCAATTCAGTCCGCAGAAAGATTTTGTAAACCATAAAAAATGACTATCTACCTTATAAGACATGGAAAACCAACAGTTTCTCTACGAGAGAATGTTAAAGGTAATCAATTCTTAGAGTTTGTAAAGCGCTATGATGCTGCGGGTATAGCAAGCGACTCAATACCACCAGAAAATTTGATTGCAGTTGTACAAAAAGCTAAGGTAATTTATACCAGTAATTTAAACCGTACAATTCATTCAGCCAGAATTCTTCAGCCCCAAGTTCAACCAATAAGTAATTCAATTTTCCGAGAAATAAACTGTTGGCGAAATTTTTCTGCAAATACAAAACTATCAGCTTTGAGTTGGGCAATTATTTCTCGCTTACTATGGGAATTAAAAATTCCTCCTATTACTGAGTCACCAGTTGCTACTAGACATAGAGCTAAGCAAGCAGCAGAGTTACTAATACAGGAGTATCACAACCATGGTTCGGTCGTTTTAATTGCTCATGGAGGAATAAACACCTTTATTGCAAAGGAATTAAGATTTTTAGGGTGGCAAGGTTCTCGAAATCCTAATAATCAGCATTGGGGATGTACCAAGTATTGTTTAAAAGTTTAGAATTTATCCTTACAAAATTATAGAAGTTTCCGTCACTAATCAATCAAAATCCGAGATTTAAATTCAGGAATTCCTTTAACATCAGATTGAAAATGAAAAATTGCTCCTGCACCGGAACCTTCTTTGGAGCGGTCGTTACCTCCAGCAGTTGTGACGTAAATCTGGCTGTAATCCGAACCACCGAAAGCCAAGCAGCTTACTTTTAAAGCCGGGAATTCAATTCGTAAAACTTCGGTACCGTCGGGAGCGTAGCGATACAAGTGTTTTCCATCCCAACGAGCCGACCAAATATAGCCTTCACTATCAACGGTCATTCCGTCGGGGACTCCTTCTCCTTGGGGAATAACTATATAATTTTGCTGGTTGGTAATATCACCAGTTTCTTGATTGTAATCAAAACGGTAAATGGTGCGGGTGTCGGAATCGGTTAGGTAAAAATATTTTAAATCGGGAGAAAAACCCATACCGTTGGGAACCAGAAGTTCTTCTAAAATTATATGAATCGAACCATCGGTATCTATGCGGTAAAGTCTTCCCTTATCTTCTGAAGTTGCCATTGTTCCGGAAAAAACTCTTCCTGTTGGGTCTGCTATAGCATCGTTGAAACGAGTATGCTTTTCTGCGGGAATTTCGTTGATTAAAGTTGTAGTTTTACCTTCTTTCCAGCGCTCAATGGTTCCTTTGGTTTTAAATAGCAATAATGAACCGTCAGCTTGAAGAGTCAAACCACCAACTGGTTCACCTGAATAGATTTCGGAATGAGAATCTGTTTGTGGATTATAACGATACAGTTTTCCTCTGGGGATATCAGTCCAGTAGAGACATTGGTCTTGGGGGTGCCACAAAGGACATTCAGCGTTGTGATGTGGGGAATCTACAACAATTTTGGGTTCTATCATGGGATGGGAGGAGGGATTTTGAATTATCCCTTTTATTTAAACGCAAATATTGGTAGTTACGCGGTCTTCGCTAAATATTCCGGTATCCGGAGGCGCTTAAGCGCAACTACGAACCTTTTCACCAGCTATCAATCCACGATGCAAGACTCTATCACCCACTACTTGAGAATGGTCTGCTCGATGCATAGTACAGCGGTTGTCCCAAACTACTATATCTCCTGGTTGCCAGCAATGACGATAGAGTCTGCTGTTGCGAATTGAATGTTTATACAACAGCCTGATAATTAGTTTGCCATCCTCCCTATTTACACCGGATATAGCCTGACATCGTTCTGGTGTAGATAAAAAAAGTGCTACCCGTCCCGAAATAGGATGCTGTCTAAACAATGGATGCCAGCTTTGCTTTTCCTGATTTTCATCCAAAGTTAGACCAGAAACTACATGTAAAACCTTCGCTTGCTTGAACCGCTCTTTCACCGATTCGGGTAATGTCTCGTATGCGTGAT
This sequence comes from Calothrix parasitica NIES-267, assembly GCF_002368095.1. Taxonomy (GTDB): domain Bacteria; phylum Cyanobacteriota; class Cyanobacteriia; order Cyanobacteriales; family Nostocaceae; genus Rivularia; species Rivularia parasitica. The sequence continues at coordinate 7,516,938 of NZ_AP018227.1, read as the reverse complement.
ATTGATTGCAAAATAGGGTTTCACCTCCCGATGATGGCACTTTAACAATTCGCAGTGCAGTAAATGCGGGGGGTTTTGCAATATAGCTTGTATCGGTATGAAAAACACTTCTAGGTGGACTATCTCGACCTACGTTAGTCACTAAGTTGAGCATCGGGGCACCAGGGATTGGTTTCTCTCCGATGGTAAAGGTCAACTGTCCCAGCTTTTGCAAAAAAGCAGCAAAGGCTGCGTCACTGAGCCACTGGTTCCTAAATACCATAAACCCGTGCTGAGCAATCGCAGCCTTGAGCGCATCGATACTTTCACCGTTTATATCGGTAATCTTCAGCCCTACAGCCTCCACCCCAAAAGGCGAAAGCATCCGCAATTCATAGGTCATGGGACTATCCCTCTCCGAAAAAACTAAATAAATTTCTGCAACCTATCAAAACTGAGCTTATCAACTCTTAAATCGGCCTTTGAGAAATCATAATGAGTGTTGTTCTCTCCTGGAAATGCCACACAGATGATTCCCGCATCCTTAGCTGCCGACAGACCCCCTAGATTATCTTCAATCGCAACGCAATTTTCTGCGTTCTCATTGAGTTTTTCCAAGGCTAAAGCATAAGCATCGACCGCAGGTTTTGGTCGCTCCACCATAGAAATATCCACCACCAAATCAAAATCTGTAGGGTTGATATCCGACCCTAATCCGAGCAGTAGTGATGAGACATTTTTCTCAGATGTCGTGGTCACCAAGCATAGCTTTAACCCCTGCTGCTTTGTCTTAGCAATGGTTTCAACTACACCAGGACGAGGCTTTACTTTACCAGCCTGTAAGTACTCTTGAAATATCTGTGACTTAGACTCATGAATCGCTGCTGCATCTACCGACTGTCCGAGGGAAGTTGCATGGTCTTTAATTCGTTGAATCCCGCCACTTTTTTTCAGCATTGCCGAATACTCGTCCTGCGACCAGTGCCAATTAAGGTTATGTCGCTCAAAAGCCTGATTGAAAGACTGTCTTTGCAGCTCGGAAGTATCCGCTATCGAACCAATAGAACCAAAAAAAATAGATGGCATAAATACCTTATTGCATTGCTATAAAAAGAAAACGTTACCGTCAATTAATTACTCAAGCATCGCTTGCTGTGACTACAGGAGTAGCGTGCCAGATGCAGCCATTCCGATTGTATTTAGAATGGTGAGTGACAATATAAAATCTACTAGAGAAGTACTTAGACAAAGCTAGTTAGATATTTATCGTTGTTAGTTGAACGGTTTAAGACTATCGTCTTGCTAAGACCGTAACGTGTCCGTCAACGTTAGCACAACGCCTCCCGGAAAGAGATGCCCTGTCAGAAAGAGATGAGAGATACCACATAGGGTATGGGCATATTTAATACATTGGAATGTTGACTTTGTAGCTTTTTAGAGGTAAAAGTTCGTACAAAAGTATGATATTTATTTAACGAGCGAGTCGCTTCAACAGCAGACATAAGTACCTAGTACCGCTTCGCGGAAGTAAGAAGTAAAAAGTAAGAAGTAAAAAGTTTGATATCTGGGGCTTTTCAACTATTTTGAACGGTTGCCTTATTTAAGCCGTGATGTACTAGTTACAAACCCTGAGCTAAGAGCTAAAGTCCTATTCATCTAACATCTTGCACCATTCTCAACAAGCTCAAATAAACCCAGAATAAGTCGTTAAAGCATGAATATCTCGTTGTAAGATGCCAAATAAACCGGGTTTCTGCAACTGGTGCAAGATATGAGATTCATAGGACTAAAATGCAAAAACTTTAGTAAAGATAGCAATCCAAAATCCCATCACCAAGGCAATATTTCACCGTTAGAATGCCAAAAAGTTCCGGTATTTTCTATATTCAATTCATCAATTCTAGCTAACAATCCTTTGACGGATTCTTCAGTAGTAATCCCAGAAAAACCAGTCATGCGAGTTTGAACTAATCCTGGGTGCAAAATAGCAACGGGAATATTTTTTGATTTCAGGTCTTCGGATAATGATTTACCGGCCATTGATAAAGCAACTTTTGACATTCTATAACCGTAGGAACCACCGGAAGTATTATCATCAATGGAACCCATACGGCTAGTCATCATAATAACTTTGGAACCAGATTTTAGGTTATTTAATAATGCTTGAGTTAATCTTAACGGCCCAACTGCGTTAACTTCAAATTGTCTGCGAATACTGTCAAAATCTAAGTTATTTAGGCTAACTCGCTCTATAATACCGGCATTGTTGATTAAAACATCGAGGGTTTTACCATCAAGTTTTTTAACTAATTGAGCGACTGAAGAGTCGGAAGTAATATCAACATCTGTCTCGGTTTGTAAGTCTAAATCTTTTAATTCATCAGACACCGAGCGACATACAGCAATAACGTTATCGCCGCGCTCTTTTAATTGACGACAATATTCTAAACCAATACCTCGATTTGCACCCGTGACTAGATAAGTTCCCATTTTTAATTCCTTTTTTAGCGTTTAATTCAAAAATTCAATACCATTCTTTTTAGCAACTGAGACAAATTATAATTACGGTAGTAAGTTCGTTGTTTATCGAAATGGTAGGCACTGATATCTCCTGTTTAGCACTTATCTGTAGTTAATGATTTAACTCATATCTTGCACCATTTTCAAGAAGACCAAAGAAACCCGGTTTCTCGGAAGTGAAAGCATATTATCTCTTTGTTTAACCAACAAGAAACCGGGTTTCTGCAACTGGTGCAAGATGTGATTTAAGATATTTGAGGAAATATTATTGGCTATAGCAATTCAAAGTTTCCTCATCAAAATTAAATCATGCTTGAGAAATATTTTTTTCTATCAAAAGGCTGAAGATTTGATTATTTACTTTTACTAACTAAAGTTTAAGTATATTGATTATTTGTTACAATATAAAAGAGCATAATATTTTGTCAATTGAATTAATAAGGAGATGTAATGCAACGTCTCAAACAGATTTTTCAAAACAGTTTTATTCGCATTGTTGCTGTATTTTCGATTTTCTTTCGTTCAGTATTTGGTTTTCTAGGAAATATCTTTGGTTCTTTAGGTAAGACTTTAGGAGTATCTAATTCCGACTCGGGGTATTTTATAGATTCCGAAGAAACGAAAATTGTTGAAGAAACTCAAATTCCAGTTACAAATCCCAAAACTCCCGAACCAGCTATCAGCAATCGTCGTCCAAAAAAATCTAATATGGACGATTTTATGCAGATGGCTAAGGAATTGAATAAAGGCTAATTGGTAATGATTTGAGATATTTAGAAACCCGGTTTTTTGAAAAATCGGGTTTTTGTATTTTAATTATGATTTTGTCGTAATATAAATGTTGAAGATTAAATATAGTTTTATAAGTTAGTAAATACAGAAGAATGTCAGACACAATTGAGAAAGCTGCGGATTACCTACAGGGTAAAGTCACAAAACCACCCGAATCAAAAGCTGTAGTTGAAGCGTTAATTGCAGCAGAAAAAGCCGCTAAACAAACTAAAATAGATTATAGTTTTTTGCAGTTAACCGGTAATTGGAGGTTAGGGTTTATTACTGGGACGAAAAAAACTCGCAAACGAGCGGGAGTGGTTTTAGGAGCGGGAAGATTTTTATCCAAGTTAGTTAAAATTCAGCTTGACTACAGTAAATCAAAAGATTCACCAGAAAAAGGAAACGTTGAAAACTCTGTACAATTTGGTTTATTTAAAATAGTTTTAACCGGACCGGTACAATTTTGGTCAAAGAAAAATATACTCGCATTTGACTTTACCAGAATGCGGTTATCTGTATCGGGATTAAATTTATATCAAGGTTATATTCGGAATGGGAAAGATAGAGAAGAAAGTTTTGACAAGCAAAATTTGAAAGAGCAAGCATTTTTTACATACTTTTTGGTAAAAGATAACTATATCGCTGCACGGGGTAAAGGTGGAGGATTAGCTTTATGGACGAGGAGTTAGGAGTTAGGAGTTATCAGTTATCAGTTATCAATTAAGAATGAAGGACTGAATTAGTTTTGCAATTTTCCCCATAAATAAAATAAGTAAATAGGATTGCTTCGTTTCGCTCTGCGACACTCGCAATAACATTGTGTAATTAATTCTATTTAATTACTTGTATTCGATAAATAATTATTAGTTGAAAACCCAAAATACTTAACTGCTAACTGTTCACTGCTCGCTGATAAATGACTACTTCTTAGTCATGGCCCAAACTCCACTCCAATCTTCGGGAATTCCGTTACATTGTAATTCTTCAACTCTTTCTAAATAAAGCGCTGCTGCTTTATCTTCTTTATTCACAGCTAATACTTGTTCAAAATATTGTTTAGCTTTATCGCAATCTCCACAGCGATAATTTTCCAATCCGTTTTCAAAATCTGACAGAGTTTGTAATTTTAAATCGCGAATTTCTGCTATTTCCCCATCTAATATTTCGTAAATTGCAATGGGTTCGCTTCTACCTTTTACTATCACCCTATCAAGAAAGCGCATTTGATATTTTTCGGGATTACTTAAATGCTCTAAAGCTTGTTCGCTGACTACTAAAGATACTCCGTAAAATTTAGTCAAACTTTCCAAACGTGCTGTCAAATTAACATTATCAGAAAAAGCATCACCCTGCATTCTCGCTGTTTCTCCAACCATTCCTACCATCATATGACCGAAATGGACTCCAATCCCCACCTTAATCGGTAATAATCCCTTCTCAATTCTTTGAATATTTTGCTCTTCGACTTTCTTTAATTTACCAATACCAGCAGCAACAGCATCATCAGCACCGTTGGGGAAAACAGCCATCATTCCATCCCCTAGATACTTGACAATAAATCCAGTATTATCGCGAATTACGGGAGATACTTGCCTTAAATAGTTGTTAACAAAATCAAAGTTTTCTTGGGGAGTCATGCTTTCTGAAAGAGTGGTAAATGAGCGAATATCCGAGAACATTACCGCCATTTCTTTACTTACATGGTCGCCCAATTCTACATCAATTATGCTTTCTTTACTCAGGAATTTTAAATATTCGTGAGGAACAAATCTACCGTAAGATTTGGAAGTTTGAGATAGTGTGATGTGAGACTTGATTCTAGTTAGTAATTCTTCTTTTTGAAAAGGCTTTGTTAAATAGTCATTTGCACCAAATTTAAACCCGGTAACTATATCGGTAACTTGGTTTTTTGCGGTTAACATAACTACGGGTAATTGATGGGCTGGATATGTTTCTCTTAATGCAGCACACACCTTATAACCGGACATTTTCGGCATCATAATGTCTAATAATACTAAGTCAAATTTCTCTTCATTTGCAACCGCTTTTAATGCTTCTTTTCCACTTAAAGCTTGGGTAACTCTGTATTTCTGTATCGATAAATGATTGTTTAATACCTGTAAATTTACAGGTTCATCATCAACTATTAATATGTGATACTTACTATTATCAGAACTTTCTTCCGCAGGTTTTGTAGAAATAGGAGTAATATTATTAGCTTCAAATTTTTGTGAAACAGTTTTTCGATATTTTTTAGATTTTATATCTGGTGAATGAGATTCTTGGGTCTGTTTCTTATCTGACTGATTTTTACTTTTCTGTTGATTAGCAAGAACACCTGCAATCGGTAAAGTAAAGCTGAAATTAGAACCTTTACCTACTTGCGAATCTACCCAAATTTTACCATCGTGGAGTTCTACTAATTGCTTTGTAACTGCTAAACCTAAACCAGTTCCACCATATTCCCGCGATGTTGAACCGTCTGCTTGTTCAAATGATTCAAATATTTTCTCGTGTTTTTCGGGAGGAATACCAATTCCCGTATCTAAAATCGTAATAGTTAATTGGTCTTGGTCTTCTTTTGCAAAAACTTCTACTTTTCCACTTTCTGTAAACTTAATTGAGTTACCAATTATATTGAAAAGAATTTGTTCTAAACGGTGTTCGTCAGCGTAAGCTAAAGGTAAATTATCGGGTACAGAATTAATCAATTTTAAGTTCTTCCCACCAACCAAAGATTGACTAAAAGCTAAAACTACATCAACTAAGGAATATATTCCTACAGGTTTTTGTTGAAGTTCCAGACCTTGGTTTTTCAGCTTTGCAAAATCTAAAATATCGTTGACTAATCCTAATAACCTATGTCCGCTTCCAGCAATCATCGCCAGATTTTTCTGCTGTAATGGTGTTATCTCTCCCGTAGCACCATCAATCACCGATTCTGCAATACCAATCATACCGTTAAGAGGAGTTCTTAATTCGTGGGAAGTATTAGCTAAAAACTCATCTTTTAATTTATCCAGTCGTTCCAATTCCTCATTTTTTTCTTCTAAATATTCAAACGATTCATGTAGTTTGTGAGACATACTATTAAATGAAGTTGCCAATTCTCCAACTTCATCAATACGGGAACCTTGTACGCTTTCTGTTCCTTCCCAGTTACCTTCTGTAATATGTTTTACTGCTTCATTTAATCGACAAATTGGTTGAGAAATTCTGCGAGCGGTAATAATACAAATAATTATGGATGTAATTAAAGGAAGCAAGCATAATAATATCGTGTTACGCTGATTTTCATTAATTTGTGCCATAAAATCAGCTTCGGGAATAGCAACAACAATCAACCAATCTAAACCATACTCGTCGTTGTATGTTGTAACCTGTAAATATTGACGTTTATCTTTAATATCAAATTCTAGGTGGTGAGTTTTTTTTATATTATTTAAATCACCAAACTCTTTTTTAAGAAACTGAGTAGATTCATTAATCAAGGGAGAAGTGCTATCAATAGCATTCAAACGCTCTATTTTCTTATCTTTCTTATAATATATTTTCTCATTGCTCGAAGAACCAACCAGAAGTCCGTTACGCTCAATAATAAAAGTTTTACCTGTTTTACCAACTTTTAAGGTTCGCAAATATTTGCTAATTTGTTCTAAGGATAAGTCAGCAGCTAGTACACCCTCAAATTTACCGTTATTGTACAATGGACGAGTTGCTGCGATGGCCATATCGCTACCATCGCTATATGTAAAGATATCGCTCCACTGCGCACGTTTTTTATCTCTAGTTTTGTTATACCAAGGTCTTAAACGAGCATCATAATTTGGCTGACTTAATTTGGGTATACCGAAACGTCTTCCAGTATTTTCAGAATTATAAATTAGCAGTTGACCTGCTACAAAATTCTGGGTAGTAGTTATTTTATTTGTCTTATCTACACCCAGATAACCACCATTTTTATTTCCTATAAAAATAACGTTAATATCTTTAAATACCTGCTTCTGCTGCCAAAATTTCTGTGCTATTTCATCCGGCTGATTTATATCTAATAAACCGATACGTAGCGACTTTTCGTTATTATTATTAATCACATTTGGTGATTTTAGAAAAACTTCAAGATGTAACTGAATATGTTTACTAATTTCATCTCGTAATTCTGAAATAACTGTATCTATTGCATTTCGAGAGTTTTTGAATGAAAGATAACCGACTAAACTTACTGTTGCAAAAATCTGCAATACAAATGGAATAATCAACACGGTACGTAAAGGAATTTTTTTTCTCGCTGTAATTAATTTTTTTAAAAATCCCTTATTATCTTTATCTATTGCTTGTCTATCTAAATTATCCGCAACCATTAGCTACTCTCCTAATTTAGCCCAAGTTTTGGGCTTTTCATTTTTACAAGTTAATCGTTAGTAATTAAAAAGAAACGAAATATTGTAGTTAATAAGTTGTTACGCATTTAATTTGTATAACACTAGCGACCAAGATGGTCGCACTACAGTATTTATAAATTTATTTGTCATACAAATTAGCCGCACATCAGCTTACCAAGAAATAAATTATTCTGTTTAATATCAAGGAACAAGATACTCTCACTACATGATAAATACAGAATTCTTCCCTTCCTCTAATGATTCACATATGACCGCTGACTACTTCTTAGTCATGGCCCAAACTCCACTCCAATCTTCGGGAATTCCGTTACATTGTAATTCTTCAACCCTTTCTAAATAAAGTGCTGCTGCTTTATCTTCTTTATTCACAGCTAATACTCGTTCAAAATATTGTTTAGCTTTATCGCAATCTCCACAGCGATAATTTTCCAATCCGTTTTCAAAATCTGACAGAGTTTGTAATTTTAAATCGCGAATTTCTGCTATTTCCCCATCTAATATTTCGTAAATTGCAATGGGTTCGCTTCTACCTTTTACTATCACCCTATCAAGAAAGCGCATTTGATATTTTTCGGGATTATTTAAATGCTCTAAAGCTTGTTCGCTGACTACTAAGGATACTCCGTAAAATTTAGTCAAACTTTCCAAACGTGCTGTCAAATTAACATTATCAGAAAAAGCATCTCCCTGCATTCTGGCTGTTTCTCCGACCATTCCTACCATCATATGACCGAAATGGACTCCGATTCCGACTTTTATCGGTAATAATCCCTTCTCAATTCTTTGAATATTTTGCTCTTCGACTTTCTTCAATTTACCAATACCAGCAGCAACAGCATCATCAACACCGTTGGGGAAAACAGCCATCATTCCATCCCCTAGATACTTGACAATAAATCCAGTATTATCGCGAATTACGGGAGATACTTGTCTTAAATAGTTGTTAACAAAATCAAAGTTTTCTTGGGGAGTCATGCTTTCTGAAAGAGTGGTAAACGAGCGAATATCCGAGAACATTACTGCCATTTCTTTACTTACATGGTCGCCCAATTCTACATCAATTATGCTTTCTTTACTCAGGAATTTTAAATATTCGTGAGGAACAAATCTACCGTAAGATTTAGAAGTTTGAGAAAGCTTGATGTGAGACTTGATTCTAGTTAGTAATTCTTCTTTTTGAAAAGGCTTTGTTAAATAGTCATTTGCACCAAATTTAAACCCGGTAACGATATTAGTTACTTGATTTTTAGCGGTTAACATAACTACAGGTAATTGATGGGCTGGATATTTTTCTCGTAATTTGGCACATACTTTATAACCGGACATTTTTGGCATCATGATATCTAGTAATATCAAATCAACCTTTTCTCCATTTTCCAATATATCTAAAGCTTCTAAACCATTCATAGCTTGAACTACTCTGTATTTTTGTAGCGATAAATGGTTATTTAGTACCTGTAGATTTACAGGTTCATCATCAACTATTAAAATATTATATTTACTATTCCTTGATATCTTTTCTTTTCTATTACTGACCGGAACAGCATTATGAGAATTATTTGCTTCAGTTTTATTAACTTGAACAGTTTTCTTTGATAACTTGAATCTTCGTCGTTGATTTGATTCTTGTTTATTTCTCTTCTCAGGCTGAACTTTCTGTGATTTAACTTTACTATCCACAACAGGTAAGGTAAAGCTGAATTTTGAACCCTTACCAACCTCTGATTCGACCCAAATTTGACCACCGTGGAGTTCCAGTAATTGCTTGGTAACTGCTAAACCCAAACCTGTACCACCATATTCTCTTGCTGTTGAACCATCAGCTTGTTCAAATGATTCAAATATTTTTTCGTGCTTTTCAGGAGGAATACCGATTCCCGTATCTGAAATTGTAATTGTTAATTGCTCTTTGTCTTCTTTTGCAGAAACTTCTACTTTTCCACTTTCTGTAAACTTAATTGAGTTACCAATGATGTTGAAGAAAATTTGTTCTAAACGATGTTCGTCAGCGTAAGCTAAAGGTAAATTACTCGGTACTGAATTAACTAACTTTAAGTCTTTCTCACCTATCAAAGATTGGCTAAAAGCTAAAACTACATCAACCAAAGAATATATTCCTACTGGTTTTTGTTGAAGCTCAATACTCTGGTTTTTGAGCTTCGCAAAGTCTAAAATATCATTAACTAATTCTAATAATCGGTGTCCGCTATTCGCAATCATCAACAGATTTCTCTGCTGTAATGGTGTTATCTCTCCCGTAGCACCATCAATCATCGATTCTGCAATCCCAATCATACCGTTAAGAGGAGTTCGTAATTCGTGGGAAGTATTAGCTAAAAATTCATCTTTTAACTTATCCAGTCGTTGCAATTCCTCGTTTTTATCTTCTAAACTTTCAAAAGATTGATGTAGTTGATGAGCCATACTATTAAAAGAACTGGCTAACTCTGACACCTCAGAGATGCGCGAATCTTTAACAGTTTCCGTTGCTTCCCATTTACCTTCGGTAATATCTTTAACAGCTTGATTTAAGCGTAAAATTGGTTTAGAAATTCTACGAGCGGTCAGAATACCAATAATAATCGCGATAATTAAAGCAAATAAAGATAACAATAATGCATTGCGCTGATTATCATGAATTTGCGCCATGAAATCGGCTTCGGGGATGACAACAACAATCAACCAATCCAAACCATATTTATCGTTGAATGTTGTTACTTGTAAATATTGACGTTCTCCTTCAATGTCGAATTCTAATTGTTGAGTTTCCTTGATATTTTTTAAACGACCAAATCTATTTTGGAGAAACTCTGTTGATTTACTAACTAAAGGATAATCGCTTCTAGTAGCAGCTAAACGTTTAAACTCGTTTCCTTGCTTAGAATAGGTATCTTCATTAGTCGAGGAAGCAACTAGAAAACCATCACGTTCAACAATAAAAGTTCTCCCAGATTTTCCGACTTTTATTTTACGCAAAAAACTGTTAATTTGATTCAATGATAAATCAACTGATAACACCCCTTGCAACTCGTTATTTTCATATACAGGTGTTGCAGCAGCAATCGCAATATCAGTACCATCGCTATATGTATATATATTGCTCCATGTAGAACTTTTTTTAGCTGCTGCTGCTTTATACCAAGGTCTTTCCAGGGAATTATAATTTTTCTTAACGAGCTTGGGAAGACCAGCTTTTGAACCCCTATCATCGCTATTGAAAAATAAAAAATTGCCTGAAACAAAATCTCTAGTTATTGCAATTTTATTCTCTGGTTCTGCACCAACATATCCACCCCTTCTATTCCCAAAATAAACTGCATTAACATCAAATACTTGTTTCTGTTTCCAAAAATAACGAGCTAAAGTATCTTGGTTGTTGATATCTATTAAATTTATCTGATAAGCTTTAAGATTATTCTGATTAATCAAATGTGGTGTTTCGAGGTAATCTCTTAGATGCAAATCGATGCGACTGCTAATTTCACTCCGTAGTTGAGAAACAACATCGCTTACTGCTTCTTGGGAATTCTTAAAGGAAAAATACTCTACTAATGCTACGGTTCCAAAAATTTGCAATACAAATGGGACAATTAATACAGTTCGTAAAGGAATTCGATTCCGTAATCCAGCTAATTTATCGAGAAATCCCCTATCATCATTTGCTGGTTGATTCTCAAACTTCTCTGCAACCATTAACTAATCTCCTACTGTTACAGCCTGCTTGACTGATTTGTTTGCAACTAATGTTCCGTTTTATTAGATGACCCTCTACTTGCTATATATTTTACATAAATTTTTAGTTTATAAGTATTTTTTCTATAACTATTTTCTTTTTCAATATTTTTGAATCGGAAGCATTTATTGTTAAATAAGTCAACAATCTGCAAAAAAATCTGTTGGAGAAAATATAACTTACGAGAATTGACTTGAGTAGGATATTAAGGTGATTATAATACTTTGAGTAAATTTAAATGCTTAATATTTGTACGGATAATAATTAAAAAGTCCTGTAAAACAATCATGTTTAGTATTAGGAGAGTTATCTACATTGATACTGAAATCAATAAATTATTTTTCAAAGTTATTTTTAGTTGAAGAAATCGAGTCAGTTAGTGAAAGCAATATTCCACTAATTATATTAATCAAACAATGGTTGCTTGAAGAACTACAGCGACTAGGTCAATTTACCAACAAAACTTTTAATATCAAACTATTCGAGCTAGATGAGAAACCAGTTTCTCTAGCTTCTCTTACAAAATTAATTATATTAGCTTTCGTTGCTTACCTAATTGCACGTTTATTACGGGAATTTATTCGACGTACCATATTAAATCGATTTGGTTTGGATAGGGGAACTTTAGAAGCTGTAGCTGCTGTTATCGGTTATTTATTAACTGGTTTTGGATTCTTAATAGTATTAGAAATTTCTGGAATTAACCTCAGTTCTTTAACTGTAATTGCTGGAGTTTTAGGAATTGGAGTTGGATTTGGATTTCAACAGCTTGCAGCTAATTTTATCAGCGGTATTACGCTTTTGTTTGAGCAACCGATAAAAGTCGGTGACTTAATTCAAATTGATGGTCTTTTAGGAATAGTAGAAAATATTTCAATTCGTTCTACAGCAATTAAATTATTAAACGGTACTTTTGTAATTATTCCCAACTCTGATTTTATTCAAAATAAAATTATTAACTTGAGCTATGGTAAAAGCAAATGTCCTGTAGAAGTAACTATAGAATTAGCATACGGTAACGATACGACTTTAGTCACCGAAGCAATGTTAGCTGCTGCTCGTCAGCAAAAGAATATTGTATCGGAACCTCCACCAAAAGTTTTGTTTCAAACATTCTCTAGTAATTTAAAATTTAAGCTGGTAGCTTGGATCAACAATCCTTTAGGGTTGAATAGCGTTATTAGCGATTTAAATTTCGCAATTGAGTCTGAATTTGAAGTCAGAGGAATAAAAATAGTTTCTCCCTATCAACAAGAAGTTAAGATTAAAAATCCACAGGAAGTAATTTCAAATTTACAAAGTTCCACAAGTCTACCCCAGGAATTAACTTCGTGTTTTCCAGTTCCAGCAAATAAACCAGTTTCGATATCAAAAAAACTGAGAAAGTCTTTACAAGGTGAAACTTTAAAAGATTTACTACCAAAAATTAGCTATTTTCAAAACTGTACTAAAGAACAAATTAGACAACTAATTGAAGACGGATATCGTCAATTTTTTCCACAGAATACAATTATCTGTCATGAAGGCGACCCAGGAAACTCTTTTTATGTAATCCTTTCAGGTATGGTGGAAATATTCTCCGAAAAGTTAGATAAACATATTACTAACCGTGAATCTGGAGAGTTTGTCGGTGAAATGGCTTTATTGATGGGAATTCCTCGTTCTGCTAGCATTCGTACTTTAGAAGATACAACCTTATTCGTAGTTGACCGAGATAACCTACAAAAACTGCTATCAAACTATCCACAGTTAGCAGACCAAATCTCTGTAGAAATTGCGAATCGTAGGGAATCCTTAGAAAGTCTCAGCATCTTTCCCGAAAAAATTGATTCCGAGCAAACTGTTTTAAACTGGGTTCGTAAAAGACTTAATTCAATTTTTGAAATTTAATCTATTTAAAGAAAAACAGCACGCTCAAATTCCTAATAAATAGCATTGTTAATCCAAATAGATTTCTAGATTTATTTTGGCTTATACTTCAATACAAATCTTTACAGAGTAATAAGTATTTTTAGTGTGGGCAATATCCGCAAAATTACTTTATTATATTATTCTAAAAGTCTTTCAAAGGATAATCATTGGTAAATAATCATACTATGAGTCAAAATCAAGATAGCGAAGTCTTAGAAAATCCACACATAGAAAACTTTGGATTACCACCAAAAAACTTTGAGCATGCTGTTGCGATGATTAAAGACTTTGCTTTTGGTGAGGTCGAAAAAGAAGCACAAAAAAAGCAACTCTACTTTCATAATTATGCTCACGCACAAGCCGTTCAACGCAGAGCAGAAATAATATTTAATGCTATTGAACCTTTTTGGGATAGAATTTGTCAGGAACCAAATTCATCAGATAGCAAACGAGCAAAATACTTAATTGATATTTGTGCGGCAAGTCATGATATGGTTCAAGAATTCTTACCATTAAAATCTCCACAGACAGCAAGACAGCGAGAAAGTGGAGTTAGCGAAAATGCGACAATAAATAAGTTAATCAATTTTATAAAACAGTTAAACAAAAGTTTTGTAGCTCAAAATCCTGGAATTCCTCCTTTATTTACTTTGGCAGATTTAGAAATAATCCGAAAATCAATTTCAGCTACAATCTGTATTTTTGACACCAGCGATAATTCAATTTACCAACCCGATTTATATAATCTACAACAACAAATAGCTTTAAATGCACGTATCATTGCGCTAGCAGATATTGGTGGATTGGGGATTGACGGAATTTCGGCTTATTTACAAGAAGGTAGTTTAATATTACTCGAAGAAAATCTTGATATAGTCCCTTTGATTAAAGAATTTTTAACCGAGGGAGAAAATAAAGATGATAAAAAAGAATTATATGAAAATCTCAGACAGCGGTTATTAAAAAGAGCTAAATTCCAGATTAGCTTTGCAAAAGGACGTTATAAAAGATTGAATAAAGAACTTGAAGGTTTACCTCGTGAGGTAATTTTAGTATTAAAGGAAAAAGTTTTTAAATATCTAAACGAAGAAGTAATTCAAGAAATTGAAACTTCAACACCCACTGCTGATGATACAAGTTTGCCAAGATTGATTGAGTTTTTTGAGCTAGACAAGTATATTCATAACTAGCATTCAGCAGTCAAATATCTTACTTGTTTACGTATGGAATGGCTTTTGCAGGAAGGACAAGGAGTTCCGGAATTTTTTCGGAATTTATATAAAGCAAAACTTTTTGAGTTGGATGACGGTAAATTTTTTACTCTAGATTTACTCATCCAACTTATTTTTTATGCAGTTATTGCTTATATTGTCGGTAGTTTAATCGGTCGGTTAATCCGGAATACTATACTAAGTCGTTTCAAAATTGATAGAGGTACAAAAGAAGCCATTTCTTCAGTTGTCGGTTACTTGATTGCTGGAGTCGGGTTTTTAATTGTGCTTACAAGTGCTGGTATCGACCTCAGTTCCCTGACAGTTGTTGCTGGGGTACTAGGTGTTGGTATTGGTTTTGGATTACAAAATATCGCTAGTAACTTTATTAGTGGTATTGCAATTTTATTTGAACAACCTTTAAAAGTCGGGGATTTAGTAGAAGTTGATGGTTTACGAGGAATAGTAGAAAAAATATCGATTCGTTCTACAGTTGTCCGTACTTTAGATAACGTATTTGTAATTGTACCCAATCAGAAGTTTATCGAAAACAATGTAGTTAACTGGAGTTATCGAGATAAAAAATGTCGAGTTCACGTACCAGTTGGAGTCGCTTACGGTACTGATACAACTTTAGTCACCGAAGCACTTTTAGCAGCATCAAGAAGACATCCTCGGGTTTTACAGCAACCTAGTCCCAAAGTTTGGTTTAAGGAATTTGGTGATAGTTCCTTAAACTTTGAATTATTAGTTTGGGTTGATGATCCACCGAGTATTCCTCAATTCAAAAGTGACTTAAATTTCTCGATTGAAAATGAATTAAATCTCCGAGATATTAATATTCCCTTCCCTCAAAGAGATTTGCATTTGAAAAATCCTGAAGATTTAATCCAAATATTTCAAGGTGCTGGTAATTCAAAAGTTTCAGATAGTGATATTTCCATAGAAGATTCTACAGCAAAAGCTCCCGATACTGCTTCTAAATCATCAGGAACTCAAAGTTTACGGGATTTACTTCGTCAGATTAGTTATTTTCAAAACTGTACTCCCAGACAAATTCGAGAATTAATCGAACAGGGTTTCAGACAAATGTTACCAGCAGAACAAATTATTTGTCGTGAAGGAGACCCCGGAAACTCGTTTTACGTTATTCTTTCTGGTTCCGTAGAAATCTATTCCGAGAAATTGAATAAACATATTGTCAATCGTCATGCTGGGGAATTCATTGGTGAAATGGCATTATTAATGGGGATTCCTCGTTCTGCTAGTATACGTACCAACGAGCAAACTACCTTGTTTGTAGTAGACCATACGAATTTACAAAGACTATTATCAAACCATCCTCAGCTAGCAGACCAAATTTCCGCAGAACTCGCAACCCGTAGCGAATCTTTAGAAAGTATGGGGATTTTACCAGAGAAAATCGACTCCGAACAAGGAATGTTTCAGTGGATTCGTGGTCGAATAAACACCTTATTTGAAATTTAGTTTCTTCTTCTATTTATTTTAGGGAGTGTGACTTTGGATGTTTTGAAGTGATATTGATTCATACAAAATATATTCCTCAGTCTATATCAGATGGTGCATCACTGAATTTTTAATATGGTAATTTATCATTGAATATTATTAAGGAAAAATTATAAATTACCAATTACTAATTACCAATTACCAATTTCCTAAACCGGTAAACAAACTGTAAAAATACTCCCTTCACTCAACTTAGAACGCACCGAAACTTTACCACCCATTCCTTCAACCAAAGTTTTAACAATCGATAATCCCAATCCAGTTCCACCCGCACGATTGCGGGCTTCATCTACTCGGTAAAAACGCTCAAATATCCGCGATTGATGTTGTAAAGGTATGCCATAACCGACATCGCAAACTTGAACGCATCCTTCTTCTTCCTTGCGAGTTAACTTTAAGATAATTGGCGTTTCTGGTTCGGAATATTTAACAGCATTGTCAATCAGATTAAGCAATACTTGTTTGAGACGAGTATAGTCTGCTTTGACTTCAATTATTTCTTTTGAATCCTGTACTTGAATATTTCTGTTGCTGCATTTATCAGCCATATCTACAACTTCGGTAACTACATCATTCAAAATGCAGTTTTCTATATTTAAATGTAAATTACCGTGGTCTGCTCTGGCTAATTCAAGCAAATCTTGTAATAAACTAATGGTATTATCCGCTTCTGATGCAGCAGTTTCTAAGGCTTCTTTTTGGATTTCTGTTAAATTTTGCTGTCTTCTTAACACGCTTTGCAAATAACCGTGAACAATTGTCAAGGGAGTGCGTAATTCGTGGGATATATTACTAACAAATTGACGCTCTTTTTCCCAAGAATCAGAAAGACGAGCCAACATCATATTACAGGTTTCAGCTAACTGTTTGACTTCGGTAGGTGCTTTATCTAAATAAAGTTGTGCTTTACCTAAATCGTCAGCAGAAATAACTTCTGTCATTTGACTGAGTTGTCTTAAAGGTTTTAAAGAGCGCTGAATATAAACAGCAATTGCTCCAGCCATAACAACAATTACTAAAACGCTAGTAACACCAACACCTTGCATCATTGCGACAAACATTGTTTGGTCGCGGGTGATATCTTGGGCTACAGAAATCTTACCGATTGCTTTTCCTTTTATACTTAAGGAATCGCTACATAAAACATAATAGCGATTATCAACTTTGATAACTTTAGGCTTAATTGGCACCTTGGTGAAAGCAACTAATTTATTTTCTTCAGAGTTAGAAGAGTTCATCAACGTATTAGATTTTGCTAATACTTTATTTTCTAAACTCTCTACCCATAGCAATGCGTTATTAGTCTTGAAATTATTAACCGCTTGAGAAATAGCTTTTTCTTCCGAACCCATTCTACTCATCATCTCAACATCGCGGGGAATTTTTGTGGCGATTTCTTCGATGTTTTTTTTATGGCTTTCAATCAGTATTTGCTGCATTCTCCAACCAGTCCAAGAAGCAAGACTTCCTAAACCGAGAATTGAAAAGGCTGCAACACCAGCCGTTAAACGTAGTCTTAAGGAATTAAAGTCAAGTTTCATATAAAAATTAGTTATTAGTTATTAGTTATTAGTTATTACTGGGTAGTTGTGATAGGAATTAAATAATTTATATTTTAAAATAGAAAAAGTAGTTAATTATCAGCTATCACTGGTTATTTTTGACTGATAACTGTCTTGGAAATTTGCACTCTGCGAGAAAGCCTGCGGCTCACATGGGGGAAACCCCCAAGACCGTAATTTCCGCTGATAACTGTTCGCTGTCAAGAGCAGGTTTTATTTACGAAGTCGCATTGAAAGACAAAAGGTTTCTGCCAACTTAAAGGAATTTCTAATAAATCTCTGACTCCTGTCATACCTTGTCCGATAAATAATAGTAGAGCAAAAGTATTAACTGCTGTGTGGATAATCCGCCATTTATTGGATTTGTCGCGATAAATTTCCGGTACAATTGCTAGGGAAAAAACCATCAGTAAAGATGCAGCTATTCCGTAATAGTAATGCGACCAATACCATTCATTTGTACGTCGAAAAACTCCATCTTGGCAACCTAATATAACTATACCCATTCCAGTTAAAGTTGCAAAAATTGCTCTCCAATGCTTCGCTTTAGCTTTGTAGAGAAATACTAAAGAAGCGATTGTAGCAACGAACAATAAAATAATAAACACAAATTGAAAAGGTGATTCAATCCACAATTGCTTTTTCTTCATCTCTTCTGCAATTGGATGTCCTACACCGATTAAAGTTAATCCCACAACCGAACCTGTTAACCAATCTCCCAAACGCTTATGTTCTGCACCAGAAACAGCGGGTATTTTGCTTTTTACTTTAGCTTTTGTTTGCAGACGACGCTGACGCGCAGCCCATGCTAAGTTTACTACGTTACCGATAAGAGGAAATACAAAAATAACTGCGATCGCTGGATGTATGAGTGTCAAAAAATCTGATAGTTCCATTTTTCTGTCTAAGCCTTGTATTATTGACGATTAATGAGAAACGATTGTGAAATAGTTTGATAATCTATGCTTTGAGTACTGCATAACCGAAAGTTGCGTTAAATTCGCGACACCAAATAGCTACTGATTTGAAGTTAGCTAAATCTACATTTTCCGGAATTTCATACTTTTGAGAACCGTTTGTACTTTTCAAAGCAGCAATACTTACATAATCTGCTTCTTTAATTCCGGTAATTGGTAATTTGTCATCTTTGTGCAAAATTACAAATAAATCGGGGCCATTATCGGATTTAAACTTGTCATCAAATTGAATATATTTCTTACCGTTTTCGGTAATAATACTAGCTGTTCCTTTGGTTGGATGTTCCGCATCAATAAAAACACCTGAAGCTTGAATTGAACCAGAAGCAGGAGTTTCTGCAACAGTTTCTGTTTGGGGTTGAGTTTCTGAGTCTTGCGATTGCGACTCTACATTCCCACAACCCACAGTTAATAAAGCAACAATACCTACAACAGCTACATACTTAAATTTCATTGCGGTGTCCTCACGTCTATGAGTACACTTTATGGCTTTGTTCTAGTAGATAAATTAATAGAAGCTGAGAAGTTGTTGAAAATTAGACTAAATTTACGATTTTATTTCTAATCTTGTTCTAATCCAAAGTTATGCAAATCAACCTATATTGAGTCTTAGCTGAGAACAATATTGATTTGCGTATGATTACTCACGCGAGTAAGCTCAGTTTTCTTTAAATTAAATTATATTAAATAATGTAACAGCTATTATTATCGTGTTGCATATATTTCAAGGTCTATCCCCTAAAAAATAAATAATCCAAAATCTAAATCAATTCATCTACTAAATCTATAAATATAACAATGACTATTACACAATCTAACCAAACAAAATACAGACGCAATCCTCGCAAAATTAGATTCAAACCTAGAGCAGCAACTCTATTTTTACTAAGTACTATTATCTTATCAGCGGTTATTGTTGGAGCTTGGTTTGCTGGGGAAGATAAAATTAACACGATATTTGCTGAAATAAACCTTTTGCAGCGGAATCCACCGATGTGGTTGGAAGCTCCGATGGTAACAGGAAAATACTTAATAGCTCCCACTGTAGCTTTGTTAGTAGCTGTTTGGGGAATCATGAAAGTTTCACCTCAACCCCGAATTTGGTCAAGAAGATTGGTTGTTGGAATATTATTATTATTAACTGGTAGATATATTTTATGGCGTTCTTTATCAACTTTAAATTTAGACAATGCTTTGAATGGAGTGTTTAGTTTGAGTTTGTTTGGTTTAGAAATGTTTGTTTTGTTGAGCGCTACAATCCAGCTATTTTTAATGCTGAATGTTAAAGAGCGTCGTCAAGATGCAGATAGAAAATCAATCGCTGTTATTGACGGTGATTTCAATCCCAGCGTCGATGTTTTAATTCCTACTTATAACGAACCGGATTTTATTTTAAGAAGAACAATTATTGGCTGTCAGGCTTTAGAATACAAAAATAAAAATATTTATCTGCTAGATGATACTCGCCGTCCGGAGATGAAAGCTTTAGCAGAAGAGTTGGGATGCGAATATATTACTAGAAAAGAGAATAATCACGCGAAAGCCGGTAACTTAAATCATGCATTAACTAAAATAAATGGAGAATTAATCGTTGTTTTTGATGCCGATTTTATTCCTACCTCAAACTTTTTAACTCGTACAGTTGGATTTTTTCAAGACGAGCAAGTAGCTTTAGTTCAAACACCGCAAAGCTTTTATAATGCAGACCCAATAGCTCATAATTTAGGTTTAGAAAATATAGTAACTCCAGAAGAAGAAGTATTCTATAGACAAATTCAACCGATAAAAGATAGCGCCGGAAGCGTAGTTTGTGCGGGAACTTCTTTTGTAGTCAGACGCAGTGCTTTAGAAAAAACTGGCGGTTTTGTCACCGAATCTCTCAGCGAAGATTACTTTACAGGAATTAATTTATCAGCCAAAGGTTATAAGCTAATTTATTTAGATGAAAAACTGAGTGCGGGTTTAGCTGCTGAAAACATTGGCGCACATGCAACTCAAAGAATACGATGGGCGCAAGGTACTTTACAAGCATTTTTTATTAAATCAAATCCTCTAACAATTAAAGGATTGAAGCCGTTACAAAGACTAGCTCATCTAGAAGGATTGCTTAACTGGTTTGCCAGTATTTCCCGCGTTGGATTTTTATTAATGCCTTTAGCATATTCGTTTTTAGGCATTATTCCCGTACAGGCAACCGTAGAAGAAGCACTATATTTCCTTCTACCTTTTTACCTAACTCAGTTAATAGTATTCTCCTGGCTGAATTCACATTCTCGTTCTGCAATTCTATCGGAAATATACAGCATAGCTTTGGCATTTCCCCTAGCGCTAACGGTAATCAAAGTAATGTTAAATCCGTTTTCCAAAGGGTTTAAAGTTACACCCAAAGGAAACGCAAGTAATAAATTTTATTTCAACTGGAATTTAGCTTTACCTTTAATTTTATTATTCATCGGTAATGCTGTTAGCTTATGGCGCAATTTAGGAATGTGCTTGGCGTTATTATGGCAGAAAACAACCACCCCTGAATTAGTAGAGCATTTCAAAGGCTTAGATTTAGGATGGATATGGAGTATCTACAATTTAATATTAATTGGAATTGCTCTATTAATATTATTAGATGCACCCAAAGCCGACGTTTACGAATGGTTTGACTTGAGACGAATAGTACGTTTAGATATTGGCGAAAAAACAGCTTGGGGAGTAACCACAATGGTTTCCGAAGTTGGTGCAGAAATTGCATTAACTCAACAAATGCCGATAGAGTTGATTCCAGGTCAATCAGTAAATTTAGAAATAGCTGAAGAAAACCTGCAGTTAAACGGAGAGGTTTTACACACGGGAATTAAAGACGAATTTCTCACAATTCGAGTTAAATTCCCCCTAGTTACAGTACCTCAACATCGCCGTTTAGTTCAAATGCTATTCTGTCGTCCCGGACAATGGAAGTCTAACTGTACTCCTGGTGAATTCCAATCATTCATATTGCTCTTCAAAATATTGCTCAAACCAAGAATATTGTTTAATAGAAAAGCTGATGTTAATGCTGTAATGGTTTCTAAGATTTAAAAAAGGAAATAGGGAATAGTAAAAAAATATGGGGTTTGTAGTTGCGCTTCAGCGCCAAGCATATTTGGCGCTGAAGCGCAACTACGAACATATTTATATTCATAAGTAAGTTAACATCACTTTGAAATCATATAGACTACAATTGTAATACTGCTTGAATTATCAGGAGGATTGGATATGAGTGAATTTGTATTTCGAGAGATTGTCACCCAACACAACCGACACGAAGCGCAAATATTCCCGTATTCGGTTTCCTGGTTTCAAAATCTTCCAGAATAAGACCGAATCCCTAATTGCTGCGCTTTGTACAAAACACAAAGCATCAATTAAGGAAAATAATGAATTTAGAATATTTAGGTTGGAATGATTTTTTTGCTTCCAATTTTGAACCGCTGCGTCAAAAAGGATTGACAGTAGCTAGAGTTGCGATAGAACATCGAAATTCCTACATTCTTCATAGCGAATTCGGCGAACTTTCCGGTGAAATAACGGGTAAATTTCGTCATCAAGCAACCCAAGCTGAATTTCCGGGGGTAGGAGATTGGGTTGTTATTAGTTTGAGAAAATCGGAAAAAACCGCCACAATTCACAGCGTTTTACCTAGAAAAAGTAAATTTTCTCGTCAAAGTGTGGGTGGAATAACAACAGAACAAATAGTAGCAGCGAATGTTGATACGGTATTTTTAGTATCGGGGTTAGATGGTGATTTTAATCCGAGAAGAATCGAGCGCTATTTAGTATTGGCTTGGGAAAGTGGTGCAAATCCAGTGATTGTATTGAATAAAGCAGATTTATGTCAGAACTTAGAAGACTGTTTAAATCAAGTTGAAAATATTGCTTTGGGAGTACCGATAATCACAATTAGTGCAGCGAATTCTCAGGGATTGTCAGCACTTCAAACTTATTTGCAACCGGGACAAACTGTAGCTCTGTTGGGTTCTTCTGGTGTGGGTAAATCAACTATTACCAATCAACTTAAAGGTGAAGCGGTACAGAAAGTCAAAACAGTACGTCAAGGTGATGATAGAGGTAGACATACAACAACCCATCGTGAATTGATTTTGCTACCAAACGGTAGCTTAATTATAGATACCCCAGGAATGCGAGAAATTCAAATTTGGGCAAGCGAAGATAGTTTACAGTCAACTTTTGAAGATATCGAAACCTTAGCAGAAGAATGTCGGTTTCGTGATTGTCAGCACGAACAAGAACCCGGTTGTGCTGTACAGCAAGCATTACAAGATGGGAAGTTGGATTCTTCCAGGTTTTTGAGTTACCAAAAATTACAAAAAGAACTTAATTACCTTAGTCAAAAGCAAGACCAGAAAGTTTATTTAGATACTAAAAAGAGGTGGAAAAAAATTACCAAGTCGATGAAACATTATTACAAACGGGATTGATTTTAATCTAGGTTTGTAGTTGCGCTTTAGCGCCAAATATGCTTGGCGCTAAAGCGCAACTACGAACATATTTTCTGCTAAAAACCAAATTGATAGAGACGTAGCATTGCTACGTCTCTACACTGTTGTCTTCATTTATCTACTATTTCTTGCTGAATACGAACATAATCGGTAGGTTTATTCACGATTTTATTTGGTAGAATAGTTTGCCAGCTACCTAAAATTCCAAATAATAAACTTGCAGAATACACGGTTGCTAAAATTACTTTTGTTATCCGCTTGCTGTAAAAACAGTGATATCGTTCAATTAAATTCTTTACCAAAAAATATCTGCTGTTGAATGGTAAATGGTGATAATCAAATTCTTTTAAATACTTGAATAGCGAATATATTATATTTTCTTGATTAATCTTGTCCTGGTTTTGAGGTGGGTTTTTTCGGAAAGATTTCTGTAGCTTGGAATTTATTTGAGCAGCACGATAGCTGTGTACAAGATTAAAAGCTAAGGGAATTGTCAGTAAAAATAATGCTGGGTGAGCAATTCCTAATATACTGATAATAATTGCTCCAAATGCTTTCAAGAATACATCGCTATAGGGAAATCTGGAAAACAGTAAAATATTGACTATTTGTCCGCCATCAAGAGGATAAATAGGAAGTAAATTAAATAAATTTAAGCAAATTAATATCCAACTTGTTTGTTTAATCCAACTTGAATAGCCAGCATCTTTAAATATTATTGCTAATACTAAACCTATAATTAATCCGGGCATTGGACCAGCTAAAGATACACAAAACTTTTGAGTAATAGTAGCATCATCCTTACGAGCAGTAGCTACTGCACCGAGAAAAGGTAAGAAAAGAAAAGAACAATCTTGATAACCGCAAAGTTTCATTGCTAATAAATGCCCACCTTCATGGAGCATCAATACAGCAATAAAAATAATTAAAGTTTGAGTGCTAAAATAGTTTGTAGAAGTAATTACGAATAAAACAAAACTAGCAAATATTAACCAAGGACGTAATTTCCTATCAATAAGTCCTCTCTGCAATCTTTCCATCCGTTGAAATCCCTCTACTTCTAATTCGATAGGAATTTCTATTGATATTTTAGAATTATTCTTTGCTTCTTCTCGACGTTGTTTTATAATTCCAGCACTTTTATTATTTTCGCTAATGTTTTGTTGAGTAAGCTTTAGGGCTAATCTTCTATTTAAACGAAATAACCTTTTCCTTGGAACAGGTAATACATACTTTGATTTAATCAAACAATTAAGATAATGTTGAAAATATATCTGAAGTGCTTCTGTTAAAGCTTCCGGTGATAAAAGTTTGGGAATTTTCTTGCTTCTCAATTTCGCAAATCTATCTTGATGAAACTGCCATTGTAGAGATGTTTCGGCAGTATAATAATCTTGCATGATAAAGAAAGGAATTTTGCCTATCGCAGTATTTCCCTTACCATTTGTTGTTACCAAACAAGTCTTATCTTTGAAAAAAGTATAAAATTCAATCTCAAATAAATGTACTGGTTCTATCGGGTGACGTATTCCAACCTTTGCATAGCAGTTATAGGCTTCGTTATACAATAAAACTTCCCAAGCAACATCGGGATAAACCTTTAGCATTGGCTTAACCCGCAAATAGCAACATGATTTGAAACCAAACTCCTGAAGTTCTTGAATTGGTATTAAAAATAACTTTTGTAGATAAGCAGGAATATTTTCAACTGTTTGTATTTGGTAGTTCGGGTATTGCAGCGTTACCTTACAAAGCTGTAAAAAGGTAATGATATACGAGACAGCAACTAACAACGCATAAATTACAACAGGGTAAAGCAAATATTGCATACTATGTAAAAAATAGAACCATACTTATAATTCCCAACAACCAGCCTGGATTATCAGCCAAACCCAGATAGTTTGTTTTACCTAAATCTCTCTATCGACCCAGGAATAAAACAAAAAGACATAATTAACTTAAAATATTTTCTCGGTAAAGAAACGGCTCAAATCACCATTAAGTAAAATATGTCTAAGCATACACTGGGATTAGAAAATCACATTTATCAATA
This sequence comes from Calothrix parasitica NIES-267, assembly GCF_002368095.1. Lineage (GTDB taxonomy): Bacteria > Cyanobacteriota > Cyanobacteriia > Cyanobacteriales > Nostocaceae > Rivularia > Rivularia parasitica. The sequence goes on along the minus strand of NZ_AP018227.1, from coordinate 7,491,798 downwards.
TTTACTATCAGTATCTATACGGGAACCGGAAGTTTTAACAAAATTGCGTCAAGAAACCGCAAATCATCCCAGGAATATCATGCAAATCTCACCAGAGCAAGGACAGTTTATGGCTTTACTGGTGCAATTAATGGGAGCCAAGAAAACCTTAGAAATTGGTGTATTTACAGGTTATAGTTCCTTGGTGGTTGCCTTAGCATTACCACCGGAAGGTAAAATGGTAGCTTGTGACGTGAGCGAAGAATACACATCCATAGCTAGTCGTTACTGGGAACAAGCAGGAGTTAGAGATAAAATCGATTTACGTATAGCTCCAGCAATCGAAACTCTCGATAAATTAATCCTAGAAGGTGAAGCGGATAGTTTTGATTTTGCCTTCATAGATGCAAATAAAAGTAGCTACGATGATTATTACGAAAGAGCATTAAAATTAATTCGTCCCGGTGGATTAATCGTAATTGATAACGTATTGTGGTCGGGAAGAGTAGCAGATTCACAGATTCAAGATAATAGAACCAAGAAAATCCGCGCTCTAAACGAAAAAATTCATCAAGACCAAAGAGTCACCATCAGTATGGTACCGATTACGGATGGTTTGACATTAGCTAGGAAGAATTAGGGGATTGGGAATTGGGAATTGGGAATTGGGAATTAGTAATCGGAAATAACTAAGGAGTAAGATGCTCCCACTACAAATGAATATTTTCAAATATCCCCTTGTCTCCCCATCTCCCCATCCCCTTGTCTCCCCACCTCCCCATCTCCCCATCTCCCCCTCTCCCCATCTCCCCCATCTCCCTATCACCCCCTCTGTCGCTTCTTCTCCAACATCTTGGCTTTCTTCTCTTCAGTGAGGTTATCAAAGCAGTGGGGACAGGAAATTCCTTCTTCGTATTTGGATGAATCTTTGTCATCTTCAGAAATGGGATGTCCGCAACTCGGACACATATCGTAGGAACCGGGTTCTAAACCATGACCTACAGCTACACGTTCGTCAAAAACAAAACATTCTCCCGACCATAAACTTTCTTCTTTAGGTACTTCTTCTAAATATTTGAGAATGCCACCTTTAAGATGATAAACTTCTTCAAAACCTTGTGAAATTAGATAAGAAGTTGCTTTTTCGCAGCGAATTCCACCGGTACAGAACATTGCTACTTTCTTATTTTTGTCGGGTTTTAAATTTTTGGTAGCGTATTCTGGAAACTCGCGAAATGATTCTGTTTGTGGGTTTTCTGCACGTTTGAAAGTACCAATACTTACTTCATAATCGTTGCGAGTGTCTATTACCGTTACTTCTGGATTAGAAATAATTTCGTTCCAGTCTTTGGGATTAACATAAGTTCCAACTTGTTCGCTGGGATTGACTTCTGATAAACCTAAAGTCACAATTTCCTTTTTTAACCTTACCTTCATTCGTTGAAACGGCGGAGATTCTGCGGTAGATTCCTTGTATTCCAAATCTGTAAACCGAGAATCGGAACATAAATAATCAATAACTGAATTAATACCTTGACGAGAACCTGCAATTGTTCCGTTGATACCTTCTTCAGCTAATAGAATTGTCCCCTTTATTTCCTGTGCTTCGCAAATAGATAATAAAGGTTGCTGTTTTTCTCTATAATCCGGTAATTTGACAAATTTATATAGTGCTACAACTATTACAGACATAATAATTTTAGATTTGAACAACGGATGTATTTGTTTTTAACAAAGGATGCATTTACTTTTAATTTGTGCAATTTTCTCCTTTATAAGCGGGTTTTAAGCAATTTTAACGTCTAAAATACTAATTTAATTGAAAGCTGAGTCTAATAATGCTTTTGTTATACAAGAACAACTTCCTATAATAATTTATCAAAGATGATTAATACAATAAAAAAAGCCCACATAAGTAGACTTTAAATCTGATATTAATTAAAAAACATTTAGAAATAACTATATAAACAAAACTACAAATTTGTTTATGATTGTCGCTTGCGAGCTAGAGTAACTGCTCTAGAGTTTTCAGCCATAAGAGCAATATTGCCTAACAAATTTACTGCGCTCATTATTGGGGTGTATTTTTGAATAATTCTATCAGCGTCTTCAAAGAATTTTTCGGAATTTTCATAATTTTTCTTAGGTTCGCTAAGAAAAGCAAACATTATAGGAGCCACAATAATCAAAAAGTATACATTGATTTTAAGATTATTTGAAACTCTATTTAGATAAATACAAGCACCAATGGGAAATAAAAATCCCAATAAGCCAGCTAAAATATGATTTTTACCTGCTAATTCATCAGTTCTTTCTATATCCCTTTTAGTTGGTACAAAAGGATTAAATACTGAACCTTTATATTGTTCGTCGCTAGATTTAAATGTCATTATGATAGATTTGATATTTGAAGGATGTTTGAAAAGTAGAATTTTGTCAATCAGTATCTATAAAAAAAGCCTACTTGAGTAGACTTTTAATTGCAGATAAAATTTTAAATATTTTCAAAAATTAAAAGTTTGCTTCTGATTGTCGTTTACGAGCTAAAGTAACTGCTCTAGTACTTTCAACAATGGCTGCAATGGAACCAATCACACCTACAGATTCACTCATCGCTTCAAGCTCTTTATCACTTTTGTTATAATTTGCAGCTCCTACTATAAAAGCAACAAGGAATGTATATCCAAGGATTTTAAGACCATTTATCCCTCGGTTTAGATAAAGCATACCGAGAGGAAGAAGAAAAAATGTTAAGAAGCCAGCTATAAAAGGATTTTTACTTGCTAATTCATCAGTTCTTTCTATATCTCTTGCAGTTGGTAAAAAAGGATTCCAAGCAGGATTTTTATTTGGTTCTTCGTCAGAATTAAATGTCATTTAATTAAATGTGTAACTGTTAAACTATTATTTATGATTCTATAAATATCTCATAAATTTTAAGTAATTGACTACCGAAAAATTACGATTTAATCAATAAAGCTAGCATAAAGCCGTTATTTCTAGAAATTAAACCTGATAAAATAATCTTCAATACAAGTATTTTTTTCTGTATTATCTCATTTACACAATTGAATAATTATCACAAAAAAGCCTACTCATTTAAGCAGGCTTTTTTGCTTATTCATATTTTATTTAATCTTTAAACACCAGCAAGTAATACCATCAAAGCTATACCTAGAATAATCAAAAAGCCACCAGTAAGAAACGAACCAAAACGATGATAGCTATTTACAACCGTACCATTTTCGCTTTTTAGCTGAATTAAATCCATCCACGGAGCAACTCCACGACGGAACCAACCTACAGAAGCAACATCCATATTAATTAAACTTTCTACTCGCTTCATTCCGAAAAAGAAATTACCAAGAGAACCAAATCGAGAAGCATAACGTAAGTAAAGCATTCCGCTAGGGTCTTGTATTTTTAAATCAGAACCAAATTTATAACCAGCGTCACCACGTCCAATTAATTTACCTTCAAGTTTTGCAGGACGACCCCTTAAAGGACTTGCGTAAGGGTCAGACATTAAAGTTAAAACGTCTGTTTCTACTGCTTTGCTGTAGTTAGGATAAGTAACAAAAGCTTTAACAATTACTCCAATTCCCGCACCAATTAACGGACAACTAATTATCAAACCAGGATTTTGTACACCAGAACTTGCAAGAATAACGCTAATTAAAATACCAGAAAAGAAACCAATTGTTTCTGCACCAAAGAATAAAATATCTGTGAAAAAACTACCGTAAAGCTTCTTTTTATTTAAATGCTTTCCTTCCCCGACAACTTTCCCCATGTCGAATTCGGTTTCTAAACCCAATTGTTCAGCATAGGTACTCAAAGCACGGACTCGTTTACCAGTCAAAGGGTGAGTAGAACTCAACTCCATCCACCAACCCCAAGGATTAAACATGTCCCAAAGAAATACTCGACCAACTTTTTCTGGTTCGGAAGCAATACGGTAAGCATTTCCTGTTGTAGCAGCTGCTTTTGCATCGTAAATACCTAAAGCTCTCGTCCCTTCGATTAAACGACTGGGTTCTTTTGCTCTGGAACCTTCTTCGACAATTCCGTAAGCTATCTTAACTAAAGACCGCGATAAACCGTTGGGATTCCCCGTAACTTCTGCTGCAAAATGGTCTGCAAAATATTCTCTGGTACGAGAAAGATACAGTAATAAATAAGTACCAATAAAGTAAAAAATGTATGCAACTAACGAAGCTGTTTTCGCTGCATCGGCAACTTTGTTATCACCCATGCTACGTGCTACTGTTCTAGCTGTGACATTAATCAAGTAGCAGATTTGTACCAAAGTTGAAGCTACAGTCATTACTGCAAAGTCCCAATGGACAATATGTCCGAGTTCGTGAGCGTAAACTGTAGCTACTTCATCATCATCAAGATAAGTAAAAAGACCCCTACTTACCACCAATCGAGCGCTGTTAGGTAAAGAGCCGTAAGTAAAAGCCGTGGGGTTCTGGTCTTCAATTATGCCCAAACGTGGGGTTTTGATTTTCTTTTGTTGACAAACCCGACGAATAACTCTAATCGTTTCCGGACTTAGATTTTCAATTTCTGCTAACTCAACCCAACGGGTTTTATACAACCAACTTTGGGTTAAATCCATCAAAAATGGAGATAAGAAAAAAGCAGCAACATTGAAGAGTACGGTAATTGCGATCGCAATTCCCAAACCCAAAATTGGATTCTCGCTATCGGCTATCAAAACTATACCCAAAGCCAATACCAGCACCATACCGGACATCAAAGACATGGTTACGGTAGAAGCCAAAGCCAGATTTCCACCAACCCCAGCCATTGCTAGCTTCACCCCAGCAGCACCTACAGCTTTTTTATTAACAACAGGATTTTCAGCAGTTTGAGTTTCAGCTTCCGGTGATTCATTGAGCTTCTGGTACATTTTCCCAGCCCAATCACTGACTTTCTGATGTTCGCTTAGCCTCAACTTTTGGCAGATTATTAAAGCTTTCCCGATTTCTCCAGTAGCTTTATAACCCCTCACCAACCACATCTGAGCCGTACAATATTCAGCGGAACCCTGTTCGGCACAATTACGACAATATTCCTCTAAAATTGGAATCGCTTCTTGGTAGCGTCCTTCTTTCGCAGCATCAAAACCAGCTTGGGGTGACATAAAATTTTATCTAAATCTAAAAAGTTATCTTTGTTTGATTGATACTTAATAAATTCAGTTTTTGTCACGGTTATTCCTTAAAAGTTAATGTAAACATACGTAAACTAGAATATATAACTATTTCATTTTAAATCTTTATTTTTTTGCGGAATATACATAAAAATTGAATATTTCAATGTATTGAATAGCCAAAGGTAGAACCTTCAAATCCTTCTTCCCAGGTTCAAACTAGAAGTTCAAGAGTGTCTGACTCTTATTACGAATGGTGCTATATATTTTCTAAATGAATCCCCTCATTAACTGATTATTCTTAAATTATTGATAACTGTTAACTGATAACTGTTCACTGTAACAGGTACTTTTTTCTCAGCCTTATTTTTAGCTTCCAAACTTAAAGATTCACCACTGCGTCTAGCTTCCCAAGGACCAAAATCCCAACCATTAATATTCCATTGTCCCTGAATATAATCTTCATCTTCAGAAATTGTCCCAACGTATTCCACCGCATCCGGCGAACTCGTATAATAACTCTTGATAAAGCTGATACGACGACCAACAACTTCCCCACTTAACTTAGCTTCTCCCAAATAGCTATCATCTAAAACATTTCCAGTCAAAGTATTCCCGCTTTGTAAAAGTACGATTTCAAAGCGAGTCGGATTTCCATTTTGCCAATAAGTTCCTAACCAAGTTCCATTTACATCAGACATAATCAGCGAGCAGTTAACGGTTATCAGTTATCAGTTAAGAGTTAGGAGTTAGGAGTTATGAGTTAGAAGTGAGTAGCAAGTAAATTATTTTTCCTTTATCTCCTTGTCTCCCAATTCCCAATCCCAATTCCCAATCCCTAATTACCAATTCAAGAATGCTTAAACACAACCGAAAGATTATTTGCTGGCATTGGGTAGGTTTTCTGTAAAATCAAATTATGGGTTCTGGCTACTTCTACGACATCTTCTAAATTACGTACTCCCCATTCTGGGTTTTGTTCTTGCAAATATTCGCTAAAAGCTTCGTTAGAAGGTGCTGTGTGTTTTCCATTTTGCTTGTATGGCCCATATACATACAGAATACCTCCTGGTGAAAGTATTCGACCGGCACCTGCCATCAATCCCAAACAAGCAGACCAAGGTGAAATATGAATCATATTAATATTCACAATGGCTGAAATATCAGATATTTCCGATGATACTTCCTTTTCGATTGGCCAAATCGGTTTAGAAGCATCAATGTCGAGAGGTTGGTAAAGATTTTCGCTCTTTGAATGCTTAATCCATGCAATGATACTTTCACGCAGCGAAGCATTAGTATCGGAAGGAATCCATTTGCGAGGCTTTAATCTTGGAGCAAAGTATGCAGCGTGTTCTCCCGTACCGCTAGCAATTTCTAAAACTGTGCCAGTGGGAGGCAAAATATCTAAAAGTACTTGTAAAATAGGTTCGCTGTTGCGCTCGGTTGCTATAGCGTGTTTTCTTCCGTCCACTAATTCTTCTCTCCGAAAACGCTTGCTTTATTCAGCTTAGCTTATCATTTGTGGGAAGCGAGCGCATTGCTTGTATTGGTTGAGAAGCCAGAAAAATATTATTTTTAAACGTAAACCCAATTAGTGCTAAACCCTTGGTTACTAGCTAAAGTAATTAAAGGTTGAAGATTTGATTCATAAGCATTGGTGAGAATTTCTAAATTTAACAAGTCATCTGGTTGATTCATTTTTAAGTCAGACATAAAAGATTCTGTATATTTTAACCAGCTATTTTTTGATAAATTATTGTTAGAAACACTCAAACCAGAATGTTGCAATTTTACAAAACTGAAAAAATATTTTTTAGATGGTAATTTATTAGATTTAGAAGAATTAACTGATGGTGTTGTTGGAATCAAATTCCAAAGTTGGTCATGGGCCACAAACGACCAAGGCAAATAATGGTCTAATGATATTTCGTTTGTGTTTAATTGAACTTCAGAGTAAATACATTTAATTTCTTGATAAGTTAAAACAGTTTTCCAATATTTACTTTGTTTGCTCAAAGAATCTCTTTGTTGTGGCATAAATAATTTATTAATCACATTAGGAGTCATGGGGTTTCTTTGCTGCATATATTTCAACCATTCCCATGATGCCCAGCCTCTAACTATTACATAATTTGTCTTAAAATAACTAATCCAATCTGGATGTAAAATTATGGCATTACAATCTTTCTGCTTCTGGGCATTAAAACAGTATAAAGGCTTTTCATCATCAAATTTATTTTTCGATAAAGTAATAATAGCTGGATTCACATCATAATCTTTAAATCCTCTCGTATCTTCAGTAAAGAAAGGACGAATTAAACGATAAGGAACATAATTACTAATAAAAGCTACAATATCGACAATATTTTGGTTGCGAATAGCTGTACGTAAAAGTTTTTTATCAGTATCCTTAAATTTTAAAATTGGTTGTGTAATTTCTAATTCAAGAAAATCTAATTTATTTGCAATCTTATCTTGAGTTCCGAAAGAGAGCTTAAAATAATTGTGAGAATACCAAGCATTAGCTAACATTTCAACAATAATGTCTTGAAAGCTAATAGGCGATACAACATCAAAATTTTTTCTTTTAAGAATATCTAATAAAGATAAAAAATAAAGGTATTTATAAGAATTAGTCGTTGATTCAAATATTCTTGATAATGCTGATATATCTAAACTGTCATCATTCGGTAAGCTATACATATTTTATTGTTCTAGTGTCACTTAAGAGCCAAGATAAACGAAATCAATTAATACTATTAATCCCTTTCCCTAATTGCTTTAAAATCCTCGCTTCGTGGCAATTATCTTAGCACTCAGTAGTTTGAATCATAACAAGACAGATATCATAGCAACTATCTTGGATATTATGACTTAAAGGAGACAATTATTTAATTATTTAAGTATAAATTTATTTATTTGAATAATATTACTCAGCTTATTTTGGACTTCTTCACTGAAATTAAGTTATTAATTTCTATTGAAAAAATAGGTCTGACTTTACTTCGCTGACGGGAGCATCCCGATTTTGCAAAATTAAGATTGTGATTGTCATTGCGTTAGCGGAGCGTGTCCGATAGGACATACGAAGTGAAGCAATCTCAAAGTCTTGCGATGAGCCACACCCTTCGGGTGAATGCGTCGTTCCACTTCGTTCCACTCGCAATGACAAATGATATTTTTACACATTTGGGATGCTCCCTCGCTGACAGACTTTGTTTCGATAGCCTTAGCCTTCTATGCAAGTGATTAATATTTTAATTAACATTCATAACCCTGCACTGCGCTTCCCTACAACACACTCTAAAGCTACAACACTAATATATCTTTCAAGCAGGAATACTGCTTTATTAGCAAACGAACGAAAGCCAGCAATTAATAGATGTACATCAAATAATTTTAAGACTGCTAGTTAAATATTCAAAACTTAAAAATGGACGATACTGGACTCGAACCAGTGACATCCTGCTTGTAAGGCAGGCGCTCTACCAACTGAGCTAATCGTCCTCGTTTGCTCACTAGAAAATAAATATAGCAAACTTTTTTGTATAGTGCAAGCATTACAGTGATTTTTTTTTCGAGGTCTTGCTATGCAGGGTCGAAAGCCGCTTCTTGACTGAGAAAATTGCCGTTCGCGTTTTTGGTAGCAACTGGGATGGACATTAAGTAGGGGCAGAGTGTACCTTGTATCATGTCCGTTTATTAGTTATGATTCGGGCGTTAGAGAAACCCCGAGCTTCCACAGGGGGAAAATTTTATTTGTTTGTAGGTATTGGTAATTAATTATTTCCAATCTCCTATTCCCTATTCCCCGTTTTCAATTCCCAATTCACGAACTAATATTATGCCCTCCGGTGCAACTCACGACCGCATAACAATTTGGGCTTTACCATTTATCGCTGGTGTCACTTTTTGGCAGACTCACAGCAGCGGTATAACTTTATTAGTTGCTGGTGGGTTTATGTTTGGGGGATTGATGTTTGGCCCCGACTTAGATATTTATTCAATTCAGTATCAGCGCTGGGGTTATTTCCGCTTTATCTGGCTTCCGTATCAAAAAAGCCTTCGTCATCGCTCATTTTTATCCCACGGGCCGTTAATCGGAACAACTGTGCGGGTATTCTATCTATGCGTCTTAATTACAGTCGCAGCAATCATTATTTTATTTATTGCCGAGAAATTATTAAACATGACTTTGAGTTGGCAAGAAGTTGCTAAACATCTACTAGATATCATCAACCTTCACACAACAGAATTCCTCGCGTTGTTTGTAGGTTTAGAACTGGGTGCAATGAGTCATTCCATCAGTGACTGGTCAAATTCCGCTTACAAGCGCTTTAAAAGAAAAGGCATCACTAGTTTACTACCCAAAAAGAAACCAAAAAAACGTAAATACGTTAGCAAATCTACTACCACCCGTCGGAGTAAATCTAAAGCTAAAAGAAAAAGATAGGGGAACAAGGGGACAAGGGGATAGGGAGATAGGGAGATAGGGGGATAGGGAGACTAGAAGTTAGGAATTACAAACTGATGTTCCACATCCGACCGATAAACAACTGCTCACTGATAACTGATAACTGATAACTGATAACTGATAACTGATAACTGAATGGATACTTTAACTGCTTTACAGGAATTAATTGATGTTGTTAAGAGATTGCGTTCTCCTGATGGTGGTTGTCCTTGGGATTTGGAACAAACGCCGGAAACTTTGACTCCTTATGTGGTTGAAGAGGCTTATGAGGTGGTTGATGCGATTAAAAGCGGCGATAAAAATCATATTGCTGAGGAGTTGGGGGATTTACTTTTACAGGTTGTGATGCAGGCACAAATCTTTGATGAATCTGGAGATTTTACCCTCTCTGAAGTCGCACAAGCTATTACTCAAAAGTTGATTCGTCGTCATCCTCATGTTTTTGGTGATGTTTCGGTACAAAATGTTGATGAGGTAAACCAAAATTGGGACAAAATTAAGGCTGATGAAAAAGGAGAGTCATCTTCTGATGGTCAAAAATTTACCAATAAGCTCAGTGGCTATACTCGCAAGTTTCCACCGTTAATGGCAACGATGAAAATTTCTAAAAAGGCTGCTGATGTTGGTTTTGAATGGGACGATATCGATGGAGTTTGGGGAAAGTATGAGGAAGAATTAGGAGAATTTCAACATGCTTTGGCTGAAGAAACACCGGAAAGACAGCAAGAGGAATTAGGGGATTTATTGTTTAGTCTGCTTCAGCTAGCACGATGGAATAATTTAGACCCAAGTGAAGCTTTACAAGGGACTAACAAGCGATTTATTCAGCGATTTACAATGATGGAAAGTTTCGCCGAACGTCCGCTTTCGGAATATAGTTTGGTAGAATTAGAAGCACTTTGGCAGCAGGCTAAGAAGGAATTAAAAAAATAGTTAGGAGTAGTGAGTAATGAGTAATGAGTAATGAGTAATGAGTAATGAGTGATAAGTAATAAGTAATGAGTGATAAGTAATAAGTAATAAGTAATGAGTAATGAGTGATAAGTAATAAGTAATGAGTAATGAGTAATGAGTAATGAGTTAAGATTTAGATATCCAACCTACAAAATTTATTAATTAACAACTACCAATTACCAATTACCAATTACCAATTACCAATTACCAATTACCAATTACCAATTACCGACTACCCAATCTATGGTAATTTATAACTTGCAACCCGTAAAATCAATTCTCCTTCTTCGGGATTCTGACTAAATACAAATGCTCCGGTTTCTTTCTCTCTTCTTGATAAAAAATCTATTTGCTGTTCTCCGGTTTCTTCAACTTTTCCATTGATACGCAGTTCTGCTTTCACCTGTACGGAAGCTGCTGTTTGTCCACCTCGATTAACTAGCTCGAAGGGAACATAGTATTGTCCGTTGAATTTCCGTAAAGGTTTATTACTGTTAACTACGAGAACGGGTGGTTTTTGGGCTGGTTGTTTTATCCAGGTGAAGCTTACTAATCCTACAACCGCAACAAGTATTGATGAAGCCATGCTAAATGTAACCCATTCAGCTATTGTGCGTTTTTGCTCTTGTTTATCTTCTTGAGATTGATTCATATAGCTAATCTTCCAGCAGCACCACCAATGGTTGTCGGCAATCCTAGTATGATGCTATGTTCTAACCAAATTGTCCAAGGGTCATTCCAAGTTAATTTTTGAAAAAACCACAACATTAAAGATGCTGCTATCAACGATACTAAATAGCAAATCATTGTTTCGCTAAACGGTTTTTGAAATATACCTTTATGTTGCTTGCGTTGTTCTTGGGCTGAGAAACCTGCTTGAAATACTATTGCGTAGGAAATTAATAAGGAAGTTACAATAATCCCTAAAAGCCAAGGTTGAGAAACTGCTGCTGAAAGGGTTGCTATCTCATCGGTTGGAGCTATATTAAACCCAATAACTATTGCACCAATCAAGGTTGCGCTTACATCGGTAAAAGTAGCGTTAATACCAACTGATTGATTTTGTTCGATTCTGCTATCAGGTGGGTTATTGCCATTTTCACCTAATAACTGATTTGCTAATGCTACTCCCAAACTAAAAGGTACGCTTTCATAAATAATTTTCCCCAATGCTTCTTTAAGAGAAACTCCGGGAGCTAATTCTCTTAACAGTAACAGCACAAAAGCAGAGCAAATTAAACCGATTCCCATTGCTTCTACTGTTTCCGTGATTGCTTGATAGCGACGATTAAAACGTCTGGGTTTACGAAAACCTTCTGTACGCATAAGCAGATAGACAACAATAAATGTTAATATCAGTGCTATTAACATCATTGCTGGTGTTGCAGATGAACCTATCCACCATACTTCCATTGTGTAAAGCAAAGGAATACCAAATAGAAAACCTCCACATCCACCTCTAACAATATCGTTAAGCTCACTCCTCCAAGGATTTTTATGATATTTTCCTTTAGTTTTATTTTTAGTTCTACCGCAGATTTTCTTTAGCGGATTAAATTTCATTTACCTTCCCAAGTCTTTATGAAATTATCGCTCGATAGTAATTTGACAAACTCTTGTTGCTCTAATGTTTTAGGTTAAGAAAAGTTTATTAAGCGATTATTCTCAATATTATCACTAATAATAAGTTACTTCTATAAGGCTATAAGGTTACTTAATTTAATTAGAAGGGAAGGAGAGGTGAGTAAACAGTGAAAAGTAAGAAATAAATAAATAATATAAAAGGGTAAATGAGAAACCCGATTTTTTGAAATAATCGGGCTTTTTGACATACTAATATTCTAATATTGACAATTTATATCGCATTGTTATAAAACAACCCCAGCACTATCACTTCCATCTTGCGCTTCTACAGAATAACCGAATGGATAAATAACTTCACCTCTCCCCAGAACTTTATTTCCAAAGGTGTAAATATTTGAAGAATTATCTTTAACAGCCGTACTCGCGAATTTTACTTAACTCCAACCAAGTGCGATCGCCAACAATTCCGTCTGGAATCAGTCCGGTACGCTGTTGCAAATCTTTGATAGCATTTTCGGTAACTACACCAAAATAGCCGGTAATTGCAGATTGGAAAAAGCCCGACCACAAGAGCCTTTCCTGAATTTTTTCTACAAGTTCTCCTTCGCTACGTTTTTGTAGTAAAGGCATATCTACTGGGGCACCTTTATACAAACAACGCCAAGTATTTTCATCAACTATCCCGTCTTCTGCTAAAAACATCCAATAATCAAAGCAATTTACAGCGGCTGTAGTTTGGGGACCAAATATACCATCAACTTTACCGAAATAACAATGCCAATGCTTTAATAATTGCTGTAATTCTAATACTGCTTTTCCAGAAGAACCTTGGGTTAATACAGGTTTATTGGATGGAGGTTCAGTAGTATGAAAATTAGAAGTAGAATTCATGATTGTTGGAGGTAGTAGTTTATTGATTAATAGATTTATGAATTAACAGAATTAGTTGTGATGACTTAAATGGAAGAATATAAAAGTATTATAAAGTTTAAAGTTAGCTAGCAATCATGCAATGCAGTAGTTCCAAAGTTATATATAATGAGCTACCAAAGAAGAAGCACATAAACCAAGTATTAATAATTGTTCCTAAGCACAACACTTGGCTGTAATAAAGGTTAGCTGTAATATTTATTCGACAGGGAAAACTACAGAAGCGGGTTTGAGAATTCCGGATAGTGTCTAAAATATTTTTGAGATAGAAGAAAATATTAAGTAGTACACAATAGTTATAGCGTTTCCCAGTCTATTGAAGTACATTTCAAAACCTCACTATGCCACTTGCTACAACGCGGGGAATCCGCGCAACGTAGCGGCTCCCCAACCACTCTCCTGGTCGAAGGAGAGGGGAGATAAAGCACAGCTTTATCGGGATGAGTTAATCGCTATACCTCAGTTGCTTGATAAGCGCTATATCATCTTTATTAAACAGTTTTTATATATTTATATTAGGATTAAATATTTATTTTTATATCCCGTTTTTAACTTAATTATTCTTTTTTATTTCTAAATAAAGAGGATTATTTTTATATGATTCTTTGTATTTTATTTACTCGTATGTATTTTTACTATTACTTTACAGTATAATGTGTTATTTATAACTACGCACATGAATTTTATCTGTCATGATGTGTATATGCTTCTATAAAAGCAATAAAAACTGCTTAGTAACGAAATTGAAATCAAACTAATCCTTAACGGTATTAGTTTTAAGGTTGAAAGGTTTCGTTGTTGAGTAACTAAATAAAAGAGAAAATATGACTATCATAAACAAAATTGCTATCGCTTTAAGTATCACTACCGCTAGTGTTTTGAGTATCGCTTCTAGTGCTTCTGCTCAAACTGCCGAAACCCAAGAAATCGGTCTTCCAAATGCAGCAGCAGCAGTATTAATGGAAGCAGACGAGTCAGGAAACATACTTAATTTATCCGCAGCAGCTAGCTTTGGTGCAACTGGTGCAGCTGCTTTAGCACTTCCATCTTATGCTGGTGCTGTAGGTTCTTCCGTTCCAAATGGAATCATCTCAACAGATGGTTTTGAAGCTGTAGGTGATAGTCCAGAACTTGAAGATATTGGTCAAGTAAAATATTTCGTTTCTGAATTCCCTGCTCTATAGAACATTGATGGAGATTGATAATTTTTCATATTTTTATATAGTTTTCTAAAAACTATAGCAGTTCTCAGTTGGATAGAATACACCCCTCTCCGCTGACTTGGAGAGGGGCTGGGGGTGAGGTCTATCAAGCTGTATTTCACCCAACCGAAAAACGCTATATACTTTGCTCACTATTAAATCTGTATCTACACGGAGCAGATTTTGGTGAGCATATTTCAACCTTCATTTAATTAAAATTGGATGAGATATTTTGCTTGTAATTAAATATATTGCTTTACCCAGTATTGTTTTAAACATAATATTCTCAGTCTATAAATTATAGAAATTCAGAACACACAAAATATATTCTAAAAGTCTTGTTTTTATAGGCTGTATTTTTTATTGTCTAATTTTATCTATAAACATCTTCATGAATGCAAAAAAAATCACATAAATTAAATAGAACATAAATATGAATACTATTCAAAAACTGTTATCAATTTCTCCAGGTAGTTTATTAGCTATTTCAGTAATTAATACACAATCTGCTCAAGCAGAAAGTGTTTGTAGCAATATTACATTAGATAAAAAACATCAATCTCAGGATGATAAATCTAATCAATATTGTAATAAATCCTCTCATAAAACTATTAGAGAATTATCTGATTCGTTAAAAAAAACAAAAATTACTACTCCCGAGCAAGAAGAACTATCTTTAAAGGATAAATTTTCAGAAATAGCGAGTAAAGCAGATAAAAATTCAGTTGCACAACATCTTGAAGTCGAATCATCAGATAAAGACCCAAATTTTATTAATCCTGCTAAAGTTATTCCTGATAAGAAAGTAAATTCTTTTGTTACTACCATACCTGTGGATGGTAATTCGATTAATCATTTAACAAAATGGAAATTTCATAGTGGCTATAATTTTGGTAGCGATATCAACAATCACTATAAATTTAAAGGAATTATTAGACTTGATAGTCAAATTAAATATAGTCTAAGTAAAGATAAAGTTTTCACCTCAGAGCAAACTGGAAATTACTTACAGCTACAAACAGTTAGAAAAAATAGAGAAATCACTACTACTAAAAAATTTCCTCAAACTTTGCAGGGTTTTGAATTACAGTTTACTTTTACTGGAAACTGTCTTTTTCCTGGTACAAATTCCAATGACCAATGTAGTTACCTACCAACTTTAACTACGAGAGATGATATAAATCCCGATACATTCCTTCCAAGTCAGATAAAAGTAAGTCAAAATGTTGGTCAAGTTTTAACTCCTGAATCTGTAGCAGCAATTAAACAACCGGGTTTTCAAAAAGGAACAAATGGTCAAGACGTTGCTTTTGACCTTTATTTCCCACAAACTGGAGTTTTAGCAGGAAATAGCCAGTCTGATAGAGGTACGGTAGATAGAGAAGAAAAAATTGATAATTCCTTGGTTTTTGGTCTTTCCAGAGTCAGACAAATTGTTAAAGCTAACAATAAAAAAGCTGTTATTGGAAGAACTATACGCAGTACTAATTTAATAGTTAATGATGATAATTTTTTACTAAATTCAGCAGTACAATTAGGTAGCGAGTTAATACCAGATATAGAACCAGAATTAAAAGGTTCGGGAAATAAAGTTAAACCTGTTTTTAATAAAAATCTATTTTTATCTGCTAATAATAATAGACTACCTGCGAATAGCTTAACTATCTATCATGGTGGTATTGGTGAAGCTGATAATCCTAAAAAATCAACTAAACTAAAGCAATTACCTGCTGGGAAATTTAATAGTTTTTGGCTAGGTCTTTCCCCAGTTACAAAATATAGTTATTCTACAAGTTCTGGTTATGAAGCAACTGCTCCTGAAAGAATTTTAACAAGAGCAGGTTTTGAAGGTGGTAGTGATTCTGCGAGTAATAACGTATCTTTCCTAACTTCTATCAACGGTCAAGATTTTTCGACATTTGCTTTAACTGATTTCTACGTCCAGATGTATCAGTCTTTTCTACAAACCGATGCAAATTTAGTTAATAGGTCTATTTGGAAAGAAGAAACCGAATATTATCCTCATCTGAGTATTACGGGAAATATTACAGATTATGATGAGGTTTTCAAATATTATGGAGGAATGATTTTATCGGAAAATCCTAATGCTTATTTAGGTTTGGATTATGCAAAGGTAAATCCCGATGGTTGGCTATATAGAATTGGAGGAATTGGTTATACTAACCCAGACCGCGATTACTATAGCAATTTACAGGGAAGTATTGTTAAAAGCCTGAAATTAAATAAGCGTTCTAATCTATTATTTTCTACAGGTTTTAAATGGGCAATTGACCGTAGAAAAGACGTTAGCGATATTTTAATAAACCAGAAGCCAAGTTCAGTAACTTTAGGAGCTAAAGCTAACTTTAAACCTGTTTCTGTTGGTGTTGTTGGCTTTTTAGGGAATATTTTACCAGATTCCCGCGAAAATTCTTTACTTCTAAATTTAGGAGTTAAATTAAATAAGCGGTTTTCTGTTTCAGGATATTTTACTCCAATTAGTGAAAGTTCCAGCTATTCACAATTTGGTACAAAAGCTTCACTGAAATTAGGAGATAAAACTAGTAGTCCTCGTTTAAACTTGAACTGGTTTAGTAATAAATATAAATTAGGTCAAGACGAAACCGGAAGGGATTTGAAAACCGATGAAAATGTTTTCCAGGTTAAGTTTAGTATGGGAGCTAGTAAGTAAGTCGGCGTTGAAAATCGTAGTTAAGACTAGGAAGTAGCAAGTAGCAAGTAGCGACAAGGGTTCAAGGGGAATTTACATCTTGTTACATAGCTCCGTTTATTTATGCCGACTTACTTAATGGAAATTAAATGGCTATTATAAGAACTTATGGTGCTTCAGTATTTGAGACTCGATTATTAATCTTCCCCGTTGGCAGTTACGATAAAAGATAAGACTGCGTTTTTGGGCATTAAGCATTACCATGACAGTTCTCACTTATAGTTCCGATTTAATTCTGACTGCGAAACAAACTCGACTTGCAGCGATGAAACTAGCTGTTTTATCTACTGCTGCGAAAAATGAAGCTATTGAAGCTATCGCTGTTGCTCTGGAATCAGCACAAGATGAAATATTAAGAGCGAATATTACTGATTGTGAAGCTGCTGAAAGCGAGGGAATTGCTAAGCCGCTTTACAAGCGATTGCAGTTAGATGAACATAAATTGAGAGATAATATCGTCGGAGTAAGAGATATTGGTAAACTTCCCGACCCAGTTGGTAGCATTCAAATTCATCGTAAGTTAGACAATGGCTTGATTCTCAAACGAGTGAGTTGTCCTTTAGGAGTTTTAGGGATAATTTTTGAAGCACGTCCGGAAGCGGCAATTCAAATTGCAACTCTGGCGATAAAATCAGGTAACGGTGTAATTCTCAAAGGTGGAAAAGAAGCTATTCGTTCTTGTGAAGCGATAGTCAAAGCGATTAAACGAGGATTATCTCAAACCACCGTTGACCCGGATACCGTAGAGTTACTAACTACTAGAGAAGAAACTTTAGAGCTTCTGAAGCTAGATAAATATGTAGACTTGATTATCCCTAGGGGTTCTAATTCCTTTGTTAAATTTGTCCAGCAAAATACCTCAATTCCGGTACTGGGACATGCTGACGGAATCTGTCATTTATATATTGATAAATCCGCAGATATTGAAAAAGCGGTGAATATTGCAGTTGATTCTAAAACTCATTATCCAGCAGCTTGCAATGCAATTGAAACATTGCTGATTCATCAAGATATCGCATCAACTTTTCTACCCAGAATCGCAGAAGCGTTACAAAAATTAAACGTTGAATTGCGGGGAGACGAAGTAACTCAATCAATTTTATCGAATGTTGTACCAGCAACAGAAGCAGATTGGGAAACTGAATACAGCGATTTAATTTTGTCAATCAAAGTTGTTGATTCGTTACCCGAAGCAATAACTCACATCAACGAATACGGTTCCAAACATACCGACGCAATTGTTACAGAAGATATCAAAGCAGCCGAAGATTTTTCATCCTTAGTAGATGCAGCAGGAGTTTATCATAATTGCTCCACCCGTTTCGCTGATGGTTTTCGCTACGGTTTCGGTGCGGAAGTCGGAATCAGTACCCAACAAATACCACCTCGGGGACCCGTTGGTTTAGAAGGTTTAGTGACCTATAAATATAAAATGATAGGTAACGGTCATGTAGCAAGCAGTTATACCGGTGAAAATGCGAAGCCGTTTCTACATAAAGATTTATTGTAAGGTCAAAGGTCAAAGGTCAAAGGTCGAAGGTTTAAAATTTTCCCAATTACCAATTACCAATTACCCATTACCAAATTCCCATTACCAAATTCTCAAAGAAAAAGGCGAGAAATAAGTAGAATTACACTTACTTCCCGCTTCAAACATCACCTTGAGCATATTTTCGATTGACAGACTTTGGATAGTTTTTTTAGCACCCTGAACTAAGCTAAGTAGACTTATTAATTTGAATAATAATTTAGAAAAAGTCTTGCAGGTTGCCACTTTGGCAAAGTCAGATTAATTAACGGTAAAGTCTAGATGTAGATAAGTATATCGGCGTATGATGGCGAAAATACAGATGTTTGAGACGTAGCCAAATTTTTTCAACGGTGCCAACGCGAAACAGGGTTAAAATTACTAGGGAGCGAGACGCTCCCACTACAAATTTTATTTTTGCCTTCATGGGGATGCTATGCTCCCTGTTCAAGCTAATGCTTTCAAAAGAGCTTGTAATTTTAGCTGAATTTCTGCAAATTCTTTTTCTGGGTCGGAACCGGGTACAATCCCAGCCCCTGCATAAAGTAGCGATGATTTGCTTAAGTTGTCGATAAGTGCAGAACGAATTCCGACGACAAATTCACAGTTACCTTCGGAATCTATCCAACCCAAGGGTGCTGCATATAATCCCCTCTCGAAGCTTTCATAACGACGAATTTCTTTGCAAGCAACTTCGGGTGATACACCTGCCATTGCGGGTGTAGGATGCAAATGAGCAACTATTTGTAAAGGATGTACGTTGTGAGGAGCTTTTGCAATAATTGGTGTCCACAAGTGCTGGATATTTGATAGCTGTCTCAACCTGGGTGTTGAAACTTGAGGTAGTAAACCTAAACCGATTAATTTTTGAGTAATGAAATCAATTACTAAGGAATGTTCGTGTCTTTCTTTCTCACTGTTGAGTAAAAGGTTAGCGTTCTTAGCGTCTTCCCCTGTAGTTTTACCTCTAGCAGCGCTACCAGCTAAAGCATCGGTGCTTAGTTTTTGATTGCGAATTGCGATTAATGTTTCTGGAGAAGCACCTATAAAGTTTTGTCCTCTACCGTTGCTGGTGGAAAATATACAGCAGTTGGGATGTAGCTGTCGTAGATTATTTAATGATTTGAATAAGTCTAATGGAGTGGTTGATTGAATCTTTAGAGCATCCGCTAAAACAATTTTGCTGTAATGACCTTTACGAATATCTTCTAAAGCGGATAATACTGATAGTTTAAATTTGCTGGATTTAGTAATCGATTTTTTAATAAATTTGGGTCTTGAATCATCTAAGCTGACAAAATCATATTTTAGGTTATTAATATCTGTAATTTTTTGCCATAATTCTTGTAAAGCATTTTCTATATTTAAGTTCCTATTAATGAGAATATTTACTACTAATATACAGCGTTTGTCTTTACGAGCTATTTGCCATTTGGGTAAAAAAATTGTACCAGGAGAAAAGGGATAGTTTTTTTGAAGATTTGTATCAAAAAAACTAAAGCTGCAAAAAAATAATGGTTTTGCAAATAAATGATTTACATTACAAAAATTAATAATTTGACTGAGATTATATTTAACAAAATTTTCCGCATTATAAAAACGCTCTTTACCTTCAACTTTCAATTCTTTTGCAGCATCAATAGCAGCAATAGCTTCGTGCTTGCTAGGGTTTTCCCAGTAGAAATTCAGCTGATTAGATATAGCAAGTTTCTGGAAGACAACTAGAGGGTCAACCGAGTCAATTTCTAAAGCAATACTAGCTATTTTTGTACAATTATTCTCAACACAATATGCTCTATTTTTTACAAGGAATTGGTATAGGTCTTGATTAGATATAGAAAATTTGGCAGAACATGGTGAAACTGTCATGGATCTAAAAATAGTAAATTTTTTTGAAGTTCTCTTCCTAAAGCATCATGAATCGTGGTCGTATTTCTACAGGTAGCACATTCAGACGCTGTTTTTCTAGCTAGCACAGGAGGCTTGTTAACATTGGTGTTAAAAACCTGCTTAACTGCTTCGAGTGTAGATTTTACAGGAGCTTTTGCTCTAAATACAGCCTTGCTTTACAAGAGGCTTAACAAAGTAGCAGAACTGGAAAAATAGCGGTTATTATGGTTGCTCTTACGGCTTTGTGCCGATAGAAAATTTAGCAATTAAATTTCTTACGACTGATGACTACAAAGCTGATTTTATATCCCAACATTAAGTTATGGATAGCGGCGATAAAACCGCCGATGTACTGCGTTGCAATTATGCCGATTTGGATAGGAACGGCTGTCGCTTTTGCAGAAACAAGGGTGCTTCATGCAGCAGTTTTTTTTACTTTTTTAGCTGCTGCAATATTGATTCTTGCCTGGGAAAACTTGAGTAATGATGTTTTTGATTCCGATACGGGAATTGATATTAACAAGCGTCATTCTTTAGTAAATTTGACAGGTAATAGACAATTAATATTTTGGTTGGGAAATTGCTTTCTAAGTCTTGGATTGTTAGGAATATTATTCATTAGTTGGTGGCAAAAAGACCTAACTTTAATTGGAATAATTTTGCTTTGCTGCGGCTTAGGATACCTTTATCAAGGGCCTCCTTTTCGTTTAGGATATAAAGGTTTAGGAGAAATTCTTTGCTTTTTTGCTTTTGGTCCTTTGGGAGTTTCAGCAGGATATTACAGCCAAACTCAAAGTTGGTCTTTAACGAGTTTAGCCGCTTCAATAATAGTCGGTATCACCACGACTTTAATCTTATTTTGCTCCCACTTTCATCAAGTCAAAGATGATTTAGCCGCAGGTAAACTTTCACCGATAGTACGTTTGGGAACTGAGAGAGGCTCTCAGGTTTTAAGTTTAGCAACCGGGACTATTTACGCATTTATATTAATATTTGTAGTCTGCGGAATTTTCCCTTACTGGACGCTTTTAAGCTGGTTTAGTTTGCCTTTTGCTTTTAAATTATGCAACCACGTAGCAGAAAATTATAACCAACCTCTCAAAGTCAGCAACTCAAAATTCATTGCGATCGCAGTTCAGTTTTGGTGTTGTTTGCTGTTAGGAATTGGGTTTGTTTTGTGAAATTGGGGATTGGTAATTGGTAGTTGGTAATTGGTAATCAATTATCAATTGAGTCAGGAGTAGTAAGGTAGTAGCAAGGTAGCAAGATGCTTCCACTACAAATATTTCCATAGCTTCTAACTCATAACTCCTTACTCCTAGCTCCAATTACTAACTCATAACTTCTAACTCCTAATTCCTAACTCCTAATCCAAAATCCAAAATCTAAAATCCAAAATTTTGTTAATGTGTTTTATAAATTTGAATTTCGTCCTTATTGTCGGAAGTTCGCGACTCCCTTGAATACATTTCACGGTATTTGGGAAAATCGGAATGGTGTTATTCTTCGTCTGACTGATGAAACTGGGAAAGTCGGATGGGGAGAAATTGCTCCGATTAGTTGGTTTGGTTCCGAGACTGTGGAACAAGCGGTTTCATTTTGTCGCAAATTACCGCTAGTTATAACTGATAAGACTGTTTTCTCGATTTCTGATGAATTACCTGCTTGTCAGTTTGGTTTTGAATCAGCACTGAAAATGCTCAGAAAAAATTTTTCTTCAGAGGTTTCTTCTGTAACCCAAGAAACTGTACAACCTCATTCCTTTAAAAGTAAGCGGGTTAAGAAGTTCGGTTCGCGATATCGCAATCGTGAAGACAATATTGCTAGTACGTCTTCTAGTTTTAATAAAAGCGTTTTATTACCTGCTGGAAAAGCTGCTTTACATCAATGGCGAAATGTATGGGATATTGGTTCTCATACTTTTAAATGGAAAATTGGCGTTTATCCAGTTGCTGAAGAAACATTTATTTTTGATTTACTAGCTGGAGAGCTACCCGCTTTCACCAAACTGCGGTTGGATGCGAATGGTGGCTTAAGCTATCACGAAGCTGAGATTTGGCTGCAAAAATGCGATAATATCAATAAAAATGATGATATTGATTTAACCATTGAATTTATAGAGCAACCGCTCTCGGTCAATCGGTTCTCAGAAATGTTGGAATTAAGTCGTAGCTACACCACAAAAATAGCTTTAGATGAATCTGTAGCCACACTCCAACAACTTCAAAGCTGTTATGAACAAGGTTGGCGAGGAATTTTTGTTATCAAAGCCGGTATCATTGGCTCCCCATCACGTTTACGCCAATTTTGCCTTACTCATAACATTGATAGTGTATTTTCATCTGTTTTTGAAACCAGTATTGGTAGAGAGGCTGCTTTATCATTAGCTACTGAATTATCTCAACAAGAAAGAGCGGTTGGTTTTGGTGTAAATCATTATTTTGCAGAAGATGAGCAAATTTGTTTGGATAATTTATGGAAGGAAGCTTCAAGTATTTCGTAAATAATAACTGTTTGGTTTGCGAAGATAGTTATTTACTAAGTAAGTTAATCGAACAATTTGATTTAGAAATTATTAGATTTAGAAAGAAATATTCTTATCCACCCAAAATTATTTTAAACGAGCGTCAACCAGTATATTTTTTAGCTGGTTTTATTGCTGCTTGTAAAGCAAACTGTTCTGTCTTTTTATGTAATCCCGATTGGAAACAACAAGAATGGCTGCAAATATTGGATTTAGTCAAGCCAGATATTATCTGGGGAATAAAAAATCAACAAGTAAAAGCATCTTGCTTTTTTGCTACTTCTAATAATATTAATATTACCAATTACCAATTACCAATTACCAATCACCAATCCCCACACATAATGATTCCCACAGGTGGGTCATCGGGAAAAATAAAATTTGCTGTTCATTCCTGGGATACTTTGACGGCTTCGGTAAGAGGATTTCAGCAATATTTTGAAACAGATAAAATCAATTCTTTCTGTGTATTACCGCTATATCATGTTAGCGGTTTAATGCAGTTTCTGCGCTGTTTGATGACTGGTGGAAAGTTAGTAAATTTGCCTTTTAAGTTAGTCAAATCAAGTCAAATAGGTATTAATAGTATTAATAGCTTTTTAAATAATATTGCAAATATTGTAGATGACCTTGATTTCTTTATCTCTTTAGTTCCTACTCAATTAGAGCTTTTATTACAACAATCAGATTTAACTCAATGGCTTAGTAAATTTCAAACGGTACTTTTAGGAGGTGGTCCTGCTTGGGATGAATTATTGCAAAAAGCTAGGTTTCATCATATAAGATTAGCTCCTACCTACGGAATGACAGAAACCGCTTCTCAAATTGCGACTATGAAACCCGATGATTTCCTCAAAGGTAAAGTCGGTTGCGGTCAAATCCTTCCTCATGCATCTGTACAGATTCGCAGCGAAAATCAGGAAAATTTAAAGAGCAATCAAATTGGACGTATTAGTATTAAAGCTGAATCCTTAGCTCTTGGCTATTATCCCCTTGGGGGAAAAATACAAAATAGTCTACAAATAGATGATTTAGCTTTTCTCGATGCACAAGGTTATTTGAATATTGTTGGAAGAAATAGCGACAAAATAATTACTGGTGGAGAAAATGTTTATCCCTTAGAAGTTGAAGCTGCAATTAGAGCAACAGGAATAGTCGCTGATGTTTGTGTAATTGGTTTAGAAGATAAACATTGGGGACAAGTTGTAACAGCGATTTATGTTGTAAATGACTCAGGTATTTTAAATAAAAAAATTAAAAATCAACAAATTCAAGACTTGTTAAAAGATAAATTGACCAATTATAAGATTCCTAAAGTTTGGATTTCTGTTGATTCATTACCTCGTAATGCTCAAGGTAAAATCAATCGTCAAATGGTTTATAAAATTGCTGTTGAATATATAGAATTACCCACAAATTCCGAAACCTCACCCCGTCCTACGGACACCCCTCGACCTATTAAGGAGAGGGGAAGGAAGTAAGGTCTACCTGCTAACGTAATCTTTCCAAACACTTAACGATTTCTGCCGACAATGCAATTTTTTTTCTGCTTGTTGCATCAATACAAACATGACGAGTCATTGCTTTCGCAGCTAATTTTTCATTGACATAAATTTGATAATCTATTTCAAACTGCTCGCTACGGATTCGTAAAGGAGTCAAATCAACAAATAATTTATCACCACAATACATCGGACGCATAAAATCCACATCAGCATGAATGATGGGAAAAGCTGTAGATGGATTTGTAAAAAATTGTTTAATATCGATTCCTAATGATTCTAAAGATGCTTCATAAGCTTCATGACATATAGATAAAACATTCGCGAAATAAACGACACCAGCAGCATCGGTATCTTGAAAGCGAATCGTGCGATTGTATTTAAAAGACATGGAAGAAGGTTAAAGGTTAGAGGTCAAAGGTCAAAGGTATTTATTTCTTATTGTCTCCTTGTCTCCCCATCTCCCCATCTCCCCATCTCCCCCTACGGGTTGCGCCACTCCCCTCAACCGAGGGAACCTCGGCACGGGGGTGGCTTACCATCTCCCCCTCTCCCCCTACGGGTTGCGCCACTCCCCTCAACCGAGGGAACCTCGGCACGGGGGTGGCTTACCATCTCCTCATCTCCCCATCTCCCCCTCTCCCCCTCTCATCTTCTCATGACCAATCATAAATATCCTCGGAGTCAGAATTAATATAAGGACGTTCTAAATCAACTGACTTCCATTTAAAGTGTTGATAAATAATATTTACCTTTTCCTCGGGAGAATCAATTCCTTTTTCCCAAGCTTCAAATAATGCATTTGAGATAATTTGACAGCGATTTACACCGAAGCTCTGTTTGTTGAGGGGTTTTTCTAGAGGTTGTTCTGCTAAGCTTAATCCCGGTGCTAAATATTTGGTAAATAATGGTGTTTCTGGCTGAAAATAAGCTTGATGCTCTGCGTAAATATCTTTAAGCAATTCTTGTATAGCTCGATAGTTTTGTCTGTGAAAATTAAGTATCCCCGAATCATGGCGATCGCAACCTAGAGGATGATGGGGAACTTGAAATGTGAACGGTATTTCAGCCGCATTTAATTTTTTGGTTAAACTATCCATTAAGGCTATAGCACCTTGATAATTTATGTTGAAAAAGATACTTGTATCCTCTAAATCGCTCCAGGTATTTTGTATATCGTTCTGTTGCTGTTTACCTGAGTTACTTACCGCTAAATAAAAGCCGTTGTTTAAACGATTTTTCGGTAGTCGGATAGCAATTAAATCATCTACCCTGCTGGATAATGCGGCTGGTTCTAAATAATTTTCTTCAATGTGTAATGTCAAACCATTTTTAGTTACAGCCAAACTTCCATCGGGTTCTTGTCGCAAAACTCGCCATTGATTATCTAGATAACCAGTACCGTGATTATGTTCGTGTAAGCGGTTGTAAAATTTCCAGTCAATTTCAAATACACAATTATTTTCTAAATCTTGATGTAATAAAAGGTTGGGATTAGTAATATTTGCAGCTAATACACTTTGTAAGGAGTTATTGTAATAAATCCCGTACAAAAAGTTTCTTAGTAGTAAGTTTAGATATTTATCTTGTAGTACTGTAGAGCTTTTTTCGAGGGTTTCTGCCATTAAAGGTGGCAAACTAAAAGGTTTATAATCTGGGTGAACAATACAAAAGTTAGATTCTATTTGAATATTGTTAGCAATATTTAAAAAAGTTTTGGTTAAATAATTTTTATCAGAAGTTATCATGATTATTTTATGTAATTTTATCAGTTTTAAATAAATGCAGCCCTTGATATAGAAAAGAGAAGAGAAGAAAAGAAAAGTTAACAGCAACCGTTTTACTGGTTACTGTTAACTGTCAATTGGTCAGTGTTAACTTACTAACATCCCCGCAGGCGGGTTTTTTCGTAGAACAAGGGAATTAAATTATTTTCCCTTTCATTAACAGGAACTTTAGCCGATTTTACAAATGGTTTCAGAATTTGTAATTCTGATTTACCAAAAATGTCTATTACATACTCGGGAGTTCTAGTTAAGATATTTTTGGCGAATTCTAGAGTAACTAAACTCGTGTGATGCAAATTTTGCTGGTTGTTAATCTTATTCTGAATTCGATTGATTAACGCTAAGCCAGCAAACTTGACAATCGACCCGATGAAATCTTTACGATACTCTAAAATCATTGGGAAAGCTTTAAGATAAGCCTCAGTTAAAGCCAGCATTGAAGGTTGGAGAATCTCCAGCGGAATAGCCGCTAATTCCAGAGACTCTTCTAAGTCCAATGTGGAATCTACAACTAAACTTTCCAACCAGATATTTAAGTAACTAGCTAGTAAAGTTCCCAAATCGTAAGCGGGATCTCCCCAAGCACAAGCTTCCCAATCAGTCATTTTCACTTCTGGATTATCCAAATTGAAATTGCGAGAATGCACTAAAACGTTCTCTAGTTTCAAATCGTTGTGAGTTAAACAACAAGGGTCAAATGCAGAAGCTAAATCAGCTATTGCAGATTCTAAAAAGTCGTGACTTTGATAGTGAGAGTAAAACGAAAGCCCCGCACTGTTAACTTTGCCAAAAATAGAAGGTTCTAGGAAATCTATGCCTTGTGCCGGATTAAAATACTGATAGCGAATCTGCCCAGCTGGAGCAGTAGCCATATGATCGCGGTATTTTTGGCGTTTAAAAGTCGCACGGTGCAATGCTGCTAAAGTACTACCGATGCAACTCGCTAGTTCTGGCGGAAAATATAGGTTATGCCTGTAATAGCAATCAGATCCTTGATATTCCTCAAGGTAATCGCGCACGAGGATAGAGTTATCCTCATCGTAATGCACTAACAAGGTCGATAACGCTTTTATATTGCCGAGAACAGGAAAAGATTCAAGCAATTGGTGAAACAGCCATTCATTAAAGAACTCATGGGGAATACCATTGAATTCTTGGGCTAGTTCTTGTTTGACTAAAAGCTTGCGATTTGATGCCAAAGTAACCAATATATTAATATCTTTGGGGTTACTACTATGTGGCAAATCTGCATCGGCGGTTGCGCCATCTTCTGAGCTACTCAGACCCGCTTCTTGCAGATACTGGATAACGTTTTGAGAAGACAGTGAAAGTTTCATTTATGTGTTGCTTCCTTAGATTCCTTTAAAATCAGCTTTTTTTGGTTTTGGCTTTGATTATGACAGCATTCCCCAGCGAAGCCCCTTTTTTAGGGAATCTTAAAAATACGATGACTACGTTTTATTAATATCGTATTTTCCTGACAAAAAGCTGCCAAAATGCCAATTTTATCTTTACTATCGCTTTAAATTTTCCTCTGTTTTGGAGGGTAAAATCTTTAATTTTATTCTATTTTTACTTACGCGAATATAAATATTTATGCTTTAACCTTTTAATGCCTGTTCTTTTCCCAATATTACGTTTTTGAACAGCCGTGCTATTAACAAACATTAATATAATTATCTATTACAACAGCTAACACTCACACAGTACAAGAACTTTTGCATCCTTTCCGGAAGATATACAATTATTTTTCTTTACTGGTAGCCTAATAATTATTTAGCTAGACCATCAACAATCCTCTATAACCGCAAATCTACGCAAAACCATCAATTCTCTGAGATTACCTCTAGCGGAGTATTGACAATTTCTATTGCTCGCGTAATATATCTACACAAATTATCTACAGCGAAAAACCTGGGATTTTCACTTTTTTAATTATAGAAAAGATTCTTAATAAGCAAAATATAAACTCATCGAAAGCACTTGATTGCGGTGTTCCTTGATTGAAAATAACCACGATATCTAGAATTATTTGCAATAAGGAATTTGTGAGGGAGTAGAGAGTAGCAAGTATAGGAAAGGGTATGGTTTGCTAATTTTTGTTAGCTATGATGAGCAACCTGTGGACTACTGCATTGATTCTGTCAAATACTAGGCTCCCATCGATACTGACTGAGATTAACTTTTCCTGCTGAATTGAATTCGATTCCTTCATCTTCCAACAACTGCTTTTGTAAATAATCTCCTCCTTCGCGCAAGTTTGAATAAGAAATTTCACCTTTAGCATTAATTACTCTGTGCCAAGGTATGTCATCTGAAGTGGTATCTACGTGAAACATTGCGTATCCAACCAAACGTGCTTTACCATACAATCCTGCTAAATCCGCTATTTGTCCGTAGGTAGCAACTTTACCAGCAGGTATTTTGCGAACGGTTTTATAAATGAGGTCGTATGTAGACATTTTGAAATGCTGACTGTAATTACAGGAAATAGAGAACTCAGAAAAGTTGTTGGTTTTGTAGTTTTAATTATTAGGTAAAATTTCCTTACCATATTATCAAGACTAAATCGAAACCGATTAACCAGTAACACCATTAGGTAATAACATCACGACTAATGTCACTAAACCTAAAATAACCATTAATCCTGCTGGCATTAATTTACGTGTTTTAGCGAGTCTGATTGCAAACACAACCATTAAAATACTCGTAATAATCACGGCTAAAGTTAAACCCCAAGCTTGTCCTTGTAGTTGCACAAAAGCAGCAGTTAGCAATAACAAACCGCTAATTGTTCCACTTATTAAAGAAACTTTGCTGCCCGCACTCTTGTAACCGATGATTCCACCGATAACTGATAAAATCCCGTATAAACTCGCGGCTATAATACTTTGCATTGTTAAAACCTGTGTAGATTTGCAGCTATTTTTCTCACCGTAGACGGAAAATTAATAATAATACTCTCTCCTCCTTATTTCCTCACTTTTACTCTTTCTACTCCCCACTTGCTACTTCCTACTCCCCACTTGCTACTTCCTACTTACTACTTGCTACTTTCTACTTCCTACTCCCTCTTACCAAATGAATAATCAAGCCATTGAATCGGTTCAATTTCTCCAACGTCAAGCAGCTTCTCTTTTACTTTACCAATCTGTGTTTGAAACGGAAGTAGGTAAAGCATTTCTTAACTTATTGCAGTCCATACGCTACCCTAATTCTGAAGCACGAGATTGTCTTCAAGCTTATGGCAACTTTTTTAATATTTTGGCTAGTAAAAATCAAAATTGGGAAGAATATCTGATTTCTCAAATCTTGGTTTCGGAAAATCCTTTTAGCAATCAAGCTTTGGGAGCAAGTTTAACCCCAGCTTTAATTTCAGCCGCTAAACATGATTTACAAGCTTTGCAGAACTTTCACGAATGTAGCGTTGCTTCTCTGAGTGAATGGGTGCAGTCTGCTGCCCATCTACCCATATTACCGGTGGTATGGTACACCGAACGGGAGGAAATTACAGCTAGCTATCAGTTACCCCTAATAGAGAAACTTAGAATCTTGGACGATTGGACCGATGCTGTGGAAGATTTAGCAGCATTTTATCGGCAATATGGTACTGGTATTTTCGCAGAATATAAAGCTTTTCGTTGGCAACAAGGTGAGTTTATCGGTATCAGCTACCCGGATACAGTGAAGTTGAGCGAATTGGTAGCTTATGAGTCTCCGAAACAAACTTTAATCAAAAATACAGAATTTCTATTGTCAGGACAACTTGCTTTACATGTTTTACTCTACGGTAGTCGCGGTAGCGGTAAATCTTCCTTGGTCAAAGCTTTATTAAATGAATATGCTGAGCAAAATTTACGCTTGATAGAAGTGGCAAAATCCGAACTAAAAGACTTACCACAAATCGTAGAACACTTAAGAAACAAGCCCCAAAAATTTATCGTATTCGTTGATGACCTTTCCTTCGAGGAAGATGACGACGCTTTTAAAGCGCTCAAAGTTGTTTTAGAAGGAGCGATTACCGCAAGACCAACAAACGTTGTAGTCTACGCAACATCAAATCGCCGTCATTTGATTCGCGAGTTTTTTGCAGATAGACCCCAACCCAAAGATTCTGATGAAGTCAATTCTTGGGATACCGTCCAGGAAAAGCTTTCATTTAGCGACCGTTTTGGTTTGACTCTGACTTTTGAACCCGCTTCTCAAAAGACTTATTTACAAATCGTTCAGCATTTGGTTAAATTATCTAATATCGATATTAGTACAGAAGAACTAAAATATCAGGCTTTACAATGGGCAACTCGTCATAATGGACGTTCCGGAAGAACTGCAAGACAATTTGTAGATTTTTTGAGGGCTGAAAAAAATATCGTTTCCCATACAGCAGAAGAGCAAAATTAAATATAAATAAACAAAAATAATTATTATTCCTAAGTAGATATATTGACTTATTAATTATTTTTTTATACTCATATTGAAGTTGATCGGTAAAACCATTGCATCAGGGTGTCAAGGAAACATATGTGAGGTTTGATACAGCGGCAACATATTTAGATAAATGAACTATGCTAAAAACAAGCAACGTGCAAGACTCTATGGTCAGCAATCGATTTATTATAGGTATAGTTGCCTTCGCGGTGAGCTTTGGATTTACCTTGGTTATCACCTGGTGGAATTTCTATAGTGCCTTTCTTACGGGTATCATAACTATGCTTGCTACGTTTACGGCGACATTTATTGTAGATAAAAAAACGGATAAAAAACGCAGAAGTTATGAGTCGCTGGTTGTAGATTCATTTTACAAGCGAATCCAAGAATTAGAAAACGTACAAAACGGTATAACTTTAGAGGTTCGTCAATTAGAAGCTACCCGTCGCACTTTGCATCAAGAATCCAACCAACTCCAAAATCAGGTAGGGGAATATCGGAATCAAAGAGATTCCCTGAATCGGGAATTAAGTACTTTTGCACTTCAGAAAAGACATTTAGAGTCGCAGTTTATTAATTTACAGGATGAAGTTAAAAATTTAGAGAAATCCAAACAAGAAACGGAAACTTCTTTTGCTAATCTTTCAGCCGAAAAGCGGCGTTTAGAGTTAAATTGTAATGTATCCAAAACTGAGATAACTCAATTACATACAAAAATTGGCGAACTTCTGCAAGAACGAGAAGAATTAGACAGTAATTTAATTTTACTAGATAGACTCAAGCCTCAATTAGAAGAGAGACTGTATGAGTTACGAGTGCAGGTTGAAGAATTAGAAACCGAACAGAAAAAGCAACAGGAATTATGTTCTAGCAGAAGTAAAAAACAGGAAACATTAAAAGCCGATGTCAAGTTATTGAAAACTCAGAAAGAAGAAGAGAAAACCCAGTTAGAAGAGTTGCAAGCACAAACATCATTACTTAGAGAAGAAAGGGATTTATTACAAAATCAGGTTTGGGAATTACTACAGCAGTTAGAGAATCTAAATCCTCAGTTACCTGTTAGTCAAACAGAAGTTGAAGAACAAGCAGAAGAGTTTCCTTTTGATGACTTACTGGAAGCTATTGTTATTGAACCAGCAGAAAAAACAGTCAATAAATCGGAAGAACTAACTGAAGAATGGAAGGAATTTCTGCAAAGTCTACCAGAACATGAAGTAAAGGTATTAAAAATTATATTAAAGCAAGTAAGAGTAAAATCTTCTATTAAAAAGATTGCCGAACAGAATATTACAATGCCAAATTTATTGATTGATTCTATCAACGGACGCGCTCAGAATACAGTTGGTGAATTGGTTATTTCAACGAGTGACGATATTCCCGAAATTTACGAAGATTATCAAGAGAGTATTCAAAAAATGATTGCGATGTCTGAAGAAGTGGAAAGCGAAAAAGCTTCTTCTAAGTAGGGGATAGGTAATAGGGAATGGGGAATGGGGAATAGGAAAAGATTAATAAATAATTAATAATAAATTTGCTTTGTAGCACCGAAATATTTATATACTCTCTCAACTGTTTATGAGATTACCTAAATTTTTTCTTCTACTGTTCTGTCCCTAGCCGTTTTGATGGGATGTAGAGACGTTATAAATAACGTCTCCCGACATTTCCAAAGAAAACGCGACCATAGCCGAATTTATGAAAAGGACTACTGGTCAATTGCATAAATTCGGCTATGGTTTGTTTTTCCCGCAACCGTAGAGAGACGTAGCAATGCTACGTCTCTACACCCGCTCAAATTGATAATTTTTCACCAGTAGTTAGCAATTATAAATGGTGCGTTGCGCTCTGCGACAACAAACCCTACTATAAAATTTAATTTGATAATCCAAAATCTAAAATCCAAAATCGAATGACCAAACCCAAAATCTCTAAAAAAGTATCTACAGCTTTAATAAACTCTTTGGGTGCAGGAGTAGTACCGAGAGTTGGATTGGAACATATAGCAGTGGGTAGAGAGAAGGAACTCAAAAGTCTTGTACAAAATATTGAAGATGTTGCTCAAGGAGCAGCAGCATTCCGATTTGTAATTGGTAATTATGGTTCCGGTAAAAGCTTTATGCTCCAACTGGTTCGCAATCAAGCAGTAGAGTTGGGTTTTGTCGTTACCGATGCGGATTTGTCTCTAGAAAGACGGTTGGCTGGGGGTAGTAATCAAGGTTTGGCTACTTATCGGGAGTTGATGAGTCGTCTTGCTACAAAAACTCGTCCCGATGGTGGTGCTTTTGTTTCGATTTTAGAAGGATGGATTAATAAAATTCAGCAGGAAGTAGTCCAAGAAAGTGGGATGAAACCATCAGATGAAGGTTTTGATGATGCTGTAGAAAAGAAAATTAGAGAAGTTGTTCAACAGATAGAAGATTTAGTCCACGGGTTTGATTTTGGTAGCGTAATTATTGCTTATTGGAAAGGTTATCGCTCTGATGATGATGACTTAAAAAATGCAGCTTTACGGTGGTTGCGAGGAGAATTTAGTACTAAAAAAGAAGCAAAAACGGCTTTAGGAGTCAGGGTAATTATTGATGATGAAAGCTGGTATGACTATGTTAAGTTATTAGCTAAGTTTGTAGCTGAAGTTGGTTATAAAGGACTTTTGGTTTTGTTGGATGAAGCTGTTCATTTATACCAAGTTTCACCTAAAGCCAGCCGAGATAAAAACTATAGCAAACTACTAGCGATTTTTAACGATACTATGCAGTGTAAAGCCGAATATCTAGGAGTGATAATTGGTGGAACTGTTAAGTTTTTAGAAGACCCAAACCGTGGTTTGTTTTCCGATGCTGCTTGGAGAAGACGTACTAAGGAAAGTAGATTTGTAGCCAAAGCAGGTGTACAGGAATATAACGGGCCTGTTATTAAATTAAATCCTTTGAGTGAATCAGAAATTTTGAATTTATTAGAGAAATTAACTGATATTCACGCACTTAATTATAATTATCAAAAATCTCTCACTAAAAACGATTTAAAAGAATTTGTTAAAGAAATTGTCAATCGTTTAGGGGCTGAAGCTTTATTGACTCCTGGGGAAATTGTCCGCGATTTTATTAGCGTGTTGAATATTTTGCATCAAAATCCTCAAATTACTTTAAGCAAGATAATTCATGATTCTGACTTTAAACCTACAAAGATAGGTGGAGATACAG
The DNA here is from genome assembly GCF_002368095.1 of Calothrix parasitica NIES-267. Taxonomy (GTDB): domain Bacteria; phylum Cyanobacteriota; class Cyanobacteriia; order Cyanobacteriales; family Nostocaceae; genus Rivularia; species Rivularia parasitica. The sequence goes on along the minus strand of NZ_AP018227.1, from coordinate 7,457,921 downwards.
AAGTTGATGAAGATAATGTGGCTGAATTTAGTTTGTAAATTAGGGATTGGGAATTGGGGATTGGGAATGGGTCATTGGGCATTATTTTAGCTGAATTCGGAAAAATCAATTTATATGAAAGTTTAAAAGCTTAGTGCCGCTTCGCGGAAGTAAGAAGTAAAAAGTTTAATTTTCTAAGCTTCTCAGCCATTTTTTATGGTTGCCTTATTTAAGCCGTGGTGTACTAATCTTTGTATAAATTAGGCATCCCTGTATATTGATTTTTTCAAAGTAATAGCTGAATAATCTCAAGTCTTTTATACAAATATAAATAATAAATCTGTCCAATATAAACTTTATTCAGTTTTATAGCGAAATAGTATTTTATTGTCTTTTGCTGTAAGTATTTTTTTATAAATCTATATTAAATAATTCCAAATAAATAATTCCCAGATTTAAGAATTAAAATCTTTATTTAATCGGTTATCCAAATTAAATCAATGTGGGTGTAAACTTTGACTTGGGAAAAGTGAAACATAAAAGGTCAAAAGTCTGCATGTTAAATACTTTTATAACCCATGCTCAACGCCCATAATACCCCTGTATTTTATAAATATTCATCTCTATGCAACTTGTTCACGGCTTACATTTTAGAAACCTACGCGGAGATTTGTTCGGTGGTTTGACTGCTGCGATTGTTGCTTTACCTTTAGCTCTCGCTTTTGGGGTTTCAGTTTCACCGGAAGATGGTGCAATTATGGGGCTTTACGGTGCTATTGTCATCGGTTTTTTTGCAGCTTTGTTTGGTGGAACTCCATCCCAAATTTCTGGGCCAACAGGTCCGATGACGGTGGTAATGGCTACGGTATTTGCTACCTTCGTAAGCAGAAATCCAGGAACAGAAGGTATGGCGATCGCCTTTACGGTGGTGATGATGGGAGGAGCATTTCAAATCCTTTTCGGATTGCTGCGGTTGGGGAAATATATCACCTTAATACCTTACACCGTGATTTCCGGCTTTATGTCGGGGATTGGATTTATTATCTTATTTCTGGAAATTGGGCCGTTTTTTGGACAGCAAGGTTCTGCAAATGTCACCGAATCGCTGCAAAAATTTTCTGAACATGCAAATAATGCGAATCCGGTAGCGATGGGATTGGCTATTTTAACCTTAGTTATAGTATTTGGTTGGCCGACAAAACTGAACCAAATTATTCCGTCACCTTTATTAGCGTTGGTAGTTTGTACGCTAATTTCCGTTTTTGTATTTCCCGATAGCGGTATTCCAGTCATTGGAGAAATTCCGATGGGTTTACCCAAACCGCAATTGCCTAGATTTGACCTAAATCAAATGCGGGATATGGTAGGTTATGGTTTGATGTTGGCGACTTTAGGGTCTATCGATTCGCTATTAACTTCCTTAGTTGCGGACAATATTACTCGCACAAATCATGATTCCGATAAAGAATTAATCGGACAGGGAATCGGTAATTTACTCGCCGGTTTATTCGGGGGATTACCGGGTGCTGGTGCAACAATGCGAACCGTGATTAATGTCCGTGCGGGTGGAAAAACACCGATTTCGGGGATGGTTCACGCAATAGTATTATTAGTAATTGTTTTAGGTGCGGGAAAGTTAACAGAAAAGATTCCTCATGCAGTTTTAGCAGGTATTTTAATCAAAGTTGGTATAGATATTATCGATTGGAGTTTTATTAAACGCGCTCATAAAATATCAATGAAGGCTACTGGATTGATGTACGCAGTATTATTTCTCACTGTTTTTGTAGACTTAATTACTGCTGTAGCCGTCGGGGTATTTTGTGCAAATTTATTAACAATCAAACGTTTAACCGATTTACAAGCTAAAGAAGTTAAAGCAGTAACAACCCCTGATGGAAATCATCATCAATTGGGTTTAACTTTAGCAGAAGAACAGATTTTGAGCCGGGGGCAAGGTCGTATATTATTATTTCATCTTGGCGGTCCAATGAGTTTTGGCGCTGCAAAAGCGATTTCGCAGCAAATGTCGATTGTAGAAGATTACGATGTATTAATTTTAGAATTAAACGAAGTACCTTATCTTGGAGTGACAGCAACTTTAGCTATCGAAAATATGGTCAAAGAAGCTTACGAAAGACGAAGAACTGTATACTTGATTGGTGCGAGTGGTAAAGTAAAAGACAGATTGCGGTGCTTGAAAATCTTAAGGCGAGTATTAGAACAAAATCATGTAAATACACGTTTGGAAGCCTTAGAGAAAGGATTAGTTGTTGTTAATCAGCGTCGCTTAAAATCTAGCGAATTATAATATCAGAAATAGAGAATGGGGGACAGATAATAGATGACAGGATATTAAAATAACTGAAAAATAATTATTAGCTATAGCGCTAGATAAAGGTCAAAGGTCAAAGGTCAAAGGTTAAAGGTTAAAAGTTAAAGTTTTAATAATAGATTTCAGCTTTTTTTAATGTCCTAACTTAATTACGTAGCGCTATACCATTTTTAAATATTCCTACTTTCTACGGGAGCATCCTAATGCCGGAATAAATATTTTATCCGACACCCTGTAAGGGTGCGGCTACATGAACAAAGCCTACCTGCGTAGGCTTAAAGATTTCTTAGCCTACGCAGGTAGGCTTCGTAATATTAGCCCCAGGCTTCTTGCCTGTAGGCTTCTTGCAAATTTGGGATGCTCCCCTTTCTACTCATCTACATATTGGGATGAACTCTCCGTTTTATGATTAATATGGTAAAGGCATATAGGAACTAGAATAGCCTAATTGTATTTTTACTCGATGCCGGATATATTCATCTGGATGCGATATCGCAATATCAATAGCTTTCGGTATGAGTGAATGTAATTCTTGAGGATATATCCAAGATTCAAGTTGCAAATTTGGTATTATGCAGCGTCGGAAATTTATATTTTGATTATTTACAAACTCTGTCAGATACCAACAGTTTACTTTATCAATTAAATCTTCTATATTTTCACTATTATCTCTTCTTAAAGACCAATATAAGACTTTTGCTAAACCAGCTTTTTCGTTATTATTACCATTTTCCATATATCGATTAATTAATTCGGAATTAACCTGATACGAACCGCAACAACGGATACATGGTTCAATAAAATAGCGATTTAAACTGGGATTAGATTCGTATATAGCAGCACGTATTAAAGGTAAAAATAAGCTTTTGGGTATCTGATTATTTTTACGTAAACTATTTATAATAAATAGTCGTTTCATCCGAAATTCAACTGTTTGTTGTTCCAGAACTTGAACGAGCCAAGAAACATCTTTTAACTTACGATTTTCTAATAAAGTTCCTGCTTGACGTTCGATTTTTAAACGTTGATTATGATTTTTAGCGTTACAACATAACAACCAATCTTGATAAAGCTTTTCCCAATCCATAATTATATTTTTGTTAAGCTTTTAATCTAATTCGTAAAAACTTAAGAATCCACAGATAAATATATATAGGTTTTTAGCAATCGTTCGCAATCACCCCTACCTACATTGGATTGTAACTTTGTTCAAAAACTTATGCTCCAATAACTCACACCCTGTATAAAATCGCTAAAATCAGGAAAGGGGTTTAAAGCTGTGGAATTTCTGTATAAAAACATGAACAGTGAAATTTTAGGTTCCCGTTACTCTATCCGAGAACAACTTGGTAAAAAACCTGGAAGATACACCTATTTAGCGTTAGACCGGGAAACTCAGAATTTAGTCGTGGTCAAATTGCTCAAACTCGATAGTGATTTTGAGTGGGATAGTTTGAAACTGTTTGAACGAGAAGCACAAATCTTAAAAAATCTGACTCATCCTGTGATTCCTCAATATCTCGATTATTTCGAGGTTGATTCACCCGACACCAAGGGATTTGCTTTAGTTCAAAGTTATATTGATGCAAAATCTTTAGAAGAACAAGTTTCAAACGGTCGTACTTTTAACGAAGCTGAATTAAAAGAAATTGCCGAAAAGATTTTAAATATTTTAATTCATTTACATAAACTCAAACCCTCGATTATTCATCGAGATATCAAACCTAGCAATATTTTACTGACTAACCGTTCCGGGAATAGCGTTGGTGAAGTTTATTTAGTAGATTTCGGTTCCGTACAGAATATTACCGCTGTTGAAGGTGGTACTTTAACTGTTGTGGGAACTTATGGTTATATGTCACCCGAACAATTTGGTGGACGTGCTGTTCCTACTTCTGATGTATATAGTTTGGGAGCAACTTTAATTTATCTAGCAACCGGAATTCATCCAGCAGATTTTCCCCAAAAAGATTTACAAATTCAGTTTGAGGATAAAACACAATTAAGCAAGCATTTTAAAACTTGGTTGAAAAAAGTATTAGAACCCAGTAGGGAAAAGCGTTTTGCTTCGGCACAAATTGCTTTAGAAGCTTTGCAAAAACCAGAACGAATAAAGCCTATTTTTAACAATCATGTCGCAATTCAACCATTTGATAGCAAAATATCGCTAACGAAAAATTCTGAGGAAATGGAAATTGTAAAACCAGGAACAGGATTTACTTTTAGTTCTTTAGCTGTTAATCTCTTTTCTACTTTTGGTGGATTGCTTTTTCTGATGATTTTTAGAAATTTTCCATTCATCGGCTGGTTGATATCGTTATCGATTTTATGGTCTGGGATTCGTCTATGGGCAAATTATATATTTGAAATGTTTGGAAAAGTTCGATTATTTATAGATAGCAATAAAGTTAATTTTCACTATGAATTGTTTGGAATAAAATTCCGAAAAAGGAAGCCAGTTGCTCGTGAAAATATTATTAAATTGGAATACACTAGTTATTTTGTACAAAAAAATAATTCTGACGATAATGTTTCATACAAAGAATTTTCACCAGCAATCATAATTTGGGCTGGAAAAAAACCATATAAACTGACTGGAATGACTCAAACAGAGATGGAGTGGCTGATTAGAGAACTTAGTAATTACTTAGAATTACCCTTTGAGCATCGAAGAATACCTATAATTAAATCCAAATAATTTTAGATTGTAAATCAAAATCAAATAATACTCCAATTATCAATTTACTACCCTCTATTTCCTACTTATAGAAAAGATATTTTATTCTCATGATGGGCATAATCCTTAAAGTGTTAATATGCCATCAGAAAACAAAAACAGGGGCAAATCAACATGCTTGCAAATAACGATTCTTTGCTCGGATTAGATAATTCTACCGTTGAAAACCGCGACCCTTTGACTGGTGGTCTTAGTTTGACAAATATAGAAGATGCAAAAAATATCTTGCAGGTTACTAGCAAAGGTGAAGTAACTGTTCCCACCAGCATCACTACAGTTGACTTGGGAATTCAAGTACAAGCTCCCACAGCAGCAGAAGTTCAGCAGCAAGTAGCCGAGCAGACAACGAATGTGGTAGATGTGCTAGAAAATCTGGAAGTCCAAGAACTTCAAACTACCTCCGTTCGGTTGTTTCCAGTTTATAGCTTTGAAAACGATACTCGAACCCTAACTGGGTTTGAAGGTCGCAATACTCTTTCCTTTGAGCTACCAACCGAAGACGCTGGAACTGCTATCGATAAAGCTACCGAAGCAGGAGCAAATCTAGTACAAAATATCAGCTTCTCAGCCTCAGATGAAGCATTACAGCAAGCACGTTTACAAGCACTCAATCAAGCAGTAGAACAAGCTCAAACAGAAGCTCAAACTGTTTTCAACACTTTAGGTTTAGTTTCACAAGAAATAGTTGGTATCGAAATCTTGCAACTTGGTGAGTCAAATCCCATAGCTCAACCCCTTCAGTTTGAAGCAAGCGCAGCAAGAGACGCAACAACACCCATAATCGGGAGCAATCAAACAGTACAAGCAACAGTCTCTTTGGACATTCTTTACAGCGAACAGTGAACAGTTAACAGTGAACAGTTAATAATCTCTAACTCATTACTCATTACTCATTACTCATTACTCATTACTCATTACTCATTACTCATTACTCATTACTCCTAACTCATTACTCATTACTCATTACTCCTAACTCCTAACTCATTACTCATTACTCATTACTCATTACTCATTACTCATTACTCCTAACTCCTAACTCCTAACTTTTTTCTCTCCCCCTCTCCCCCTCTCTCCTCCTCACCACGGTAAACGGCTTCCATCCCAGGAGAAAAACTCGCCGCTGTCTTCTGGCTTCAGGTTTGAAATTACACCGAGTAATAGGTTAACGGTATGTTCGACGGGGAATAATTTTTCTGGTGGTACGTTGCGTTGAAAGGGTTGTGAAAGATTGGTATCTGTTGTGCCTGGATGTAATGTAACTACTATAGTTTTGGGGCATCTGCGACTATATTCTATTGCTGTAGTTCTCATAAACATATTTAGTGCTGCTTTGGATGCTCTATATCCGTACCATCCACCCAAACGGTTATCGCCGATACTACCTATCTTGGCAGAAATACAGGCAAAAATATTTTTTTCTTTATGTTTAAACAAAGGCTGCAAATGTTTAGCTAGTAAAATTCCTGCGATACTATTTACCTGAAAATAGCGCATCAAATTTTCGGGATTAATTTGTCGCAGGCTTTTTTCGGGTTGCATTTCACCTTCATGTAAAATTCCCACGCAGTTGATTACCAAATGCAGTTTGTCTGTTTCTGCGCTTATCTTTTCTACAGCTGCGGAGATTTGCGACTCTTGGGTAATATCCATTGGAAGACAAACTAATTTTTGAGGATATTCTTTTTGCAATGAAATTAGTTCGTTAGCAGAATTAGCACTGCGATAAGTCGCATATATTTTTGAAATATTTGCAATATTATTTTCTTTCAATAAAGCTTTTACAAAACCTAAACCAATCCCTCTTGTAGCACCAACAATTAAAGCGTTTCCGTGATTAATTTCTTCTATTACTGACATTATTTAAAACATTGAACAACGTACAGTTAACAATTTTCACCGGTCTGGTGTGGATTACTAATTATTAAAACTATAACTCTCCTTTTCCCCTTGTCCCCTTGTCCCCTTGTCTCCCCCTCTTAATCCTTAGCCCAGCAACGCATGCAAAAAGTGAAAACAGATATTACTCCTACAAGTTCAATTGCTATTTGAAAAGCTGTAGGACTCAGTGTGAAACCCCATATTATAGTCAGACTTCCCATGATAGCAGCAGATATGCGAAGAACTTCTTCTTTAATATTTATTGCAAACCAAATAATTACAAAGCCGATTATCAAAACAAATAAATAGATCATTATCTAATATAGATGGATAGATTAGTCGAAAGTGGTAAAGAGCATTAAAGAGCGAATAAATTGTTCAAAATCGTAACTAAAGGCAATTTATGCCTAAATATCTGAATATTGAACAATAATATCAGTAATGATATTTTATAGATGTTTTGGGGAACTATAAATCTGTATTAACCTTATCAGTTGATTTGACAAATCTCACTATGACACAATCCCCTCTTACTGAAACTTCGGTGAAAGCAGCTAATGTACAATTAGAGCGTGATATATTTCTTCGTACCTTAGTTCGAGAATTGTCCGGAACTTTAGAGAATGTAGTTGGTTTAAAGGAAGCTTCGGGGTTTATCAGCGTAGTTGGTCAAACGATGGGTAGACAAATAGATGAAAAATACAAATCTGCTCTAAAACTAAATAATCTTTCTCGCGAACAAGTTGCTCAGGTTTTAATTGATTTGAAAAAACGCATTCTAGGTGATTTTTATATTATTGAAGAAAGCGATGAAAAAATAGTATTTGGGAACCGTGTTTGTCCGTTTGGAGATAAAGTTATAAATCGTCCTTCAATGTGTATGATGACTTCTAATGTTTTTGGTTCTATTGCGGCTGAAAATTTAGGTTACGCTAAAGTTGAATTACAAGAAACTATTGCTCGGGGTGACTCTGGATGCAGAGTTGTGGTTTACTTAGAACTTACTGAGGAAGCAGAAGATGTTTTTGGTAGAGAATACTTTAAGTAATTGATTTAAATCTTAGTTCGGGATTATAAACTTCGACGGTATTAATTTAAGACAGTTTTTCATCTACCTATCTACATCAATCAAGGTATTGTTTAGTTGCTAAAAATTGAAAGAAAATGCTATAAGCAATACCTAAATTATATTATCTAGGACTTACGCAAAGCAAAATTGTCATTGCGACGGTCACTACGTGTAGGGAAGCAATCCCAAAGTTTCGAGAGATTACGTCGCTGTCGCTCGTAATGACCCAATTACGTTACTTTTGCGTAAGTCCTATTATCCTTCTTTATATTCAAAAAACTATATGAATAGCGAATATTTCAATAAAATTTTACAGATTTTTCCAGAACATTTAATTTTGTTAAATAGTGAAGGAATAGTTATAAAAATAAATCCAGCTTTAGCAAAAATGCTAGGTTATAAAAGTAAACAATTAGAAAATAAATTACTTTACGATATTGTGAATGAGCCATCAAATGAAGTAATTAATTATCTACAAGCTTGTTCTAAAAGTCGTCAAATGATTATTGGTCGTTTGAATTTTTGCCAACCTGATAAAAAAAATTTAGCTTGTCGTTGTGAAGGTGCTGTTGTTCAACCATCATCGTCTTCTTCTCCTGCTATAATTTTAATCAGATTAGAAAATCGTACTTCAGCTAACAATAATTTTGCTCAACTTAACCAACAAATAGACAACAAATTAATCAAAGAAGCTTATAAACGTAAAAAAGTAGAAAGTGCTTTACGAAACTCAGAATTAGAGTTGCGACAAAAAGCAGAAGATTTAGAAGATGCTCTTAGAGAACTTAGACGCACCCAATCAAAACTAGTTCAAAGCGAAAAAATGTCTGCTCTCGGTCAAACGGTTGCAGGTGTAGCTCATGAAATAAATAATCCTGTAAGCTTTATTCATGGCAACATACTTCCAGCAAATTTATATGCTCAAGATTTAATTAGAATTATTGAACTTTATCAAAAAAATTATCCTAACCCAGTAGAAGAAATTGAAGCAGAAACTGAAGCTATTCAACTAGATTTTCTCAAAAAAGACTTTATAGAATTGCTTAATTCCATGAAAAATGGAACAGAAAGAATTAAAGAGATAGTTCTATCGCTGCGAAATTTCTCCCGACTTGATGAAGCTGATTTTAAACAAGTAGATATACATCAGGGAATTGATAGTACATTACTTATTTTACAGAACCGTTTAAAATCAAAACCCAATCATCCCGGAATTGAGGTGATTAAAAGATATTCTTCTTTACCTAAAGTTGATTGTTATGCTGGACAATTAAATCAAGTGTTTATGAATATTTTGGCTAATGCAATCGATGCATTAGATAGTCAAGTTAATAAAAATCAAAATTTTAATCTTCAAATAAAAATCTCTACAGAATTATCTGGTAGCAATATTGTAATTCGTATTGCTGATAATGGTTCGGGAATTCCATTGTCAATTCAATCTAAATTATTCGACCCTTTCTTTACAACTAAAGAAATTGGCAAAGGTACGGGATTAGGTTTGTCCATTAGCTATCAAATTATTGTAGATAAGCATCAGGGTAAATTATCGTTTAATTCTTCTCCTGGAGAAGGTACAGAATTTATTATTGAAATTCCAATTAAACAGTATTAATTTATATAGTAAAAAGAATAATTAAGTCATTTTGCGTTAATTGAATATTAACAGGACTTACGCAAAGCAAAATTGTCATTGCGAACCGAAACGGAGTGTAGGGAAGCAATCCCAAGGTTTCGAGAGATTACGTCGCTGTCGCTCGGCCCGGACGCAATTACGTTACTTTTGCGTAAGTCCTAATTAATTAGATTTACAAATATAGATAATAATCAAAGACTTCCTCAAATTTTAGGATAAATATCTAAATTATTGAGATTCATTTGGGAAATATATAATTATACCAACTTAGGTACTAATCTAAATAAGTCGTATCTATCTAATAAATCTTATGAAGCGAAGTCTTTTATTTACAGTAGCATTCGGTCTTGCTGCTTTGCTTGGAACAACAAGCTGCACTTCTAATAACGCTACACAAGCAGAAGTTAAAACTCAACAGGAAATTAAACTCGGTGGTTCGAGTAGCACTCATACAGCAATAAAGCTTTTAGGTGAGGCTTATGCAATTCAAAATCAAAACGTTAAATTTACTTTTTTACCTAAAGGTCAATCAGGAAGTGGAATTGCTGGAGTAAAACAAGGATTAAGAGATGTTGCTGGTGTGAGTCGCAAGTTGAAACTGGATGAAGATGATGGTTCTATAAATTATAAGCAACTTGCAACTGATGGGTTAGTGGTAGCAACTCATCCGAGCGTCAAAGGAATAAGTAATTTAACCACACAACAACTCAAAGCAATTTATAGCGGTGCTGTAACAAATTGGCAAGAATTAGGTGGTCCTAATGAGGAAATTATAGTTTTAGACCGTCCAGAAGACGAATCAGCTAAAAGGTTGTTACGCAAGCATTACTTAGGTAAAGAACTCAAAAATGCGCCGAAAGCTGCGATTATGCGTTATGAACCTGAACTAATTAATGCTTTACAAAATACTCCTTATAGCATTGGTACTTTTTCCCTTGCTTATACTATATCCAATAAATTACCGGTTAATCGTCTTAGTCTTAATAATATAGAACCCACTCAAGCAAATATAAAGTCTGGCAAATATAGTATGGTACGTAGTATCGGGGTTGTATGGAACAAAAAACCTTCAGAAATAACTCAAAAATACTTGGATTTTGCTTTTAGTAAAAAAGGAGCCGAGATTTTAAATAATTCTGGTTTCGTACCATCAACTGATAAATAAAAGCAGATGTTGAAAAAACAATATTCAAAACTCCCTTTAAAAACTAAAATTCTTTTACCGCTGCTTTTAGTTTTTATGAGTATTTGGACGGTGGGAACAATCAGCTTGGGCTATTTTTTTACTTACCGTTCGGAAGAAAAACTCAAAGCAGAAACGAAGGGAGTTTCTTCTTTAGTTACAGATACTCTGAAGAGAGAAAAAAAATTATTATTTTTAAAAGCAAGATGGGTTGCTGATTCAAAAGAAGTGTCTCAGCTAGTAGCAAAAAAAGATAAAGCTGCATTATTAAGAGCTTTGTTACCTTTGAAGGAATCCTTACAACTAGATTTTATTAAAGTTGTAGATACCAAAGGTACAAAACTAGCAAGGGTGCGCCAACAAGAAATTATTTCGGTTCAGTTTGATATTGCTGCAATTAATCAAGCTGCCAGTATTGGAATAGATTATTTTGATGTTATTGCGACAAAGGACAATACAGCTTCTTTAATGGTAGGTTTAACTTCGGTTAAATCAACACAAAAAATTTTGGGTGGAGTAATTGTTGGCACTTTAATTGATGATGAGGTCTTAATCCGCATACGTTCCAAAACAGAACCACACTTAGTTACAATCCAAAATAGTAAAGTAACTGCATCTACTTTACCGGTTGCTAAAATTAGTTTTTGGCAACCACCATCAACAAAATCTCCACCGGTAAAAATCAATATTGGTGGAAAAAACTATATTGCTTATTCTGTAGAAATAGTTGGATTAAATGATGCAGATTCAAAATTAGTATTACTCAATCCCGTTGTTTCTTTAGAATATAGTCAAACGCAAATGTGGATTAGTATTATAATTTTTTCTTTAATAGGAGCAATTATATTCAGTTTTGTTGTCTTTAAAATTATCACATTGATTACTAATCGCATTATTTACTTAACTAATGTAACAAGAAAATTAGCCAGTGGTGATTTCTCTAATAAAATTTATATAAAAGGAAATGATGAAATTAGTATCTTAGCTCAAAGCTTTAACTATATGACAGAGCAGGTAGCTTTATTATTAAAAAGACAAGAAGAAATAAATGAAGAATTAGAAATAAATAACCAAACTTTAGAACATAGAGTAGAACTCAGAACTCTGGAATTAAATGATAAAAATATATCTCTTCAGAAAACATTGCAAGAACTACAGCGTACTCAAGCTCAAGTAATTCAAAGCGAGAAAATGTCTTCTCTCGGTCAAATGGTTGCAGGTGTAGCCCATGAAATTAATAATCCAGTCAGCTTTGTACATGGTAATCTTGAACCCGCTTGCGAATACGCTCAAGATTTAATTAGAATTATCGAACTTTATCAAAAAAATTATCCCGAACCGATACAAGAAGTTCAAAAAGAAATTGAAGCGCTTGAATTAGATTTTATAAAAGAAGACTTTGTTAAATTGCTTAATTCAATGCAAAACGGAACCGAAAGAATTAAAGAGATAGTTCTATCGCTGCGAAATTTTTCCCGACTTGATGAAGCTGAATTCAAACGAGTAGATATTCATGAGGGAATTGATAGTACATTATTAATTTTGCACAATCGCTTGAAAGAGACAGCAAATCATCCAGAAATTGAGGTAATTAAAGAATATTCTTCCTTACCCAAAGTTGACTGTTATGCTGGACAATTGAATCAGGTATTTATGAATATTCTTGCTAATGCAATTGATGCATTAGATGACGAAGTAAATAAAAATCAAAGTTTTTCCCCTCAAATACAGGTTTCGACAGAATTATCTGGTAATAACAATATATTAATCCGAATTGCTGATAACGGTTCGGGGATTCCAGTCCCAGTTCAATCTAGGTTATTTGACCCTTTCTTTACTACCAAAGAAGTTGGGAAAGGTACGGGATTGGGCTTATCTATTAGCTATCAAATCATAGTAGATAAACATCACGGTAAATTATCTTGTAATTCTTCACCTGAAATAAGTACAGAATTTATGATTGAAATTCCGATTAATCAGCTTTGATTATTTTATCTATCAAACATATATAACTTTTGATAATTCCTACTATTAATAAACCAAAATTATAACTTTTTAGCCATTAGAATGATATGTAAAGATATGTTTCAGGGAAAAATAAAACTATATCTACCAGTTTATTTGATATAGCATCATCATGACCAAATATGAAGCTACCGAAACTTCAACAACTCCTCTTGATATTTCATTGGAAAGTGATTTATTTATACGCACCCTATTCCAAGAGTTATCAGGTAGTTTACAAAAGGTAGTTGGTGCGGAAGAAGCTTCAGAATTTATCAGCGTAGCTGCTCAAAATATGGGCAGAGAAGTAGACAGAAAATACAAATCTGCTTTACAAGTATACAATCTTTCCCGCGAGCAAGTTGCTAAAGTTTTAGTTGATTTTAAAAACCGGATTCAAGGTGATTTTTACATAATTGAAGAAAGCGATGAAAAAATAGTTTTTGGTAATCGTACTTGTCCATTCGGGGATAAAGTTCGCAATCGTCCTTCGATGTGTATGATGACTTCTAATATCTTTGGTTCTATCGCTGCTGAAAATCTTGGTTATGCTAAAGTTGAACTTCAAGAAACTATTGCTCAAGAAAATCCTGAATGTAGAGTTGTAATTTACCTAAGACTTACAAAAGAAGTTGAAGAATCTCCAGGTAGAGAATATTTTAAATAATTCACAATTAATTATTTTGTTTCTATATCCGCAATTTAAGAAAACCTTTTTTAAATAATTCGTGAAAATTCAAAAACCCGGTTTTTCCAAAAAATCGGGTTTCTGTTTCTTAACATGTCAATATCTAAATTATCGCAGCTTGTTTACGCAAGCTTTTAACTGTGGAAATAAAATGTTCTGCTACTTTGTTTATTTCTTCAACAGTATTGAATCTTCCTATTCCAAATCTAACCGAAGCAGAAGCAAGTTTTTCCGAGTGACCTAATGCTGTTAACACGTGAGAAGGTGAAGTACTTATTGACGAACAAGCAGAACCAGAGGAAACTGCCATTACTTGCTGCAATCCTAACAATAATGCCGAACCATCTACTCCTTCAACACTAACGTTCAAGTTTCCCGCTAACCTTTGAGTTGGATGTCCGTTAAGATGAATCCCTTTTAGTTGTGAAATCTGTTCCCACAATTTCTGTCTAAGTCGGGTAATAAATTCGTTTTCTGTAGTTTGGTTTTGCAGCGCTATTTCTACAGCTTTTCCGAATCCAACAATTTGCGGTGTATATAATGTACCGGAACGCATCCCCCGTTCTTGACCGCCACCGTGTTGTTGGGAAGCCAATCTAATTCTAGGATTACGACGACTTACGTATAAGGCTCCGATTCCTTTGCATCCGTATATTTTATGTGCGGTTAATGACATTAAATCAATATTCATCCCTCGTACATCTAAGGGTATTTTACCGATTGCTTGAGCGCTATCTGAATGAAAAATAATATTTCTTTTGCGACATATTGCACCAATTTCAGCAAGCGGTTGTAAAACTCCAATTTCGTTATTTGCGGCCATCACTGAAACTAAAATAGTGTCATCACGAAAGGTTTTTTCTAATTCGTTAAGATTAATAATTCCATCTTTTTGTACGGTCAGAAAAGTAATTTCAAAACCTAAAGTTTTTAAATAGTTACAAGGGTCAATTACTGCACTATGCTCGGTTTGGACGGTGATAATATGTTGACCTTTAGTAAAATAAGCTTCAGCAACACCTTTAATAGCTAAATTATTTGCTTCCGTCGCACCGCTGGTAAAAATGATTTCTTCGGGGCTTGAATTAATAGCTGCTGCAATAGTTTCTCGCGCTTTTTTAACCGCAGCTTCCGCTTCCCAGCCATAAATATGACCAATACTTGAAGGATTGCCAAAATGTTCGGTGAAGTAAGGGAGCATTGCATTTAATACTCTTTCATCAACCGGTGTTGTAGAGTGGCAATCTAGGTAGATAGGACGTTGGGACATGGTTACGAATTTCACAAGTAAGAAGTAGTAAGTAAGAAGTAAGAAGTAGTACCTCTACCTTTTAGATAAAGGATTCAAATAATAATAATTTATTTTTTATTCGTCTTTGAAAAACGAGGCTTTTTACCATGTTTGCTCCTCACGCTCCGCGTGAACGGGCTTAACTTAAATTTATTACTTTTTACTTCTTACTTCGTGACTTTTGCCCGTTAGCGCAGCGTCTCCGTTAGAAGAAAGGGCTTCGGTAACTATTATAGAGATAATATCAGATTATGAAATATTCATACTCCATATCCCCTATTCCTATTCCTTTCTTTACTATTTTTACAGTATAATTTTACAGCATAATAAGTGCGGATGAGCGGTTAAAAATTTACTTACGAACTACTATAGTTTTAGCCAACTCATCATGAAAAATTTGTTCTTTATCATTACGCATCAGCCTAATTATGCCGAAGATTAATATTAACATTAACATTGAAATTAATTTGCTCCAATATCTAATGTTAGCTTGTGCAAAAGACATTTTTTTATAGTTTAAATTCGTAACTTTAACTCCTAAAATATGTTTTCCGAATGTAGATTGTAATTTTGAACTTTCTAAAACTGTGAAATAAATCCAATTTAGGGTTAAACCTATCATCAAAAAAATTTGACCTATTGCTGATTCCTCAATAGTCAAAATTAGACCCCCAATTAGCCATCCTGATGCGCCACACCATATATTTGCGACAATAACTCCCGTATAAGTTGAATCAAAGCCGAGGAAACTTTGTAAGAAGATGGCGATAAGAGTACTTATAAATAATAAAATTATCAAATCAATCTGATAAGCACAAAACCTTCTGATAATAGTTGCATAATTAGATTTTTCTTGAGATTGTTCTTTATAATTTTCTGTAGCATTATAATTACCAGGAAGAATAGTAGGTGGTATATCTCCTGATTGATAAATTGGCTGACTAGCTGGATTGTAACTATTAATATCTGCTAGCTTTTGTGAAATTATCTGAGTATTTGCAGGTCGTAAATTAGGTACATGTTCCATCATTTGGTCGAGCAGAGATGCAAATTCTGGTTTTACACCAAGCGTGGATTCTTGCCATTTTAATTCCCCTGTTTGTGCATTATAAAAATCACCTGGTTCTCTTCCAGTGAGTAAGAAAATAAAAGTTCGTGCTAATGCAAAGAAATCTGATTGCTGCATCGCTTGTCCGTGCATTTGTTCTGGAGGACTGTAACCAGCAGTCATAATTCCCGTAACTTGTCCTTGAACCTGCTTTGATATATAAGTTTCTGTAACTTGTCGTGCGCTACCAAAATCAATTAAAGCCAAACGACCATTCGGTCTTAACATAATATTTGATGGTTTGATATCGCGATGAAAGAAGTTTTGACTGTGGACTTTTTGCAGAATTTCAACAATTTCGCTTAACCATTGAATTGCTAATTTTTCATCAATAGGACGTTTTTCTCGTTGTCGAATATATTCCCATAAATCCAAACCTTCAATTTTTTCCATTATCAAGCAATGAAGGGGTTCGCTACTACTTCTAGAAAAGTATGTAAAATAGCTGTCCGATTCCACCTTGGGAATACCTGGATGATTCAACGACTTTAAAACCTCAGCTTCCCGTTGGAACAATTCCACAGCTTTAGGATGGTTATTAATCAGTACTTTTAGCACTTTGTTGGTATTGCTTCGCGCTTCGTTAATCTCGTAGGTTTTACCGAAACCACCACCACCAAGTTCTTTTGTGACCCGATAACGACCTTCTAGCAGCAATTCCGAACCGCAACCAAAGCAGAATAGGGTATTATCGGGGTTTTCTTCTGGCTTCTGACACAAAGGATTAATACAGAGGCTCATTTCTACGGATGGAGTTACAGCTTTACGTGTTTGTAGTTTAACCCCACTCGGATATTAAGCAAGAGTAATTTTATGTAAAGAATTGGGGATTGGGAACTGGGGAATTGGTAATTGGTAATTGATAACTGTTAACTGTTAACTAAATAAAGCCCAGTTGTATCCTTTTTCCAGTTCTTCTTTTCCTTGATTATCAAGAATACTACCGTGAGCTACAATTACTCTTTCAAAATTCCACTTCAGCACTGTTTGAATTGAATTTTTTACCTTTTGTTTTTCTCGTATCGCTAATTTCTCTAAAATTGAAGGTTCTAGTTTTTTGTAACCTCCAATTACTCTCATTGTTAACTGAGTTGTAAAAGGGAAAGTTTCATCAAAATGAAATGCTGTATCTGTAAGAATTAAAGTCTGGCTTTTTTGATGAAAAAAAACAATCTCATTTAATGGGGATGCTCCTTTTAAATCTAGAATTTTAAAGCCTTCAAATAAAAAATACTCAAGTTCATCCTTAGCCCCAATTTTTCCTTGATTAATAATTTTATCAAAATCAATATCTTGCCGCTTAGAGTCCAAACCTGGAGCAGCAAAAATCTTGGCATCGGGATAAATATATTTAAAATCAGATATAGAAAGGTGATGGTAAAGATTAGGAGCAATTATGATACTAACTTTACCAATTTCGTTAATTTGATTAATAGTTTTGCTATCTACCTTAATTGGAGAAATCACCACAAGTTCACCGTTTTCGAGGCGAATAATAGTCATTCTCGTACCCACCTCTAATCCCCAATATTTCAGTTTCTGTTCGGTAACCCAGATATTTGTATCAACTTTTTTGAGCATAGTTAATTACTTATAAGGGAACAAAGGAGTGAAGTCACAGGACAAAGGGAATTAAGAAGTGAAAAATTATAATTTAGGGGGTAATAGTTAAAAGTAAAGAGTAAAATTCAGGATTTAGAGAATTATTCTTGCTATCTAATAACTACTTATTATTACCAATTTACAGCGTTCTTGTCAGCAAGCACATATAAGTAACCTAAAGCTTCATCGAAATCATTGCTCTTATACTGTAATTGGATAGTGTTTTTATATACATATAAAATAAATATATAAGCTTATCCTAATGACTGATGGCATTACCCAATAATGCTCTTAGTATATAAAAGTCTTTTATCAATCTTCAATATTGCCACGCAATTAATTGTTCTATCTATTACTACTATAAGTTATAACAACCTCAGTAAGTATGAAAAAAAAGCCGAAAAACTTCTCAATCAAATATTTCAAGCTATTACAAGCAGCAATAATAATATTGATGCTTGTCTTTAGCTTACAGTTTGTACCCGCTATGGCACAGTCTAATAAATTTGCTACTGTAGCTATCGACGGTAAACAACTTTTCAGAGTTAGCGATACTAATAATGAAACAGCAAAAAGCAGGGCTAATTACATCAACACAATCCTTAAAAATTCCGTAGAATCCGAAAAAGTTCCAGAAATAGAGGTTAAAGAATTCGATAAATATGCAAAAATACTTGTTGATGGTAAACCTATTACAGTTACTAGTAACGATGTGCTTTCTGCCGAAAATCCCAATCAGCAAGCTTACGTTTGGGCAGATTCAATTCGTCAAACAGTAAATCAAGCAATAGAAGAAAGGAGTGAAGTTTTTATTCGTAATACATTAATTTTAAGTTCTATCCTTATAGCGTTAACAGTAGCGCTTCATTTTGTTTTAGGGAAGGTATGGGAAATATTGCAGCGTAATGTTTCTCCGTTAGTAACTTCCGAAGATTCTTCCGACCAAAATCAACAGCAAGGTAGCTTAAACTTACTATTAAAATCTACCTTGTTTTTAACACGAACGGCACTTTGGGTAGGTGTAGCTCTTTATATTAGTAACCTATTTCCTTTAACGCGAAAATGGAGTTTTGACATTGCTGCTATTATGCGGGATAGCTTAACTTCCCCAATTTTTAAAACTTTCGCTATTACCGATATTTTAGTTTTAATCGGTTTGTTTTTGGGACTAGTTATAGCTGCGGGTGCTGTCACTAATATATTGCGATCGCGAATTTTGCGAGTACTGCGAATCAGTAGGGGAGCGCAAGAAGTTATCGCGATTGTTTTTAAGTATACGCTGATTGGAGTAGGTGCAGTTGTTATTCTGCAAATTTTCGGAGTTGACTTAAGTTCTTTAGCTATTTTAGCTAGTGCTTTAGGTGTGGGTATTGGTTTCGGTTTCCAAGACATAGCGAAAAACTTTGGTAGCGGGCTAATATTATTATTTGAAAGACCGATTCAGGTAGGTGATTTTATTGAAGTTGGAACCTATATGGGCACGGTAGAAAGCATTGGTGCGCGCAGTGTAACTATTCGTACTTTAGACCGAGTTTCAATAATTGTACCAAACTCGCGTTTTTTAGAAGATGAAGTAATTAATTGGAGCCATCACAACCCAGTATCTCGAATTCACGTACCAGTAGGAGTTTCTTACAGTGCTGATGTAAAAGAGGTTAAAAAAGCACTTTTAGAAGCAGGAAAAAACCATCCTGAAGTACTATCAGTTCCTCAACCCCAAGTATTTTTTAGCGGATTTGGTGATAGTTCCTTAGACTTCAAGCTATTTGTATGGATAAATAAACCCAGCCATCAAATATCAATTAAAAGTGATTTATGTTTCCGAATTGAAGCAGCTTTGAAAGAACATAATATTGAAATTCCATTCCCACAAAGAGACTTGCATTTACGTACCGGTGAATTACCTCTCAAGCTTTCACCAGAAATAGAACAAGCTCTATTAAGACAACAACAAAATGGAAGAAATGGAATTTAGGAAATTGGGGATTGGGAATTGGGGATTGGATTAAGTAAATTATGTATTCGAGAGCATTTGATTATTAGAAATATATTCGTAGTGGGAGCATCTTGCTCCCTATATTTACAGATTATAAATTAAATTATTTTCACTAATTAATAAACAACAAAAATTGATTAATTAACAAATTATATCTACACAAAATAGCGGACAACCTTGCCCGCACCACAAAAAATAACTCTGTACTTAATTCACGAAGTAAGAGGGAAGAAAGAAGAAGGAAGAAGAACTCACGTTTTAAAACGTGAGATGATCCACACGCTCCGCGTGAATGAAACAAGGACGTAAATATTCCCTTGCGCTACGCTCCTTAAAATATTGTTTTTTTCAATAATATCGTTTTAGACTCATAACGCGCATTTTTTAAAAATATATTACCTTCTTCCTTCTTCCTCCTAACTCCTTCCTTCTTTTATAACTCTAACTACCAATTACCAATTACCCATGACCCATCCCCAATTCCCAAATATTAAATAGTCACCGGAGCTTCGATATAAATATTAGGTTCTTGCATCACAAATTCAATCCCAAAGTTATTCAATTGGTGGGATACTTTTTCATTTGCTAAGTCTACTAATTGCTTTCTCAACTCAAGAGAATTTTGGTTTGAACCCAATAGGAAAAAAGTAATTCTGGCTCTAGTCCGTTCTGGTTGTGAATCTTTATCTATAGCAAGAACAGTTGTTGAAGGGTTAATGTTCGCCGAAGTATCAGCTTTATAATTATCGCTGAGAACTACATCTTTGTTGGCATCGAAGTTTTCAAAAATGACTTTTGCAGTATCTGGTTCTACTCCAAAAAGCGATTCCATACTTTCTTCAACTACTCTTCTTACCAAAGCTTGTCCTTTATCTAATAGCTTCTGATTGAAGTCAAGATAAAGCAGCACCATAATTTTCTTACCACGAGTCACATTTTCGATTTCGACATTAGCTAATATCGAATTAGGTACAATCACCAAAGTACTTTTACCAGAAGAACGGATTTTAGTAGAACGGAATCCGATAGATTCAACTCGTCCATAAATACCATCTGTAAACTTACCACCGGGTGGTAAATGAATATATTCACCTGTTGTAAAAGGTCTGTCTAAATATATAACAATAGTTCCTAAAAACTGTTCTAAAGTCTTCTGCGCTGCAAACGCAACTGCTAAACCACCGATTCCTAAACCGGTGATTAAACCAACTACATTAAACCTATTATTAGCAAAAAGTAGCACAGCAATAAAACCTATGGTTATATTAACCATAGTTTCGGCTATTAACAATAAATCGTCTGCTTGATATCCCAATTTACGAATTAAAGCAATACCATATGTTCTAATTAATTGTCTAAAAACACCTGAAGCAAAAATAGAAATACTGAGTATAGCAGCGAATTCTACTATATGACCTAAAAATTCATAGAAGACTTTATACTCAGAAATTAAAGCTAGAGATAATAGAATTAATAATGAGGTGCCAGCCCATTTTAATGGCTCGCGGTTTGTATAGATTAACTTTTGATAGACATCAGTTATTTGTGAAGGTAGAAAACGTTTGATAACTACCTGAATTAATGCAGGAGTGTATCTACCTATAAATAAAGAAGCAACTACACATACAATAAATATTTCTACATTACGAATATCTTCTCTTAATAAAAAATCAAATATTTGTTCAATCATTTTGATAGTTACCTCTAGATTGTAACGGGTGCATCTACATAGATAGTCGGTTCTTCTATATTGAAATCGATACCGTAACCTGTAAGCTTTTGATTGATGGTTTCTGTAGCCATCTCAAGTAGTTGACGGCGCAATTCCATCGATACTTTGCCAGAACCCAAGATAAATAAGCTCACTTGAGCTTGGCTTCTGATTTCATCCTGATGATTTATGGTTCTAAAATCTATACGAGAACTGCGCGAATCAAGCCCAAAAATATCTTTTGTACTTGATAAAATTACCTGTTCAATCAATGCTTGTTCTTTAGCTTCAACTTTACGATTAAAATTCAAATAAAGAATTGAGATAACTTTTTTAGCACCAGAGAAATTCTCAATATTCATTTGAGTTAGAGAATTATTCGGAATTACTATAACAGTTCCTTTACCAGAAGTACGAATTTTTGTAGAGCGCCAACCAATCGATTCAACTCGTCCAAAAGTACCATCCGGTAAGCCAATATAATCGTCAATATAGAAAGGATGGTCGATATACAATACAACACCACTAAGCAGTTGCTCAACGGTAGTTTTCGATGCAAAAGCAATTGCAACACCACCAATTCCTAGACTAGCTAACAAACTTAATATATTTATATTATGAGTTTGAGCAAAGAAAATAAATCCAACAAAAACAATTGCTAGGTAAGCTGTATACTTTGCTAAATTTAATAATTCGCTATTAGCTTTACGACCGCTTTTTAAGGCGGATTCTAAAATAGAATCATCGATATATTTACCGAATATTCTAATAACTAACCAGCAAGCTTCTATAGTTAAAATAAAACTAATAATTTTTTCTATAACTGGATAATCATCGAGTATAGGGACGAACAAAGCAACAATCTCTAAAAATCCCAACCCGAAAGCAAGTCCAATTAAATGTCTGTAAGGTTGTAATAATTTTTCTGCTTTCTCACTAGCTTCGGAAGACACAAAAATACTTAAACAAAAACTAGCTATCTGAGGAAAAAGACAGCCAGCAAAAAATGCTATAAAGCTAAATACTCCGACAATGAATGTCAGTTGAATTTTAGCACTAAAAAAAATATTGTTTGACAATAATTCCATCATCAACAAAGCTCCTAAATTTATTATGCTTTCTGGTACTCAAAATTATTTATTTTTATAAGTATTACAAACATATCCCGTAGTCTGTAACACAATAGTCATAGATGATTCTACATAATATTGCCTTATAAATATCTTCTATCTATAAAGCTTTTTTGTCTGCCAACTGTATCACTTATAATTATTAATACCGTAAATAAAAATGCAAATAGGCAATAGTAAGTAAAACGAATCTGACACTAGCTTTTATTATTTGTATTAATCAGGAATGGCCGCAACTGGCATATTTTTCTCGTAGGGGAGGCAAAAAGGGGTGTAGATTTTCTTCCCCCTTTATTGCCGTTGCTGTGACACTTCTACTATTTCTAAACGTAGTAATAAGCTTTATAGTGTCACGCACCACCCGTTACTTGTGACAATTGCGTAAGTCCTATTAATGTAAAACTGAAAACTCAGCTATTTATTGTTATTAGTATCTATAGAGTTAAATATATTACATTATCATACAAGGTATATACTTTGATACAATTCCTTTAGAATATAACTTATGAAATTCTTTACTGCCTAGTATCTGAAAAAAATTATGAGCGATGTATATAATAGACTCGCCCCTTTTATCCAAGAATACATTTATAACAATAATTGGACGGAATTAAGACCAGTACAAGCAGCTGCTTGTAAAGTTATATTTGACACGGATGCTCATTTACTAGTAGCCGCAGGTACAGCTTCAGGGAAAACGGAAGCTGCTTTTTTACCAGTATTAACTCACTTATACGAAAAACCCTCTAACACTATAGGTGCAATTTATATAGGTCCGATAAAAGCCTTAATTAACGACCAATTTGAACGTCTGAACGACTTATTAAGAGAAGCCGATATTCCGGTTTATCATTGGCACGGGGATGTCTCTCAAACGAGAAAAAAACAGCTTTTAAAAAAGCCGTCGGGGATTCTACAAATTACACCAGAATCTCTAGAAAGTTTATTAATTAATAAGCATGAGAATCTAATAAATCTTTTCGGTGATGTCCGCTTTGTAGTCATCGATGAAATTCATGCTTTTATGGGGACTGAAAGAGGTTGTCAAATTCTTTGTCAATTAGAAAGATTGTCAAACTTAACTAAAAATCAACATCGTAGAATTGGGTTATCCGCAACTTTAGGAGATTATTCTCTTGCAGAAGATTGGTTAAGTTCCGGTACTGACAAATCAGTAATTACACCAAAAATCGAAGCAGCAAAACGACAAATAAAACTAGCTTTAGAACACTTTTATATTCCCGAACAAGCTGATAATTCAGAAATTACAGACTGTGACAAATATATTTTTAATCTGAGTAAATCGCGTAAATGTCTTATCTTCGCTAACAATAAATCTCAAACAGAATCGGTAATAGCATCTTTACGTCAAATAGCTGATAGTGAAAGACAACCAGATATTTATCACGTTCATCATGGCAGTATATCAGCTTCTCTAAGACAAATAGCCGAAAATGCCATGCGTGAACCACTACAACCTGCGGTCACTGCTGCAACTTTGACTTTAGAAGTAGGAGTAGACATTGGCTATTTACAGCGAGTCATTCAGTTAGAATCACCTGCTTCTGTCGCAAGTTTTTTACAGCGTTTAGGAAGAACCGGGAGAAGAGGTGAACCTGCGGACATGCGTTTTGTTTGTCCCGAAAAGCAAGTACCTTTAGAAGCTCCACTTCCCAAACATATTCCTTGGCAACTTTTACAGTCAATAGCTACAATTCAACTTTATTTAGAAGATAAATGGATTGAACCAATTCAACCAATAAAATATCCATTGAGTTTGCTTTATCATCAGACCATGAGTATCTTAGCAGCAACAAAAGAAATTTTACCTGCTCTGCTTGCTAAAAAAGTTTTTAATCTATCATCTTTTCAATATATATCTGAAGAAGATTATAAATTAATGCTGCGTTATTTAGTTAGTATCGACCATATTAATAAAACCGAGGAAGGTAAATTAATCCTGGGTTTAGCAGGGGAGAAAATAGTCAAAAGATTTCAATTTTACGCCGTATTTCCTGAAACAGTTGAGTTTACCGTCAAACAAGATTCAACAGATATCGGCACAATTGTCATAGTACCAAAAGTTGGCAGTCAATTCGGATTAGCTGGAAAAACCTGGGAAGTTTTAGACGTAGACTTTGCGAAAAAAAGCATATTTGTCAAACAAGTAGAAGGTAAAGCTGGTATATTTTGGCGCGGTGGTACCGGTACAATTCATAGCAAAATATTAGAGCGGATGCGTCGCGTTTTATTAGAAGATAAAGAATATGCTTACTTACAAACAAATGCTAAAAAAAGATTGCAAGAAGCGCGTCAATTAGCTTTAGACTTTGAATTGGATAAACGTAATATAGTTAAATTACAAAAAGGTAAATGCTGCATTTTCCCTTGGATGGGAACAGTAGCTTACAACACCTTACAGAGAATGTTAAATAACTTTTCTAGGGAATCATTAGAAATAAAATCTCTCGGTGGAGTAAATCCTTATTTTATGATGCTGAAACTAGGAAAAGGTAAATTTGAACAACTCGAACCCGAAATTTTATCATTGTGCGAACAGCGTATAGTAAACGAGCATTTAGTTGCAGATGCAGAAGCACCAGAAATACAGAAATACGATAAATATATTCCCCATCCGTTATTAACAAAAGCTTTTGCAAGCGATTACTTAAACGTAGAAGAAGTTAGACAGCAAATTTCACTTTGGTAGAAAGAGATGGGGAGACAAGGGGATGGGGAGATGGGGAGACAAGGGGATGGGGAGATGGGGAGACAAGGAGATGGGGAGAAATTATTGCTTATTACTTATTACTTATTGCTTATTACTCACTACTTGTTACTTGTTACTTCTTACTCATTACTCATTACTCACTACTTGTTACTTGTTACTTCTTACTCATTACTCATTACTCATTACTCATTACTTCCTACTCCCTATTCCCTATTTTCAATGTACGATTACGTAATTGTTGGTGCTGGTTCTGCTGGTTGCGTATTAGCGAATCGTCTCACGGAAAATCCTCAAATCAAAGTCTTACTTTTAGAAGCTGGTAGTCCAGATATATCTCCAAAAATTCATATACCTGCGGGTTATCCCGATTTATTTAAAACTAAATATGATTGGCAATATTATACAGAAAAGCAAGTTAATTTAAATCATCGTCAACTTTATTTTCCCCGTGGAAAAGTGTTGGGTGGAAGTAGTTCTATTAATGCCATGATTTATATTCGAGGTAATTATAATAATTACGATGAATGGCATAATTTAGGCAATCATGGATGGAATAGTAAAGAAGTCCTAGATTATTTTAAAAAAGCTGAAAATCAGTCTAGAGGTGCAAGCCAATATCATGGAGTCAAAGGATTTCTTGATGTTACCGATTCACCCTATCATCATCCTCTTACAAATGCTTTTCTGAAAGCCGCAAAAGAATATGGATTAATCTATAATCATGACTTTAATGGAACAGAACAGGAAGGAGTAGGCTTTTATCAAGTCAATCAAAAAAATCAGCAACGTCACAGTGCTGCTTCCGCTTATTTAAAACCTATATTATCTAGAAAAAATTTAACTGTAAAAACTGATTCGCAGGTAACACGTATATTATTTACCGGAAAACGGGTTATTGGTTTAATTTATCAAGATATACCTAAAAACAAAAGTACAGAACATCAAATAAAAATCAATAAAGAACTTATCCTAAGTGCTGGAACAATCAACACTCCTCAACTATTAATGCTTTCTGGAATCGGTAATTCCGAGCATTTAAAATCATTAGATATTCCGGTATTAATAGATTTACCCGGTGTCGGACAAAATTTACAAGACCATTTAGTTGTATCAGTTGTTTATAAATGTACAAAGCCTATTACCTTAGCGAATCTCGATAAACCATTTAACCTACTCAAATATTTATTCTTAAAAAAAGGTGCTTTAACGTCAAATATATCTGAAGCAGGAGGATTTTTGAAGATTGCGAAAAACTTAGATAAAGTTAACCTGCAATTACATTTTGTTCCAGGATGTTTAATCAATCACGGCTTTACCAAACGTAACCTACATGGGTTTACATTATGTCCAACTCTTTTATATCCTCAAAGCAAAGGTCAAATTACTCTCCGCTCAAAAAATCCTTTTGAACCACCAGTTATTCAACCTAATTATTTGGAAAATCAGCAAGACTTAGAAACTTTATTAGCAGGTGTAAAAATAAGTCGTCAAATTCTCCAACAACAAGCATTAGAAGAATTTAGAGATGAAGAAATGATTCCCGGTTCGCAAATACAATCAAACGAGGACATTAGTAATTTTATTCGCGGTAGTGCAGAAAGTTTATATCATCCAGTTGGAACTTGTAAAATGGGTAATGACCCAATGTCAGTAGTAAATTCAAAATTACAAGTTCATGGAATAGAAGGACTAAGAATTGTTGATGCTTCAATAATGCCTAATATTATCGGTGGTAATACAAATGCTCCCACAATTATGATTGCTGAAAAAGCTGCCGATATGATTAAATCAATTAACAATTAACAATTCATCAAAATACAATCTAATACAGGTTCAAAAGCTTGAATTATTCCCTACAGTTCATTCCCTTTTCTCCTTATTTTTTACCATCTCTTTATACGAATGAGCCTCAATTTATGACCTAATAATTTGTTACTTAATAAAACTATAACTAAAAATTAACCTTTTCTGGTAAATAAATATGTATTATATCTTATGAAACAGTAAAAGTGTTTTAGCTAAAGACATGTTTAAGAAACATTAACTCTCGTCAAATGGTTAATTTTTCAGTTTTAATTTAAACTAGTTATTAAAACTGTAATTGTCATAAAAATTCATCAGCTAATACAAGTAACTAGTTCTTTAATATACTGCTGCTAAGAATTGAGTTTGATACGCTAGGAGTATTGATGTGATAGGCTTTATATACTTATGCACTGGTTATTAACCGGACCATTAACTGTAGAAAAAATGACAGTTCGGATTCCAGATTTGCCAGCATCGCTAAAAGGTATCCGCATAGTGCAAATGACAGATTTTCATTATGACGGGTTACGTTTGTCCGATAAAATTTTAGAAAAAGCTATAATTGCTTGCAACGAAGCTGAACCGGACATAGTTGTTTTAACAGGGGATTATGTAACTGACGATCCAAATCCAATCAACAAATTAGTCCTGCAACTCAAGAATTTACAAAGTCGCTGCGGTACCTATGCAGTACTTGGTAATCACGATATACATTTTGCTCATTCTAAAGTTGAAATTACATCTGCTTTTAATAGAGTTGGAATTAAAGTACTTGAGAACAACATAGCTTATCCATTTGGTAAAGGATTAGCATTAATAGGACTCGGTGAATACTGGTCTCCTGATTTTCATCCAGAATTAGTGATGAACCAATTAAATCCAGCAAAACCGCGCATAGTTTTATCCCACAATCCCGATACCGCTGATATATTGCGACAGTGGAGAGTCGATTTACAATTATCAGGTCATACTCACGGTGGTCACATTGTAATCCCCGGTGTTGGTCCATTAATAGCTGCTTATAGCAATATTGTCCGTAGCGTACCAAGAAAACTGCGTCGTAAAATGCCATTTGTGAAAACAGAATTTTTCAAAGTAGTAAGAAACTGGCAGTGGGCTAAGGGTTTTCACAAGGTAGGTAGTAACCGGCTTTACGTTAACCGTGGCTTAGGTACTTATCTCCCAGGAAGGCTTTTTTGTAATCCAGAAGTAACGGTTATTACACTTGAATAGAGAGAGGGGACAAAGGGACAAGGAGACAAGGAGATAGAAAAATTGAAGAGTTAAGAGTTAGGAGTTAGGAATTATTTAATTCTAACCTTTGACCTTTAACCTTTAACCTTAATCACTGTTCTCTGAAAACTGGTGATAGACTAAAAGCGCTGGTATAGGAAACAATTTTAGCGCTATGCATTGGTTGTTAACTGGTCCTTTAAGTTTAGAAAAACTCGTAGTTAAGATAGAGGGTTTACCAGCATCTACTAAAGGTACTCGGATAATTCAGCTTTCGGATTTACATTACGATGGCTTCAGGTTATCGGAAGAAATGTTAGAACAAGCCATAATCACCAGCAATCAAGCTGAACCGGATTTGGTTGTTATAACTGGTGACTTTATAACTAATGACCCCGCACCGGTATATAAGCTAATTAAAAGGCTTAAAAAGTTACAATCTCGTGCTGGAATATACGCGGTTTTAGGTAATCATGATATATGGTATAGAACTGCACAAGCAGAAGTTACAGCAGCGCTAAAAAGTGTTGATATTAAAGTTCTTTGGAATGAAATTGCTTATCCTTTAGGGAAAGATTTACCGTTAGTAGGACTAGCTGAATATTGGTCAAAAGCTTTTAATCCAGCATTGGTAATGAATCAGCTAGACGATACGATACCGCGAATTGTTTTGTCCCACAATCCCGATACCGCTCAAATATTGCAGCAGTGGAGAGTTGATTTGCAACTATCCGGTCACAGTCATGGTGGACAAATAGTATTACCAGATATTGGTCCTTTGATAGTCTATTACAAAGAATTCGTTCGCAGAATTCCTAAAGAAGTGCGGAAACTTATCCCATTTTTAAGACCAGACTACGTAAAAGTTCTCCAACATTGGGAATGGGCGCAAGGATTTCATAAAATAGGTAAAAATCAGCTATATGTCAATCGCGGTTTAGGAACTTATTCTCCAGGACGCTTATTTTGTCCCCCGGAAGTCACTTTGATTACTTTGGAATGAATCGGAGATAGGGAGATGAGGAGATAGGGAGATGAGTAAATACGATTGATAACTATTAATTTCTAACTCTAAAATCTAAAATTTATAACTTTTAATTCCTAACTCCTAACTTCTAACTGAATAAACCGTCTTTATTTACGACCGAGAATGTCAGTAATTAAAGACGGTTTATTAAATATTTAATAGATTGATAAGAGTTGAAAATCAGAGTTTTTTTAATATAGGGTGAACCGGAATCGCAATATTAGAAACGCTTGTTACACAATGTACATCCCGAGTTATTTCTATCTAGGCAGTATTTTTTGTCTGCTTTTCAAAAACCTCCAAATTCACTTATTGATAAACTCAAGGCGAAAATACAGTATTCGTTTCTAGGATGTAACAATAGAGAAACCATTGCGATGTGATTAGAGTGGGAGGCACTAACTCCAATCGGAATTATTTTGGAAGAGTGTTAGCTTTTCTGTGCCTTATTTACTAAATTAGCACCCATATTTTAGGATTAAAAGCTTATTTTACGGACTGTAATTCTTAGTAACTTTTCGCAATATTTGCTTAACTGTATTTATAAATGCAATAGTGAATACTGTTTTCTTTATCGTATGAATTCATTCAGAATCAAAGCTAGAGCGTTCTATGAATTGAAAATCGCTCATACTATAAAATTAATTAAGACTTTGAACCCGTTCAAAATCCACAATCTAAAATTATCCCGTTCAACCTTTTATGCTGCATCTTCCTGAAAATTTCCTTTCCTTTACTCAAACTCCTCATAGTGGTTACCACTGGGATGGTGGAGAGCGTCGTTTTTTTGAAGGTTGGTATTACCGAGTCACTCTACCGGACGAGAATCAAACTTTTGCTTTCATGTATTCGATTGAAGACCCGATAGGTGATAAGCCCCATAGTGGTGGTGCAGCACAAATTCTTGGCCCAAATGATGAATATTTATGGCGAACTTTTCCTGATGTGAATAAGTTTTGGGCAAAATCTGATGTATTGGCTTTGGGTCATTGGGGTAAAACTGACATAGAAAGTCAACCCCTTTATCTGCTTCCTGTAGAGTTTGAAAGCTACATTCAAGAAGGTTATCAAGCTACAACAACATTAAATCAAGGGATAATTCACGACCCAGGTAGCGGTAATTACTGTCGCTGGGAATATGAAATTGAGCCAGTATATTATTGGGGAAATAAAGGTAGCATTCAGCAGTCAACAGCAGGATGGATATCTTTTTTACAAATTTTTGAGCCGGGATGGCAAATTTTGATGGCTCATGGCTTGGCTAGCGGTTGGATAGATTGGAATGGAAAACGTTACGAATTTACCAACGCTCCCGCTTACAGTGAAAAAAATTGGGGAGGTGCTTTTCCAGAAAAATGGTTTTGGCTCAACTGTAATAGTTTTGATTCCCAACCAGATTTAGCTTTAACCGCAGGAGGAGGTAGACGTGGTGTTTTATGGTGGATGGAATCCGTGGCTATGATTGGTTTGCATTATCAAGGTAAATTTTACGAATTTGTACCTTGGAATTCACAAATTAATTGGAGTATCGAACCTTGGGGAAAATGGGAAATGCGTGCAAGAAATTCGCAATATGAAGTTAGTTTAACCGGAACTACTGATTTACCAGGAAAAGAATTGCGTGCGCCCTTAGAAAATGGTTTAATATTTGCTTGTCGCGATACTATGCAAGGCAAATTAACTTTAGAATTGCGCGAATTAAATCGCGAATCAAATAGTGTTGAATCCAGAATTATCCTGAAAGCAACCAGCAACCTATGTGGATTAGAGACAGGGGGTGGCCCTTGGGAAGATTCCTGGCATAGCGACTAGAAATGCTATTATGAAAATAATGTTTGGGGCTGTAGCTCAGTTGGATAGAGCGAGCGCCTCCTAAGCGCTAGGTCGTAGGTTCGAGTCTTACCAGTCCCGTTTTATGAGACAGAAAATTAATAAATCTAATAAAGTATTTAAGTATACTTTTCTTTTGTTGTATAAAACAGATAAAATTTCAGTTTAGGTCTAGGTCTGGTATTCCTCGTTGCTGCAATGGGATAAGGAATGAATATAAACTAGTAGATGGTTAGACGGCGAACATTAACAGCATCTATTCGTCTGCACAGTTTAGTCGTGGTGCAATACAATACGTTTTCGCAACTTAAATAATAGCCAAAAGCGCTTCTTAAAATAGCTAGAAATATACTTTTGGTAGAAAAGCATGGTTATTGAGGGGTGTAACCCCCTGTGCTTTTACCCACAAAATAATTATATTTTGTTGGGGCATATTAATTTTTAACAACGTATACTTTGCTGCGTTATTTGTATTTTTATAAAAAATTAGTGTCTAAGTATTTTAAGCGACAAATCGTTAAATAAAATGTTCTCCAAAGGAATTTCTTCTCGGTTAATGCTTGTCATTCTACCCCTGACCTTATTATGGGGTTATAAAAAAGTTCAGACTGTATTTGTAGAACCACAAGCAATTTTGGTGCTAGGGGGTTCAACAGAAAGATTAGAACGAGAAAAGTTTACAGCTGACTTCGCTAAAAAATACCCTAACCTACCCATTTGGATTTCTGGAGGTAGTCCAGAGGGTGCGACAAAAAGAGTATTTATTAAAGCTGGAGTTAATCAACAACGTTTGTATTTGGACTATCGAGCCAATAATACAGTCGAAAATTTTACAACTTTAGTAGACGATTTGAAAAAAAGAGGAATCAAGAAATTATATCTAGTAACTTCTGATTACCATATGCGTCGTGCTACCGTAATAGGCGAGATTGTTTTAGGTAGTCGGGGAATTGATTTCAAAACAGTATCTGTTCCTTCACAAAACAATTCCGAACCAGTAGGAAAATCAATCCGCGATGGTGTTCGCTCAATTGTATGGGTTGCAACTGGTTTAGGTGGTGGAGATGAATAAAAACCAAAGACAGCACGGGAAGTAGGAAAAAGTTAATTATATTAATTGTTTTTCCTACTCCCTACTCTTGTCTTAATAAGACAGGACTTACGCAAAAGCAACGTAACTGCGTCATTACGAGCGACAGCGACGTAATCGCAAAAATCCTGCGATTGCTTCCCTACACTTCGTTTCGGTCGCAATGACAAATCTTCGTTGCGTAAGTCTTATAAGAATAAATAATTACTTCAAGTTTACGCTGCGACTTTTTCTTGTACTAATACAAAAGGTTGCACAATCAAAGTGCTAAATCGTTTTTCTCGCTGCATATTCCATTCTCCCATTTGTACTTCTGAGGGTTTGGAAATCAATGCTTCATCAATCCAATTTTGGACGGTGGAAGCTTTATCGCTAGCTATCGCTTCACCTACATCTAATAAATCCAATCCCGTTGCTACTATAATTACAGAATCTCTTTGTACGTGAGGAATTAACCATTCCCATTCTGCTTCATCAAGGTTTTCATCTAATTGCGCTCTTAAATCTTGATTTGTCATAGCTCATTAATTATTCTCCGATAATTAATATATAGCAGAATATATAGAACTTATAAAGTTATAGTTCAAACGATACATACTTTATTATTGTATTTTTTCTTATAGCAGTAATGCAAAATAATTATCTAAATTAACCATTATTCAAGATATTTTGTTAGTTAGTATAATCGCACAAAAAATTGGATTATTTCCGCTTGAAAAAACTGAATTTGCTCCCAGTTTACTATTTATGCTAGTTTTTTACTCTTTACTTACTACTTACTACTCCCTTTCTTCTTATAACTATTAAACCTCAGCTTTCATCTCGTCAATTTCAAACATAGAAACTATCACACCCGTAATCGGAATAGATATAAAAATACCTAATAAACCTGCAATTCTTGCTCCTATAAGTAGAGCAAAAAATATTACAACTGGATTTAAATTCAGCGCGTCCTGCATGACTCTCGGTGCAATTAAATTATCTTGAATTTGCTGAAGTACAATGCAAGCTCCTAATACTTTAAGTGCCAACCACACACCTTGAGATAATACAATTAAAGTGATTACACCAATTCCTAATGTCGCACCTATACCTGGAATAACATCAATAAAACCAACGATTACAGATAATACTAAAGGGAACGGTACTCCTAAAACTACAAACACAAGGAAAGTCGCGACCGTCAGAAACAAAGTTAATAATAATTGACCTCGGAAAAAGCCGAGAAATGCGCGTTTCGTGATTTTTTCAAACCTTTTGCGTCGAGACTTAGGTATTATTTTTAAAATAAACATCCAAAGCTTTTCTCCTTCGAGGAGCATGAAAAAAGCCACAACAGCAATAAAAACAAAAGTAGCAAAGTTCGTAATAAAACCCTGGAATAAAAATAAAATATTACTAAGTCTAGCAATAGCTTGTTCTCTTAAAACTTGCTCAAAGTAACTTAAATCTATCTGAAGATTTCGGTTCTTTAATATCTCTTCCAATCGCTGAAGCAAAGGTACTAAATCATTCAGAAAAGCAGCTACACTATCAATTAA
Source organism: Calothrix parasitica NIES-267 (assembly GCF_002368095.1). Classification (GTDB taxonomy): domain Bacteria; phylum Cyanobacteriota; class Cyanobacteriia; order Cyanobacteriales; family Nostocaceae; genus Rivularia; species Rivularia parasitica. Next base: position 7,424,316 of record NZ_AP018227.1, on the reverse strand, counting down.
TTGTTGTCCCTGAGATAAAAGCCCCAAACCTGCGGCTATAGCTAAACTACCAAGGAAAACTATACTAATTAAAAAAATAAAAATAACCGCTACACTGTGGGGTAAGAAACGTTTCAGCCACTGGACTGGATAGCTGAGTAAAAAAGCCAAAATAGCAGCAAAGGTGAAAATAATTATAACTGCTTGAAAATAATCAATTAATTGTACAATTGTCCAACCGCAAGCAGCGAACAGCAAAAATCGGACTAAAGCAAAATTATTTAGTCGAGTTAAAAAATTTTCCCCGTCTGAATGGTTCATATGATTTGAAGGAAATAAAAGAAGAAACTAGGAGAAAAATTATATAGAATTCAAATAAATAAATTTGACCCCAGCAAGCCACAACCTTCAATTTAAGCAATTTTTGCTGTTAACACTACTTCCTTTAAGCATAGTTTTTGATTATCACCAACTTATCGACCCAAATTATGCATTTTATTAATTTCTACAGCGCATTTTTGGGTCACAGCTTCTAAATCTTCCTTAGCTGTGGAAGTCGGAGGAGAAATTAATTCACCGATTCTGACTGTAACTGGAACTCTTTGAGGAATAGTTGAGCCTTTCTGCTCAATATCTTGAGTACCCCACAAACATACTGGTATAAGTGGTGCTTGAGCTTTTGCTGCGATTAAAGCTGCACCCTTCTTAGGGTCTGTAATCCGTCCATCTTGAGTACGAGTTCCTTGCAAGAAAATACCTACAGCCCAACCATCTTTTAGATACTCCAAAGCTTTACGAATTGCATTTCTGTCGCCGCTTCCCCGACTTACAGGATAAGCCCCGTATAGCTGAATCGCTTGTTTCAAAACAGGAACTTTAAACAATTCTTCCTTTGCCATATAAGATACAGGACGACGAACACAATTAGAAACAATCGGTGGGTCAAAATTACTCGCATGATTGCTTACTATTACCAATGGCCCATTTTGAGGAATATTTTCGGCTCCATAAATACGTCCTCGGAAGTAACCGCGAAGCATAGGATTAACTACCGAGTATTTAAAAGCGCGGTAAAGTAAAAGGCTAACAAATGGTTCGCGATTTCGAGACATATGTAGTAAGTAGCAAGTAGTAAGTAGTAAGTAGCAAGTAAGGAGTAATCAGTAACAAGTAATCAGTAACAAGTAATCAGTAATTTGATAAACCGAAAATAACAACGAATTAGTATCCACTTATTACTTGCTACTTGCTAATTACTACTCCTAACTCACAAATGCTTTTGTCTCAGCAGCAGAGCGCACATTTTCTAAATTCAAGCCGGAACAAGTACGCTTGATTAAACCCGTTAATACATTTCCAGGACCAATTTCTACGACTCGCTCAATTCCCTGTTCTGGTAAAGCTAGCGCTATTTCTCGCCAGCGCACGCTTCCAGTCATTTGCTGTACTAAGCGTTGCTTTAAAATATCGGCTTCCACGACTGGTACTGGTTCTACATTAGATAAAACTGGTACATTAGCTTTCTGAAATTCCACGGTTGCTAATACTTCTTTAAATTCCGCAGATGCATCTGCCATCATTGGTGAATGAAAGGCTCCCGATACATTTAAAGGTATTTTGCGTTTTGCTTTTACTTGATTGAGAACACTTTCTATAGCTTCAGGAGTACCGGAAATGACAACTTGTGCGGAGCTGTTATCATTTGCTAATACCGCATCATCGGTTTTTGCCAGGATTTCATCTAATTGCTCTCTATCAAAACCAATCAAAGCTGCCATTTTACCACCAGCAGCATTTTCCATTAGTTCAGCACGACGTTTTACCAAACGTAAACCAGCAGACCATTCAAATACACCCGCGACATATAAGGCAATATATTCCCCCAAACTATGACCCGCAACCAAATCCGGTTTCTCGTTTTTCCGAATAATATCGGCAAGAACAGTTTCTACGACATACAAGCAAGGTTGAGTATAAAGAGTACGAGCTAACTTGTCTTCGTGATTCTGGCAGATGTCGCTGACACTCCAACCAAGAATCTCTTCAGCTTGAGCAAACTTTTCTTTCGCTTCTGAAAATTCAAGTAAATCGATACCCATTCCCAACGCTTGGGAACCTTGTCCCGGAAACACCCATGCGGTTTTAGCCATTAGTTATTAGTTATTAGTTGTTAGTGGTTAGTGGTTAGTTGTTAGTCAAGAATAAGAAGTGACGAGTGAGGAGTTAGGAGTGAGGAGTTAGGAATTTAAGAAACTACATTTGCTCAGACCGATGAACTTAATTAGGAACCGAAAAGTGTTCTTAGACACACAAAAAAACACTAGCTTATTTGATTTAAGACTTCAATACTCCTAACTCATAACTCATAACTCTTAACTCCTAAACCTTCACCTTCCCCATTTAAAAATTGCCGCACCCCAGGTTAATCCAGCCCCAAAACCTGATGCTGCAATAGTGTCTGTTGCTTTTATTTTGCCTTCTCGGACTGCTTCATCTAATGCAATAGGTATAGAAGCAGCAGAGGTGTTACCATAATTAGCTACATTACTTATTACTTTTTCTGATGGAATAGAAAGACGTTCAGCAACTGCATCAAGAATGCGTTGGTTAGCTTGATGCAATAGCAGCCAATCCACTTGTTCGACAGTCAAATTAGCACGAAACAAAGCTTTGTCAATAACTTCAGGTACTCGCTTTACAGCAAAACGATAAACTTCTTTGCCGTTCATCGAAACATCAGCAAAATGACCTTTCGAGATACTTACACCTTCTCTCAATTCTTTTGGTTTGGGTGTGTAAGCAAGATTAAGACAGCTATTGAGGGTTCCATCACTTTTAATCTCAAACCCTAATAAACGGTCATCTTTATTAGCCTGCAATACAGCAGCCCCTGCACCATCGCCAAATAAAATGCAGCTGCGTCTGTCTTCCCAATCCACCCAACGGGAGAGGATATCCGCTCCAATCAACAATACATTTTGAAATACACCTGTCCTTATGTATTGAGCAGCAGTTACTAATCCAAACACAAAACCAGAACAAGCCGCAGTCAAATCAAATGCAACTGCTTTACTCGCTCCTAATTCGGCTTGAATTGCAGCAGCACTACCAAACAAATCATCAGGAGTAGAAGTTGCCAGCAAAATCAAATCTATATCTTTTGCTTCGATTTGTGCCATTTCCAATGCTTTAAGACTAGCAGCAGTACTAATAGTGGTAACTGATTCATTAGTCGTTGCTAATCTTCTTTGACGAATTCCAGTTCTTGTGGTTATCCAGTCGTCGGACGTTTCAACAAGCTCGCTCAGCCCCTGGTTATCCAGAAAGGTTTCTGGCACAGCCGAGCCACTTCCTGTAATTGCTATACCTAAATTTTGCACTCATTTTCTCCCCAGCTATGCGCTAGAAGGACTGTTAAAAACCATTGGATAAAAATCATCTATAGGCAGTTTAAAATCACTGACCAACTAATTGTCAACAAGACAAAGCAAAAGTGGATGAACGCAATTCGTAAAAAAAGGAAGATTGATTTATGTTTTCTCCTACATAGCATGAAGTTGATAAAGCATTATTCCTTAATTCACGTGAAGTTCTGCGGGGAGAGATTCCCCACCAAGACTTCACGCTCCAACAAGAATATGTTTGGAGTCATAATTACGCTCATCACAAGTGCCTCCGGGCATGAAGTTCGTAATTGCAAGTAGTTTAATCCGACCGAGAACTATGTTATAAAACGCTTTTCTCAGTTAGATTTTGCGAGTGAATCCGTTGCAGAACTTGATTGTCCACAGCTTCTTTTGCCAAACGAATTGCGCCGAAAATCGAAGGAGCTTGGGAGCTACCGTGACCAATTACACATATGCCGTTTACGCCTAAAAGTAAAGCGCCGCCATGTTCTGCATGGTCTATTCGTTGCTTAATTCGTTTCAGGTTTGGTTTTAAGATAGAACAGCCAAGTTGACCGCGTAATCCTTGGGGTAATTCTTCGCGAATAATTTGCAACATAATTTCCCCGACAGCTTCGGCAAATTTTAATAACACATTGCCGACAAAACCATCGCATACAATTACATCGAAATCACCCGAAAGCACATCGCGCCCTTCGGCATTACCTATAAAAGTAATGTACGGATTTTCACTAATCATTTGGTGAGCGCGGATGCTAGCATCGTTACCTTTGCACTCTTCCTCACCAATGTTTAATAAACCTACCTTGGGTTGTGTCACACCCAAAACATATTGAGAGTAAGCCGACCCTAGAACGGCAAATTGCTCTAAAAATTTCGGACGGCAGTCTACGTTGGCTCCAACATCAAGTACAAGGACTTGCTTGCTAGCGACCATCGTAGGGAATACTGCGCCAATTGCCGGACGGTCAATACCCGGAAGTCTTCCTAAACGAAGCAAAGCTGCTGCCATGGCTGCACCAGAATGACCGGCACTTATTACAGCATCAGCTCGTCCCTTCTTTACCATGCTCATCGCTACATTAATGGAAGCCTTCGGTTTGCGTCTTATGCCGCTTAAAGGTTCCTCATCCATCGCGATCGCACCTTCGGCAGGGACAATTTCTACTTGTTCGGAATTTATTGATGAAGGCAGTACAGGTTCAATATCTTCGGGGGAGCCTACCAAAAGAACTTTTACACCCAATTCTTCGACAGCTCGCAGTGCGCCAGCCACGATTTCACCGGGTGCATTATCTCCTCCCATTGCATCAATAGCGATTCTTACGCCAGTCGATCCCATTGCTCAGAGCTTCCAGAAACCTTACAAATTTTACCAGATGCCCCTCAAGAAGGCAGTAGATTTTTAACTACCAAATCTCACTTTTTTAAGTAAGGCATCAACTTCTACTTTTGCTCAAGATAACATGAATTCACCTCTATCAATCCACTGTCACGTCTTTACAGGTTAATGTTTTGAGTAATATGAGTGGCTGTGAGAGGATTGAAACAACATTGATATTGAGATTCAAGCATGGAAAAAAACATCCAGCTAGACAAAAAATTACTACATAAATCAAGAACAGGTAGTAGTTATATTTTCCGTTAGTATTTATGGATGTTTTTAACGGAAAATATAATACGCTATGCCATCTATTGGCAAATAAATTTGAATCCAAAATTCCATTAATAAATAAACCGCTCGATGCAATCTTGTCTCTATTTCTAGAGAAGTTAACTGACAATTAGATAAGATAAATGAGAATTGCCTTCAATAAGTACTTAGGCAAAATTAATTGTGTATTTGTCATTGCGAGTGGAACGAAGTGAAACGAAGCATTCACCTGAAAGGTGTGGATCATCGCAAGGATTTGAGATTGCTATGTCCTGACGGACACGCTCCGCTAACGCTGTCGCTCGCAATGACACAAATAATTTTGCACACCTACTTATGAAGCCTATTAAAACTAATATTTAGGAAAAAATAGTTAATAATTCACAAATTTAAGCTTTTTGCCTATTGCTTTCAACCTGCATTCCATAAATTAAGAAAATTTGCCTGATTTAGCATCAGATATCCAGAAGAGATTCACAGCAAGAAGAATGCATATCCTTGTTTTCAGTGAACCGTACTCTTGATAGCATAGATTTTTTATATGAATGCCTTACAGTTTCTATATAGCTGTAGTTTATCCCCTTCAAATACCTGCCCAAGAAAAAGTCACATTTAGTACAGTCAATGCATCAACAAAATTGAAACAATTGTCCCAACTCTTTTTATGAATTCTAGGAAAATCTGAAGGTCAGAAGTCATAAAACAGCTAAAAAATGGACTTATCTGTTGAATTAAGCTTGAAATAACTCAGAAGCGAACCTCAAATTTTTCGCCAATTAATTTGTTCTAATTGCAACAAGAAGTGTGATAATAAAATCCATTGCTTGAAAATTGAAGCATCTCGGGGCGAGATAGATTAAGAGACTTTTGTTATATGACTCTCTTCCGGAAGCAATAATCAACGGTTATGATTACTCAATGGTAATAGGTTTGCTTTGTGCGTAATATTACAGCAGAATGCGTAGTAGTTACTTATATAGGAGTGAAGAATGCTGGAATTGTTTGGTTCGGGTTTAATTTCCTTATGGTTAGACATGGCAGGAGTACAGATTAAGCCAATGCAGGCAGTTGATACTTTAGCTTGGCAAGCTGGTACTGGCTTAGTTCTTTCCCCCGATCCAAATCCAGCCAGAGGTCAGACAATAAAACAATACCTCAAAGAATTACAGGCATTAAAATTAATCAAGCCAGAACAAACCCAAGTTCAAGGTATTTGGATGCAGTCAGGTCCAATACTGATGGCTAACCATCAAGGGACAAAACCTTTACCTGCTGCCTCTTTAACTAAAATTGCTACTTCGCTTGTTGCACTTAAACATTGGGGTCACGACCATAAATTTGAAACTTTGATAAGTGCAACCGGACCCGTGAAAAATGGTGTCTTGGAAGGAAATTTAGTAGTTAATGCTAGCGGCGACCCTTTATTTGTTTGGGAGGAAGGGATAACTATTGGCAACATGCTTAACAAAATGGGTATAAAGCGTGTCAATGGGGATTTAATTATTATTGGTGAATTTGCGATGAATTTTCAACGCAACCCCCAATTAGCCGGACAAGCACTGAAAAGAACGCTTAATTCTTCTACTTGGTCTAGACGTATTGCCTTTGCTCATGGTCGCATGTCTAAAGGTACACCAAAACCTCAAGTTGCGATTAGCGGAAAAGTTGAGGTTAAAGAGGAAGTTGAAGTTTCTCAAACTCAGTTGATACGTCATCGTTCATTACCGATGGTTCAGCTAATCAACGAAATGAACGTTTTTAGCAACAACGAAATGGCGGAAATGCTTGCCCAATCAGTTGGAGGAGCAAAAGTAGTCCAAGCCAGAGCAGCCAAACTTGCCAGAGTTCCGCAAGCAGAAATTCAATTAATCAATGGTTCCGGACTCGGTCAAGAAAATCGTGTTTCTCCAAGAGCTGCGACTGCGATGTTGATGGCAGTTCAACGTTTAGCAACACCTCATAATCTTACAGTCGCTGACTTTTTCCCGACTTCTGGTTTAGATCATCGTGGCACAACATACGCCAGACGCATTCCTAAAAATACTGCTTTCAAAACCGGAACCTTGAGAGATGTTAGCGCTTTAGCAGGAGTAATGCCAACAAAAAATCGCGGTTTGGTTTGGTTTGCAGTTATTAACAAGGGTGTTTTCGTTCCAGGTTTTCGCTCCGAACAAGACAAGTTACTGCAAAAAATGCTCGCAGAGTTAGAAGCCCCAGAAGATGCTTTAACTGCTGTTAGTCCTACTGAAGGAAAGAAAGCTATACCAGAATTAGGTAAAGCTAGTCGTAATGAGATTTTGAATAAACAAAGTTGAATTCAGGTAATTAGTAATTGTTAATTGGTAATTGTTAATTGGTAATTGTTAATTGTTAAAGTTCGGAATAATCTCTGTAATTACTCTATCGCCAGAATTTCCTCCTTTAACAACCACATTTTCTGTTTTAAAATTACCAGTTGCACTATCGCCTTTAAAAGTTAATTGAGGGTCTGTTTGACCGTATATTACCTTTCCAGAAGCTTCGATTGATTGCTTATCTAAATACCATGTTAAATTATTAGATTGAATCGACTGACCTTTTTGTCCAATACCTCTAACATTTCCTCGGACATAAACTGTATTTTGAGGTATTTTTAATTCACCTCGATTACCACTCACAGTTATATTTTCAGCACGATGCACCACTTTAAGCGGTGCATTTGTTTTTACATTTTCAGTATTTAGATTCCAAGTGATGGAATTACTTGCTATTTGCACCAAAGGGTCTAGCAATTCAATAAAAGCATTTTTTGTAATATTGACAATCTTGGTTTTTAAGAAAATCTCAGCCGCATCTCCCCTACCACGGTCAGTAACTTTATTGTTCTGGAAACGAGCAATTTGCATAGTAGTGTTACCGATTAATTTTTCCTGTTCAATCATCCAGGTTAAACGTTCGGTTCGCATTTGCAGTTGGGGGTCCACGGATTTGGCTACAACTCCCCCGAAGAAATCAATCCGTTGTTCGCGGGTCTTAACTTTTGCTTCTTTGGCTACTGCTTGTAACTGTTTATGAGTACCGGTAAGTTGATTGCGAACAATCATCAAATCTTCTTTTGGTCGCCATTCTAATTCATTACCCCGCAATACTACGCCATTTTCTGGGTCTGTTGCGACAATCTTACCTTTAAGAAATAATTGTTTTCCGTCTTGCCTAATATCAGCTTTATCTGCTGTAATTTTATAAACTATTTTACCATCTTGATATAGCTCACCATAAGGATTCTCTGCATTACCAATTTGTTTTTCTTTGGTGTATTTAGCTTGTTTGGCATTTACTTTCCAGATTGGTTGACCTTTTTCGTCAAATTGTTCTAAAGCTACACCTTGAAAAGTAAAATTGCTTTCGTCTTCTTGAACGGATTCGTCTTCGACTGGTTCATCAATATCAGCAACATTCTCACTTCCACAACTAACTAATGTGAGAAGCAACAAAGCGCACGGTAGAACAGAGAGGCTAAAAGCCTTATTGGTTAAGCTTTTCATCCTAAATATTTTTAAAAGTTTTTTGCCCCATACTGGATTAACAGACGTAGAAAAAATCAATATTATCCATAATATTTAATTAAATTGAATTAAATTGAATTCAATTTAATTAGGACTTACGTAAAAGTAACGTAATTGCGTCCGGGCCGTTAGCGCAGCGTGTCCGGAACGGACATGCGACAGCGACGTAATCTCTCGAAACCTTGGGATTGCTTCCCTACACTCCGTTTCGGTTCGCAATGACAATTTTGCTTTGCGTAAGTCCTGTTAATTTTTCTGTCTCTTTTATCCGTAACAACGGCTTTAAGCTTAAATAAGCAGAAAAAATTAAGATGCGTCAGTTCTAAAAACTCCTTAGTATTGGAAGAATTTAGCTAACTAACGCATCTGAATAAAGATAAATTTGGGGTAATTCAGTTTTTGATGTCCAATAATTTATCCTCCTTTTACAAATTCACGGGGAGCAATTCTTATTTTTAACTTTCTTGCAGCTTTATTTTAGCTGTCTCGGAGCTTTATTCCTGAATTTCCAGACGAGGATCTACCATTCCTGGTGAGGGTGACTGCTCCAAAAAACTCATTTCTGGCAATGGTCGGTAGGGATATCCTTGACGAGGTGTCTTTTGAATATCTTCCTTAATAGCTTCTAAATCAATATAGCGGTCGGAAACATTAATCAAACTGTCGCTAGTCATCGAACGTAAACTAACTACTTCTACCCTAACCCCGCGATAGCTAACCGAATTGACCGCATAAGCCAAATCCCCATCACCACTAACTAAAACCGCAGTGTCGTAGGAATCAACTAAAGCCATCATATCTACAGCTATTTCTACATCCAAATTAGCTTTCTTAGAGCCGTCTGGTAGCTGCACCAAATCTTTAGCTATGACTCTATAACCATTACGGCGCATCCACAACAAAAATCCCTGTTGTTTCTCATTAGTCCGGTCAACACCTGTATAGAAGAACGAGCGCAGTAATCTCGAACCACCTGTCAGTCTAGAAAGCAATTTGGTATAGTCGATTTCAATACCCAATTGTAACGCTGCATAAAACAAGTTTGAGCCATCAATAAATATAGCTACACGACCTCGATTTTCTAAAACTTGTTCTGGGGTAAATATTGACTCTTCTTGTAAATTATTCAACATTTTTCTGATACCTCATTTTTTATTTTTGCAACTTTTTGCTATGTTTGTAATAATTGAAACCTATATTTCACGTGTACACGTAAGTTTCGGTTATTTTTGATAATCATTCAAGGCTAATGCCTATACCTTGATAAATCAACCTTTGTAAATCATTTTGCAAATAATAAAGAGCGAGATTTTAGGAAGGCTACTAACAACACAATCTAAAATTAGTTCTTCAGTTCAATGCTTTGAAAAATTGGCTGTGCTTTACCTAATTTTTGTTCGCTACTAAGTAAACCCCACTTTCCATGAACTGCAAAGGGTACAGAATTTGCAATATCAATTTGATTATTAAAATCAATTCCAAAACCTAGCTGCTGATATATATCGCTACTGATGTTTGGAATTACGGGAGAAAGTAGATAAGCTGCCAACCTTACAGATTCCAAAATTACGTACAGAACTTGCTCTACTTCTTGCTGTTGTCCTTGTTTGTATAAAGACCAGGGAGCTTGTTCGTCAACATACTTATTACAAGCTTGAGACAGTCGCATAATCCCTTCGCAAGCTTGATTAAAAGCCAAAGCTTCGTAATTAGCTTTTACTTGTTCCCCTAATTGCAAACCAATTACTTTCAAAGGATTATCGTCGGGGACATCTTCACCTGTAATTGACGGTACGCTTCCACCACAGTATTTCTTGATCATGTTTAAATTGCGATTTAGCAAATTACCTAAATTCTTCGCCAAATCTGCATTTACAACCTCAATGAATCTACCTTCATTAAAATCGCCATCTTTACCAAATCCAATTTCCTTAATAAAGTAATAACGAATTGCATCCGAACCATATTTCTCTATCAAGGCTATAGGGTCGATGGTATTACCAAGACTTTTACCCATCTTCTGACCATCTTTGGTTAAAAAACCGTGTCCAAATACTCTTTCTGGTAAAGCTAAATTGGCACTCATCAACAATGCAGGCCAAGAAACTGCATGAAAGCGTAGAATATCTTTGCCGATTAAATGCAAATTGATTGGCCACCATTTTGCCAAAGCGTTTTCTAATGTCGGTTCGTCTTCTGGTTCAAGCAACGCGGTTGCATATCCAAGCAAAGCGTCAAACCAAACATATAAAGTATGTTTAGGGTCATTAGGAACTGAGAAACCCCACTCTAGATTCACCCGCGAAATCGAAAAGTCTTGCAATCCTCCTTTAATAAAATTGAGAATTTCGTTTCGCCGGCTTTCTGGTTGAAGAAAATCCGGTCTAGACTGATAAAGTTCTTCAAGACGACTTTGATATTTTGATAGCTTAAAGAAATAATTTTCTTCATCTCGCCATTCCACTTCTTTATTTGTGTGGATGGGACAACGATTTCCTTCAATTAATTCTCTTTCTTCCTTGAATTCTTCGCAAGAAACGCAATACCAACCTTTCTGCTGACCAAGATAAATATCACCACTTTCCCAGAGTCTAGCAAAAAACTCTTTTACTATTTTTTCATGATTTGGATTAGTAGTGCGGATAAAGCGGTCGTATTTTATATTGAGCAATTTCCATAAAGAAACAAACTCCGCAGAAATTTGGTTGCTAAATTCTTGAGGCTGCATACCTTTACTTTCTGCGGTACGCTGAATTTTTTGTCCATGTTCGTCGGTACCTGTAATTAAAAGTACCTGACGACCCAAATTCCTTTGAAAACGTGCCATCACGTCTGCGGCCATTGTCGTGTAGGCGCTGCCAATGTGAGGCAAGTCGTTTACATAATATAGGGGTGTAGTAAGTGCAAATGTATTTTTAGTTTTATCCACGGGCAAAAGGCACAAATATAATTACTTCTAAAAAAACAGTTTTCTATCTGAAATATTCAGGCAAAACCACGTTATTGTACAATATTGCTCAAGCTTTTTCAAGGTGCATTTTAATGTTAGCAAAATTATTTGCTTTCGGTTTATTTCAAAATAAGTATAAGTAGAATTAATTATTTTGTTAATTACAGATTTACAATCAAATTATTAATGAGAAAGATTTTTTTAATTATTGTCACTACAAATACAAATTATGATTATAAGCCTTCGTTGTATGCTCTACAACGATATTTTTTCAGCCTCAATAAATTCACCTTTATATTAAGAAAATGTAAAAATTAACTCAAGTAAAATCAAACTGTTCTGATAAGATTGGTGTCTAAATATCAAATAAGTTATTAGTTTTAGTAATTCCTCATGAATTTTTAGGTTACCAGGTAAATTTTTAAGGTCAGAAGCCCCCGGATTTATCCGTGGATGACAATTCCTATTCTTTCTTGAAGCCCCTAAATTCTATTTATGGGGTATTGATTACGAATTACGAATTACGAATTACGAATTATACTCACGACCAAACCCTCTTCACCGCATTACAAGCAAGTATCAAAGAATTTGCAATGAAATAATAATTAGGATTACCGCTAAAATTTCTGATTTTATTTAATCCACGGTAACCTATGATTCAATCAACTTAGTTGCTATCACTCAGGTCATGTATAGTCTTGTTGCCGTCGTCATTAGCAGCCTTTATTAGAGAAAGCCTCGAAGTCAGGAAAAATATCGGGGAAAGCAGCAATAATTATAGTAGAAGAAATTACATCTGTGTCTTGAGTCAAAAAATACGAATTTATTTTGAGTCCTTGCTGCTGTAACAATCTATATCAACAACAAGGTAGCTATACTAAAGCCACTTTTTTCAAATTTTTCAAAAAACCACGAAAATTAACTGATTATTGACACAACTATTAAATGATGAGTAGACCAAAAGTTCAACTAAAACCGTGCTTCCTGACTCCAAAAGCAATACATTCTGAATATCCACTATTTATATATTTGCCAGGGATGGATGGTAGTGGTCAATTACTACGAACCCAAACTGACGGTTTAGAAGCTGGTTTTGATGTGCGTTGCTTAGCAATACCCAGAGATGACCTCACTAACTGGGACGAACTGACATCGAGCGTATTAAAGCTAATTTATACCGAAATTGTAGATACACCTCAAAGACCAGTTTACCTTTGTGGAGAATCATTTGGGGGTTGTTTGGCACAAAAGGTAGCAGTTACAGCACCACATCTGTTTAAGCGCATAGTTCTTTTAAACCCAGCTTCCAGCTTTCGCAATCGTTTGATTTTTGACTGGGGTTCCCAATTTACCAGCTTTGTACCTAACTTTTTGTATGATTTTGGTTCTTTTGGATTGTTACCGTTTTTAGCTTCATTACAGAGAATGTCTAGCAGCGACCGTCAAGAACTTTTAAAAGCGATGCGGTCAGTTCCACCAGAAACAGTACGTTGGCGGATATCCTTATTACGAGAGTTTTATATTGATGAATACAAACTAAGTAAATTGACTCAGCCAATCCTATTAATCGCAGGTGCTAACGATAGACTTCTACCTTCGACTACAGAAGTTTTAAGACTAGGCAATATTCTTCCTAATGCTAAAATTTTAGTACTTCCAGAAAGCGGACATGCTTGCTTATTAGAAGAAGAAATCAATCTTTACGAAATGATGCGTCAGAATAACTTTCTTGAATACGATAGCGAAACAATTAAGTTTACAGCTTGAACCATAAAGTAGGTAATTAACTGTTAAATAATACTTAAAAGTCCAGTAGTTCATAATGCTGGACTTTTAACGTCAGCTAAATTATTTGTTTTTACCTTTTTATGGGATTTTCTATTCCCTAGTCATGTTTTCCCATCGCAAGTACAAGTTAAAATAAATCCGATGCATTGTCATAAAATATACTAGATTTTTGAACATTTCATAGATAAACTGACCTCTACGGGTTCTTGTACTTATACATACAAGTATTCTATTTGCGTTGCAAATAAATATAGAGGAGCAGGTTTTAATGAAAATAATCGTAATTATACTTCTATCTTTTGGTGTATTACTTATTCTATTTGGAATATCAATATTTACTCCATTTCTATCCTGGGCAGGGAAAAGATTCAATAGTTCAAACTCCAGTTCTGTTAACTATAAACAACCATCATCAATACGTATAACAAGCATGTTTATGGGTATTTGCTTCTTTCTTTTTGGATTATTTATCACAATTGGTAGCGCAGCAATTTTACATGCTTGGAATACACAACAAGCTAATCCATCATCAACAAAATCGGTGCCGCAGACCCTTCCAGCAACGCCTGAAACTTTTCCCAGCCCTATGATTTCTGCAAAACCAGCCCCGACTCCAAAACGTAAAAATGACTCATTTGTACCTGAATACGGATTAAATTGTCCAGAGAATGCAGATGGTCTAAATATGCGTAAACAAGCAGGTTTGAATTCAGAAATAATTACTTTGATTCCCTGTGATGCAATAGCCATTCGAGATAGAAAACAAAGATATTATCAAGATGGAGTGGATTGGTATCTCGTAGAATATCAAAGAAATATCGGATGGGTAGCTGGGAAATATCTTAAACAGCAAGCAACTAGTCCGTTAAAAACTACAACATTTTTAACTTCTAAATTATTGACAAAAAAAAGACCCTGACACAAAGTCAGAGTCCTATCATGGTGCATCTACAGTTTTTATATTCATGAAATAAATTTAATTGTCCGTATAGTAAACCAGTAAAACTTTGTGTTTTCAATAAAAATTTATATAAAACCCTAGCTTTTTAAAGAGAATAAAAATTCAAGTATATGCGATTACATATAAATAATAATTTATCAGAATTTCATACCTTAACTTAAAAAATGATAGCTGAGTGTTAAATTAGAAAATAATTTGTATGTTATTTATTTTGATTATATTTATTGTATTTAAATAATTTTTCTCTTTTTTATTGATATACGTAACAGAAAATAATTATGATTTAGGGTAAGTATTAACAGCAATATCACTACCAAAAAATATATTTTATATATTTAGTCGTAGCTGAATTGAGCTTTTAGATGGATGTTAAGTTAGGTATTGCTCGGTTATATCTTAGATAATAAATAATTTTATGCTTAACGCGAGCGATATATTGAAATGTCAGATAAAGCCGAGAAAAAATCACTTCAATCCAATACTTCCAATCCTTCCGTTTCTGAGACAGAAATTCATATCAAGCCCCAAACACCAGAAAAAAAGATAGCAGTACCCAAACAAGAAGATTCAAAAACATCTCCCTTAGAATCCTTAGTTAAAACCGTAGGTCAAGTAGGAGGAACAATTACCGATACAGCATTAGGATTAGGAGTTGCTGTTGGTGGTAGCGCTTTAGAAGCAGGTTCGACAGTAGTTTCCACAGTAGCCTCTGTAGGAGAAGTAGCAGCAAAACAAACTCACAAAATCATCGAACAAGCCACCGAAACCGCAGGAAATGTAGTTAGTCATCTATCTGATAACTGGTTAATTCATAGATTAGCCGGAGTTGTAAATTTAAATTGGCTTGTAGGTGCAAGCGACAGCGTTGATTTAGTCAAAGCAGAAGCAGCAGTCAAACATTTAAAACAACAGCATCCTCAAGATTCATCCACACAACTCGCTCATCGGATAATGATGGACAAAGCAGTAAAAGCCGGTGGAATCGGTTTAACCACAAGTATTGTACCGGGTGCTGCTGCGGCATTATTAGCAGTTGATTTAGCCGCAACAACAGAATTACAATCAGAAATGGTTTATCAAATTGCATCTATCTATGGGTTAGATTTACAAGACCCAGCCCGCAAAGGTGAAGTTTTAGCAATTTTTGGCTTGGGATTAGGAGGAGGTCGTTTATTAAAAACAGCCGGGTTACGCTTATTAAGAAATATACCTTTTGCCGGTGCGGTAATTGGTGCAAGTGCTAATGCGACAATGATTTTTTCTTTAGGATATGCTGCTTGTCGATTTTACGAAACGAAGTTAGACGCATCAAAATCTTTAAGTAGCGAAGAGACAATAGCAAAACTACAGGAACAAAGCGAAAACTATTTAGAAAAAGCTATTGCTCAAGAAGCAGTCATGGATCGGATTTTAGTACACATGATTTTGGCAAGTCATCCCGAGCAGAATTGGTCGGAAATACAACCGCAGTTAGAAGCATTAAATCTCAGTTCTACATCCTTAGAAGCAATCGAGCAAAATATCAAATCTCCCCAACCTCTTGATACATTGCTCAATCAACTAAATCGCGATTTTGCAGCACCATTATTAGCTCAATGTTATCGAATCGCAAAATTAGACAAAAGAACTACGGTCATTGAAGAAAAAATAATTAATGCAATTAAGAACAAATTCGATATTGATGTAAATTCTATTGAATCAGTAGTTGAGAATCAATAATTACTCCTGTTCCGCTCTAAGATTTCCTATCGCAATTTCTCCCTCACTCTCTCCCTCCGAGCAATAGGTAATCTTTCACCGGGAAGGGAGTAATTGGGGATTGGAAATTGGGGAGATAGGTGAACAATTAGAGAGCAAGATGCTCCTGCGACTACAAATAATTTAATAACTAATTCCTAACTCTTAACTCCTAACTACCAACTACTAACCACTAACTACTAATCGGTCAGTACAAAGCGCGAATTTTGAGCAATACTGGTACAAGTAAAGTCACTTGTTGGATACGAAATGGAAATTCGAGCGAGTAATACACCGCTTTCAGATTGGTCTGGAGATGGTTTAGCTATAGGATTATTTGAAGACGAATTAGAGTTAACTGGTGATTTGGCTGCTTTGGACAAGAAGCTAGCTGGAACCTTAAAAGAATTAATAGAAGAGGAAGAATTTAAAGGAAAGTCTAATAGTACTGCTTTCACTCGCTTAAGTGGTAATGCTTCTATTCGTAAAGTAATATTAGTTGGCTTGGGTAAAGCCGATTCTGTTAATGCTGAAAGCTTAAGACGTGCAGCAGCTTCTGCTGGTAAGTTAGCTAAAAAGCAAAAGTGCAAGAATCTAGGCATCAGTTTACCAGTTTGGAATGATAATACAGCACAAACTGCACAGGCGATCGCCGAAGGATTACAACTCGCACTTTACCAAGATAATCGCTTCAAGTCGGAACCAGAAGAAAAAGAAACACAAGTAGAAAGCGTCGATTTATTAGGATTGAGCGGAGAAGAAGCAGCAGTAACCCAAGCCAATCAAATAGCTTCTGGAGTAATGCTCGCAAGAGAATTAGTTGCGGCCCCAGCAAATGAGCTAACTCCGGTAACTATGGCCGAAATCGCTCAAGAAATTGCTTCCGAACATGGTTTAGAAATAGAAATTCTGGAAAAAGAAGACTGTGAAAAATTAGGTATGGGGGCATTTTTGGGAGTAGCTCAAGCTTCCGATTTACCTCCGAAATTTATTCACCTTACCTATAAACCCAAAGGTACCCCAACACGCAAGTTAGCAATTGTTGGTAAGGGTTTGACTTTTGATTCTGGTGGTTTAAACATCAAAGGTGCCGGAAGCGGAATAGAAACCATGAAAATGGACATGGGTGGTGCTGCTGCTACTTTGGGTGCTGCTAAAGCAATTGGTCAACTCAAGCCAGATGCTGAAGTTCACTTTATCTCAGCCGCTACTGAAAACATGATTAGCGGACATGCGATGCACCCTGGAGACGTTCTTAAAGCTTCTAACGGTAAAACTATCGAAGTTAATAACACTGACGCTGAAGGACGTTTGACGTTGGCTGATGCGTTAGTATTTGCCGATAAATTAGGAGTGGAAGCCATCGTTGATTTAGCAACTTTAACCGGAGCCTGTATTGTTGCTTTAGGAAACGATATTGCTGGATTGTTTACTCCTAACGATGAACTAGCATCCGAATTACAAAAAGCTTCCGAAAGCGCTGGAGAAAAATTCTGGCGAATGCCAATGGAAGATAAGTATTTTGAAGGGTTAAAATCTGGTATTGCCGATATGAAGAATACCGGACCTCGTGCTGGTGGTTCGATTACTGCATCTTTGTTTTTGAAGCAGTTTGTTAAAGATACCCCCGCTTGGGCGCATTTAGATGTTGCAGGTCCAGTATGGACTGATAAGGAAAACGGTTATCATCCCTCCGGTGCAACTGGCTTCGGTGTGCGGACTTTGGTTAATTGGGTTCTTAGCTAAGAGTTTAATTAGTTTTTGCGGTGGACATTTATTTGTCCACCTTTGAATTGTTTTGAAACTTTTTCTTTGGCTACGAAAATAATTTTAAACTTGAGGATATCCTAAACAGCTTTCAGTATTAAAAATGCTTATTTTTGTTTATTAAGATAATGTCCTGATTTAAAAATACCAAGCCAATTACTAAAACTTAGTACTCAATTTTTTATAGATAAATAAAGAACAATCAAAAAAATTTAATGTAGATGCTCATAAACATCATGTAAGTCATCTAAATAGCCATAGTCCATATCATTCCAACAATCCCATTCCATCGAATCATCATGTTCTTCATAAGGTGAATAACAATCTTCATAGTAATCTTCTTGATAGTCATAATCTATGTTGTATTCTTCATTATCATTAATATCAACCTGGTCATTTACTTTCATAAACGCTCCGAGAAGATGAAGCTGGCTAACTAGAACTGTTGTTGATTGTCTTAATGTACCTGTTTTTCTATCTTTCCAATTATAAAATTTTAAGGAACCAACAATACCAATTTCTCTTCCTTTGGGAATATACTGAGCAGCTATATCCCATAATTCCAAATCTATGGATTCAAGTGAATTTTTACCAGCATCACTCAAAGACTGGATTATGATAGGAAATTTACAAAGTATCTTGCCACTATCGAAATAACGTAGCTCTGGTTGTTGAGCTGCATAACCAACTAATATCACTCGATTCAATTTGATATCAGTAACTTAATAATTTATATAAGAAAATTTACAGAAAACGCTACACAGAAACATTTCCCTTAAAAATCCTCTTCTACTTCAATATCACCTATCAATGGAGCTTGCGAACTGTGACGTACATGAAGTATGAAAACAGTATCTTCTCTTAGAGTAAATAAAATTCGGTACTTATTTCTCGACTTACCGTAAATTAGCTGACGAATTTCCTCACTAAAAGTATCACTTTCTGAAGCTAAAGCACAACGTAAAGGCATTTCTTGAAGAGTTGCGACAGTATCCATCAAATCTCTAAACCATTTATCTGCATATCCTGAATTTTGCCTTCTTAAATAAGAATAAGCACTATCAATTTCTACCTTTGCTGTTTCGGTAAACCTAACCTGAAATGTCATATTTTTGCTGCATTTCTTGCTTAAATTCTTCCATAGAGACGGTTCTACCAGCTTCTACATCTTCTAGTCCCTGTTTAATACCAGCTATTGCTTCTAACCTTTCTAAAGCATCAAGTAATTTTTGGTACGACTCAGCATCTTGAACAACTAGTTCAGCTTTACCATTTACCGTCAATACTACGGGTTCACCTGTCTGCTTCATTTGTTCAACAAACTCTGAAGTGTTGCGTTTAAAGCTAGAAAGCGAATGGATATCCCGACTAATATTTAACATACAATTAATTATGCATCAAATTTGCACTAAATTTAATGTTAGCAAATTTGCAAAAAAAATCCCAGTCATCAAACTGGGAAAACTGAAATATTTTGTTTTTATGGGAATTTTCGTATTTTTTATAAATTAGTAAAACAACTTTAGTTTACCGATTATTCAGGTTTTCAATCACAAGATATTATCCTCCTATGCCCAATACCCTGTCTTGGAAATTTGCCACCCTTGGTGAATCCACCCCCGTGCCGAGCGGGGTTCCCCGCGCAACGCAATGGCTCCCCAAGACAGCAATTTCCGCAATCCCCAATCCCCAATGACCGATGCCCAAATCTACTTCCTTTCCGGATGCTTAGTATCTTCAACCGAAGGGTGACCCATTTGGTTAATCGCTGCAATCATCTGATACAAACGTCCCAAATCCTTTTGATTGAAATACAACAGCAAGCGAGGTAGTCCAACGGCTTCATCAGTTCCTTCTTGTGGTAAAGCCTGACTTTTTTCTATCTTTCCTTTTACTAAAATATCGCTGAATTCAGTATTTAGCTTGTCTATTTCAGCATCAGATAACTCTGACTTTAGACGAATTACTAAACGTTCACTCACATAGCGACTGGAGTGATAAACTTTGAAAAATTGAGTTATGGCATTACAAGCAACTTCTAAATTGTCCGTAACTGTATATAAACTCGGGTCTTCAGGACTTACCAGACCTTTTGCAACTAACTGCTTATCAATATATTCACTCCAAGACTTCCAATAATCACCACCGGGATGGTCGATTAAAATCAATGGAACTGGACCAAATTTACCAGTTTGACTTAAAGTCATGCACTCAAATGCTTCATCTTGAGTACCAAAACCACCGGGGAATAAAGCGACTGCATCACTTTCCTTAAGTAAAAATAGCTTGCGAGTAAAGAAATATTTAAAATGAATTAGCTTGTCATCACCCTGAATAATCGGGTTAGCTTCTTGTTCAAACGGCAATTCTATATTCAAACCAAAGGAATTTTTTCGTCCTGCACCCTCGTGTCCGGCCTGCATTATTCCACCACCACCACCAGTAATCACCATAAATCCTAACTCAGACACGCAGCGACCAAAATCTTTCGCCATTTTATAGTCAGGTGTATCTGGAGATAAACGTGCGGAACCGAAGATGGTAACTTTCCGAACGTGTCGGTAAGCATGGAACAACTGAAATCCCCGTTCCATATCTGCCAGGGATGATGATAATATCTTCCAATCTAATCGGTCGATTTCTTCTTCATCAGACAGTTGTAATAAAGTATTTAAAGCCTGTTGGATATATTTACCATTCTTTAACTTTGGCAGCTTTTCTATTAACTTAACAATATCCGCTTGAAGATGCTCTGATGTATAAAAATCATTGGAGGTCATGACAGGTGATGCCAAAATAACATTATTATTTACTAAAATTTACTGTAGAATCAGCTCGCCGCTCTCAAAAGGGCGCTCATACTCCACAATCTATTATTTTCAACTCAATCAGCCCTTTTAGGGGATGGTATTTCTACTTATTAATTCATATCCCTCAGCATAAAAGCTGCAAGTTTTAACCAGAAATCAATAAATATGGATTTATGCGGAAAAAAGCAGAATTATTTTTTTACGCCAAAAAACACCTATGGTAAATAAAACCACGGCGCTAGAGACGCTTACTGTTGCGAACTTTTATTGTTGGAGATAAATAAATTGATAGAGGTTTTTATTTAAGATAGACGTATATTGGTACGCCTGTATCTATACCAATATTTTATAGCTCCGAAAGTTGCATTTTAAACTTAACCCACTTTGCATCACCCATGCAAGCAAAAGCAAAGTTTGACCTCTATTTTAGATTTTTAATTTCTCTCCTAAAACATAAAGCATTTTTTGATTTAGCATTATATTTCTTTAAACTAGGTTTTAATTACGCTTTAATGCAAAATCCAGTCGGGGAAAATCTCAAATCTAAAATAGCCAGTCAATCAAATCAAAATTAAAGTTAATTTATCTAATCTGTTTCAGGAAAAGTTTGTACTTGACCATTCGGTTTAAACACTGCACGTATTTTGACGTTTTGTCCGTTTCTACTGGGAGAAACGAAAGGTTGACCGATTTGTGGAATACCAGCCCTGTCAACATAATCTCTGGCAGCTTTCCCTAAAGGAAGAATTTGTTCTAATGCACCATCAACACCTACTGTCAAGCTGTATTGTAAAGGTTGTTTTAAACCACTAGGTGGTTGCCAGCGTTGTTTAAGATAATTTCTTACTTCTGCAACTTGATTAGTATCAAATAATGTTTCGCGACTGGCTGCAGCTGTTGTTGCAGTTGATTGCTCGCCATTATTCGCCGCAGAGTCGGCACGACTTGTTCTAAGTTGTGACAGCAGCTCGCTAGTACTTTTAGAAGAATTGGCTAAGGAATTTCCTTGATTTTTATTAATTTGAGGAGATGCAGAACCTTGAGTTGGAAGTTCCGGAAGCTTCGGTTTAGCTGGGTTTCTCAGCGATGGTAAACTAGCTGATGGCAAACTCGAAGGCAAGGTTGGAGAAGGTAAACTAGTTCTACTTCTAGGAAGTGATGCGGAACTATTTCCTTCAAGATTGGGTTTGGTTGCCAGTCCCGTATTCGTTTTAGTCGATGGGGAGTTGGGAATCACCAGATTTTGTCCGATTTGCGGTTTTTTCGCCGTATTGCTACCAAAACTATTGCTACCTAATGGTGGTAACGGGATATTAGACGAACTATTCGACGAATTTGTAGATGAAGCAACCCCAGGTTTTTGAGTGGCTCCTACAGTCGGAACAGGAGATGCTCCTGGAGTTGGTAAAGAAGCATTGGAGGGAACATTTAAACCCGTACCTAAAGGTAAAGGTGATAGATTAGGTGAAGGGGTTAGTAAAGATGTTGGAGTTGGTAGCGGCTCTAATGAAGGTACAGAAATAGCATTCTCACCAATTTTTTTGTCTGCTGTGGCAATTTTTTCACCAGTTTTATTCTGCTCCCGAAGGCGGTTAGCATATTGATAAGTAAGCGGCATTAAACCCAAGCCTAATACCAGTACTGCTGCAACAGGTGCCCAAGCAGGTACTGCCAATCGGTTTCGACCTGTCTCTTGAGTTTCTGTAGGTAAAGCAACAACATCAGCCATGTATTCATCTAAAGCTGTTGCCAAATCAAATAATTGCAGCAAACTTAGTTGAATTGAGGAACCACTAACTGGGGAAGCTAATGAGCCAAGAAACAATTGGTGAGTCAAATTGCTGCTTGGTTGTAGATAAATATTCTCTCGCTTAATATCACCTTCGGGGTTAAGAACATCTCCGACAGCAGTCGGTT
Organism: Calothrix parasitica NIES-267; assembly: GCF_002368095.1. Lineage (GTDB taxonomy): Bacteria > Cyanobacteriota > Cyanobacteriia > Cyanobacteriales > Nostocaceae > Rivularia > Rivularia parasitica. The sequence continues at coordinate 7,401,801 of NZ_AP018227.1, read as the reverse complement.
GTGATGTATTTATGGTTTTGGGGGCTTCCACTCTTGAAGCCCAGAAGTTTTCTGGTGACTGTTGCAAGATTTCCTGCACGTAACCTGAGACTGCTGTATGTAGAATTTCCAACTGATCCCGGTCGCCTTGGACTACAACAAGTTCCTCTTCTGGTTGTCGGGGGTCGTCAAAGCGAAGGTTAAATCTGACCTGCTTGAGAACAGATTTACCCATCCAACGTGACAAAGGAGAACTTTGCGCCAAAACTTCTAACGTGCAGGTAGGCGGCGTATACCGACGAATCACTGGATTGGATAGAGGCATGGCAGTAAATGCGTCTTGGACATTTCAAAATTTTGTTGAACGGTCTATAAGTGCTAGCCAGAGACGGCGATGTCCACCGGGACCACTGTAAAATACTAAATCTATTAGTAACTTTAGTGCCAGATTGGTAAGTATGTCTGTGGAGATTTTCTCATTCTCCTCCATCCGTTCTTGATAAGTATTGCAGAAAGCATCGATGTAATCTCCTAATAAAGCAGAATAATGAGGTTCGCGGTTGTTTTGAGCATTTTGCTCTAACAAGTCAACAGCACGGCGAATTAATTCTTGGTGTTGTTTGGCAAGATAGCAAGTAATCAAAACTAACGAACGAGCTTCCTCTACATCTAACTTTTTTCTGCCTCCTTGCCCTTTACGTATGGGGTTAGACTGGCGCAGTCGCCACAGCGCCACCCGGTCTGGCACTCTTGATTCTAAATTAAGATTAATTGCCGCCGAAAGCATTGCCTCAGAACCGATGCCTGTCAAAGCTTCTAGAGCCAACAACACCAAGTCAATTTGAGCCTTAATATCGTCCCATTGAATGGATGTCGGGGCGGCAATATTAGTTAAATCCTCCCACTGGGAACTAATAGTGGGTGAATCGCCAGCAGAGTGCATAACTTTAAGCATAGGTGATCGGGCTGGTATGGACTGTTGCTGTTACCCATTTTGAAACCAGATTCTCAATATTTTATATTGGTTTCCACAAGCCGTAGTAAAAAAATCCCAATAATATTAAGCTCTTTACCTACTAAAGGGTCAACAGCAATTTGTCTTTTACCTACTTTAGATTCAATTTCTAATTTGTCAAAGGGAAATTTAAAATTGGGAATTGGGGATTGGGAATGGGTAATTGGAAATTGGTAATAGGTAATGGGTAATTAGTAGAAGAACAACTCACTCCCTACTTATTACTAACTTTTCGCTGATAACTGTTCGCTGATAACTGCTTACTGATAACTGTTCGCTGCTCACTGTTTTATGTAAGCAATTGTAACTCCAGTTCCACCATCATTTTGCGGTGCAGCTTCGTAATTGCTAATCCTAGGATGTTGTTTTAGAAAAGCATGAACTCCTTGGCGCAGTTTTCCGGTTCCATGTCCGTGAATTATCCATATTGCTCTGTGGGCTTCTGAAATAGCTTTATCTAAAATTAATTCACTATCTGCGACTCGTCTTCCTCTCAAATCTACAGTATTTCTGGAAGTCCTGATTAAAGGAGTATTTTCTGTGGGTTTTGGTGGTGCTGCTGGTTTTGCTGCTGGTTTTGCTTTTGCTTGCGACTGCGCTTTCTCTCCACTTAAAGATTCTACATCTTCGAGCTTGACTGTCATTTTCATGATTCCAAAACGAACGTTAAATTCCCCATCTCCGTCAGGGGCTGTTAACACTTCCGCAGTTTGTCCTAATCTGGGAATGCGAATTCGTTCTCCAACTTTTGGCATAAAGCCAGCTTTTTGTTTGGGCGCTGTTTTAGGTATAAATCTATCTGCTAATTTATTGATGTTGTCTGTAGCTTTTTTAGCGTCTTGAGCGGTTGGTTTACCTTGTTGCAAACGCTTAATCACCGCAGCAATTTCACCTTTGGCAGAAGCAATGGCTTGCTGCACTGCTATTTCCTGAGAAGCACGTAAAGATTTTTCTCTCTCTTCTAAGTCTTTGGCTTTGGCTGATACTTCTTTATAAAAACGTTCTGCTTGCTGCAACAAATCCTGTGCTTGTGCTGCTTTCTCTTCCTGACGGCGACGTTGTGCTTCTAATCCAGCGATAACTTGATTAACTTCATCAGTTGCACCACCCATTTCATCTTTTGCCTTTTCTACTACATCTGCTTTTAATCCCAAGCGAGAAGCAATCGCTAAAGCATTAGAGCGTCCGGGAATTCCCCAGAGCAAACGGTAAGTTGGTGACAAAGTTGCTTCATCAAATTCTACCGATGCATTTTCAAAACGTTCGTCTTCATACTTGAGTGCTTTCAATTCTCCAAAGTGAGTAGTGGCAATTGTCAGCATTGAATGCTCTGCAAGATAACGCAACAGCGCTATCGCTAAAGCACTTCCCTCTACTGGGTCGGTACCTGCACCAACTTCGTCGAGGAGAACTAGGGAAGAGGGAGTGGGGGAGGGGGAGAGGGGGAGAGGGGGGGAAATATTTTCGTCTTCTTCTAATTCCTCGTCTCCTTGTCCCCTTGTCTCCCTCAGGGTTGCGCCACTTGCTACAACGGAGGGAACCTCCCGAAGTTTGGCGGGAAGAACATCTCCCCGCCGACTTCTCTCCGCAACGCAGTGGCTTACCTCGTCTCCTTGTCCCCTTGTCTCCTCGTCCCCTTGTCCCTTCTCCTTGTTGTTAGAGATAGAATCCAAAATCCGACTAATCCGACGAATGTGTCCGGAAAAGGTCGATAAACTTTGCTCTAAGGATTGTTCGTCACCAATGTCTGCTAATATCTGGTCGAACCAAGGTAATTCTACTGGTTCCCGAGCCGGTACAAATAAACCTATCTTTGCCATTAATGTAGCGAAGCCTAGGGTTTTAAGAGTAACTGTTTTACCACCAGTGTTTGGACCAGTAATAGTCACAACTCGAATATATGGATTTATAACTAGGTCTACAGGGACTACTTGATGTCCTTCTTCATGCTGCTGCTGCCATACTAATAAAGGATGTCGTAGTTCTCGTAAGGTAATATTTTCTTCTGTAGAATTGATAAAACGAGGTGGGTTGGCTTTTAACCAGAAACTATATCGTGCTTTAGCTGTTGCTAAATCTAATGTAGTTGCGACAGCTAATAATTTTTCTAAATCTAGTTTTACTTCAGCTACTTGTTCCGACAACTTACGGCGAATTGCTTCTTCTTCTACTTGCTCTCTTCGCAGCAATTGACGTAGTTGATTGCCCATTGGCACAACGGAATTAGGCTCTACATATAAGGTAGCTCCACTAGTCGATGTGTCGTGTACAATACCGGGAATTGCGTCTTTCTGCGGTGCCTTTACCGGAATTACAAATCTATCACCGCGTTGGGTTATTATCGTTTCTTGAAGGGCATTACCTTTAACCTGTATTATATTTTGCAGTTTTCGGGTGATTTGACTGCGGTTCTGCCGTAATGAATTACGAATATCGCCTAATTTCTCACTAGCACGGTCTGTTACCTGTCCCCGCTCATCAATACAGCGATGAATTTCTTTTTCTAATTCTGGGTAAGTGCGTAGGTCACTGACTAATTCGTTTAATATTTCTAAGTCCGGATGATTATCAATTAGACGACGTAAATTTCTGACTCCAGCTAGAGTCGTAGCTATAGCCAACAATTCTTCTCCAGCCAAAATACCTTTGAGTTCGGCTCTTTCTAAAGAATCACCAAAGTCTTGAACCCCTTCAAAAGAAATTCCATTGTCTAAACGATTTTCTAATTCGTATATTTCTTTAGTTTGCGCTAATAAATTTTCGCTTTCTAGTTGAGAGGAAGGAATCGCAATACTACGTGCAGCTATAGCTCCCAGCTTAGTTGCCGCGAAAGTAGACAAGTGCTGGCATAGGCGAGACCATTCCAATAATTCTAATGTTTCAGATTGGATCAAAGCTATTTAAATAATTATTTTGAAGTTATGTTAACAATATTAGCGACTCTAGAGGCTTGTGACACTATGTCACTATTTTTAATACCCAATTAGTAATTTATACTTAGATGTATTCTCATCACCTATATACAGTCATACATCTATCTATCTTCACTTTGCAGATAGTTAACTATTGTACGCATTAATACTGTTTAAATACATTTATTTATCAGTAAAAAATGCCAGCCGATATAAACTCAATTAAGAGAGTTGTTAACCAACCGCAGTTTTGCATTTTAACATGTAGCTAAAGAAGTAATGTCTATTATAATTTTTGCATGTTTCAAGTTGTAAACAATTATAATATATTTTCGCTTAAGTTCTGAATCCAAATGTTTGAAAATTAGCAAGCATTCTAAAAACAAATGATTCAGAACTTAGCAATATTTTAAGTAGAATTAATTAATGTATTTTAAATCACTATTGAATAGAGTTGTTTAAGAAAAAATACTACACCTGCTTTTTTGTTTACTATCTTTAGGATTATATTAGTGTATTAACTATAACAATATACAATTCATCGTAAATTAACTTATACATAAGTATATATTTAATCGTACTGCTGTAAATTGATTACCGTTGAAGCATGCGGTTCAAGTCTGTCAATTTAGTCACAAATGTCTGATGATATCAAGCTGACGAAAGCTTTGACTAGCTTGGTGTTACGGAAAAAAGACTTAAGTGAAATTTATTGACAATCAGGTAATATGCACATTTATCAATGATTTTTCAATATGACTTTTTATCTGTTTTACTTGAAACAATGAGTTTCAAAAAAAATAGCTCAAAATATTCCCACAATTTGATACCCTAGCTTAAATACATCTCTTGGAAAGTAAAAGCGCGTGGATATTCAAATTGGGCGAGGAAAAACAGCCCGCAGGGCTTACGGAATAGATGAAATTGCTTTAGTACCAGGTACAAGAACATTAGATCCAACATTAGCAGATACAACATGGCGTATCGGTAATATTGAGCGAAAAATACCAATTATTGCGAGTGCAATGGATGGTGTCGTTGATGTTCGTATGGCTGTACGTTTATCAGAGATAGGAGCGTTAGGAGTCCTCAATTTAGAAGGAATCCAAACACGATATGAAAATCCAGAGCCAATTTTAGACCGCATTGCTGGGGTAAACAAAGATGAATTTGTACCCTTGATGCAAGAACTTTATGCAGCACCAGTAAAGTTAGATTTAGTTAAACAACGAATTAAAGAAATAAAATCGAGCGGTGGTATCGCTGCTGTTAGTGCTACTCCCGCAGGGGCTGTTAAGTATGGCTCGGTAGTGGCTGAAGCTGGAGCTGATTTATTTTTTGTCCAGGCTACAGTGGTTTCTACAGCACATCTATCACCAGAGTCGATAACTCCTCTGGACTTAGCTGAGTTTTGTCGAGAAATGCCAATGCCGGTAGCTTTGGGCAATTGCGTAAGCTATGAAGTAACCCTTAACTTAATGAAAGCTGGTGCTGCTGCGGTATTGGTAGGAATTGGACCTGGTGCTGCTTGTACCTCCCGTGGAGTCCTGGGTGTAGGAATTCCTCAAGCAAGTGCGATCGCCGATTGTGCGGCAGCCCGAGATGAGTATTACAAGGAAACAGGAAATTACATACCAGTCATTGCCGATGGTGGTTTAATTACCGGGGGCGATATCTGTAAATGTATTGCTTGTGGTGCGGATGGCGTAATGATTGGTTCTCCTTTTGCCAGATGTGCCGAAGCACCCGGAAGAGGTTTCCACTGGGGTATGGCAACACCATCTCCTGTGCTACCTCGCGGTACTCGCATTAGCGTAGGTACTACCGGCACTTTAGAGCAGATTCTAACCGGACCGGCGCAACTTGATGACGGTACTCACAATCTTGTAGGCGCTTTAAAGACTAGTATGGGTACTCTTGGAGCAAAAAATATTAAAGAAATGCAGCAAGTGGAAGTTGTTATTGCTCCATCATTATTGACGGAAGGAAAAGTATATCAGAAAGCTCAACATCTAGGTATGGGCAAGTAAATAAAGTTGAGCAAATAATTTTAGTAGAGACGAGGGAATGCGGCTTAAATAAACGGGTCTGGACGGCAAAGCCTGTCCGCGCTTGACATAGACTCGCTCATTTCCCGGTTACGGTATGTTTTCTTATGAGAAGTATGTAATAGTTAATGATTGGTGGGATATCGCGATTATTCCCAAAACCATCAATCACTAACTATTTTTAATTGTGAATGCTATGTGTCGAACATTTTCTTAAAGAAATTTTTCCTTACTTTTAAACTATGGCTGGAAAAATCGCATATGTCGCCTACAATAGAAATAGCGGAGACGCATGTTTCCGTTCACTCCTCACACCACACTCCGCCCGGACTACTGTTCGGGCGGTTCCTTATGTCTTGGAATAATTTTCATCCCACTGTGTAAATGTATATTCCAAATCTCAAGGCAGTGGTTTTTGCTGTGGTAAAATTTTCACAAAATTCAAAAACATCTGAATTATAAGGTTTTAAGGCATGTCATCAGCCACACAAGTTACAGACTCCAGTTTTAAGCAGGAAGTACTCGATAGTGAAGTTCCTGTATTAGTTGATTTTTGGGCACCCTGGTGTGGCCCGTGTCGTATGGTAGCCCCTGTTGTAGATGAAATTTCTTCACAGTATGAAGGTCAAATCAAGGTTGTAAAAGTCAACACCGACGAGAATCCCAATGTTGCTTCTCAGTATGGTATCCGCAGTATACCGACGTTAATGATTTTTAAAGGCGGGCAAAAAGTTGATATGGTCGTTGGTGCGGTTCCCAAAACCACGTTAGCCAATACTTTGGAGAAGTATCTTTAAAAACTAACTGAACATAGCAAAGTCTAAGCTGTTGCGTATTTACTTTGTATACGAGAAGCGGACAAGATATCCGTACTACAATAATTCTAAAATGCGGGTTTTATACAATTTAACTGCTCATCAGCTTATTAATTGAGTCAAATTAATGATTATGAAAACTAGCTTTATTCCTGCTTAAGCATAATTTCTTTTAGTGCTTAGCTGAGAATAAACCTAGTTTTAATAATCCAAAATTTTGGTTATTGAGTATATCCTGATTTAGAAATTAAAAATCAAATTAAAAAAAAATAAAGGGCTGCAAGCGATGCAACCCTCAGTAATTAGATAAAATCTTCAGTTTCAACGTTAATTTTGACGTTGAGATTTTTTCTTTTTCAATTTTTGCTTTTTTCGACGAGTTTGAGTCACAACGATTGCACGGTCAAGTGGATAACCGACTACAGGAATTACCTGATATTTACGCTCTTCCTCAAATTTTCTCAGTTCGGTATAATCAAGCCAGTGAATGCAGTCTACAGGACAAGTATCAATCGCTTCTTGAATTACTTCTTCTGAGTCACCGTCTTGACGCACAACGCGGGCGCGACCATAGTCCGATTCGATGTAAAAAGTATTACGAGCAACATGGGCACAGTGCTGACAGCCAATACAGGTAATTTCATCAACATATACACCCTTTTGACGCAGCACACCGCCTAATTCCGGTTCCAAACCAGAACGTTGAGAGTCCGAACGTAGATAACCCCCTAATTCTGGTTCAAAACCAGAACGATTATTTTCTTCATCGGTTGGCGGCATAAAATCAGACATTACGCACTCCAGCGCTGTACAACCAAGCGAATTGAACCATCTTGATTATGCTTTTGCTCGCTAACTTGAAAACCAGCTTTTGCGGTCTCTTCAACTACCGTGCGGTAAGCATAACGCTGTGTGACTTGCCGTAAAAATCCTTCTACCGAAAGATTTTGTGTCCAATACTGTAAATCGGCAACTAGCTCGTACTCTTTTCCATTCCACTTAAAGCCGATGTCGTAGCCGTTTTCTTGCTCGATAGCAATTTCAGCACTATGAGTTAGACCTTGATAGCCACGCAAAGAATGCGAACCACCTTTCCAAGCCACACCTAAATCGGTAAGGGCATTTTTCAAAGATTCAAGATTACGAATTTGAGTCTTAATCTGGCTAAAATGTGACATGATATCTCGTATTTTTTGAGACTAAATGAATGATTAAGTTGAGTCAATAATTACCAATCGCTGAATGTTGACTGAGTATTCGCAACACCATTCTGAGAAAGCACTTTGGCTTTAAAATATTCTGAGGTTGGTTCGTGAGCAAGTACAACACCTAGCTGCGCTTCAATAGCAGCAGTTACTTCAGCGCAAGAGGAACCGACTATCCCAGTGACTTTTTCTTGTACTCTACCGTCTGGATAAATTATAAATTCTAATGTCTCCATGCTTTAGACCAACCATGTTGATTGAAATTTTTACATGCGTTTGCTCTGAAGCGGAATACAACTATATTCTGCTTCAAATCTGTTTGTTCTTAACGATAAAATTAGTCATTAACTAACTAATTTTGTATTCCTCCATATATTTATATTTAAAATTTTTACAAAATTTATTAATTTTAACAGTGTTTACTTCAATTATATGTAAGTTTCTCTTAACCAAGCACATAAGTCAAGTATTAATCAGACAGCTGCTTAGCGTAATTATCTCTCAAGGTATAGGGTTAGTGTATGTCTTAGGGTTTAGGGCTAAAACAAGAACAAAAATAGATGCAAAAGATATGATTATGATTAATTTCTGTCTATAAAGCTTGTAAAAAGTCTAATTATGGATAATGTGATGAAGTTTGAAAGTTTTAAAATATATTTCCAGAATTGAAACTCAAAAATAATGGTGGTACGTTTCAAAGCTTGAAATACTGCTAAAGACTTATGTTGAGTTAGCAATTAGCCATATAGATATTGTAATTCATTAAACAATTAGGCTCAAAAACGTAAAACAACATTTCTTGAAGTAATCACAAGTCTGTAGTTTAAATAAAAGATATTACTAATTGTAAACTATTTTGTATAGCCATAAACAATTTTGTATTTTGCAAATAAGTCTATATTTTTTAAATGTATTTGAAACTGAATTGCTATTTCATCGCTAATATCCCAATTGTTCCTCTTCTTTTTTTTCCTCATCAAAGACTAATTCTGAAGTTTGAATGATGAACGGACTTTCAGAACCTAATAAGCCACGTTTAATTCGTTCTGGAGTTTCAGGGAAAACGACAAATAAAGGATATATCGAATTTTTTCCTTCATTCAAAATATGACTATAACGAGGAGGCATAAACCACTCGTAATCTTTGTCTAACCAAACTTGAGTTTTTCGCCACCTTCCTAACAAGTCAGAAAAATCCTCATCAGGACGATGAATAAATACAAGAATTTCAATTCCTGTTTTAATTTTCCATTCAGGGTCGCACATCAAAATCGCTAAATCGCAGGGAAGACAAGTAGAGCAGGGTAAATCTGCTTCAGTTTTACGAATGCGGATAATTGGTAGAGGAATAGTAACAAGGCTTTCATCCGGACGGCGTAAGCTAGGAATCATTTCCCAATAAGGACGATGTTGCTTTAAAAGAGCAACTGCTGCTGAATGATTGCTATATTCAGCGAGGCTGATTTCATACTGAGATTTTTGTACAGGCATAAAATAAATTAGGGGTTAGGAGTTATGAGTGAGGAGTGAGAAGTTAACAGTTATCAGTTAACAGTTAACTGATAACTGTTATTTAGCCTAATTCTTCAAAGACAGCGAACATTGGTAGGTACATTGACAGCAAAATTACGGCAACCATACCACCAATAACTACAATCATTACTGGTTCTAAAATACTAGTCATAGCTTTTACTGCTTGTTCAACTTCATCTTCATAAAAGTCGGCAACTTTCATCAACATCCCATCTAATTCTCCCGTTTCTTCTCCAATACTCATCATTTGAATTGCCATAGGAGGAAAGCAATTTTCTTTTTGCAAAGCTAAACTAATCATTCCCCCTTGCTGTACTTCGTTTCTTGCAGAATCAATAGCATTAGCAATGATCTGATTTCCCGATGTATCTCGGACAATTTCTAAGGAGGTTAAAATTGGAACTCCGGAACGAGTTAAAGAACCAAAGGTACGGCTAAACCGAGCGATAGCTGATTTTTGAATTAAGTCACCAAATAAAGGTAGTTTTAAAGAAATAGCATCGATATTTAATGTGCCTACAGGAGTCTTATAGTACATATCAAAAGCTACTTTTGCTCCGACAACAATACCAATAAGAACAAAGAGTCTCCAGCTTGTAAGAACACCACTTATCCACAGCATAAACTGTGTTAAGGCTGGTAATTCCGTTCCCAAATCTTTGAATATATTGGCGAAAATTGGAATCAGAAAAATAGTCATTGCTAGAAAGATTATTACAGCCAAAGCACCCACAACAGTCGGATAAGACATAGCCGATTTGATTTGGTTTTGCAGTCGAGCCGTATCTTCTAATAATTTTGCTAAACGGTTAAGAACTTCATCCAAAACACCCCCAACTTCACCAGCTTGAATCATACTCACATACAAGCCATCAAAACATTGGGGATGCTTCCGCATTGCATCGGAAAGATTAACACCATTTTGTACTTCACTACTAATATCTAATAGTGCATCTTTTAACTTCGGATTACCACATTGTTCGGAAAGTACTCCCAAACTTCTGACAATCGCAACCCCTGCATTTGTTAAAGCAGCAAATTGACGAGAAAAAATAGCTTTATCCTTAACCTCAACTTTAACAAGCTTATTTTGCAGTTTCGTTAAATCAAGAGCTTCACCAATATCGAAACCTTTAAATTCTTGTAAATCCTGGATTACAAAACCTTGTTGTCTTAACTCAGTACGGGCATCTGCCATCGAGTCTGCAACCACTTTTTCTTGTTTGGATTTTCCTTGTGAATCGCGAACCTTAGCGACGAAAGTTGGCATGATTTATATAGTTGAAATTCAAAAAAATAAAAAAATTAGGAGTCTAATTTGTGAGATGAGAAATACTCAGTAGTTAGTCATTGAAACAAAATAATTAATAACTAACTACAAGTAGTTGTTTGACATTAACGTCTGACACCAGCTTTGGCTTTTCCATTTGTTGGTGCTGAACCAATTAGACGCTGAATTTCATCTGGCTTGGAAGTTTTTGACATTGCGGCTTCAAAAGAAATTGTGCCTGCTTTCACGTAATCGGCAAGAACTTTTTCTAAAGTTTGCATTCCTAATTTCGCACCAGTTTGAATCGATGAATAAATTTGAGATGTTTTACCTTCCCGAATCATGTTAGAAATAGCAGGAGTAATAATCATGATTTCTTGAGCCATAACTCGACCAAATTCATCAGGTTTGGGGTTTTTCTTCGGTACTAAAGTTTGGCTGAATACTGCGACTAAAGAGTTAGATAACTGTACTCTTACCTGAGTTTGTCTGTCTGCTGGAAAAACATCGATGATTCTATCAACAGTTTGTGCTGCGGAAGAGGTGTGTAAAGTACCGAATACTAAGTGACCGGTTTCTGCTGCGGAAATAGCTAGAGATATTGTGTCTAAATCTCGCATTTCTCCAATCAAAATAATATCCGGATCTTCACGCAAAGAACCTTTTAAAGCATTAGCAAAGCTTTTTGTATCTTCACCGAGTTGACGTTGGTGAACGAGACTTTTAATCGGTTCGTAAACAAATTCAATTGGGTCTTCAATTGTTAAGATATGCTCGGATTTTGTGCGGTTGATTAAATCAATCATTGCCGCCAAAGTCGTTGTTTTCCCAGAACCAGTAGGACCCGTTACTAATATCATTCCCTTGGGTTTGTCGCACATTTCTCGGACAACATCTGGTAAACCCAATTTATCAAAGTTAGGAATTTTAGAACTTAATGCTCTTAAACAAGCTGCGTAAGTACCGCGTTCTTTGTAAACGTTTACCCGGAAACGCGCCAATCCTTTAACACCGTAGGAACAATCTAACTCCCAATTTTGTTCGAGGATTTTACGTTGGGAGTTATTCAACATACTAAAAATTAATCTTTGACATTGGTCAGAACTTAAAGCTTCTTCTCCAATGGGTGTTAGTTTGCCGCTGATACGAAAATAAGGAGGTAAGCCAGCGGATAAATGCATATCCGAACCTCCCATTTCAATCATTTGTTCCATCAAATCTTCAATCATCATTTCCATCTTTCTGCACCTTTTTTGTTAGTTATTAGTTGATAAGCCACACCCTACGGGTGAACATAATTCGTAATTCGTAATTCGTAATTAATCCCCCATAAATAGAATTTAGGGGCTTCAACAAAGAATCGAATTGTCATCCACGGATAAATACAGGGGCTTCTGACCTTAAAAATTTACCTGGTGAAAGTGGTTAGTTGATAGCTATTAGTTATTAGCTATTAGTTATTGGTTATTAATCTTTAAAAAAATTTGAATTCATAATTTATAACTCTTAACTCCTAACTCATAACTTTTATTACTTAGTCTTGAAACCGTGATGTCATACAGTAAGGACAATCCAACCATTCCGGTTGTAATTGAGCTTCGCAATTTCGACAAGTTAAACCACTTTTACGCTTAGCTTTTAACTCCGCTTCCAAACCTGTATCGGTAAACGTTACCCGCTCTACTTCTTCAAGAGTGGTAGCCCCTTGACGCACCAAATCTAAACTGTAAGCAAGCAAGGTTTTCATTCCTTCTTCCACTGCTGCTTCTTTAATTAATTCGGTTGGTGCTTCTTCGTTGATTAAAGTTTGAATGCGCTCAGTAATTCTCATTACTTCGTAAACACCAGAGCGTCCTTTATAACCAATTCCGTTACATTTTTCGCACAGCGTACCATTGCTTCTAGCTTCTTGAATTTGGTCTATAGCTAGAGTATTAGCTTTGTAAAAAGTGACATCGGCTTCTTGAGATGCTGATAAACCGTAACGCGCTAGTTCTTGGGATGTTGGAGTATATTCAATACGACATTCATCGCAAACGCGACGCATCAAACGCTGAGCCAGTACCCCAATTAAGGAACTCGAAATCATGAAAGATTCGATACCCATTTCTCCCAAACGCGCAATAGCACCAGGAGCATCATTGGTGTGTAGGGTCGTTAATACTAAGTGACCCGTCAATGCTGCTTCGATAGCTGTTTTTGCCGTTTCTTTATCTCGGGTTTCACCCACAAGTAATACATCGGGATCTTGTCGCAAAAATGCCCGCAATGCTGTGCCAAAATCCAGTCCTTTTTCCCGAATTACCTGCACTTGAGTAATTCCCGGTAAACTATATTCCACCGGGTCTTCTACTGTACTGATATTAATATCGGGAGAATTTCTTTCAGCTAAAGCGGAATACAGAGACGTTGTTTTACCAGAACCCGTAGGACCGGTAACAAGAATTAAGCCAAAGGGACGACTTACCATCTCTTGGACGATTTGTAATGTTTCGGGGTCGGTAATTAATTTATCCAATCCCAATTGAGTTGAAGAGTTATCCAGAATTCGGAGTACTACTTTTTCTCCGTAACGACTTGGTAAAGTATTTACGCGGAAGTCTACTTTGCGTCCTTCAAATAAACGCCGGATGCGTCCATCTTGGGGAAGACGACGTTCGGCAATATCCAAGTTGGCAACAATTTTGAAACGGGCTGTAATTGCTGGAATGATTTTTTTGGGTAATGCGTCAAAAGCTTCGCGCAATACACCATCCTTACGAAAGCGTATACGTAAATTTTCTTCTTGAGGTTCGATGTGAATATCAGAAACCCCTTCATGTAATGCTTTAGCAAGAATTCTATTTACCAAGTTGATGATTGGCGCACCCTCAGCACCTTTCATTGCCGAACCTAAATCAGCTTCTGCTTCTTCAGGAGCATCTTCTAAATCAAGATTATCAAGATTTTCTAAATCTTGATTTATATCGGTAAATTGTTCTTTTTCTATATGCTTCTGTTTGACAGCCATTTCATCCAAGAATTGGTTGATTAGCTGCTGGTAATCTTCTTGAGTGATCACCATTCTTTGCAAACTAAAGCCTTGCGGGCGTAAAACCCGGTTTAGGTCGTCAGAAGCTTCCAGATTATCTGGATCTACCATCGCGACCAAAACATAAGGTGGATTTTCTTCCTCATGTTTTGATAATGGAATTAGGCGATGACGACGACAAATATCCACCGGGATAAGAGTCTCAATCAAACCCCCGACTGAAGTCGTGCCGACTTCGTTAATTTCCGGGTCTAAGCTTTCAACACCGTAAAGAATTTTAAGTTCAAATAGCTGTTGCTTTTTATATTCGCGAAGTAGCTCTGGCGATAGCTGTCGTCCTGCAATCGATTCGATGACCTCAATTAAGGGTCTACCCGATTTGCGACTTTCTATAAGTGCTTGCTTCATCTGGCTGTTATCTACAAAACCAGATTGAACAAGTTTGTTACCGAAAGGCGAAAACTCCGATTTAACGCTCAGAGCGGTACTACGCCTTTGTTGTGACGAGTAAGTCATATATTGAGATGATGGATGCTGCACAAACCGTACTATTTGAGTATTCCCAAGCTGGGGTGCAGAATTTTCATTTCAACCAAATATTAGTTAATTTTTTTTTAATTATCCTGTTAGAAGATTATTTAGCGAAGTTTGAAAGTTTTTGAAACCTGGGTTTTAGTGACGTTTTCGGTAAGTAGGGCAAACCCAACCAATAAAAAGTAAGAAATTTCTACAATTAAGCTTACAAAGAAAAGTGATAAAGACCTTCACCATTTGTCATAATCATGACTGAGATACCACTTCCGTGGAATATTTCGGTGACCAAAATACGCTGAGACTTTCCCTTATAGTGATTTAATTTATAAGCTGTTGTTTTAATGGTAGTGAAAACTCACCTGTAAAGTATTCCTAATTGACTGGAAAATAATGGCTGAACGATAACAATTAAAAGATTAGGACACAGTAGTGGTATTTGGCGAACAAACAGAGGTTAATTTAAGCAATGAACAGCGACTCCCCACAAACCAACAGTAACGGCGATGTTAACGAGCAAATCACAGTTGAAGCAAATGTAGCAGATTCAGCTACAGCTAATACAGAAGATGGTAAAAGTACCACTCCAGTAGATACAGCTTCATCTTCACCTGAGATAGAGTCTTTGAAAGCCCAGATTGATGAGCGTAGCAGTCAATATATGCGAATTGCGGCAGATTTTGAGAATTACCGCAAACGCACACTCAAGGAGAAAGACGATTTAGAACTACAGGTGAAGCGCAACACGATTACAGAATTATTGCCAATCATTGATAATTTTGAACGAGCGCGGGCGCAAATTAAACCCCAAAATGATGGGGAAATGGCGATTCACAAAAGCTATCAAGGCGTTTACAAGCAGCTAGTAGACTGTCTCAAACGCTTGGGTGTTTCGCCAATGCGCCCTGAAGGTCAAGAGTTCGACCCTAACGAACATGAAGCAGTTATGCGCGAACCTACGGATGAATATCCGGAAGGAACAGTGTTAGAAGAGTTAGTACGCGGATACTTTCTTGGCGAGCGCGTGCTACGTCATGCAATGGTGAAGGTGGCTGCTCAGAAGGAAGATGCTTCTTCGGTTGAGAACTCAGAGGCTGGGGAAGCCAGTACTCAATCGCAGTAACCACTGACACCTTTCAACAACTGCTTTCGGTTAATAATAATCGGGCGAGCATCGCATCCCAATTTGTCGGCTGAGTGCCATCCGCGCTTTTATTAGCAACGATTGTGAAGAAAAATTTCTCCATAAATGGGGAAATTATTCTATCAGTGGGATGAACAGTTTCCTAAAAACAGACGTTGTTTTATTCAAGGAAGCTGTTCGACCATTATCGTTGTTGTGATATTGCAGCTTTATAGAGTTAATCAATAAAAATACCGATAGTTATGGGAAAAGTTATTGGGATCGACTTGGGCACTACCAATAGTTGTGTCGCAGTTTTGGAAGGTGGGCAACCCCTTGTAATAGCTAATTCAGAAGGTGGACGTACAACTCCATCTATTGTTGGATTTGGCAAAGGAGGCGAACGCTTAGTCGGTCCTCTGGCAAAGCGCCAAGCGGTAACTAATGCCGAAAACACTATATATAGTATTAAACGATTTATTGGTCGTCGTTGGGATGATACTCAAGAGGAACGCGCTCGCGTACCATATAGTTGTGACAAGGGTAGAGACGATACTGTTGATGTCCAAATTAGAGGACGTAACTATACTCCTCAAGAAATCTCCGCAATGATTTTACAGAAGTTGAAGCAGGATGCGGAAAATTTCTTGGGTGAAGATGTTACTCAAGCGGTAATTACTGTTCCGGCATATTTTACTGATGCTCAAAGACAGGCTACTAAGGATGCTGGAACAATTGCTGGATTAGAAGTACTGCGAATCATCAACGAGCCTACTGCTGCGGCTTTAGCGTTTGGCTTGGATAAGCAAGATGAGGAACAGTTAATTCTAGTATTTGACTTGGGAGGCGGTACTTTTGATGTTTCCATCTTACAGCTTGGGGATGGAGTATTTGAAGTAAAAGCAACTTGTGGTAACAACCATCTTGGTGGAGACGATTTTGATAACTGTATCGTCCAATGGATGATGGAGCTTTTTTACAAACAAGAAAAAATTGACCTTTCTGCGGATAAGATGGCGCTGCAACGCTTGCGGGAAGCTGCCGAAAAGGCAAAGATTGAGCTTTCCACTATGCCTACTACCTCAATTAATTTACCGTTTATTACTGCAAATGAAACTGGTCCGAAACATTTAGAGATGGAACTTAGCCGTTCCAAATTTGAAGAACTTAGCAGCGATTTAATTAAAGCTATTGTCGAGCCAATGATTCAGTCGCTCAAAGATGCAGACCTGAAGCCAGAAATGATGGACAAGATGATTCTGGTGGGTGGTTCTACTCGTATTCCAGCAGTTCAGAATGCTTTGGTGAACTTTTTTGGAGGTAAAGCTCCCGACCGTTCGATTAATCCCGATGAAGCAGTAGCTTTAGGTGCAGCGATTCAAGCTGGTGTGTTGGGTGGGGAAGTTGATAATTTGCTACTTTTGGATGTCACTCCTTTATCTCTGGGGCTTGAGACTTTAGGAGAAGTATTCACCAAAATTATGGAGCGCAATACTACAATTCCTACCAGCAAATCTCAAGTATTTTCCACGGCAGTTGACGGACAAAACTCGGTGGAAATCCACGTTCTTCAAGGTGAAAGAGCGATGGCGCGAGATAATAAAAGCTTGGGTAAATTTCTTTTAAATGGAATTCCTCCGGCTCCGAGGGGTGTACCGCAAATTGAAGTATCTTTTGAAATTGATGTTAACGGTATTTTAAAAGTAGGTGCTCAAGATAAAGGTACTGGTAGAGAGCAAAGTATTCGGATTACCAATACAGGTGGCTTGAGTCAGAGCGAAGTAGAAAAAATGCGTCTAGAAGCCGAAACCTTTGCTGAGGAAGATAGAAGACGCTTGGAATTAATTGAATTAACAAATCAAGCCAATACTCTCTTACACAGTTATGAATCGGCTTTGGTAGATAATCCAAATCTTATCGACGAACAACTAAAAGCTTCTATTGACGAGAAATTAGCAACACTGCAAGCAGCAATGGCTAATGAAGAAATATCCGTAGCAGAATTTAAACAAAGTTTGGATGAGTTTCAACAAACTGTATTTGCTATTGGTGCGGAGGTATATAGTCGCGTCAATACTGGAAGTTACGAAGAAACAGTTGAAACACCCGAGAATCCTGAGAATCCCGATAATTCAGATACTCCTTCCATTCCAGAAGATAGTGAAGCATCAAAAGAAGCTTTTGCACCGCAATTCAACTTTGATTTTGAAGAAGAAAATACAGTCCAAGCTGATTACGAAGCTATAGATTAAATTGTTGGTAATTAATACAGTAGTTTTTGATTGACTACAGCACGATTAAAACCTTTATATAAAACCTCTTCTGCCTTGGTAGAAGAGGTTTTGAATTATTAGATACTATTAATACTCCTTTCCCGGTGAAAGATTACCTATTGGTCGGAGGGAGAGTGTGAGAGAGGGAAAGATTGCGATAGGAAATCTTAGAGCGGAACGGGAGTAAGACTGCCAATCTAATTTAGTTAGGAATGACACTAAAAACCCTATTACTACGTTAAAAATGAATCGAAGTGTCACACACCCTACAAGAAAAATATGTGGCTTGCGGTCATTCCTGTTAGTTCCTGACCATCCCTGCCAACATTTTAGAAGCTTCATTTATCCTTGTGGCGGGAAGAAGTCAAAATAATTTCAATGATATAGAATACCAGATGGGGGGTTTTCCACACTAATATGTGCGGCTAGCCCTTAAAATTATAGTCCGCTTTTCGCACATCTACATAGCACAATTGTAAGAGAGTGGAAAAATAAACGAATCAATAAATCTCGTCCTTATTTAAGTCACATCTGCACCTTGGTGCAAAAGTAGTGATTTTTATCGAGAGTAAAGGGTAAAATCAATTATTAATAATAAAACTTAACTTTTTGCCTTCTGCCTGACGTGTAACTGCATATTAGTTTCCAACATTTTAACTTTTACCTTTGCTTTATGGCTCGCGACTATTATGAAATTCTGGGTGTCTCTCGTGACACCGATAAAGAAGACTTGAAAAGTGCTTACCGCCGCTTAGCCCGGAAGTATCACCCAGACGTGAACAAAGAGCCGGGAGCCGAGGAGCGGTTTAAGGAAATTAACCGCGCTTATGAAGTGCTTTCGGAACCTGAAACTCGCGCTCGTTATGACCGCTTTGGAGAACAAGGAGTATCTGGTGCTGGTGCTGCTGGCTTCCAAGACTTCGGAGATATGGGCGGTTTTGCCGATATATTTGAAAGCATTTTCAGTGGGTTTGCTGGAGGTGCAGGTCAGTCCCAAAGACGACGTAGCGGCCCCGTTCGAGGTGATGACCTACGCTTAGACTTAAAACTCGATTTTCGCGAAGCGGTATTCGGTGGTGAAAAAGAAATTCGCATTTCCCACCTGGAAAGTTGCGACGTTTGTAGCGGTTCGGGTGCAAAACCGGGCACTCGTCCTCGGGCTTGTTCAACCTGCAGCGGTTCGGGTCAAGTTCGCCGCGTAACTCGAACCCCTTTCGGTAGCTTTACACAAGTCTCAACCTGCCCCACCTGTAACGGACAAGGAATGGTTGTTGAAGACAAATGCGATGCTTGTGAAGGCAAAGGTGCAAACCAAGTTACCAAGAAACTTAAAATTACTATTCCGGCTGGGGTTGACAATGGTACCCGCTTGCGTATCTCTAATGAAGGAGATGCCGGAATGCGCGGTGGTGCGCCCGGAGATTTATACGTTTACTTATTCGTAAACGAAGATGAAGAATTCCAGCGCGATGGTATTAATGTACTTTCTGAAATCAAGGTTAGCTATCTTCAAGCAATTTTAGGGTGCCGTTTGGAAGTAGATACTGTTGATGGTCTGGTGGAAATGATTATTCCCCCTGGAACTCAGCCCAATACAGTCATGAAGTTGGAAAATCGAGGCGTTCCGCGTTTGGGAAATCCTGTAAGTAGGGGCGACCATATGATTACTATTTTGATTGATATTCCTACGAAGGTAACACCCGACGAAAGAGAATTGCTAGAAAAGCTAGCTAAAATTAAAGGAGAGCGCACTGGTAAAGGCGGTTTAGAAGGTTTCTTGGGAAAACTATTTAATTAAAAATAATGAGTGTATCTCCACTTTTATCTCCCGATGCTCAACTTGACTTACGGGGAACTCCTTGTCCAATTAATTTTGTACGGACAAAACTTCGTTTGCAGCAAATGCAAGCAGAAGAATTATTAGAAGTTTGGTTAGATCCGGGAGAACCTATCGAGCAAGTTCCTGATAGTTTGACAATGGCTGGTTATAAAATTGAACAAATTACCGATTGTTCCGGTTATTTTTCCTTATTAGTAAGGTGCTCAGTTACTAACCCATGAGTGACGAAGCATCAATAAAATCTGGGCAATTACTGGGTACAGTGCTTGCAGTCCAAGCTAATTTTTACAGAGTTCAGCTGGATGAAGAGGACAAGGAGACAAGGAGACAGGGAGACGAGGAGATAGAAACTTTTTCCGACTCCGCTTCCTCTGCTCCTTCTGCTTCTTCTTGCAATCCACCACTACTTTTATGTACCCGCAGAACCCGCTTAAAAAAAATCGGTCAACAGGTGATAGTTGGCGACCGCGTTATTGTGGAAGAACCCGATTGGGCTGGTGGTAGAGGTGCTATTACCAATGTTTTACCCCGTAATTCTCAACTCGACCGTCCGGCGATCGCCAATGTAAATCAAATATTATTAGTGTTTGCTGTTACAGACCCTCCTTTGGAGCCTTATCAACTCAGCCGCTTTTTAGTGAAAGGTGAGTCAACAGGTTTAGATGTAGTTTTGTGTCTGAATAAAAGCGATTTAATAACTTCTCAAGAGCAAGCCGAAATTAAAGAACGTCTTAACAGTTGGGGCTATCAACCTACGTTTATCAGCGTTTATAAAGGTATAAATATGGACGCTGTAGAAGATATTCTGGCAGGTAAAATTACTGTTCTTGCTGGAGCTTCCGGTGTAGGAAAATCCAGCTTAATAAATAATTTGATTCCCAGTGCGAACTTAAGAGTTGCAGAAGTTTCAGGTAAATTAGCTCGTGGAAGACACACAACTCGTCACGTAGAATTATTTGAAATTCCTGGAGGGGGTTTACTTGCAGATACTCCGGGTTTCAATCAACCAGACCTAGATTGCACTCCAGAAGAATTGGTCAGTTACTTTCCAGAAGCAAGAAAGAGATTAGAAACTGGTAGCTGTAGATTTAGTAATTGCTTGCATAAAGACGAACCCGATTGTATCGTGCGTGGAGATTGGGAACGTTACCAAGATTATTTAGATTTTTTAGAAGAAGCAATAGAACGTCAGGCTTGGCTTAAACAGCAAGCAGATCCAGAATCTAATCTTAAGTTAAAAACAAAAGGGAAAGGTCGGAAACAATACGAACCGAGGTTAGAAAGCAAGAAATATCGTCGCATTTCTCGGAAGAAGCAACAGCAGAACTTGCAAGAACTGTATCAAGAAAGTGAAGAATAAAAATGGCAATTGGGAATTGGTAATGGGTAATTGGTAATTGGTAATTGGTAATTGGTAATTAGGAATTGGTAATTGGGAAGAAATTAATTCCTTACTCGTTACTTGCTACTTACTACTTGCTACTCGCGACTTACTACTCCCAACTCCTTAATAATTAGCAACGATAGCCTACTGATTCCCATAAAGTCTTAAAATATTGTTAACTTCTAACCAGAAGTATTTCTTAGGTTGACAAAAGCGCTCATAAGCTTTGCTCCTCAGCGCCCTACTCTATATGATGTAGGACTAAATTTTGCGTCTGCCAAAAGAATGTTGTGCCCTTGCACTATCGATATATAGGAACCAGTTCGGAATTAATATTATGGCTATTGGCTACGTCGCACTCGTACTTCATGCACATCTGCCCTTCGTTCGTCACCCAGAAAGTGACTATGTGCTGGAGGAAGAATGGCTTTATGAAGCAATCACAGAAACTTACATACCATTACTACGTGTCTTTGAAGGCTTAAAGCAGGATGGTATTGATTTTAAAATCACCATGAGCATGACACCACCTTTAGTGTCAATGTTGCGAGACCCGCTTCTCCAAGAACGTTATGACGAACACTTGGCGAAATTGCAGGAACTTGTAGAATTAGAAAGCGAACATAATGCTGAAAATGGTCATCTTAAATATTTAGCCGAGCATTATATAGAAGAATTTAAGGCTACTAGAGAAATTTGGGAACGATACAAAGGTGATTTAGTAACTGCTTTCAAGCAATTCCAAGATTCTAATAATATTGATATTATTACTTGTGGTGCGACTCACGGTTACTTACCATTAATGAAGATGTATCCCCAAGCAGTTTGGGCACAGCTTCAGGTAGCAGCAGAACATTACGAAGAAAATTTTGGTCGTCCACCTAGAGGTATTTGGTTACCTGAATGCGCTTACTATGAAGGTTTAGAGCGTATGGTAGCTGATGCTGGATTGCGCTATTTCCTTACCGACGGACATGGTATTTTGTATGCTCGTCCTCGTCCTCAATTTGGTACTTATGCACCAATTTTTACAGAAAGTGGTGTTGCAGCTTTTGGAAGAGACCATGAATCTTCTCAACAAGTATGGTCTTCTGAAGTGGGTTATCCCGGTGCTGCTGAATATCGGGAATTTTATAAAGATTTGGGTTGGGAGGCTGAATATGAGTATATTAAGCCTTATATCATGCCTAATGGTCAGCGGAAAAATACTGGGATTAAATATCATAAAATTACTGGTCGCGGTTTAGGACTTGGTGATAAACAACTCTACGACCCTTATTGGGCCAGAGAAAAAACGGCGGAACATGCTGCAAACTTTGCATTTAACCGCGAGCGTCAAGTAGAACATCTCCACAATATGATGCACCGTCCTCCAATTGTGGTTTCTCCTTACGATGCAGAATTATTCGGACATTGGTGGTATGAAGGTCCTTGGTTTATTGATTATCTATTCCGTAAGTCTTGGTTTGATCAAGGGACTTATGATATGACTCACTTATCGGATTATTTGAAAGCAAATCCGGTTCAACAAGTTTGTCGTCCTTCTCAATCAAGTTGGGGATACAAAGGCTTTCACGAGTATTGGCTAAATGAAACTAATACCTGGATTTACCCACATTTACATAAAGCTGCCGAGCGGATGATTGAATTATCCAGTCGGGAAGCAGAAGATGAGTTGGAATGGAAAGCTCTCAATCAAGCTGCACGAGAATTACTTTTAGCACAATCTTCTGACTGGGCATTTATTATGAGAACCGGGACAATGGTTCCTTATGCTGTAAGAAGAACTCGTTCTCATTTAATGCGATTTAACAAGCTTTACGAAGATATTAATATTGGAAAAATTGATAGTGGATGGTTGGAGAAAGTTGAATACATAGATAATATTTTCCCAAGTATCAACTATCGAGCATATCGGACTTTGTAATTAAAAGGCGTAATTATTTTTTGTAGGGTGGGCATTGTCCACCTTATATTAATTTTGGATTTTAGATTTTGGATTTTAGATTTTGGATTTTTGCTTGCATAAGTTGTTACGGATTTAATTTGTATAACACTAGCGACCAAGATGCATGTTCTGTCGGACACGCTACGAAGACCGCACTACAGTATTTTGAAATTTTATTATCATATAAATTAGCCGCCCTATTCGACGCAAAGTTAATCAAGATTCTTAAAAATCGGGTGCTGCTTGAAAAAATCATATAAACAAAGCCCTCAATATCTTCATGTTGAGGGCTTTGTTTATGAAAATTTATGCCGTTAGCAAAGCACTGCATTCTCTTACTATCTACCCATTTCCTTACCAGCATAAGCATCGATTGCATAAGCGGGTACGCGTTCGATGTAATCGGTTTCTTTACCAGTTACCGATTTAGCTAAGAAATCAAAGGACTCAGAACTCCAGTTACGTTCGTGGATGGGCTTTCTTTGCTCTCCTCGAAAATATGCTTGACTACCTATCAACGAAGCAGCTACCCAACCAACGACGAATAATGAAATCAATATGGTCATCATGTGACTTATATCCTTGTTTTGAACTTTTGTGTCTTTATGTAAATAAAAGTAACAAAAATATATAAACCAGTTAAAGGTGTGCTGACCGATTGAGATGTAGGGTATTCCACACTACCGTTGTGCATTAAGATTTGTTCGTAGTCAGCGATTTATCGCTTTGAGGACTTAAGTCCTGACTACAAACTGAAAAAATAGAAATCTGCGTCAATTAAATCAGGACTTACGCAAAGCAAAATTGTCATTGCGACCGAAACGGAGTGTAGGGAAGCAATCCCAAAGTTTCGAGAGATTACGTCGCTGTCGCTCGTAATGACCCAATTACGTTACTTTTGCGTAAGTCCTATAAATATATTCAAAACTAATTAATTTTTTGGTTGGGGTTAAATTCTGGCATTGCTGATTAAAACTATGATTAGCCCCCAACCCCCCAAATAAGCGGGGAGAAGAACAATTTCAAGTCCCCGCTTATTTGTGGGATTTAGGGGGCTAGTAAATATGATAAAAATAAATTCATATTTCAATATGGCTAACGGCTGCGCGCTTCAGCAAGACCTAAATTCTTTACCAACTGGGTTCCCTCAAAATTTTTTATAATCTAAAAACTTTTAATTGGAACCTCTGTTTCTTCTTCGGATTAATCTCCACCCAATTCCACAAGTTTACCGATGTTGAAATCTATTCTTGTCCAACCTTTTAATTTGGATAAGTTTTTCAGCAATAACACAGGAATTTGCCAATGATGCACCATTAAAAATGGTAAACAGTCGTCAAATGTGTAAATAGCGTCTGTACCTCGCAACATATTCTTAATCCAATTCCCTAGCTGAGAAAGAGAACGAATTTCATTTAGTCGCCAAAATTCATGATATGTCCAATAAGTTGGTTTGCTGTTTGGTAGCGCTTGTAATGGTGCTGCGATAGGTTCTTTACTCAAGTAAGCATTTGCAGCTTGCTGTAGTTGGTCGTGAAATATTGTGATTGCAGAATGCGTGCGAGGATTGCATTCAATAGCATAAACATTACCGTCTTCGGCTTCGATAAAATCAAAAGAAAGTTGTCCGGTAACTCCCAATTCTTTGACAAAATGCGTTACCCATTCACGAATTTTTGGATTTTCTACGTTTTCGTAATTGACCTGGAAAGCTGAAGATTCACAACAGCAATGCAGTCTCATTACACCATCCCTAACGGTGCTGTGAGTACAATATTCTTTCCCAGGAATAAATTCTTGCATTATCCAAGGCTTTTGCGGACTGATTGGTAAGCTTCGCACAAAGGCTTCTGTTTCTTCTGGAGTATCGCAAGGAAGCTTTGTTAAATCTAGCCGTCTTACTGAATCGTAAGGAATGCTCTTGAGAATATATTTTCGAGTTTCTCCAGAGAAATCAAAATTTATAACCTGTTCGGGATTAGTTATTTTAAAACACTTCGGAATCGATAACCCAAAGCTCCGGGCTTTTTCGCTGAAAGCGAATTTATCATCTAGCATTTCACAAGTAGCTGCATCTATATGAAATACTTCACAATATTCTGATAGCGCGGGTTTTGCTAAAGAATCGTAGTAGCTAGCAATTGGACTTGTTACCGGAATATATATATCAATGCCTTCTTTGTTAATAATGTCTATTAAGGCTTGAGTATAAGCTTGTGAATCTTTTTGGGGAACAGGGGTTGTATAAAACTTATCTACAGACTGAGAAAATCGATGACCCGACAGCCAGTATTTATGAGTTTCCGTCAGTATTACCCGATGTCCTGCGCTATGAAAAAACCGAGCAAGCTGTAGTGCTTTGGTCATTTTTCCACCGCTAATCAGAATATTTTTCTTTTCGGTAGCGACCACTGTTGTCTGTTTCTTCTGAAACGGAGAAGTCAGTATATTTAAGAGTAAAGTCGTCAGAACTATAGTGGCATTTATCGGTAAGGCTAGTAAAAGCAAAGTTAAAGTAGCCAGGTTTTGAAATAGCGCAAAAAAACGCATACCTATTGAAGTAGGAGGTGCGATTGGTTGAGATGCGGAAACAGAAACAGATGATTGTGCCATTTTATAATAAAGAACTCTGATAAAAGTATTTTAAGAAACTATGGATTAGGGAGTGGGGAATAGAAAATTACCTCTTACTTGATTTTTATTTTTTTCTATAACTTTTACTCCCTAAAGAGAAGGGGGTAAAAGTTATAAGTTTGACGGACTTTGCTAATCTTCTAACCGTCGGATGATGCTTAAACCATCTCTTAGTGGAAGTAGAACTTGTTCAACACGTTTATCGGCCGCGACGGTACGGTTAAATTCGTCAATTGCTTTTCCGTTAGCAGTACGTTCTGCTTCGGTCAAATAAGGCTGTCCCTGAAGCAATGTATTATCAACGCAGATAAACCCAGATGGGGCTAACAAGTTTTTCTCCAACAGGGTATTGAAGTAATCTACGTACCCTGGTTTGTCTGCATCAATAAATACGAATTCAAATGACTCTCCTGCTGCTGCGAGCTTGTCCAAAGTATCAGCCGCTGGTCCGGTTTCAACTTGAATTTTTTCGCCGTGGGGAGACTCGCGGAAAGCTGCTCTGCCGAAATCTGCTGTATAGGGGTCTACTTCACAAGCAATAAGTTTGCCATCTGCTGGTAATGCTTCGGCCATAGCTAAGGCAGAATAGCCCGTAAACATACCTACTTCCAGTACTCGCTTAGCTTTGGTCATATGAATGAACATTTTTAAGGTTTGTCCTTCTATATGACCGGAAAGCATTTCCTGTTCTAAAGCGACGACAGTTTCCCCTTGATTAAAGCGGTTACTCCATTGCTCGCGTGCAGTCTTGTCAGCAAGAGCTTTTAAAGCTGCCGATTCAGAGGTGGTGCATTCTTCTAAATAAGGGTCTAAACCTGATGCTAAACGGGAAGCAAACTGCAGCTTCTCTTTGATTTGTGCTGGTAATGTTTCTTTATCCAGCGCTTGCACTACTGCTTCTAATTCCTGGGCTAATATCCCTAAAGGTGTGACGGGTCTAGCCACTGGTTTCTCTACAACACCCGTCATTAGCTTTCGCTCCCTACAAGCTCAGTTTCTGATTCAGAATAAACCGGGTACATATCAACTCCTTCACCACCACGAGGGAATTTCTGACAGATTTCTTTATGTTCTGCTAAAGCTTCTGTTAATTCTTCAGGGGTCAAGTCATTGACGAAGAAGCATTCACCGATTGGTTTTGGCATTGCGGCTCTTTGTTTTCCGTCTCTTGTTAAAGAAATAGATTCTGTAGCACGCCATAATAGGTCTGGTTCTAACAAAGGATGGTCAAGAGAAAGTCCAATTCGGCTCATTGTGCCTAAGATACGGTCTCTATCTTGTTCGGTGATATAGCCTCTTTTCGCTGCAACAGTCGCCGATAAAGCCATATCGATATTGACTGCATGACCGTGGAAAATAGGTACTCTAGGTGCTAATTCTAGGGTCGGACTCCAACTGTGACCATAGGCTATTACTCTATCAAGGTCTAATTCGTGGAGGTTGGGTACTTCGTATTCCAACATTTTCTTGATAGCTTTATAAGTCAACTTATGAGCGACTTCTTTTATTTCCTCTGTCGCATCAATGTTACCGAAGTGTGTACGAAGCAGTTCTTCTCCGTACTCTTCAAGCAATTCAAATACTTCTTTGTGACCAACTACGGCAATTTTGACTAATTCAGCCATACCGTTGCGTACTTGGTCTGTGGGTAAGGTACCCAAGAAGGAGAAATCAAGAAATACTTTAGAAGAAGCATGGTAAGCACCCAGACGGTTTTTCAACTTCTTATGGTTAACCGCTACTTTAATAGCAACACTAGCGTCGATTAAACCAATCAAAGTAGTAGGGATGCGAATATAGTTACTGCTACGACGATAAGTAGAACAAGCAAAACCCGCTACATCCGTTACCAATCCACCACCGATTACCAAAACAGGCTCTTTACGAACCAGTTTAAAGTCAGCGAATGCATCTATAATCGTCTCGAAAGTTTGGATTGTTTTATTAGGCTCGGTGATAGTTACGGGGAAAGCAGTCATATCGATGTTGTAATGCTCGAAATACTGCTGCATTTTACTGCTGAAGTGCTTGTAGACATTGGAATCTACCACAGCCAAGCATCTTCCAAATTTTTGATAGCACTCCGCTAATTCTGGATTGTTTATGTCAAAAATTCCATTAACATAGACAAGGCTATATTCAATTTTTTCATAGGCTTCTATATGAAAAGCAGATTCAGTAGCTTCTAACTTTGACTGAACAATACCCATAGTTGCTGAAATCCCCGTTAATAAACTTGAACTTTTGACTTTCTACATGGTTAAAAGCAGGATATCAATTTTACCCATTCTTCTAACCGCAAGCAGGTTCCCAGGCTCGCTCTGTTTTCCCATTCGGGAAGAGTGATTTCTCCTTAACTGCGTTAATTCGCAAGAAGGGCTTATACTTTCCGAGATTTTCTCGGTAGGTTTTATAGTCTTGGCTGACTTATAACTACTGCGACCAATTCATAAAAGCACAGAAAGCGTTTTCACGCGCTTAGAACTTATAAATGTGCGTTATTATCTACCCTGAGCGGTAGATTATGCAGAGATTTGACTCTACATTTAGTCGTATTTTGCCGCTATATTTTACAGTAGCTAGCTTCTATAGAAGTTCTCTTAAGAAGTTTATCTGTAAAGACAAATTTCTTAAATAAGAGAAAACCTCTTTTTATACATAAAGAAATAGATAAATCCAAACTATTTCAGACTACTTAGCAATAAAAAACCTATTAATTCTTTAATGCCGAGCAGAAAACGTCTCAAATATCTACTGATTTTAAGACTTGAATCAGGAAGTAGGATAATTACATACGTTTCCTCAACGCTTAACTGTAATCGTAACTATAATTGCGGGAAAAAAGGCTTGTATGACTTTAATACTGGATTATGACCCAGCAAGTCAAGCAGTTAGATTAACCGCTTAAAATTGACAAAAAATAGACCACTCTAATACAGTACCATTCGTTGCACCTTATTTAACAAACACTTCTGAATTTTGACAAAATTTCTTCTACCTTTCGGGTTACTATCATCGCACTCTATGAGAAAGCACTCCGATTAAATGCTAAAAAAGTCGCACTTTACTTCACCTTGTTCGAGAAAGGTAATTTCTATTTCTAGAACGAGAAATTTTAACTATCTCAAGTAAAGAAGATTGGCTTCTACCTACTTGAATACCATAACTTAATGTCCGGCTTCATCATTCTCAAGTCGCCAAATACATCTAAAGTTAAAAAACTGCAATCTGCTAGGAAGCTATATATAAATCTACCCGTTTATACTAGAATACTTATCTCTAGCAATTTCGAGCATATTTATCTACCTTCTATCCACAAACATAAGTTTTAGCTGCACCAATTTTTCTAATCCTCCGAACTCGTATTCTGCTTCAAATATCGAAGAAACTCTACCGTGACAAAAATCTCCTCTCGGTAGTCTCCAGGTTTATATTTGAGATTGCAACCTAGATTTACATTCAAGGAAGGGTCTGATGGCTTGTTGATTATCGCAGACTTAAACATTCCTTTACAACCTTGAAGCTGAACATTAACAGAAATTATCTCGAATGCTTAGATTAACTTGAGCTTAAAAAACGTATTCTCCATTCAATTTGTTTGATTGGTTAGTACTAGGCTCATGGTTAAACAAACAATATGCATTTAAATTGCTGATACACAAAAACGTCGCTATGGACAGATTCAGACCAAGCAGTGACAATAACTAGCTTATATCAAAGCCGTATCGCTCGGTTCTATAGGGTTCGCCTTCACAAAACAGCTGTCGATATTTTATATCATTCCGTAACCGGTTGGAGCAATACAAGACGTTAGAGTTGACCCTGGAGATAGAAAGATTTGCCAAGATAGATTCTTTGTTAACTTATGTTGGTAATTTTTACTGTATCAAAAATTTGATAAAAAGTTTAATTTTTTTGTTTTAAATAAAATTTTTTTTTTGCGACTGAAGCAGGTAAAGAGCCTTATTGTGTGATTTAAACTATCCCAGGGGTTGATTATATCAGACCCTAGACTGATTTTAATTACAATAATCAAGTTGAAACTATTTAATTTTAGGGATAAATCTTAGTTTAAATTTGTAGTAGAGCTATTTTTGAGAATATTATTTTAAGAATTAAATGGTAAAACAAACAACTATAGATTAATTTTAGATACTGAATAATTGCTAAATAAATAGAACATGTTTTTTATGATTAAAACGACTTATTTTGATAAAGAAGAGTGGAATTAGAGCTTTATTGCCTAAAAATAAATGGTTTAACATTGATTATGAATGGTTTATGAGATTGATGGCTGATCTAATCATAAGTAAAAAAAAAGACAGGTTGTTACCTGTCTTATAGTTAATTATTCAACTAAGCGACAATTGAGATTAAAAGTTCATTTCAGCAGCTTGAACTTTCTCAACTTGCTTTTTCTTGAGGACAAGCATAATTTGAGCCATCATTACAAGAGCTACGAATGCTATCAATCCTCTAACTCTACCTGCGCTTTGCAGTACTATTTCTGTGTCATGCTGACCAAAACCACCTACATTCGGGTTATTGGTCAAAGCTTCACCCGCTGCAACTTCTTGTCCTTCAGAAACAATCAGTTCTGGACCTGCGGGTATTGAAGTAGTTACGGTTTCTCCTTCGGTCGTTTGAACGTCTACAGCGTATTTTATCGCACCGCTATCATCTTCTTCTTTAGCAATTTTGGTAATTGTACCAGCAGCAGAAGTTGTGAAAACGTTATTATTGCTATTTTCCCCAGTCGGATAAACTTGTCCGCGTCCTCGGTTTCCACCGACGTAAACGCCGTATTTACCGAAGTGAAGATTTTTGTCAACTGCGGGGTTAGGAGAAAGAATTGGGAAAACGATTTCTTGGTACTGCTCCCCAGGAAGCGGTCCAACTAAGTAAACACTATTATCTTCCTGTTGGGTATAGGGTTGGAAGTAAACGTCTCCTACTTCCTCTTTTAGTTCTTCGGATATACGCTCTGGAGGAGCCAGTTTAAACCCTTCGGGTAGCATTAATACCGCACCAACATTTAAACCGACCTTGGAACCATCAGCACCTACTTGCTTGACATCGGTATCGTAAGGAATTTTGACTACCGCTTTAAATACGGTATCTGGTAATACTGACTGAGGTACTTCTACATCGGTATTTTTTGCTGCTAAGTGGCAGTTAGCGCAAACAATCCTTCCTGTAGGTTCTCTTGGTGTCTCCGGATATGCAGCTTGTGCCCAGAAAGGATAAGCAGCAGCAGCTTGAGGAAGTGCTAAATCGCTGGTAAAGAAAAATGTCACCGTAGCAATTGCCACAAGCAATGTTTTAGAAATCGCCTTAAATAAGCGACTTAACCGAGTCGTACAATTATTTCTCATCTCTTCTTCGGAATTGGTCGTTAGTTATTAGTTATTAGCTCTTGTCTCAAGAACTCGGAATGCAGGATTAAAATAAGCAACAGCCAGCAGTTATTAGAATTGACCTCAAGAAGAAATTAACGATTTAGGCAAGAATATAGCCCGCATTACCTACTGAAGCCTAATAAAACGGATACTGATGATCCACACCTGACCGGTGAACAACTGATAACTGATAACTGTTTTAAGCCCACCAAGGTTCTTCATCGGTACGGAAATCAGTTTCAGTCCAAGGAGTAATTACCATTTGGTCATCTTGTACCGCTACATGAGAAAGCGCTAAAGATAATGGTGCTGGGCCTCGAACTACTTTACCAGTAGCATCGTACTGGGAACCGTGACAGGGACATTTAAATTTATTTTCAGCAATATTCCAAGGTACAACGCAACCCAAGTGGGTACAAATAGCGTTGATTCCATAATCTTGGATGGATTCGCTTCCGTCTACCACAATGTATGTAGGGTCTCCCTTCAGTCCCTGCACCAAAGTGCGATCGCCAACGTTGTGCTTGCCTAAAAAGTCAGAAACACTGACAGTATCGCCAAGTTCGTCTTTAGCTGTGGCACCACCACCAGCACCACCACTCGAAGGCGGAAGAAAATACTTGACAACGGGATACAATACTCCCAGAGCAACTCCGGAGACAGTTCCGAAAGTCAAAAGATTCATGAATTGGCGACGACCCATATCGGGTACGTCCATTGATTCAGAGAATTGAGCCATAATCTACGGGTTCGAGGTTGATTTTTTGTTAACTTTTTTTGACCTGAGTTCTTTTTATTGGGAAACTCCAGTCTTGGATTGCCCATGCCCTATATAAATGCCTTCTGCTATCTTCAGATATTCAAAGACATTCTTTATTTAGCATTACATTTCTTTATATTCCTATCATACTGGAGTTACGGAACTTCACATCATTACTAAATGTAAATAAAGCCCAAAGTAAAGTTATGACAGGACAAGAATTACGTCAAATATTGATTGAGAAGTGGGGACGTTCTTATGATGTCCAATTGCGTCGGACGCAAGGGAAACTATTTCTACAGGTGATGTGGAAATATTTGGAGCAAGCTTCGTTTCCTTTGAGTGAGAACGAGTACTTAGAACATTTAGATACCGTAGCGAGTTATCTGAATGGGATGGGTGGGACCGAACAGGTACAAGGATTTATCGAGGAAACGCGAGAACGTCCGCGACTCGGGAAAGCTGTCAGCGTTCCTTTGGATTTAGGCGAGCGTACTTCTGAGTGGATATTATAGCTTTTTAATTTACCTAAGGCTACAGCATTTTTTCTCATCATAAGCTCCATAGTTTGTTGAGAAAATTTCTAAAGAGAGGAGAACTTTATTATTTTGGATTTTTGATTATGAATATTATAGTTAGATGCTAAACAGCCCAAATTAATAAAAGATAAAATGTAATTAATACAGAATTTTATCTGTCTATTAAACCATTGCTAACAAGAATATAATAGATTATTAACTTTGAGTATTCTGTTCTTAATCGTGGAATATATTCTTCTTGGCATCTTCGCATTAATTAGTATCTTGACTGGAATTATAGTAGGTCTCATATGGCTTACCATAAGACAAAAAAGTTATAAGAAAAACTGGCTTATTAGTTTTAGATATATAATTTTAAGTATATCCATTAGTAGTCTTACAACAAGTATGACTCTAATATGCTTAGCAATATTAGACGGCAGTATTTATCAATTGAATATCAATTCTTTTTTTAAGTCTTTATATTCAATTATTTATATATACGGATTATTAAGTGGTCTTATAACCATAACTATTTTTCTAGTTGGTTATATTATTGTTAGATTGCTCAATCTGCTATAGGGTGTAATTTTATCAAGTCGATAGTTAAGTAAAAGTTAATTAGTATTTATTATTCCTATTTACTTGGTGTTTGCTATTTCTCCCAAACTTTCTTTCTTAACTTAAATATATGACAAACAATAAATTAGAAACCTGGGAAAATAAAGTTCTTAAAAGTTATCTTGATGGCATTCAAATAATTAGAATTCCTGCATCGAGGAAAAAACGTTTTGTAATACTTCGGTGGTTGGTAAGAAAGTTTGAATTAGATTTAATTTATAAAGAATCTCAGGTTAATGAAATTATTAGTAACCATCATTCGGATTTCGCGACTTTGAGAAGGGAATTGATTGGTTATCAGCTTATGGAACGAGAAAATAGTATGTATTGGCGTTTACCTGCTTCTCTTTGGAAATCGGAAAATGAAATTATGCAGCATAGGATTTGAGAAAAATAATTGGTAATTGGTAATTGGTAGTTGATAGTTGGTAATTAAAATATTCTTTTACCTAAAGGTACTTCTCTATCTGGTTGAATTAATACGACTTCACCATCATCAAGCACTACTCCTAGAACTAGAACTTCTGACATGAAATCGGCTATTTGACGGGGTGAAAAGTTTGTTACAGCTAATACTGATTTATTAATTAAATCTTTTTTCGTATAAAGTTTGGTAATTTGAGCGCTAGATTTTTTCACCCCTAAATCACCAAAGTCTATCCACAATTTAAAAGCAGGTTTTCTTGCTTTGGAAAAATCCTCAGCTTTAATGATTTTCCCAACACGAATTTCTACTTTCTCAAAATCTTCGTAGGTAATTGGCATTTTTTACCTATAACTATTTACCTATTAACTTCACTAAACCAATTCCACCAAAATATAATCCTAGAACTGCTCCTGCTAAAAGACTTTGAGTTAGTGGGTCTGTGGAAGGTGTAAGAATTGCTCCTAACACAACTGCTCCCATAATCACATAACGCCAACCTGAAAGCATTACCTTGGAAGAAACGATTCCTAAAGCACCAAGTAAAAGTTGAATTACCGGAATTTGAAAAGCTAAACCCGTACTAAATAGCAATAACAAAACAAATTCAAAATACCTATCAATTGACCAACTTTGCTCTACTACATCCGCACCATAATTAATAAAAAAGTTCAAAGCTGCGGGAATCAGCGCAAAATAAGCAAATACTAATCCCGATAGAAACAGTACGGTAGAACCCATAAATATGGGTATTAATAACCGACGTTCCCGACGAGTTAATCCCGGTAGAACGAATTGAAGAATTTGGTATAGAACAAATGGACTAGCTAAAACTAATCCACTGTAACCAGCGACTTTGATAGATACGAAAAAATATTCACCGGGAGCTAGCTGAAGAAATTTGACTCCTTGGGCTGGTATTTCCAGCAATTGGACAAGTTGTTTCACAAAAATAAAACATCCAACAGCACTCAACACCACAGCTATCAACGAATAAAAAATTCGCGATCGCAATTCTTCCAAGTGGTCAAAAAGGGACATTTCCACTTCACCAGGTAACTCGGAAAGATATTCCTCTTGTGAAGTCGCTTCAACGTCAAAATCTTTTGTAGTAGTAGTTTCAGTTTCTGAAGAACGGGACATGCGATTTTGGATTTTAGATTTTAGATTTTGCGGAAAGTTGGGGGTGTAGATGTTCTTCCCCCCAAACTTTCCAAGACGGATTAAAGAAGTTAGGAGTTAGAAGTTAGAAATTAAGAGTTAGGAATTAGTTAATTATTTTTCTCCTTATCTCCCCATCTCCCCATCTCCCCATCCCCCTCTCCCCACTCTACCCCCTCTTCCCTATCCCTCCTCCGATTTATTTATTTTTATAATTTTTATCCGGTTTCGCCGAAAAAGGGCTGGATAATTTATCAGAAAAGTGTAATTTGATTTTCAATTTACGTTTTTCTGTTCGTAAAAGGTTCGTTTGTTTGAGAGGGAGTCTACTATGGCGTAACCTACAATTCTACTTGAGGTTGAAGATGCGTAGTACATTTTGTTGTGCCATGTTAGTATTTCCTGTTATCGGGTTAAATACTGTTAGTGGTTTACAAGCTTTCAACAGTGAAGAATCTAGAATGACCGATTTTGTGACTGGTGAACAATTTGCTCAACCATATTTGACAAATGTAGCACCATTTCAATTATCAGCTAGAGATGACCGAATTAAAGATTGTCTTCGTTCGGGAAATTGTAAGAATTAATGCATTATTGTTTTTAATTCTTAGTTATTGTGTTTTAAATCATTGTTTACGGGGTTAATTTTATAATTACTCCTTTATCTAGCTATTTTTATTTTTATATAATTATTTTTACTTAGATAGATTTACTGACAAACTACTTAATTTGAGTTATAAGTAATAGTATTTAAGAAGCTTCATTTGAATTTCGCACCGGGAAAATAAGGGTAAAAATAATATCATTCTAATTACTTTAGAATGCAATCACATCTGCCACTTTTCAAGCAGTTCCGATTTTTATAGAAACAGTTCGTTTTGATGAACTGAAAATATTGCTGATGTAACTATTTACTTTTTTTGGTATTTAATTGATTGTTTTTTGGCAGGTTTATCAAGATATATCAACTATATAGCAACTTAATTATACTGTTTAATTCGGTATTATTTTGATATGCCTGTGGAAGATATTTAATTGGTGATGTTATGAAAGATAAATTATAGGTGGATTACCTTTAAATATTAAATCCTAACTACAAAACACGGTATAGATTTTGGCTAGCATTTAAATAAAGCTATTTAGTATAAAAAATAGCGATATTTCTAAATATCTATAGCTATTATCTATAAACAGAAATCTTGACTGAGCGGGTTATCGATTAATCAGTCTAAGTCTTCTGACTTCGACTATTTTGCAGTGTTTTAACTGCAAAATAGCTTTTGCAAGAGTTTTGTTTTACCAAAAAAAATGAATAATTCTGTAACTAATTTATCGAAATATTAGTTAATATAAATATTTTATAAATCCGGAATTCTGCATTTTTAATTTGTATTCAAAGTGAAGCTAACTCTATAGAAAAAACCTCATTGTGTTATAAATCTCGTCTTTTAAATTGAGCGAGTAGCAGTCTTTTATGCTTCTAAACTTAGAAAGATTTTATCAAGCGTGTAATCCGAGCCAACCTCTAGTAATGGGAGATGCTGATGCTCGAAGATATTATATTGATTTCGCTGCGGTAAGGGGCGGAAAAATTATTGAAGCGCTACAAAGGACTATTACTAGAATATCACCGGATGCACCTACAACTCAACTTTTCACTGGACATATTGGTTGCGGTAAATCTACAGAATTACTGCGATTAAAAGCGGAATTAGAATTAAAAAAATTTCATGTAGTCTATTTTGAATCCACTCACGTTTTGGAAATGGTGGATTTGGATGTTACCGATATTTTTCTTGCGATTGCAGGACAAGTATCTCAGAGTTTAGAGTCAATAAAAATCCGATTAAAACCTTCTTATTTTGCTAAATTATTTGGAGAAATAGTCGAGTTTCTCCAAACACCGATTGATATGGAGTTAGAAGGTGAATTATCAGTTGGAATTGCTAAAATTACGGCTAAAACAAAGGAAAGTCCTCAGTTGAGGAGAAGATTACGCGATTATTTAGAGCCGCGAACTCTGAATATTTTGCACTCAATTAATAATGAGTTATTAGCTCGTGCTAATGAAGAACTCAAAGCAAGAGGTAAAAAAGGTTTAGTGGTAATTGTTGATAACTTAGATAGAGTTGCAATTCGACCTTTACCATCGGGACGTTCTCTACCGGAGTATTTATTTATTGATAGAGGAGAACAGTTACGTAAACTAAATTGTCATATGGTTTATACTATTCCTCTGGGTTTAACTTTTTCCAACGATAGCGCTCAATTACAGCATCGTTTAGGTGGTGGTGTAGCACCAAAAGTTTTACCAATGATACCAGTGCGTAAACGTACAGGTGAAATTTATACTCCTGGTTTGGACAGTTTGCGACAAATGGTTTTAGCGAGGGCTTTTCCTACTATTAATCCTGCCGAAAGGTTACATTTCATAACAGAACTATTCGAGACTCCGGAAGCTTTGAATCGGTTGTGTTTAATTAGTGGTGGTCACGTGCGAGATTTGCTAGGATTACTATTTGATTGTATTAGAGAACAAGACCCACCTTTTAGTAAGGAATGTGTAGAATTAGTAATTCAAAGACATCGCGATTATCGAGCCAATGCTATTGATTCTCCGGAATGGGATTTAATTTTCCAAGTGGTAAATCAACAGCGGGTTAGAGGTGATATCGAATATCATACTTTGTTACGAAGTTTGTTTGTTTTCGAGTATCGCGACCATCAAGGAGTTTGGTTTGCAATCAATCCAGTTTTAGCAGAAACCAGGAAGTTTAAGTCGTGGTTGGAAGAAAACAACAATCGGATTTAGTCACTGCTAACGTTGGTGCTTTAAGAAGTTTAACGCGAGCAATTTCCCTTGCTAACGGGGAATTTTCGCTCGTGTTAGTCTGCTGTAATTATCAAGTTTTACAAGAGCAAATATTACAGCAGCTACAACAGATTTTAGGGGAAAAATGTCTATTGCAGGAGGTATTTGTACCTCCTCAAGTAAGAAGTTTATACAGTACAATTCACAGCAACATAGCTGAAAAAAATTTAAATAGAACTGAGAACCGACCCAAGGTAGCATTAATGATTTTGGGTTTGGAATCAGTTAATGAAATTGATGATTTATTAAGTAGCATCAATCAAGTAAGAGATGAATTTCGCAAAAAACATCCTTTCCCAATGGTGCTGTGGGTAAACGAAGAATTATTGCGAAAATTACGGAGATTAGCACCAGATTTTGCAAGCTGGGCTGCGACACCAATTAAATTTGGAATGACGACGGTACAATTACAGCAATTTTTACAACAAGAAACCGATTCATTGTTCACTACAGTTTTAAATATTGCTTTTTCCAGGGAACAAGAACCTCAAATCATTAAAGAGAATCAATGCAGTAATAAATACTGCTTAATTAAAAAGTCCCAAGAATTAGGAAATAATTATAAAGAATCGTCAGAAAATTACTGTCAATGTACCTTAGAACAAATTTGGTTGCATAAAAATGAATTACATTATGCAATTAAAGATTTACAGACTCGCGGAATTAACTTAACTCCAGAACTAGAAGCTAGTTTAGAATTTGTGTTTGGTTTAGACGAATACGTAAAAGACCGGATTGAAAAAGCAATAAAACACTTTCGGAACAGTTACCAGTTAACAGTTAACAGTTACCAGTTAACAGTTAACAGCGAACAGTTTTCAGTTAACAGCGAACAGCGAACAGTTAACAGAAAAACAGTTAACAATGAAAACACAATTTCTTCCCCCTCTCCCCCTCTCCCCTTCTCCCCCTCTCCTTGTCACCCTTCCCCATCTCCCCACCTCCTCCATCAGGGAGTAATTCTCTTCTACCTGGGTTTATGCTTTTACCGTTTAGCTGAGCGAAATCATGGGGAACAGTATGGAAATTGGCAATTTGCTGTGGGTTATTTTCAAAAATGTTTGGAAGTATTTGAATTAGCTGAACGTCCGATGTTAGTAGCGCAATTTATCGGACAATTGAGCGAAGTTTTACAACAGCTTGAGGACTGGAATCAGTTACGGGTTGTTGCTCATAAGTCTTTGGAGCTACATCAACAATATGGTAGCTATACTCAACTTGCTTGTGATTGCGGTTATTTAGCTGATGTGGCCTTGCATGAATTACAGTGGAAGCAAGCAAGTAAATATGCTCAAGCATCGCTGTTTTATTTGGCTGAAGCTAAGACTAATCACAAAGCACATCACGCTTTGTTTCCATTACTTTTAGAGCAGGTTTATCAGTTAGTTCTGGTAAAATCCCTACAATTTTTGGGTGAGGAAAAAGCTGCAAAACTGCATTTAGAGAATGCAAGTAAAAATTTATCAATAGCTTTAGAAAATAGCGATTATCGTTATGATGTTCATCGTTATATTCGACTTTTACGACGGTTGAGATGGCTTTATTATGAGTCGGGTAAATATTTGGAAGCTTTTTTTATTCGTCGTGAAAGACGTTCGGTACAACAGCAATATGGTTTGCGAGCTTTTATTGGTGCTGGTAGGTTACAACCTCAAAGAAAAGCCAAAAATCCAGTTTTAGTTTCACCCACAAAAAATTCTCATGTTGCTTTAGAGATAACAGCTTCTGGTAGAGAAAGGGATATTAATTTATTAATTGGAAAAATTAGTCGTTCCGATAAAAAATTAACTTTGATTCATGGTGAATCGGGA
Organism: Calothrix parasitica NIES-267; assembly: GCF_002368095.1. GTDB lineage: Bacteria > Cyanobacteriota > Cyanobacteriia > Cyanobacteriales > Nostocaceae > Rivularia > Rivularia parasitica. The sequence goes on along the minus strand of NZ_AP018227.1, from coordinate 7,362,694 downwards.
GTTGGTAAAAGTTCTATTGTTAACGCTGGGTTGGTTCCCGCTTTGCAAAATAGACCAATTGGAGACCAAATTGCCGTTCCGGTAGTGCTACAAGTTTATACTGATTGGATTCGTGAATTGGGTAAGTCTTTGAGTGAAGCAATGTTTATAGATGACACAGCCATTCAATACACTTATGGTAAGGAATTAAATAATTATACTTATGCAGCTACACCAATTACAATCGCTAGTATTTCTGAAAAATTACGAGAAAATGCCAATAATCATCTGATAACTGTTTTGATTTTTGACCAGTTAGAAGAGTTTTTCTTTGTGAATACAGATAGAAGTCAAAAGGAGGATTTTGATGATTTTATCTGTGAATGTCTAAATATTCCTTTTGTCAAAATAATTTTTTCGTTGAGGGAAGATTATTTACATCATTTGCTAGATTTAAAACGTTTGGCAAGACAAGATTCTATTAGTAATAATATTTTAGATAAAGACATCCGCTATCAAGTTAATAATCTTTCTGCGGGAGATGCTAAAAGTTTAATTCAAAAGCTTACAGAGCGCTCGGAGTATAATATAGAGCCAGCTTTAATTGATAGTTTAGTAGAAGATTTATCATCAGAAATAGGAGAAGTTCGTCCTATTGAATTACAGGTAGTAGGGGCACAACTTCAAGATGAAAATATTACCACTTTAGCTAAATACGAACCTTATCGACCAAATAAACTTATTGAACGATATATCAAAGAAATTATAAAAGATTGCGGTTCGGAAAACGAACAGGCTACTTTACTAGTTCTATATTTACTGACTGATGAAAATCATAAAAGACCTTTTAAAACTAAGGCTGAATTAACAACGGATTTAGCTGAGTTTGAATCCGCAGAAAAATTAGAATTAGTTTTAGAAATATTAGTTCGTTCTGGGTTAGTTGTATTATTTGCTGACATTACCGAACGCTATCAATTAATTCACGATTATTTAGTTGATTTAATTCGTTCTTTTCAACAAGAAGAGTTAATTCAAACTCAATTAACACAGTTAAGAAATCAAGTACAGCAAAGAGAAACAGAAATCACTCGACTTCACAGCGAACTTAGGAAGAAGAAAGAAGCAAAAATTTTTGATAATCAACCATCACAACACTTAGATTTATTTACCGAACTAAAAGAACTCCGCAAACGTGACGAACTAAGTCGTAGGTCAATCGAACAATTATCAGCAGAATTAGAACAGCAAAAATTACAAGCGCAATTAGCAGAAAGTCAACAGCAGCAAAAACTAAGTGAAGTCAAAGTTAATCGTTCTTTGAAAATAGCTCTTGCAGGTTCCGTTACGGCTATTTTGGCTCTAACTGCTTCGACAATAATGTCAGTTTATTTATGGAGACAAGCTCTAATCAGCGAAATTCAAGCTATCAGCGCATCAGCAGAAGAACTTGCTTCTTCTGGTAAGGACTTTGATGCTTTAAGACAAGGTTTAAAAGCCGCAGATAAATTTAAAACCGCATTTTTACCGGATGCTTATACAAAAGCTCAGGTAATGACAGCTTTACATCAAGTAGTTCCTCAAATTAGAGAAAAAGAAACAATATCCGGACATTTATCTGGAGTTAATAGCGTTGCTTTTAGTCCGTTGAACTCTTTAGTTGCTTCTGCAAGTGCCGATAACACCGTTAAATTATGGTATCCAAATGGCAAATTTTTCCGTACTTTATCCGGACATACCGATGTAGTTAATAGCGTTAATTTTAGTCCAGATGGGAGAACAGTTGCTTCTGCTTCTCAGGATAAGACTGTTAAGCTTTGGACTTTAGATGGTAGAGCTAGTTTAACCTTATCTGGACATGAAAATATAGTTAATAGCGTTGCTTTTAGTCCTAATGGCAAAATAATTGCTTCTGGAAGCACTGATAAAACTATTAAACTTTGGAATCGTAAAGGTGAATTAATTAAAACACTTTTTGGTCATGATGATGCAGTTTTAGAAGTTGCTTTTTCCCCTATTAACGTAGTCACCCCGAAGGGATTTGGTCAAATTCTCGCTTCTGTAGGTAGCGATAGAACAATAAAACTTTGGGATAATAACGGTAAAAATATTCGTACTATTAGCGGACATCGGGATGCAATTACTAGTATTGGTTGGTCTAATGATGGTAAAGTTATCGCTTCAGCAAGTCTGGATAACACAGTTAAATTATGGAACCGTCAAGGAAAGTTATTAAAAGTAATTAAAGCGCATTCAGAAGCTGTTACTGCTGTTAAATTTAGCCCCGATAATCAAATTATCAGTACGGTAAGCACCGACGGAACCGTTAAACTTTGGCGTTGGAAAGATGGGATACTATTAGGAACCCTTAAAGGACACAAAGATTGGGTAAACGATGTTAATTTCAGCCCCGATAATCAAACCCTTGCTTCTGCTAGTCGAGATAAAACGGTGAAACTTTGGTCTTGGCAAGATTTATTATTAGGAAACTTAAAAACTCATAATAAAGCTGTAACTAGCGTTAGTTTTTCTACGAATAGTAATTTGATTGCTTCTGCTAGCGTTGACAAGACAATTCAATTATGGACTAGAGACGGTAAGCAAATCAAAACTCTACAGCCATTTCAAGAAGAAATTTGGGATGTTAGCTTTAGTCCAGATGGTGAAAATATCGCATCTGCGGGTAAAGATAAAACGATTAAATTGTGGCGTAAAAACGGCGAAGTAATTAAAACAATTGCCGCTCACAATAATGTCATATTAAGTTTAGACTGGTCTAGTAAAGGTAATATATTTGCTTCCGCTAGTAAAGATAAAACTGTTAAATTATGGCGTAGGAATGGTGAATTAATCATTACTCTTAAAGGACATCAGCAAGCTGTAAACTGGGTCAGCTTTAATCGTAATGGTAATTTAATTGCTTCTGCTAGCGACGATAATACAGTTAAAATTTGGGACAAATCTGGTAAATTATTACATACATTAACCGGACATAAACGTCCTGTATTTGCTCTTTCTTGGTCTAATAAAGATAATATTCTTGCTTCAGCTAGTCTCGATGGTACCGTAAAATTATGGAATAAAAAAGGTGAATTGCAGCAAACTTTGATTGTAGAAGGTGAAGAATTCACAGGTGTCACATTTAGTCCCGACGGTAAATTATTAGCAGCTACCAGCGAAGATAAAGTTAAGCTTTGGCAGCGCGATGGTACATTATTAATTACTTTAAAAGCCGATGGAGATGAGTTTACTACTATTAACTTTAGTCCCGATGGAAAAACTTTATTAAGCGGTACAAATCGAGGAACAATAATTGTACGAGATTTGGATGATTTGACTTTAGAGAAATTAAAAATTAAAGGATGCGATGCTTTGCGAGATTACGAGCAGCTAGATGATAAATTATGTGTGGATAGGGATTAGCAATTATAAATTAGGTTGTAATTTTCTGCAATCTTCTATCAATCTCGATTAAAAATCTGTTAAACATTAATTTCCGTAAGCCGTTTTTTTCATTTTTAAGTGCGGATTGGTAAATACCTACATCACAATGTAAAATTAATGCAAAATAGATGACTAATTAAAAAAGAGAATAGGGAACAGGGAATAAAAAATCGAATTTAATTTCATTGAACTAAACTTTGTCACGAATATTTTTTAATATCAAATATGTTCTAGCACTAAAAATACGATTTAATTGTTCGTGAGGTTCAATTCCTATTAAAAAATTATCAAACATTAACTTACGTAAACCATTCTTTTTGTCTCTGATTCTATTTTGATAAATTTTTACTTCACAATCTTTTTCTACTTCTTGTAAAAGATTATTCCATGCATCTTTCTTATTAGCTTCCGAGGATTCATAACTTCTTTGAGATAATTCTTTAACTAATTCTTCAAGGTCGCTAGGATTAATAAAAGATTTTTTTGCAAATAGCTTTTTTCCAAATTGTTTTAATTGTTTGTCTATCAAAGTAATTTTATTTTCTAATTTTCTAATCCCCGTATCATTCTCGGGGGGTTTATAGATTTTCGCTCCACGATACTGGACAAAGGTAGAACTTTTAATTAATTCTTCTCGACAGGTTTCCGCTATAATTTTGTCTGAATAGTAGTAACACTTTTCCAGTGCAAATGCTAAATCTTGACTAACTTGTTTGTTATTCTTTATTTCATCAATAACGACTTGAAGAGCTTGCCAATTTTGTTTTGTCGAATCATAAGCTGCATCTTCTGTTAAATCCTGCCAAATAACTTTAAATAGTGTAATTAAAAAAGATTCAGTCATGAAAGCAGTATTTTTTTATGATTAGGTTCAAATTATCTTTCCAATCTATACTAAAAAAAAATAAAAGACTTACGTGATATAACTGAATATTTCACTCGATGAATTCACCTATAACATTGAAAAACCTCACCCCCTTCCCCTCTCCTTGTTAAAGAGAGGAGTCTCCGTCAGGACGGGGTGAGGTTTCATTACGTGTATAAAAAAATATCGCGTAGGATAAATGACATATAAGTCATACCCTACGCTCAGCAATAGTTAAATTTTAACCTTTGACCTTTAACCTTTGACCTTTAACCTTTAACCTTTAACTTTTGACCTTTAAGCTAATTAATTACTCTCCGATGTCGTCGGTTCTGTAGTTGCTGCTGGTTTTTGATATTGAGGAAATTGGAGTTGCTTCGCAAGGTATTGTCCTACTAATTGAGAGGTTTGAGGATTGTAAATCCTGAGATAATTCCAGTAATTTCCTAGCACTTGACGGACATAATTTTTAGTTTCAGGAAAAGGAATTGCTTCAACAAACTCGTCGGGGTCGTCTATAGGTAAGGTCTTTAACCATTTAGAAACATTTCCCGGACCCGCATTATAGCTGGCCACTGCTAACAGAGAGCTATCTTGATATTGTTTGTGAGTACTGTCTAAATACCATGTACCGTACATGATATTGTCGTTGGGGTCTTCTAAACTAGTGCTTTCATAATTCACGTTAATTTGTGGAGCAATCCATTCTGCGGTAGTTGGCAACACCTGCATTAAACCAGTAGCATTAGCAATAGATTTAATTCTTTCTTGGAACATTGATTCTTGACGTATCAGGGATACTACCAAAAAAGGATTAAGATTGCGTTCTTGAGACCATTGACTAATTAAATCAAAGTAAGGGAATGGATAACGAGCTTGCCAATACATGTTTTTGCTGCTCAATTCCTGATATTCAGCTCTTTCGTCAGGTTTTTCCCTATCTTCTAATTTAGCTACTATCGAAATTCCACCTACGTAATTTTCCCTGGCTAATTGCATTAAACCTTCAGTAAACTGTTCGGCTACAGTTGGCTGTGCTTTATTCTGAAATTCAGTTTCCCACTGCAGCCAAGCGTCTCGCTTTTGTCCTAATAGATACAACTCTTTGAAAGTATCAGAACCCGCTGGTGGTAAAGGACGGATTCGGTCTTTCATTTCCGGACTCATGCTACGTAGACTATTAAAATCGCCTACGTCTAAACCTAAAGTAACAGCAGAACGCCATGAGTAATAAGAGTAAGGAAATTTACTAACTACATATTCGTAGGCTTGTTTTGCTTCTGCTTCCTTACCAAGTTTTGTTAGCCATTTACCAACCCAAAAACCGGCTCTGGGAGCCAAGATACTAGTAGGATTTTCTACAGGAACCGGCGCTCCCCATTCCCATGCAGCTTGATAATCGCCTGCTTTTGCTTTTTGCTGCGCGACTTTCCAACGATACTCTGCTGCTTCTTCGGTGTTACCAAACTTGGTAATCAGTAACCTTAAAGCATCCCTAGCACCAGAATTATTCCCTTGAGATTGCAAAATTTTCGCTTTTCGCTCTAATGCTTTCCCAGCTTGTTCGGGGAAATTCGCAATTACTTGGTCAAGAAAAGGTAGACTTTCGGTACCCGTTCTGGTTAACTCAGCCAAACGCAATAAAGCCTTTCCAGCTTCTCTTTCACCTGGAAAATCGTTAAGTAGCTGTTGATAAGCCAATTGAGCCTTTTCTCTCTCCCCACTCAGCTGTAAACCTCTACCATTACGGTAAATATTATTTGCTGTAGGAGTAGCCTTTCCGTAAGAAGTCGCAGCTTTCCCGAACTCTTTATTTTCCCAATACGCATTACCAATTATTTCCCAATCCTCTGGTTTGAGGCTTGGTTCGTTAACCAGTTGGTTCAGCACGGGAACAATTCCCGGTTGTTCAAAGGCATATTTTGCCAGAACTAACTGTAATTCCGGCTGATTGGGATTTTGTGCTAATCTTCCTCGAATAATTTCCCAGGTCAATGGATTGGAAGGAAATTCAGCGATTGCTTTATCTTGATATTCTTCGACTCCAATTAAATATAAAGCTTTAGCAGCAACTGGATTTTCGGAATATTCTTTAACAACAGCTTGCCTTTTATCGGAAGCTTTACCACCTTCGCCAAGAATACTGTAGGCACGGGCCTGCTGTAATAAAACATAAGGCTTTAGAGCTTGATAATCATTTTCCAGACCATCGAGTAATTCTAGAGCTTCTTTTGCTTGGTCTTTTACCAGCAAATCATCGGCTAAAAGATAACGAGCGCGATATTGTTCGATTGAAGACGAACCTTTGGCAATTTGTGCCAACTGGGCTGCACGTTTTTCCGGGGATTGATTAACCAGAGGTAAAACAACAGATTTGGCTATATTCGCTTCCGAAATAACCTGTTCCTCATTATTACCACCAAACAATCTCCCCAAATTTTTGCCAATTTGAGGGGCTGAAACCATAGCTCCAACCAGAAAGGCACAGATTCCTGCACCCGCAATCAAAGAAATTTGTTTTTTCTGTAGCTTCTTCAGCATTGATACCCGCTGAGAATTTCACAAGAATATCTTGCACTGTAGCATCACTGGTGGTCAAATTAACCTATCTGATTTATCAATTTTGAATTTTTTCTTAATTTTTTTGAAAAAAGTTATTGGGAATTGGGGAATTGGTAATTGGGAATTGGTAATTGGTAATTGCTAATAATGAGCAAGCAAGATGCATGTTCAGTAGGACACACTGCGTTAGCAAATTAGTCACCTTGTCTCCCCATCTCCCCATCTCCCCATCTCCCCATCCCTCTCCTATTCCCCCTTTGCCAATTCAGGAGTTTTCCCTTTCAAACCAATCATCAATTTTAGATTAAATATTCTGATAAAACGAACGCGCTGCATTACCCATAGACCAAAACGTCTGGCTATGACTACGGGAAAAAATTTATTGGAAAAGACTCTATCTAATACGTCTGTAAAACCCAAAATTGCGAGATTTTCTAGCTTTCGCCAGCGCTCGTAATTTTTGAGTACTTTAATATTTCCAATGTCTTGACCGGTGGAATGGGCTTCTTTAATAATTTGGGCTAATGCTGCTGCATCGCGAATACCTAAATTTAAGCCTTGTCCGCCGACGGGATGACATTTATGTGCTGCATCCCCGATTAATGCTAGTCGATTCAATACGTAACGGTTGCTTTGCATTAACTGCACTTGAAACACGAAACGTTCTCCGAGTAATTCTAATTTACCCATCTGCTCGCCGAAACGTTGTTGCAGTTGCTCTAAGAATTGCTCGTCATTCAAAGCACATAATTCTTTTGCTTCGTCGTGAGGTGCTGTCCAAACAATCCGACAGCGGTTCCCCGGTAGCGGTAAAATCGCGAATGGCCCGCTGGATTGGAATTTTTCGTAAGCTGTATTATTGTGACATTTTTCTGGTTTAACAAATGCTACAATACAAGATTGCCAATATTTCCAGCCCCTAGTTTTAATTCCAGCAGCTTGACGAATTCTCGACTTACCTCCGTCAGCAGCTACCACCAAATGACTGCGGATTTTACATATTTCTCCGGCAATCTTAACTTCTACGGTGGCAACATTTTCCAGGTATTCGGTACTGATGACCTCAGCGGGACATAAATAAGTAATGTTAGGACTTTCTTTGACAAATTCTTGCAGAGGATAAAGTAGCGCTTGATGTTCGGCTACATAACCTAAATCCTGGCTACCGATATCAGAAGTATTAAATTCCACGACACCGGAATAATCGGCATCCGAAAGACGCACGCGGTTATAAGTTTCGATTTGGGGTAATATCTTGTCCCAAATTCCAATTCCTTGATAAATCAAAGCCGATAGCATGTGTATTGCATAGGCTTGTCCCTTCATTACCGAAGCAGATTGAACTCTGGCTTCGATTAAAAGTATTCGTAATCCTGAATCGTTTAATGCAGCGGCTAAAGTTAAACCGATAATTCCGCCACCGACAATCACCAAATCGTAGTCGTACCCTCGCTTCTGGGCGAGGGCTTGGGAAGGTGAAGTAATTTTAGAGAGCTGCGCTTGCGCCATTGTTAAGATAAATCACAGCATTTTCATCTATTGTGACGTATTTTTAAGAATTTAGGCAAGGGGAGGAGTAAGGAGTAAGGAGTAAGAAGTAATGAGTAAGAAGTAAGAAGTAAGGAGTTAGGAGTTAGGAGTTAGGAGTTAGGAGTTAGGAGTAAGGAGTTAGGAGTAAGGAGTAATGAGTAATGAGTAAGGAGTAAGAAGTAAGAAGTAAGAAGTAAGGAGTAAGGAGTTAGGAGTTAGGAGTTAGGAGTAAGAAGTAATGAGTAAGGAGTAAGGAGTAAGAAGTAAGGAGTAATCAGTGGCAATACTTATGTCCAGAATTACTGCATAAAAATAATTTTTACTGGTTGGTGTTTTTCACCGAACTCAAAACTTTATTTTTTACTTGCTAATTATTCCTCGCTACTTACTCCTAAATCATTGACTACTTACTATTTATCAAAACTTGTGTAAATGTGATTTTTTCGATTTCATCGAGGGTAAGGGAATTTACAATGTCAAATTTAGCGCCATTACTTTCTAATTCATCGTCCCAGGATTTGATTGCTTTGCTGATGTGAGGTTCGTATCCTACTTGAATAAAAGAAATTATTAATTCTTGGTTATTATCTATTCTTTGAGTAGCATCTATAATTGTTTGACTTATACCAATACGATTGGAAGATACTCCATCAGTTATAACTAAAATAGTTTCTCCACATGGTTTTGTTTTACTATTAGCTTTACGCTGAAAGTAATTGTTAAGAGCATCTTGCAAAACTGTTAGTAAATTAGCTCCACCTTGAGGTTTGTTTTCTTCAAAAATTTGTTTAACTTTACTCGATGTAACAAAGTCATAACGTTGGAATTTTTCAGCAAACATATAAACTGTAATTCCGTCAGGGTCTAACTGTTCGCACTTTTTTGCTAAAGCTAATGTATATTTTTGAGCAGCTATCCATCGAGTTGTTCCTTGTGGATAGTCGGTGGTTGCCATACTACCGCTAATATCAATAATAATGGTGTAATCTCGATTAGTTAAGTTAGAGTTTGCGTCTAAAGTTGGATAGTTGTTTGTTTCAATAAATTGTTGCAATTTATCTTCGTCAGAATTGGTATTTGCTTGGATAAATGTTTGTGATTCGAGATTTTTTTCTAATTTCATACTTGGTAAACTCCCCTTTCAGGAATTGGCTGTAGTTATAGAGTTCCCAAAGAATTGAGTTAAATTAACATTTATGCTCTAATAAGTAGTCTTTTTATCTCAAGCAAATGCTATACAGTTTCTTCCTGCTAATTTAGCTTTATAAAGCATTTCGTCAGCAGCAGCGATTAAACTTTGAGTTGACTTATTTAATTGAGGAATAGTCGAAGCTGCACCTAAACTAATGGTGACGCAATGGCTTATATCGGAATTGGTATGGGGAATATTTAAAGATTTGACTTTCAAATTAATCTGTTTAGCTAAATGAATTGCTCCTTCTATATCAGTGTTTGGGAGCAGAATAATAAACTCTTCACCACCGTAACGCGCAAATAAATCGGCTGGACGTTTGATAGATTTTTTTAAAACATTAGCAATTTTGCGTAAGCATTCATCTCCTAATAAATGTCCGTAAGTGTCGTTGTCATTTTTGAAATAATCAACGTCAAGCATTATTAAAGATAAAGATGCTTGTTCTCTTGATAAACGTTTCCATTCTTGCTGAAAATAATCGTCAAAGTAACGACGATTTGCTAATCCCGTTAAACCATCGGAATTTGCAAGTTGCTGTAACTGCTGATTGGCTATTTTGAGCTTTTCTGCTATGTTGCGATATTCAGTTTCATTTTTGCTTAAAATTGATTTAACTATCTGACATTGCTGTATTTCTTTTTCCAATAAGTGATTTTTATGTTGGAGTTGTAGCGTTTTCTCATCGACTGTTTGCTGCAAAATCTGAATTGTGGCTTGCATTTCTAATGGATCTAAAACTCGCAGCAAGCTACTTTGAGTAATAATTCCAGATAATTTTCCTTCACCGTCAATTACAACTAATCTACGAATATTTTCTTGCTCCATTTTTTCATGGGCAGACCATAAAGTATTATCGTTTTTTATTGGTTTAAGAGGGGTACTCATCACCTCTTTAGCTTGAATCCAGGAAAAATCTTCCTGTTGTGCGCGTAATATTACTATGTCTAATTCCGTAATTATTCCAACTGGATAACTTTCTAAATCAGTATTTTCCTCAACAATGACGACACAGCTAACTTTATTTTTAGCCATGAGGAGAGCTATATCTAAAATCTTTGTGAGTGGAGAAGCTTTAATTACCCGTGTTTCCATCAACTCTTGAACCAATCTACTCCTGAGCATATCCGCAGGCTTGAAGACTTTGCGTATTGTTCTAGGAGTAACAATGCCAATCAACTGCTGAAGCTCGTCTAAAATAGGTAAATGGCGAATACGGTGACTACGCATCAAATTTAACACAGTGAAGATATCGGTAACTTCGGATGCGTTAACGGAAATTATATTTTTTGACATTACATCAGCAACGCTTAAATCAGCGAAATTCTGACTTTTAGCTGTCATTCTAACTACATCGCGTTCTGTATAAATCCCGAGTAAATTTTGCTGTTCTACAACCAAAACACAGCTAGCTTTAGTTTGACTTAGTAGAGTAACTACATGTTCAACTGATGTATTCGCTTTAACTTTAAGAGGTTCAAAATTAATAGCTTGAGTTAAAGGAAATTCTGACTCTGAGGCCATAAGGTAATAAAGTTACACCCAGTTTTGATGCTAGCTTAAGTTAGTAAGAATTAAATCCTCAGACATATCGAAATTAGCAGTGACATTTTGTACATCATCTAGCCCCTCAAGAGTATCAATTAATTTAATTAACACCCGTGCTTGTTCGGAGTCGGTGATATCTATATGATTGCTAGGAATCCATCGGAGTTCAACATCGGTAACATCAAAATCCTGTTGTTGAAGGGTTTGGTTAAGGTTTTCTAGGTCGGAAACCTCCGATATCACTTCAGCCATATCTGAGTCTGTCATTTCGTAAAATTCTGCACCACCTTCTAAGGAAGCTTCGAGAAGTTGTTCTTCCGAGGTGACATCTTTAACGATACAGATACCTTTTTGGTCAAACATCCAGCTAACACAACCAGTTTCCCCAAGATTCCCACCATTTTTAGTAAAAGCTTCTCGTAAGTAAGCTACAGTACGGTTGCGATTATCCGTTAAAGCTTCAATCAAAATAGCTACACCACCCGGTCCGTAACCTTCGTAGCGTATCTCCTCTAACTTTGCACCACCATCATCAAAAGTACCCGCACCTTTGGCGATCGCCCGCTCGATATTATCATTAGGGATACCCGCTGCTTTGGCTTTTTCGATAGCAGTACGGAGTTGAAAGTTACCGTTCGGGTCTGATACACCATTCCTAGCTGCGACAATAATTGCACGGGATAGCTGAGTAAAGGTTTTACCTCTTTTCGCATCAACACGAGCTTTTTGACGTTTAATATTAGCCCATTTACTATGTCCGGCCATAATTTCAACCTATAAAATCAACTGATTTACTAAAACATACAAATTTTTCTCTAAAATTTACTGTAGCAAAGCATTTATGTTTCAATGCAGAGTATCGAATTTTCCACTAATGGAGAAACCTATCTTTTTTTTACTTTTAACAAGTTTTCCAAACAAACTCAAATTATTACTAGAAAAAGAATGTCTTATAAAAAATTACTAGCTTTACTAATTGTTTGTATCTTACTAATTACGGGATGCCAAAGTTCACCTACTGAAAAAGAGAATGTAACGCATCTTACTTTATGGCAAGGAGTAAACCCACCTTCTAACCGGGATGTCCTGCAAAAGTTAGTAGATAAATTTAATCAAAATCACCCCAATATTAAAGTAGATTCGCTATATGTAGGTCAACCAGACCAACAAATGCCAAAAATTTTAGCAGCAGTAGTCGGAAATGCACCACCAGATTTGTTATGGTTTAGCCCAACAATTGCAGGACAATTAGTAGAATTAGATGCTTTGGTAGCGTTGGATGAAATGCTCAACCAATCACCAGTAAAAGATGAAATAGACCCTACTTTGCTCGACTCTATAAAGTATCAAGGCAAAATTTGGTCGGTACCTTTTGCAACTAATAATGTGGGAATTTTTTATCGTCCAAGTTTATTTAAAGCAGCGGGTATAGAAGAATTACCATCTAATTGGGAAGATTTTCGTCAAGTTGCGAAAAAATTAACTCGCGATACAGATGGAGATAATAAAATTGACCAGCACGGTATATTTTTACCGTTAGGAAAAGGAGAATTTGCAGTATTTATTTGGCTACCATTTATGTGGAGTGGTGGTGGAGAATTAGCCGATTCTGCTGCAAAAGTAGATTTAGTCGATAATCAAGGAGCAATATCGGCTTTACAGTTATGGCAAGATTTAGTTAAAGATGGTTCAGCAATATTATCTGCACCAGAAAGAGGTTTTGAAACGGATGCTTTTATATCGGGAAAAGTTGCAATGCAGGTAACGGGACCTTGGACTTTGAACTATATTAATAATGATATTAAAAACGGTGATTTTGGTGTATTTCCAATTCCAGCAAACGAGCGTCAAGCTACTGGTATTGGTGGAGAAAATTTGTTTTTATTGAAAACGACACGAGAAAGAGAAAAAGCAGCTTTTGAATTCACAGAATTTGTACTCAGCGAAGAATTTCAAACAGAGTGGGCTTTAGGGACTGGTTATTTACCTGCAAATTTAAAGTCCCGTGAAAGTGAAAAATATCAAGCTTATGTCAAAGAACAGCCAACAGCAAAAGTATTTTTAGAACAGGCACAATATGGGCGCAGTCGTCCAGTTTTTTCTGGCTATACTAGAGTTTCGGAAAGTATCGGTAGAGCTATAGAAGCTGTTTTGTTGGATAAAAGTAGTCCTAAACAAGCTTTAAAAGAGTCTCAGGAAAGATTGGATTTGATATTTAAATAAGTGAATTGGTATTTGGTATTTGGTAATTGGTAATTGATTGTAGATAAGGTAGGTTGGGTTATGCAGATAATAAATATGAAAATCAATCTATAAAATTTAATTCTGCCGTAACCCAACATTGTAATTTATAAGAAATGCTGCATTTTTTTTAATTATAAATATATTGATGTTGGGTTACGACACGATTAATTAATATTATCGTCATAAGTAAGCTATTTATGTCCTCCGGACACGCTAACGCTAACGTATCTAACCCAACCTAATAGCTCAATTGACTAAATCCCAATGCCAATAAAATAATCACTAAAATTAGATAAAATATCCGAGTTGTCCGTTCGGCTTTCATTAATATCTCATTGTAAGAAAGCTGATGATTTTGAACTAGAAAGAAAGCTGGTGGGCTGAATAAAAATGGTAATATTTTACTTAATGAAAGTCGGAGTAAAAAATTAATACTCCACAACTTTTTACGAATTGGAGCTTGATTATACTGCCAAGGATAACCTATTTGCATCAATCGTATTAAAGCTTTTGTATCCGCTATTCGTGATGATTCATACAAGGGTAAAGCTTCAGAAAGATTATTTTTGCTTTTATCCAAAGCTTCGTTAAGAGTATATACGTCTTCGAGTGCTGAGTTTACACCTTGTCCTAAATCTGGTGGAAAGCTGTGAATTGCGTCTCCTAAAAGAACTATAAATGTTTGGTCGTTGAATTTTGAGTAGAATCCATTGCAGTGTTGAGGGATAGGGAATTCCCCACCTTCACTTACAGAAAATCTTTGAGCTTCTTGAGCAGAAACTATTTTATCTATGGGTAATTGTGGAAAGGATTTAGTTAAAAAATCATGCATTTCCTCACCATTTTTCAATTCCCAAATATTATGATTGGGTTTGGCGATAATATTAGCACTACGAACTTCATCTGGATTTTTGACAGGTAATAATCCCAGAGATATTGAATTTTTACTATCTTTTAACTTACTACGGACAGCATATGCCATTTCGCTAGTGCTGAGTTCTTCACCGCTTTCATTTAAAGGAAACCTTGAGGGTAAAGTTAATATTTTATATTTTAATCCTGCGCTTGGTGAAGGGGAATATTTCATTTCAAATTTACTTGATGATGATTTATCCCATTGTTTAAGAGTATTGCGGACAATAGAGTTAATACCATCGCATCCAACTAACAGAAAAGGCTGAAATTTGAGAGTTTCACCGTTTTCTATTTCAGCGATGACTTCTAATTTATCAGATTTATTATTATCATCTGTATTTGTGTGATTGATTTTATTAACTTCAGCACATTTAGCATTAAAAATTATATGAATTGAATCCTGCCAATTATTTTCTATTTCTTGATAAAGTAAATTAACAAATGTTTTACGGGTTATCCAATAAGCAGGTTTTCTATTTGGGTCTACAATTGGTAGTTTTACTGTTTTACGGTTTCCATCTGGTGTAATTTTAGTTAATTCAAAATCGGTGCTTGCTACTCCATTTTGAGATAAATTTTCGGTAAGATTGAGATAATCTGTAAATTTTTGACCGCGACCATCTATTAAATAATTGAATGCTTTGTCAGGTTCGTAAAAATCTGCGCTAGGACGTTTTTCTAAAACAGTGATATTTTTCCAGCCACGTTTTGCGAGAATTAATGCAGTGGCAAAACCTGCTGGACCACCTCCAATAATGAGTATTTGTTGATGATAATCATTTTCTTTCATAATTTTATAAATTTGATTATTATTTTTATGATTATTATTTTTTATTTTACTATAGCGTTTTTCGGTTGGGTGAAATACACCTTGATAGACCTCACCCCCAGCCCCTCTCCGCTGACTTGGAGAGGGGTGTATTCTATTCAACTGAGAACTGCTATATATCCTGCCTCCGGCTTCCCTCTCCAAAATAATATTCAATTCTTCATATAAAAAAATAGTGCGCTGCACTTTTTGCAACAACACACCATACATTAAGAAACCCGATTTTTTCACAAAACCGGGTTTATTCATTATTTGTTTTTATAGTTATCAAATTTTAGGCTGATAATACCGCTTTAACTTTGCCAAAACGCCGTTCTCTATTTTGGTAACTTAAAATTGCCTCTTTAAATGCCTCTCTATCAAAATCTGGCCATAAAATATCTGTAAAATACATTTCGGAATAAGCGATTTGCCATAAAAGAAAGTTGCTTAATCGCTTCTCTCCGCTGGTACGAATAAGTAAATCGGGTGCGGGAATATTTGTCGTATATAAATTGTTTGTAATTAAATCTTCATCTATATCTTCTGGTTTAATTTCTCCTTTTTCAACTAATTCTGCTACTTGACGACAAGCACTAATAATTTCTTTACGACTACCATAATTAACTGCAACATTGAATTGAACATCATTATTATTAGATGTCTCTAACATCGAACGCTGCATTTCGTTTTGCAATGATTTTGGTAACTCAGATAAATCACCAACAAAATTAATTCTTACTCCTTCCCGATGCATTTCTCCTAATTCCCGACGCAGCATTTTTTCAAACAAAAGCATCAAGAAATCAACTTCTTCAGTCGGTCGTCGCCAATTTTCAGTAGAAAAAGCATAAGCGGTTAATATTTTAATTCCCCAATCTTTGCAGCATCGCAATAGTTCTTTAAGTGTCTTTGCTCCTTGTCGGTGTCCCGCGATACGGGGTAATTTTTGCTGAGTAGCCCATCTACCATTACCATCCATGATTACAGCTACGTGGGTAGGTAAATTTTGTGAGTTTAAATCTGCGGGTAAGTTTGAATTCATAGGATTGTAAGTTTTAGAATTTAGAAGAATTTAGATTTTATACAGTAAGTAATGGCTCAATTGTGGGAAATTTTGAATTTTGAATTCCTGTGTCTCCAAATAGTTCATTTAAATATGTTGGTGTCAGGGTATTATTCCAAACCCATAATTGATGTATTGCAGAACTGAAGGTGAATAACAAGCTAATTTTGTTACTAAAGCACCAAGAATCCCATTTAAGGGTTTGCATCATTCGTTTTAAAGTTCTTACGAGACTATTGCGTTTGTAGTTCTGATGACGAGTTTTTACCAAAGTTTTGGTTATTTTGATTGCAGAAGTATCGGGATAAATCCAAACACCAAACCCCCAGAATTTTGTCATGTGGTTGATTTCGTCAATCGCTAATTGCTCTAAAATGTCTTGAAGTGACCCGGTTGTATGAGCCATCAGCCATATATAAAGACAAGTCGCTCCGAATTCAGTTGCTATTCGATGCAAACCATGACGATACAAGTCTTCGTAGGGATTATCAGTCGGTAAATAACCTCTAACGGTGCGGAGTTTTGGAGTAATCTTGTCACCTGTCAACTGCTGGTAAACCTTGATTAATGCGGGAGTATGCTGACGCTCTTCTTTCTCCCACAAACCCGGTTCTATTAGCTTTCCGTTTTCATCAATCGTTCCTCCTACATACTGAGCCATATTTGGATGTAATTTTTCTAAATACTGCCGACTCGTTTGAGTATATCCTCGGATAGGCGCTTCAGTATCCATCGCACCCACTAAAACTGATAAAAACACCTCTGTATCAATACCAATTATTTGTTCGCGATGAACACTTTGCCAATCGATGGGTTTCCAAGGACGAGTTTGTGGTTTATTAAATTGCGATGGTAATTCTGTTAAGCGTTCATCTAACTCTTTCTTTGCAAGGTAATGTTTGATTAAAAAATTGATACGTTGTTGAATTTGGAAATAATTTTTATCTGAATTTGTTTTACTCACCCAATCGGGTTCGGTTTTACTAAATATTTCTATCATTTATTTAATTGAGGTATTTATTTTTGCTTTGTGATTACCAGTTTAAATCTGGTATTACGGGTTTGTCAGTCGGGTAAAGTCGGGTAAAAAGTATGATGATGTTATTTGTGAGGAATTGAAGATTAATTTACTAGCGCAAAGGTGTTATGAGGTATTTATTGATTCGCTGGTAGAAACTGTGAGTTATTTATTCAGGAATGGCCGCAGTTCTCACAATACTTGACTGGTGCGTGACACTATTAAGGTTATTACTACGTTTATAAATAGTAGAAGTGTCACATCACCCTACAATAAAAATGTCAAGTTACGGCCATTCCTATTATTAAACAATGATTTTTAAGAAATTATTTGGCTGAATAGCAGTATAAAATATTGTTTTCACATTGATGGAGACGTAACATTGCAACTATATTGAATTATTGCGAATTTTGACCGATGCAAGAATACAGTCTACTACTTTAATTACTAGTAGAGATAGACTTTGCGAGCCAGAATTGAATGTAGCTCACTATCGACTTCCGGGTTTAGATGAATTAGCTTGGCAAAAGTATTTTAATAACCGTGGAGTGAAGATTGATTTACCAACTTTACAAAAAATGCACCATGCTTATGGTGGTAATGCTAAAGCAATGGGGATTCTTTGCGGTTCAACTATAGAAGATTTTGATGGTGATGTTAGTACTTATTGGCAAGAAAATCATGCTGACCCTTTAGCTGTTACCGATTTAAAGAATTTAGCAGCTAGTCAAATAAATCGCTTGCAAAAGTTGGATTCTCAAGCATATCGTTTGCTGTGTCGTTTGGGATGTTATCGCTATCAAGATGTTTCTACCGTTCCAACTTCAGCGCTTTTGAGTTTATTGTGGGATGTTGAACCGGAGCAGCATCGTCAAATAATTGCTTCGTTAAAAAATCGCTCTTTAATTGAGTGTAACAAAGGAGAATATTGGCTGCATCCGGTAATTAGAGCCGAAGCAATTTCTCGTTTACGTAATAGTGATGATTGGGAAATAGCCAATCACAAAGCTGCTGAATTTTGGACGGAAAGCGTACAAACAATCGAAAGTTTTCAAGATGCTTTACAAGCTTTGGAAGCTTATTATCACTATATTGAAATTAATCAGTTTGAATTAGCAGGAAAGTTAATCATAAAAACTAGAAATAATCAGTGGGGGCAATTTTTAACCCTCGGCAGCACTTTGTACAGAATGGGTTTGATCCAACCAGTTTTAGCTGCAACTATTCATATTATTAATCATATTGAAGATGATACTCAAATTAGCGAACTATATAATATTTTAGGTGATTTATATTGGATAAGCGGTAAAGTACAGGCTGCGATTGAATATCAAGAGAAAACAATTTATTTATCGCAAAAAACACTTAATAATTTGATTAATCAGGAAGAAAATAAGCAATCATTTTATTATTATAGAATGCTCGAAGTTGATTCCCTACTGAGCATCGGTCTTTATAAAATTGATTTATGGGAATTATCAGAATCTGCCCAATTATTTCAACAGGTAATTAATCTCGCTCAAAATACAGCACACCATCCTTGGGC
The DNA here is from genome assembly GCF_002368095.1 of Calothrix parasitica NIES-267. Lineage (GTDB taxonomy): Bacteria > Cyanobacteriota > Cyanobacteriia > Cyanobacteriales > Nostocaceae > Rivularia > Rivularia parasitica. The sequence continues at coordinate 7,343,977 of NZ_AP018227.1, read as the reverse complement.
TGAAAAAGCTGCTGTATGTTTATCTTTAGTTAATTCTTATTTGAAACAATATCCATCTGCTTATTTACTTGCGGATGAGTGTTATCAAAATATTACAGCAGCAGCAAATATTGAAAAAACCGGAAGGTTTGCTTATTTTATTCAAATACTCGGTCAAACCTACGTTAATTTAAAAGAATTTAGCAAAGCCAAAGAAATGTTTTCGATGGCTTTAAAATTTGCGGAAGAAAGCCACTATACGCAAATTAAAGCAAAAAGTTTGAATGGTTTGGCTGAAATATGCCGAAGAAAGCAAGATTTTAAATCAGCTTTGAATAATCATTTAGAAGCGATTGAATTATTAGATAAAATTGGTGCTAAATGTGATTTGGCTGAAGCTTATTTTCAGTTAAGTTTGACTTATAAAAAAATGGCAAATCAAGGTGAAAGTCAGCTGAATGTTGAGAAAGCCGTTCGGTTGTTTAGTGAAATAGAAGCTCCGAAGCAGGTGGAGAAAGTCAATTATCAATTAACAATGAATAATGAAGAATTGTCATTGCAATAGTCCAAGGCTTGGAAGGCTAGGGCTAGTAGATTGATTTTAATTAAATCTAAGCTGACAATATGAACTTAAAATACGGTAAAAATACATGATATAGAGAAATTTAAATAGCTGAAGTAAATACCGTATTGCTTTTGTATATCCCAATCTCTTTTCATTTTTCTTATTAAGATTGCCTTACCAATTACGAATTATCCTCACCTCTCTCCAAGGTTTTACTCAGGTTTCTTCGCCACAATAAATATCGCTTTTAATTTAAACGCTCCTTTTTTTACAAGTTTGCTCGGTTGCCATTTATAATCGATGATAAAACCGTTATTTATCAAACTATCTTCCAATTGTTTTGCAGTAAAAACCTTGACTAAAGGTATCAAGCCGAAGAAAATTGCAATTGGTGCAATAAACTTGAACCACTTCATACTATCTCCAAGACATGCCGTACTGGAAACAAAAATTCCCCCCGGTTTGAGCATCTGATAAACTTTGCGAATTACCTTCTCTTTATCATCTAGTAAATGCAAAATACCCATCCCCAATACAACATCTAAAGAACTATCGGAAAGGTTTAAATCATCGATAGTTGATTGTTCAAAAGTTATGTTTTTGATATTTTCTATTTCAGCTTTTCTTCGGGCAATTTCAATCATGCTTGAAGAGAAATCTATTGCATGAATATGTTTAACATAGGGAGCGTGGATAATCGCAGTACCTCCCGTACCACAACCAAATTCTAATACCTCCATATCGGGTTTTAAATATTCTTGTGTGACCTGTAATTTTTTCTGGTAAGCTGCTTCATCAGCAATCGGGTCTTTTGAATACTTTTCTGCAATTTTGTCCCAAAATTTAGCTGAACGATTCATAATATCTCCTTTTGTTCTACGTTGTATATTTCTAATCAAATATTTTTAGTAAGTAGTGAATAGTGAGTAGTAATTTATTTTTATCGGCTTATTTTTCTTGCTTTAATACTAGTACATCACGGCTTAAATAAGGCAACCATTCAAAATAGCTGAAAAGCCCCAGATATCAAACTTTTTACTTCTTACTTACGCGAAGCGGTACTAGTTTATTGATGACAAATCGAAATTAATCTCACGCTTGCGAACCGGGAACTGAATTTCCGTCACAAAATCCCTATCATCCCGCTTCTTGGGTAATTCTAGAAATACTAACCGTACCGAACCTACAAAAGTATAGTGATTGGCTTCCACCCATTCCCCGATTGCGTTGTATCCTAGAAGTTTCGCACAGGAACCCGTAGGAGGAATAAAAGTAGCCATTGTCTCTGCTGGAAGCTCTCGTGGAGCTAGAGTTATTCCGTCGTAGATATCAAAGGAATCATGGGAAGATTTATGAAGCAAACGTCCCATTTCAGCATCAGCACACTTACCATTTATTCCATCATCATGAAGCACAATTGTCATAGCTCCATAGGTCGTATCATTGTCTTCAGGAAAAGCTTTTATCAAAGACCAAAATAAATTATCCGCAGCTTCAGAATTCGATATAATCTTACGTGTTCCAATTATTTTTTGCTGCGGAACTTGTTTAATCACAACATCACGCACGTGGTTAGCTTGGTCTTTTATCTGGTTTAAACGTGATTCTATTGTGCGAATACGTATGAGTTCGTCGAGTACCTGTTGTTCTAACTCGGCTTTTTTTATTAACAACATCCCTTGAATTTCTTCTAAGGAAATATCGTCTTTAATAAATCGTCGAATTTGCTCCAAAGATAACCCCAAATCTTTGAGTGCAATAATACGGTTAAGTTCGGGTAATTGACTAGCGCTATAGTAACGATGTCCGGTTTGAGAATCGATTTTAATTGGTTGAAACAGACCAATTTCATCGTAGTAGCGCAATAACCGCTTAGAAACCTGAGCAATTCTGGAATATTCCCCAATGCTGTACATGATATCTTCGTTTCGTTTTCTTAGATATTCATCAACATAAGGGGTGACGTAACGTTAAGTTCAAGAGGATTGAAACATTTCTTTATATTTAATTAGGGCTTGCTGAATAAATAGAAAAAGGTGATTCAGCATACATTATCAACCCCAAGGAATATATTCAGGTGCAAGGAAAAGGTCTAAAATGACTTAAAAGCCTTGCATTGCTGTGAGTAACACGCTTGGCGTGTTTAGTATAAATGTACCGTAAAGAGGAGCAAGCTCAAACCCCGGCAGAAAATTTTGAACTTCCTTTTGAAGGGAAGTTATCGGAAGATAATCGTTGGGTGATTATGGCTTCATTAATACCTTGGTCAGAATTTGAAGAGGAATATGCTTCCATTTTTTCAGAAGAAATGGGCGCACCTGCCAAATCTTTTCGTATGGCATTAGGGGCGTTAATAATTAAAGAAAAACTAGGAATAAGTGATAGAGAGACTGTAGAACAAATCTGCATAGAACCCTTATCTACAATATTTTATAGGGATATCATTTTATACTAATGAGACACCATTTGATGCTTCAATGTTAGTTCACTTTCGTCAAAGAATAGGCATAGAACTAGTCAATAGAATTAATCAAAAAATGGTGAAGGAGATGTTAGAAGGTTCTTCGACACCAGTAAAAAAAAAGAATTAAATGAATCAAAAAATAGGGGTAAATTAATATTAGATGCAACCTGTGCGCCAAGTGATATTAGTTATCCCACTGACTTGGGTCTATTAAACCAAGCAAGAAAGTATACCGAAAAAATCATAGATTTTCTATATGAACAAGTTAAAAATCAACTAGATAAAAAGCCAAGAACTTATCGTCAAATTGCTCGAAAAAATTATTTAAAAGTTGCGAAGAAACGTCGCCCATTCTTTAATGAAAGAAGGAAAGCAATAAAACAGCAACTACAGTATATTAAGAGGAATATCTCTCATATTAAACAGCTAGTATATATGGGAGCAAATCTATCTGAATTAAGTAATAGACAATACAAAATATTGCTAGTACTAAGTGAAGTTTATCGTCAACAATTGTGGTTATACGAAAATAATAAAAAGAGTATTGATTATCGCATCGTTAGTTTAAATCAACCACATATACGTCCAATAGTTAGGGGTAAAGCAGGTAAAGCAGTAGAGTTTGGGGCAAAATTATCCGCTAGTTATTTTGATGGATATGTATTTTTAGACCGTATTAGTTGGAACAATTTTAATGAATCATCTGACTTTAAAATGCAAATCGAATCCTTTAGAAACTATACTGGTTATTACCCAGAATCTGTTCATGTAGATAAAATTTATCGTACATTTGAAAATCGAGCTTGGTGCAAAGAAAGAGGTATTAGAATCAGTGGACCACCTTTGGGGAGACCACCTAAAAATATTAGTAAGGAGAAAAAGAGACAAGCTGCACTGGATGAGAACATTCGTAGTTCCATTGAGGGAAAATTTGGACAAGGTAAGAGAAGATTTAGCCTCAATCGTGTGATGACTAAACTTTCTCATACTTCTAAAACTGCAATCGCAATCACTTTTTTAGTAATGAATCTTTCCACTTATCTCTCACGTTTATTAAAAGCCTTTTTATGTCTGTTTTTCAGCAATTTACCTTTTTTACGGTCTAGTATTAATAAAAACTATATTTCATCTCAATCTTGTAAACAAAAACTTATTTTTTGTTTCTCCTTGAATAACTAATAAATCACCATCTCATTTTTTTATTACTTTTTCAGCAAGCCCTAATTATCAATTAACGTTAATTGTATATTTATGCTCGAATTACAGTAATAGCGCGTTGATTTTCAGTAGTTACAACCTTGGTTGATAAACGTTCTTCAATTGGTAATGCATTTTTACGTCGGTCAAACACGAGCAACCAACCGCTCAATAATCCCAAACGTGCTAAATATGATTCTAATTGTTCGATTCCTTCGGCTTGGGGGTCGCGCTTCTTTTCCCTCCATACTTTTAATTCAATACCAAGAGTAGTAGAACCATATCTCAAACATAAATCCATTCGGTCACTACCGATTGCATATTCCCGTTCTAAAGTACCACCACCATTCACAACCCGATGCAAAAAAGCCATTAATACTAAATGCCGTGCAATTTCGTGATAAGCTGCGCTACTTAGTAAAGGTTTTCCATGCTGTCTCCAGAACTTAATAAAAGCTTCGAGCAAAGCATCTGTATTTAATTCCCCTTCAAGAGTTAACCAACTCGGACTAATGTGCGGTAAAGTATCTTGGGTTCCTTGCACCAAAGCACGGGGAATAACTTCGCGATAAATCGGATTTGCAATCACAAGTCCCCCCGCAGGGTCGCGTCGCAATAATCCTAAATCAATTAAATATTGACGGTCATCGTTAGGGGTATCGCCTAAAGTTTGTCCCGCTAAAATTGGTTCAATAATATTTTTTACTCGTTGTTCTCGCAGCTTTTCAGCCAAACTATCGAGATGAGTATCTTGACGAGCAATTATTATTTCTTTCGCTTTTAAAATATGCTCTTTGGTAATAGAAATACTTCTATCTTTAACCAGTTTTTCCACAACTTCTTTAGCTAATGCATTAACTAACCAAGGTTGTCCTTGAGTTAAATCAAAAGCAGCTGCGCTTGCTTCTGATGTAAAAATTTGTCCTGTATCTTCTGTATGTTGTTGGTATAACTCGGCTACTTCCTCAGCGTTGAAGTTTCTTAGAGTAATTGAACTAACTTTGATATTAAAAGGACTAGCTGTATTTAATCTCTGACTCCCACCGGATGCAACCTTATAATCGCGGACATCTCTTAAACCAATTAATCCTACCGAAGAGGGAAAATTCTTCGGACGATTGGGAAAACCATCCCGTAATTGTCGTAAAACCGAAATCAAAGCATCATTTTCTAGAGAATCAATCTCGTCAATAAATATTACCAAAGGTCGAGGAGAAACCTGTGCCCAAGCTTGTAAAAAAGTCCGAATTCTGCGTCCTGGTTGTTCTTTCTGCGATTGATTAAGAATGGGTGGCTGTAATTCATCAGCTAACCGAATCGATATTGTATCGTACCAAGTTCCCAAAATTGCCAATTCTGCCGCACTCACATCATTATTAAAAGCACTTCCCACTTCCACCGATACCATCGCTGCTGCATAACGTCCGGTTGCGGTAAGTTGTTGTGCTAGGGCTAGCATTGCTGTTGTTTTACCAGTTTGTCGAGGTGCGTAAATCACAAAATAATTGCGCTGTTGGATTAACTCCTCCAAATCCGGTAATCGTATTGTTGGAGAAAGCATATAGTGGATATCTTTTTGACAGGGGCCAGCAATATTAAACCAGCGAGACATGGGGGTGTTTGCAGTTAGCGGACACTTTGAGTTTAGACGATTTTGGGGGGGGATTAATTTAAAGTACTGGCGATTGAAAACGCGGCTACACCAGCGAAACCCGCCTGAGCCGCAGCTTCGCCGAACGCGGGTTAATTGTCTTGTAGTACCGAATACATTTTTAATCGAATACAATCGTGAATGGTCTAATTACAGGTGGTGCATGAGTTCGATACGTCCGATACAAAAGATATTATTTGGTTCTCCAGGTACGGGGAAAAGCTATAAAGTAAATGAAATAGCTGAGAATGAATTAGGGATAAGTGCAGATAAATTGCATTCTAATGTTGTTAAAACAGTATTTCATCCTGAATATAAATATTCCGATTTTATGGGTAAATTATTACCGTTGACTTCTGGTAATTTAATTAGTTACAAATACTATCCTGGACATTTTTTACAAATACTAGGGAAAGCTTATCGCAGCATTTTTGACAAGAGAGAGCAGAATTATCTACTTGTAATTGATGAGTTGAATCGAGGTAATGCTACTGCAATATTTGGTAGTGTTTTTCAACTATTAGACAGGAATAATGACGGATGTTCTACTTATGGAATAAATATCTCTGATATGGAGATGGTAGGTTTATTGAATTCTATGGATTATACAGCCGGTATTAACTATAGAGGAAATATCTCAGTGGATGATACTTCATTCGAGAGGTTTCTTAAAGATTTGCCAAATAAACGAAAGCCTAACTCATATTCTATTATTAAAGATTCCTTAAGTCAGAGAAAGATTTATATTCCACCTAATTTATCAATAGTTTGTACTATAAATACTTCAGATGAGTCCATTTATTATTTAGATGCAGCATTTAAACGTCGTTGGGATTGGGAATATATAGAAGCACCTTCTATAGATGACATAGCTGTGCGACAAGTACCTGAAGAAGTTATGCAAATTGAATTATCGATACCTGAAGGTCAAATAATTAGATGGTATCTGGTAATAATAGGAGTAAATGAGTTTATTAAATCGTGTCATCATTCAATCAAAAAAATTGAGGATAAGCAAATTGGATGGTGGTTTATTATTCCTGAAAAAATATGGGACGATAATCCTGAACGATTTCCATATCGTTGTGTAATAACTTTTCAACAAGTACGCGATAAATTAATGTTCTATTTATGGGATAGCGTATTTCGGAGAGATAAAAAGCCTTTAATAAAACTAATCGAAGATAAGCTGAATAAAAATAACGTTAAACTTATTACTTATGCTGATTTTTTAAAATATACAGAAGAACTTCTTAAATACTGGCATGATAGCGTTCCTGACATAAAAATTCAAGAACAGACAACTCATAAATCAAGAATAAAAAGAACTTTTTCATGACTCTCTTACAGGCTTATAATGTTAAATTTTCAAGAGTTACAACCAATTGTTCCTGAAAAATATTCCTTTGTAGGGATTCAGAAGAATAATGATAAATTGCAGCTTTACCTACCTAAAGGCTTCAATGCTGAAACTTTTAATACATATGATAGCAAGCGCGATATTTACTTTATGCTATATAAGATATTGCAACGCTACAAACAAATTTGCATCGAAAAAGGTAACTTAGAAAACCAGCTAGTAAAAGATAGAGATGGAGTAATTCAAAGCAATGATAGCGTACAGAAAGTTGTAATACCCCAAAGCGATAATGACGAAATACTGCTTTACTCCAAATTAGATGTAGTTGGAAAAATACTTGATGCTTATGACGAACCCAAAATAATGTCATTAGCATATCGTTTGGGAGAAAGTGAAGAAGTAGATTATTCCCAAATCCATCAATATCTTGATAGGGCTAAGTACTTACCTAATGGTGCTGCATACATTGACACAATGGATATGCCAAGGTTGCAAGTTGAACATCAATCAACTGATATCGTAGGAATGTATTGTTACATATTAAGTGAAGTCAAGCAGCAATTAGGAGAAGATATAACATCTGAAATACAATTATTAGCAGAAGGATTTGCCAATAGATACCTTAGTGCTAAAAGCGGTTTATTCAAAGAAGAATATTGTATTGAAACAGTAGAAATTATTAAAGACATTTTAGAAATAATTGAACACAAAACACCTATTAAAGATGCAGATTACTGGGATTTTCACAACGCCATTGAATTATTTGTATATGGTGAATTATCACAGCAAAGTGAAGGAGAAATATGGGGTACCAAGAATTTTTACGATGTTTGGGAATCAATGTGTTTGACATATTTAGCTAAAAGTATTCATCCTTCTCGCCTTTTATATATAGATAGTAATAACTTATCATCAGATGTAATAACGAGAATTGAAAACGAACCGAAACTATTAAATGTTAACAATTCGTTGAAAAATTTAAGACCAGATGCCGTCATACTTGACAATTTATATAATATTCAGCAGGTAGAGATAACAAGTAATTATCATTTACGCAGACTAAGTTGGAATGACTACCATTATGAAACCGCTTTTCGTTGTACAAATGCATATTTTCATAAAAAACCTTTAAAAATTGTCTATGCTAATCAACAAAAAAAGAATCATACTTTCTATGAACTGCAAAAACTATACATTACTCCCGCTAATCAACATGGCTATTTAACAATTAATGATAGACTTTCCGATGTTTTTTATTCCTTTTGGATAATAGATGCGGAAACTTTAAACCATGAAGTCTTATCCTTAATGTACACCTTTAATCATGTTTTTTATGTAGCTATAGAATATGGTATTTACACCAAAGAGAAGTTTGATATTTTTTGTAATAATCTAGAAGGTGATGTCTTTAAAGTATCTTTATTTAGAGATGCTTATAGTTTTAATTACAATCTCATTCAGTTATTTGAAAACTTTGTAAAAGCAATTACTTATTTAAATATAATTGATATTAAATATAAGCCAATTTATGACTATTCCGATAGGAACAAATGTGAAGAGATCAAATCAAGAGATATCGATAAGCAATTTAAATACGAAAACCTATTACAGCAGCACATATATACTGAGGATAAATTCAATAAATTAAACATCAAAAGTAGTTTTTGGCTACCCACAGACGACGATTCACAACATATGAGTAAAGTAGAACCAGAATATTTAAACGGCTACATTGAATTAAATAAAGTCAGTTTTAACATAGTAGCCAAAAACTATTTAGAATAAAAAATATTTTAGGTACTGTATGTACTATTAGTCCATGTTAGCGTAGCGTGCCTGGAGAGCATATTTAAGGTAAACTTATTAACTGATTTGGTAATAACCACCAATCTATTAAACTCTAAACTAATAATATTAAATTGATTAATCTTTCTCAATTGTTATATCAAATGGCTTGCTAAGTTAAAATTGAAATGCAATCTTTAACAGCAATCTTCACTGAATATGACAAACCAGTCTAACTCACCTCCAACTACTCTTGAAGTGCTGCTTCATGAAATTGAAGCTACTCCTAGAGAGTATTGGTCAGATTTACTAGATACTTTACGCCAGTTTAGAGAAAATATTCCATCAACCGCTTCACCCGTTATTGATGCCGAGCAAGCGCAGAAAAATCAAGCAGCGATTAACCTTTTGGATTCCTGGTTGGATGACACTGAAGATGCTTCGGAACATCAGCAAGCTTGGGATTTTTTGAAAACTGCTTTGGATGAAGATAGGTTATCTAATCGCCCTTTATTCCCATGAATCGTTTGATTTTACTCGATTCTGGTCCCCTGGGAATGGTCACGAATCCGAAAGCTACGGGTACTCCTCTCGATTGTCAACTTTGGCTGAAATCCCTCTTACGACGTGGAGAAAGGTTTGCTATTCCGGAAATTTCAGATTACGAAGTCCGTCGTGAACTTCTTCGTGCAGGATTGTTGCGAAGTTTGCGTCGGCTCGACAATTTGAAACAAACCCTCGAATATATCCCGATTCAAACTGATACTATGCTTCTGGCGGCTCAATTGTGGGCAGAAGCGAGGAAAATGGGACAACCTACCGCTGATGCTAAAGCATTAGATGGGGATGTAATTCTTTCTGCTCAAGCCCGTCTTCTTTGTGATGAGAAAACAGAAGTAATTGTGGCAACAACGAATGTGGCTCATTTGTCTCGATTTGTTACAGCGTCGGATTGGCAATCCATTGGATAAAATAATTACCAAATTTTCTGAGTAAAGCAATTCACAATTTAAGATAAAGATTTATCAACAACTCCTCACCATCCCCCAATGCAAAACCAACATCACTCCAGCCAAAGGAATTATCAAAACCGGAATTATCTCCAACCCAAATATAGAAGCAAAATACCCTGCTATTGAAGGAATCATTGCTGCTCCTAAACTCGCCACACTAGTAATAAAACCAATAGCTGCCGGTACAATTGCACTCGGAATTCGTTGCGGTGTCAGCCAAATTGTTAAGGGAAATATCGGAGCGAGAGCTATACCAATCAAAGGTAAACTTATTAATTGATTCGGCAATAACCACCAAGCAATCAAACTCAAACTTAATAATATTAAACTGTAATTTAAAGTGCGATTTGCACCCCAAATTTTCACAAATCTTCCGCTAATAAATCTTCCCAAAGTTAATCCCAACCAGTAAGCACTAACGCTGTATCCTGCTATTAAGGTTGGTGTTTCTCTGCTAATATGTTGAACGCTATAAGCCCAGTTTCCTACGGATGCTTCTGTTCCGACGTAAACCGCTAATAATAAACCAGCTAACAAAACTGTAGGTGTTTTTAAAGCTTGACCTAAATTAGCCGAAGCTGTTGTATCCGACTTTTTAATTCTCTTAGTTAAAGGTTTGTAGTCAGATATCACTACCCATAACATCCCAATTATCAATAATCCCACAACTCCAGCAAACACCAGATAAACACTGCGCCAAAATAACCCTAGCGCTAGAGATGTTGTAGCTACAGCAGGCCCCAATAATGCACCAATCCCATAAAAACCGTGCAGCCATCCCATCAAATCAGCTTGATTTCGGTTAGCAATATAGCTGTTAATTCCCGCATCAATCAAACCAATTCCCAAACCTAGGAAACTACCAGCAGCAACCATCAGCCACCAATAAGGGCTAGAAGCATAAATTATTAAAGCAAATGTCAAACTTGTAGATGCTATTAATAACGTCTTTGCCAATCCCATACGGCTACTTAAAATACTGCTAGATAAAGCTGCAAAAATATAACCCGTAGCTTGGCTAAGAAAAATTAAGGTGATATTCGCTGAAGTTAAATTATAGGTTTCAATAATTGAAGGAATGAGAACACCCAAACCCCCCTCAGCTATACCTATTGCTATGAATGAGTAAAAAGAAATTAGGATTGCCATTATTGATTAGAGGGGGAAGAGGGGGAAGAGGGGGAAGAGGGGGAAGAGGGAAATAAGGGGACAAGGGGACAAGGAGAGTGAGTAAGGGAATAAATTCTTACTCATTACTCATTACTCATTACTTATTACTCATTACTCATTACTTATTACTTATTACTTATTACTTATTACTTATTACTTATTACTCACTACCTATTTGGCAACCCGCTATTGGTAAACAAATTTTAAAAGTTGTTTTCCCAGGTTTTGATTCTAAACTTATCACTCCTTTATGACGATTTTCTACTATTCTTCTAACTGCATCTAATCCCAGCCCAGAGCCTTTTCCTACTCCTTTTGTTGTAAAAAATGGTTCAAATATACGCGATTGTACTTCATCGGGAATTCCCGTTCCGTTATCGGTGATTTCGACTTTTAAATAGTTTTCAAAATGAGATGTTTTTATTTCTAAAATTCCTTTTTCTTCCATCCCATCAATGGCATTATCTATCAAATTTGTCCAAACTTGATTTAATTCGCTACCGTAAGCAAGGATTTGTGGTAAATTTTCTCCATAGCAACGCTGAATTTCAACTCCGTGTTTGAGTTTAAAAGAAAATAATTTTATCGTATCTTCTAAACCTTGATGAATATCTACCCACTGTTGAGCGCCACGGTCTAAATGAGAGTATGATTTCATGGACTTTACTAAATCAGAAATCCGCTCGGCTCCACGCAAACCATTTTTTATCGTAGACATAACGTCAAAGGAAATTGCTAACCAGCGTATTCCCATATCTCTAAGTTCGGTGGTATCGTCCCTCCAACGTTCCATCATGGTGTCGAGCAGTTTTACGTCTATTCCACCTGCTGCTAAAGGTTCGGCGATATTCCAAGCGTTTTCTACCCCGTAATCTTCCAGCCAATCAAGTAATTCATCTTCTCTATTAGCTATGGTCATCGGGTCTAATTTGTCATTATTAATTATGTCGTAGCCGTCATCCCGAATTTTTATCCATTTTTCCGTGTGTTCGTCTTCTACTCGATGCTGTCCGTAAACTAAATTCATCCGCTGTAATTCCAGCAATGCAGGAGTAACATCTTTCAAAGCCCGAACTAAAGCCGCAGCAGGGTTATTAAGTTCGTGTGCTAAACCAGCCGACATCGTACCCAAAGCCGCCATTTTTTCGCGACTGCGGATAAAGGATTCGAGTCCCCGCAATCTTTTCTGAACAGCACGGAATATTGTCACCTCAAAGTCCCTACATAAGTGCAGTACCTCTAAAAAATCTTCTCTGGGAAGTTCGTAAACCCGACAGTCAGTCAAAGAGCGTAAATTTACTTGTATCGGCTCGTCCGTGAGTATCGGAATTTCCCCCACAAACTCCGGTGCTGTATGCTGTCCTAAAGGCATTTCTACACCATCGGAATAACGAGTAATAGCAATTTTCCCCGACATTAAAATAAATAAACCCCGCGCTGTATCACCTTCATTAACTAAAATTTCACCTTGCGATAATTTCAAAGGAGTAACGCGATCGCAAACCCATTCCAATCGGCTGTCGGGAAGTTTTTTAAATAATTCCAGCGTTTGCAATTCCTCAGTACATAGAGTCATTTAAGTTACCAGTTATCAGTGAGCAGTGAACAGTTATCAGTGAATAGTTAACAATTACCAATTACCAATTACCCATTACCAATCCCCAATCCCCAATTACCCGTTTACAACACCTTACTCAAATAGTTATGAACAAACTGCACGCAAATCGAACCTTCACCAACACCGGAAGCTACCCGTTTAATAGAGCCGTGACGGACATCTCCTACGGCAAATATACCTGGGACGTTGGTTTCCAACAAAAAGGGGTCGCGGTCTAAATTCCAACCTTTGGGACGGTTAGTTCCGTTGTGGGTTAAATCCGGGCCTGTAAGCACGAAACCGCGTTTATCTTTTTCTAATACTTCATCTAACCATTCAGTACTGGGTTTTGCACCGATAAATATAAATAGTGAAGTTGCGGGTACTGTTTCTTGTTTATCTGTCAAACTATTCACAAGAATCAATTCTTCTAAACTAGCTTCACCTTTGGCTTCAACTACACTTGTATGTAACCGAACTTCAATATTTGGTGTGGCTTCGATTTGGTCAATTAAATATTGCGACATGCTTTTAGTTAAGGAATCACCCCTGACTAAAATAATCACTTTGCTGGCATATTTGGAAAAATACATTGCTCCTTGTCCGGCAGAATTTGCGGCTCCGACAATGTATACTTCTTCTCCTTCGCAGGAACGCGCTTCTGTTTGGGCTGCACCGTAATAAACACCCGCACCAGTCAAACGCTCGATTCCCGGTGTATCTAAACGTCTCCAAGCTACACCCAAAGCCAATATCAAAGCATGACAGCTAATTTCGTTTCCGTCTTTTAAGTTAATTATTCGATACTGGTCTTGTACGCGAATACCCTGAACTTCTTGTGGTGTCAGAATCTCTACACCAAACCTTTTAGCCTGGGTTACAGCCCGTCGTGCTAAATCTCCACCGCTCAAACCAACAGGGAAACCCAAGTAATTTTCAATACGCGAACTGGTTCCTGCTTGTCCTCCCGGTGCTTCTTTTTCTATCATCAAAGTCCGCAATCCTTCCGAAGCACCATAAACCGCAGCAGCTAGACCTGCTGGGCCACCACCAACAATAATCAAATCGTAAAATGGCTTGTCTGCTTGGGTTTGCAATCCGATTTTTTCGGCAAGTTGAACGTTACTTGGTTGCAGTACAGAAGAACCGTCTGAGAAAAGTACTAAAGGTAAATTTAGATGGTCGCAATCTGCATACTCAACTAGTTTTTGCGCTTCCTCGGATGATTCAATATCCATCCATTCATAAGGGACTTGATTTCTGGCTAAGAAATCCTTAACTTGGTGAGAATCAGGAGACCAGCGATTACCGATAACGCGAATACCTTCAAATGGTGGACGAAAATGCGCCATCCAATCGTCGATTAAATCATCAATTACGGGAAATAGTTTTTCTTGGGGTGGGTCCCAAGGTTTCATTAAATAGTAATCAACCTTAGTCTTATTAATCGCATTGATAGCCGCATCGGTATCTGCATAAGCAGTAAGTAGAGCGCGCTTAGCATTGGGATACATTTCTAATCCTTTCTCTAGAAATTCTACCCCAGACATTTGCGGCATTCTTTGGTCGGCTAAAAACAACGCTACGGTTTCATTACGAAGCTTGAGCTTTTCTAAGGTTTCTAAAGCTGTCTTACCAGAATCAGCACGCATAATCCGAAAGCGATTTCCGTATTGCTGACGTAAATCTCGCGCTACTGCTTGCAAAACTTGTGGGTCATCATCAACAGTTAAAATTACAGGTTTCATAAAAAATTTGGTAATTGGTAATTGGTAATTGGTGATGAGTAAGAAGTAAGGAGTAATAAATAATAAGTTATTCCCTCCCTCTCTCACTCCCTCCTAATTAAACGAGCATCTGATAAAGACCAATTAAATTGTCATCCGGGTCGCGTAGATAAGCTGTTTTAATCCCGTACATGGGATTATTCATTGGTTCGGCTGTTAATTTAATTCCTTTTTGTTTGAGTTTTATACATTCGTCTTCTAAATCGTTGACTGTAAATATTAAGGCTACGGTATCTTGACATTCAGCGGATGCGGGCTTTTCGAGGTTGTGAACCATCCGAGCCATTTCGGAACGACGGAAGATGCTGAGTCTCATATCTGCAACATGAAACTCCGCGTATCCCCCTCGTTCGTCTTCTTGGGATGGCTCAAATCCCATAATTTCTTTGTAAAAATAAACGCAGGCTTTCCAATCGTTGACTAACAATCTGGTAAAGCATTTATAGACTTTCATCTTTTTTCAATTCCCCTGTAAAAATAGAGCTAATAAAGATTTTAATTATCAATTGTTAGTTTAGGTATAACTATCTAATATAGAATATCAGTCTTAAGATTTATTTGTATTCTAACTAATTGTTTTTAAAAATATCTCTTCAGTTCAATTGCTATTTTTTGATATATATGGTTACAAATCTGTGTTTATATAGCGTTTTTTTATTAATAGGACTTACGCAAAAGTAACGTAATTACGTCATTACGAGCGACAGCGAAGTATTCACCGAAGGTGTGGATCGTCGCAAAAACTCTGCGATTGCTTCCCTACACTGCGTTCCGTTCGCAATGACAAATCTTCGTTGCGTAAGTCCTGATTAAATCATACAGAGACTAAAACCTACTTTAAGTTTTGAATCACAACTTTCTCATTTATCAATCTAGATTTTTTTAATGACAGATAAAGGTAATTAGTTATTAAAAATTAAAATAATAAAAGTAGTATTTGATATTAAGATTAGATTGCTCAATTTAATTAGTTTTATATCTCTAAGTAAATTCTCTGATGACAGATTAATTACATTTCGGACAATATCGAAAATATATTAAATTGTAATTAAAAAATATAAAAAAATGTCTCAAGAAAATTTAGGAAATAATAACCAGAAGCCAAGTCCTAATCGGTCTAAATTCATAAAGCAAATTATGTTTATATTGTTTATCATTATAACGATTGGCACCTATTTAGAAATTAAAAAATTTATATATGTTATTAACAATTTAGAAGAAGTGACTGAAGTTTTGGACAGTATAAGTCCAGGTAAAATAGTGGATCTATACTTACAAGCAGTTATTTCCGGAGATAAATCTCAAGTAAAAGCATTAGTTTGCAATTCTCAGATATATAGTAATGATTCACAAAATAAAGTTAAAAATTTTAAAGTTATAAAACCCAATATAAAAAAAATAAAAGATGGCGGATTTGCATTTTATGAAATTGAGACAGAACAGGAAATTATTACAGCTAATAATCAGACAAAACTTGTGAAAAAATATATTAGTGTCTGGCCAACCGACGAACACTATAGCTATTTTACTAAAAAATATAGTAAGGGTTATGGGAATACTTCAACTCAAATTGAACGTAAAGATTGGTCATCCAATCCTTTTTGTATTGTCCCGGATGAAAATAGAATAGTAGGTGATGATTTATTCTCAATTTGAAATTAACCAATGTAATGAGAAGAATAAATTTCCCTACTCGCTGACTAGTACACCACGGCTTAGAGGATGTTTGAAAAGTCTAATTATATACTTTACCTGGCGACTGTAAGTCGCGGCTACACAAACTAAACCCACCTACGTGGGTTAAGAGCCAGTTAGTCCACGGAGGTGGACTTCGCCGGTGTAGTAGCGGTTTTAACCGCCGGATACTTTTAAAACATCCTCTTAAACAAAGCAACCATTAAAAATGGCTGAAAAGCCCCAGATATCAAACTTTTTACTTCTTACTTCCGCGAAGCGGTACTAGCAAGAGTAACTGATTATTCCCTATTCCCTGTCGTCACGATGTCATTTGCAGCAGCCCATTGAGCAATATCCTGTTTCTGAATAGCAGCTGCCATTAAATCAGGAAATTTATCGGGACTACATGCAAAAACGGGACTACCCATTTTACCTAATTCCTCTGCTATTCTATGGTCGTACATTGGTGCGCCTTCGTCATTTAAAGCAAGCAATGTCACTAGCTGCACTCCAGAACCTATAATTGCAGCCATCCGTTTGAGCATTTGTTCGCGGTTTCCACCTTCATACAAATCGCTAATTAATACTAAAATCGCATCTGATGGTTGCTGAATAAAATTTTGGCAGTAGGCTAGTGCTTGATTGATATCCGTTCCACCACCCAACTGAGTACCAAACAGTAAATCCACTGGGTCTTGCGCTTCATCGGTTAAATCCGCAACTGCTGTATCGAAAACAACTATCCGGGTTTGAATTGCAGGTAACGAGGCTAGAACCGCTCCAAAAATTCCAGCATAAACAACTGAAGTTGCCATTGAACCGCTTTGGTCAATGCAAAGTATGATATTACGTAAATTGCTGCGCTTGCGTCCGTAACCAATCCGAACTTCGGGGATAATAGTTCGGTATTCGGGTTGATAATGTTTGAGATTAGCGCGAATAGTACGATTCCAATCAATTTCGTGATGACGGGGACGACGGTTACGAATAGCGCGATTGAGACTTCCCATTATCGCTTGCTGAGTAGGATTGGTTAGTTTTCGCTGCAATTCTTCAACAACGCTTCGTACTACTTGACGGGCTGTATCTTTGGTTTTTTCTGGCATGATATTGCTCAGAGAAAGCAAATTTGCAACTAAATGTACGTCTGGTTCTACTGCTGACAACATTTCTGGTTGAAGCAGCATTTGACGCAAATTGAGTCGTTCGAGCGCATCTTGCTGCATTACTTTGACTACGGATGAAGGGAAGTAAGTCCGGATATCACCCAACCAGCGAGAAACTTTCGGTGATGAACTACCTAAACCACCTGAGCGTTCGGAGTCGTATAAAGCGTCTAAGGATTTATCAATTTTGGCATCAGCACCAGTTAATTTACAGCCAGTACCATCAGCTTTTTTACTACCGAGAATGAGTCTCCAGCGTCGCAAACGTTCGTTATCTAAGTTTTGGGTCATATAGATTTTGGATTTTAACAACGGATGTATTTATTTTGCGGAAAGTTGAGCCAGTCCGGTTTTGGGAATCAATGGCATTATCAGTTTTCCTACATCACATTTTAGATATCACTGAGGCTGGTCAACTAGACTACCTACCGGACGAGGCAGGAAGCCTCCGACTTATAGTCGGGGGTGCTGACAAGCAGTATGCTTTATTCAAAAAATCTCTACAAAAAATACTATCGCAAGTTAGATTCAAATTAATTCCCAATCTACCTTAAGTTAGATTCATTATTGAAAATCATCATATAGAAATGATATTGCATCAAACAACTTGTTTGACAAGCGTCTATTTATAATAAAAAAAATCTGTTTAAAAACTTTTTTATTGGAATACAAATGGGAGCAAATTGTTATAATTAATGCTCTAAAGCCCGTGCAAGAATAGCTTAAAGCTATTAACATGCTTATGATTTTTATAAATAATCTATTTATACTCTCTTCATAAAGAGAGAAAAAATCAATGTATTTATCGTAGTAAGTTGATTTATTCAAACATTCAAAATTATTCTATCTTTCGATTTACCCATTCATTGTTCTTTCGATAGAAGCAATATTTATAGAAACTTGAGAATATATAAATGTACGCAAACAAAACGCAAATTAAATCTTGCTCGCGTACAGCTAGTGTAAATCTTTATTCAGATATACATATATAGCGAAGCGTACTTATTGTTAATTAAGAGGTCAATAATGACATATACAAATAACATCGATTACAAAAGAGCGGCTGGTTTATTTTACAGTCGTGGTGAAGCAGAAGCAGCAGTTCGTGGATTGAGAGATGCTGGTTTTGACCAAGATAGAATTTCTGTAATTGCACGCGATGCTGACAAATTAGATGGTGTTGAAACCACAGAAGACATTGGCAACAAAGCTGATGAAGGTGCTGCTGCTGGAGCTGTAACTGGTGGTGCTTTGGGTGGAATAACTGGTTTGCTCGTTGGTCTGGGAACATTAGCTATTCCTGGTGTAGGTCCTATCTTGTTAGCTGGTGCAGAAGCAACTGCGATCGCAACAACTTTAGCGGGTGGTGCAATCGGTGCAGCAACTGGTGGATTGGTTGGTGCTTTGATTGGATTGGGTATTCCCGAAGAGAAAGCAAAGGTTTATAACGATAGAGTTGCTGGTGGTAGCTTCTTGGTAATGGTAACCGGTACCGAAGCTGAAGTTAAGCGTGCTGAAGCAATCATGGAACGTTGTGGTGTTGAAGAATTCGGTATCTACAATGCACCTAATGCAGTAGCTCAACCTGCTCCCGCTCCTCGTGCAGAAGTGAAAGATAATGATAACGTCAAGCTTTACGAAGAACGTTTGGTAGCAGACAAAGAACGTCATAAAGCTGGTGAAGTTTCTGTAGGTAAGACAGTTGAAACAGAAACCGCTAAAGTAGCTGTTCCTATCGAGAAAGAAAGAGTAGTAATCGAACGTACCACTCCTACAGATGGAAGAGCAGTAGCTCCCGGAACTGCTGATTTTTCGGGTCAAGAAGTAGCTCGTATGGATATCTACGAAGAATCTGCTGATATCAATAAAGAAGCTTTTGTTCGTGAAGAAGTCAAAGTTCGTAAAGAAGTTGAGCGTGAGACTGTAGAAGCTCAAGAAACACTTCGTCGCGAAGAATTAGACATTGATGTTGATGGTAACCCCGTAATTAATAGAGACCGATAAAAATTAAGTGGAAGAAATCAAAACAGCGAACAGAGTATTAATTTAAGACCGCAAACGCTCTGTTTGCTATCTTCCGAATCTATTGCAATAAATTGAAATTAATAATAACTGTGAGTGAGAATAAAATGAAAAAATTAGCAACATTAGTATTAGGTGGAATTTTACTTTTTGGTTCTGCTGCTTGCGATACCGCTAAAACCAGTTCTGACGCTCCCGATTCTGTAACCGGTAGTGTAGAAGAAGCAAGCAAAGTTGAAGAAACAAAAGAAGACGCTCAAAGCGAAATTCGTCAAGACCAATTAAATTCTGATATCAGAGCTAGAGAACAGCGTAACGATATAGTTGGGGACCAAACTGATAGAACAGATTCCGATTTAGCAAGCGAAGTTCGTTCTAAATTAGAAGCTAATATTCCTCGTGCAAAATTGGTTGTTGAAGCTGAAGACGGTGTAGTCTCAATCGGTGGTACAGTTCCAGACCAAAAGGAATATGGAACTATTAAACCTCTAGCTAAAGAGATTTTAGGTGTAAAGTCTGTGAAAATGGAAAATGTTAAGGTCGTACCACCTGCTAACTAATTATCGGGTTGTAAAAATCTTATTCACTTGAATATTATCTATTACCTTAAATAGCTTTGAACGGGCAGAAGTTATTAATCGAATAATTCTGCCTAGCTTTTTTTATATAAGTAATTGGCATTAAATTCAAATCAATTGGAGAAAAATCTTGTTTAACAGTTGGGATGCTCTGCAACATACGTTAATAATTGGAACCCTTGGCTATATAGCCACAATAATTTTACTTCGTGTTTCCGGAAAACGAACTCTATCAAAATGGAATGCTTTTGATTTTGTTGTTACAATCGCATTCGGTTCTATATTAGCAAGCTTAATGCTATCAAAAGATACTTCCTTGGTACAGGGAGTATTGGCAATCGGAATGTTAGTATTATTTCAATTTATTATTACTTGGATTTCAGTACGTTCCAATATATTCCAAGGATGGATTAAAGCCGAACCAACTTTGCTACTTTTTCAAGGTGAATTACAACAGAATGCTTTACGACATCAAAGGGTAGCAAAAGGTGAAGTATTAGCTGCATTGCGTACAAATGGATTGGGGTCATTAGAGGAAGCAGAAGCAGTAATTTTAGAAACAGATGGTAGTTTTAGCGTTATTAAGAAAATTAAAGATTCTTCAGCATCTGCACTAGTTGATGTTAAAGGTTATCCAAAACAGCATACTGCACGGGTTTAATAAAATATTTTGTAATTAGGGAAGTAATGATATCAATATTCTGTTGTAAGATAAAAGTTAATTGTTAGCTCGATTAAATTTTAATAGACAATAGTAAAAAAATCTTATTTAATTAGGAATTTAACTTGCAACAGAATTTGTTTTTAATTTTGCACAAGCTTATCTTAGACTGGCTTGCCCTTTTCGGTATCATTATTAGTCGATACTTTTTAATCTGCGGGGGGACGCATTTACTTTTCTATTTTATTTTATTTAAACCTCGCCGTCAGCCTTTAATATGGAAAAAAATTAAAAAAGATATGGAATTATCGTTATTGTGTGCGATAATTTTTGCTTTTTGTGCGGCTTTAGTTGTAACAGGATACGATTTAGGATTTACACGTTTATACACATCTATAGATAAATATGGACTGTGGTATTTAGGTGTGAGTTTTATTGCATTACTTATCTTTCAAGATGCATATTTTTACTTTATGCATCGATTATTTCATCATCCATTACTATTTAAAAAACTGCATTACGGTCATCATCGCTCTGGAGAACCAACACCTTGGACATCTTTTGCATTCGACCCTTTAGAAGCATTCATACAAGCGTTTTTCTTTATCTGTATAATTTTTATATTACCGATTCATTACATACCTTTGTTAACAGCATTGATAGTAATGACAGTATGGGCAGTATTTAATCATCTTGGATTTGATTTATTTCCACAATCTTTTTATTCTAATTGGTTGGGAAAATGCTTTATTGGTTCAAAACATCATCTAATACATCATCGTAAATACACACTGCATTACGGACTGTATTTTACATTTTGGGATAAGCTTTTAGGAACTCAGGATTTAAATTACGATAATGAAAGACTAGTTCCGATTAAAAAGCAAGTTTAATAACTTATCTATTCATTGTAATTTTTCTCTTATTTCCATTAGTATCTGTCCCAACATATTTTTTCCGCTACCATCTTTTCCACAACCCCAATAATAATCACCTGGTGCATTTTCAATTATTTCTTCATCACCAGTAGAAAGTAAAACTTCGCGAATTTGAGGGTGAGTTTCAAACTTTTTCAAAACAGCTTTTCGCATTACATCATCTTTGACTTGTTCCCAATCTTTTCGTAAAGGACGTTTTCTATCCCTTCCCATTGACGCAGCTTCTTTGGGAGTTTTTGCTTGTTGTATTTCTTCTAAATGATGAGTTCCGACAAACTTTTGAGCTTGAAAATAATGTTCGGTTGTTTTCCACCAAAAACCATCCAATTCCACACCGTGGGGTGAGAAATTGGAGAAGCAACCGTATTCGTCGTTGGTCGTGTAGAAGTAGATAGTCATAATAAATTTTGAATAAATTCAATATTACGTACTACTAGTATACTACATAAAGCTACAATGAATTTTAGAGACGTAGCATTTCCATGTCTGAAAATATTAATTTATACCCGGATATGACTAATACCTCCGCGCTTGAGCAACGCCGTTTTTGATTCAAATAAAACTAAAACTGGCGATTTAAGTGATTTATAATAGATAAAATTTATCCCTTAATCAACTTTGCTTGGCGAATCATTTGATAGCGAAAACGAACTAAAAACAGAATTGCAGTGATAGTAACTCCGATAGATTGTCCCAATCATAAGCCAGGTGAGCAGCCAATACTTCTGTTCCCAATAAACCCATGAGATAAGTAACAACGGTAAATAATCCCAATTCCAAAGGAATTAAGATACCGATAGGTAATCCTGTTTTACTTAATTCCCGCAAAATAGGGAGTTTTATTTGATGTAACTTCTTGAAAATACCATGAGAGAAACACCAAGCGATAAAGAAATTGATACTCTTGTGGATGAGACAGTTAAAGCTTTTTTGCTCTTAATTAATCAAGATTAGGCTTGTAAGTAGTAATTAGTAGTATTATTTATTGTTCAAAAATCTTACATAGCAATACTTGAAAAAATTAAATATTATTTACCCAACCCCCAAAAACTGCTTCAAAATCGGCAATACTAAAACAGCATTTTCATGATTAATATCATCTTTCTCATCATCAAAACCAGAATTATTCCCATCAATTCCATTCTTAACTCTTTCACCCATTTGTCTTCTTTCGGGTTCTGAAAAAGTTGCAAAAGTACGTCTTAATAAAGGTAGGGAAGCAACAAAAAAGTCTTCACTTAAAGTACTTACCCAGTTATCTAAAACCTGCCAAAGTTTATCATCATGTAACAGCAATAAACCGCTACCTTTCAAAAATCCTTCTACCCAAGCAGCAGCTTGAGATGGTTCTGTAGCGCTAGATAAAGCCAATCCCATCCTCCGTGCTGCTTCTGCTGCTTCTAATATTTCAGCATCTAATAATAAACGACAGCAACGTCCGGAAATTAAACCATGTACGTTAATATTGTCTGCAATTTGGACTAAAACTTGTCTCCAAGAAGTGATATGTTCTTCGTTTTGTAACAAACCAATAGCATTATTCACCTTCACTACATTCTCATACATTGCTGCTGCTGCATCATCATCCAAAGAAACGCAAGCACCCGGTAAACTAATATAAATTCGCGCTACCAAACCATCAACCACGTGAGATATCATCGCTGTATCGGTTTGACGGACATTACCGTAACGCATTACATTTGCGAGTGGTGGTAATGCATTCATTAAATGAGTCACATCGGTGGTTAAAGCAGCAGCATTTTGCAACCGCGACATTAAATAAATTACCGCATCTGGTAAATCAGATAAAATCACTTTATCCAATAAACCCGTCAGCATTGGTAACTCATCAGTCGTATCCGCAACACTACAAGCTTTGGAATTTGCAGCATCGCTAATCGTATTACCCCAAACTCCCGCTTCAATTAAATTTACAGCAAATTCGGGATGCCACTGTAGCAGCCAAAATTCATGAAAAGTACCTTTCTTACCGCGAGTTTGTTGGAATTGTCCCCAAGGAATATCTAGAAGATTGAGACGGTGTAGTAAATGAGAACGAGCTAAATCATTTTCCTTACGTAAATCCAAATCATACATCTTTTCCGTAGCAGACCCAGGCATACGCAACCGCTTTTGCTGTCGCTGTAAATCCTGCTGCAACGGTACCATAGGAGTTTCATCCGGGACTTTACCCAAACTTTCTCCAACAATCAACTTGTCAAAAATTAACTGCATCGGTAAATCGCTACCGAAACACATCACCGTTTTTGTTGCTTCATTCAACTCCGGTAAACCGGGTAAAGAACGATTTCGTAAAGCAGCTAAAGATTCAGCTAATCGTACAGCTTCAATTACATGAGCAGAAGAAGCATCTAAATCCTGTTCCCGGAGTAGACGTGCTACTTTTGTCATCCAGGTGATTGATATTGAGGGGGGAGAGGGGGAGGAGGGGGAAGATGGGGAGATAGGGGGATTGGGAGATGGGGAGAAATTATCTACACTATCATTCTCCCTTTCCAATGCCCCATGCCCAATTCCCAATCCGCAATTTCCAATTTTAGAATTCCAAAGATGATCATACCAACCTGGGGATTCAATACCAGCACCATAACCGCTGCTATATGATAAACGTCCGTAAGTCCAGGGAATCCAAGTAGCTTGAACTTTTTTCTTTGGTAAACCTTTGAGTAAAGCAGTATCTTCTTTTACTGCTGGCATCTGAGAAAGTGCGGGAGCGTGCCAAGCTCCACAGACAACAGCGATGCGTTCAAATCCTGATTTTTGAGCAGCACGGATGGTTTTCCGCATATAGGCTTCGCGCTTGGCTTCGATGGGATTTTCTGAAGCTGGCATTTCTTCACGTACTGCGGTCATTGCTTCAAGAATAGCCGTAAATAAATCACCACTATCACCCCGCGTTTCTACCATATGTTCCCACCAGCGTTCCCCGTCGCTGTATCCTGCTACTTCCGCGAGTAATCCCAGTGGGTCTTGGGGGAGAGTGGGGGAGGGGGAGAGGGGGAGAGGGGGAGAAGTATTTTTTTCCCCTTGTCCCCTTGTCTCCTCGTCTCCTTGTCTCCTTGTCTCCTCGTCTCCTTGTCCCCCATTCTCCCCCTTCGGGTTCGGTAGTTCGCTCAACGGAGGGAACCTCCGCACGCGACTACTCTCACCATCTCCTTGTCCTTTTTCAACCATAGCCATGCGATGTGTCAGGGGTAAATCCATGAACCGCACGGGGATGTTATTACTTAGTCCGAATTGTATTGCTTGCCACTCTGGGGAGAAGACCGCGAAGGGATAATAAACGCTTTCTTTGGGGTTGTCTGGGAGATAAATTAGTAGAGCTACGGGGGGCTGCATTTGGGATGAAGCGACTAGCGGTAGCAAGGATTCGGCATCGGGTGGTCCTTCGATGAGGATGGTGTCGGGTTGCAGTTTCTCTAATGCTTTACGTAAGCTGCTTGCTGAACCGGGGCCGTGATGGCGAATACCAAAGATGTGGGTGGTCATGATTTAAACGGTAGGAGTGGGGAGTAGGAAGTAAGAAGTAAGAAGTAAGAAGTAGGAAGTAGGAAGTAAGAAGTAGCAATTAAAAACTAAATTAATTTAAATTTCCTCGGTGACAATTTTACGAATAATTTCTGTTACTCCCGCAGCCATACGTGCATCAAGTTCGGCCCATTTATTATTTCCGGGATTTGTCACTCCTCGTAATGTCATGGCTAATGTTCTTAATTTACCTAATTGAGTACCTGTTTTGAAACGCTCGTCAATAAATTGTAGGAAAGCGGTGTAGGTAATCTCAAACTTATTTCTACTGTTGCTGTATCCATAACCCAGTTTGGAGAAAATTACTGGATTTAGAATAGTTTTTTCTAATCCTAAAGTTTCTAAAGCTACTTCTGCATAGCGTGCTTTATCGTGACCCATTGCGTAGATTATATCTTTCAGACTATGCCATTGTGCCCCTGGTAAACGTGCTGATTGATTAATATGTAAATGCCACCCTAACATGGACATTAAACGGGTTAAATCATAAGCGGAAAGATAATTTTTGTCTATTTCTAAGCCTGTGGGAGCAGCATTTAATATTTGCTTTCCTGTTAATTTATCAAATAAAGATGGTTGAGAAATGAAAGGTGTTTCACCGTAACCGCTACGAAATTCTAGCTGTTGATTTCCAGTGATACTTTTGAGCCAGTTTTCTAAATCCAAGGGTGTTTGAAATCTTTTTAGCATCGCAGCCGCTGAGTTAGAACTTGCTATTTTATTTTGATAGCTAACGATATCTAATACAATATCTTGAAAATTATATTTATTATTCAAATAACAGTTTTCAATATCGAGTCTCCCATATTTTGAATTTGCTGCACAGACCACATTCAAAGTCGGAATAATTTTAGTAGCACTCCAAAATTGATTTTTAGTTAAAGCATTTTTTCCCAACCACCGAGTTTTAATTTGTTCGCTGTCAAATTGACCGATACATACACAAGCTTCTGTAATTTCTGAATTGAGAAAATTTAAACTTTGGTTTTCAATATTTGGAATTATTCCTCGTTGGTGATAGTTATTGTAAGTTGAATTAATCGATTGAGTTTCGTATTTCGCAGCTAAACGGTTGGAGTATTCCTTGATTTGATTAATATATGTTGAATTTTTGATATCCCGATGTAAAAATGCTGCAACATCATCACCGGAAAGCCGGGTTTTTCTGCCTGTCGCAAGTAGTTTCTGAAAAATAGATTCTTGATTATTAGCTGTTTGTAAGATAAAAGGTAATTGCTTTGTAATCAGTAATTTCCAGGCAAAGTTTTTATCAAAACGCAGCAATGGTAAATCCATAGCTTGGCAAAACTGTTTAACTGCACCTTCTGTCATTGGGCCATAATCACCATCTATTAATTTACCACCAGGATATAAACCTAAGCTTTTAAGATTAAGCTGAATTTCAGTAACTAGTTGTTTGTCTGCTTTGACCTGTTCTTTAGTCAATAGGTTACTAATATTTTTAAGTTTCATATGAATTAATATTTTTAACTGTAGAATTCTAATATCACTACAGCAGTTAAAGTAGTGAATACAGAAAACAACTACTCTAAGTTCGTAGTTGCGCTTTAGCGCCAAATGTTCATCGCTTAAACAAACCCATACCCAAATACCAAACCGTCACAATAAATCAAACTATTACTAGTCTTAAATTTTAAAAAAGAAATTTTAGCGCTAAATATTCACTGTTTAAACAAGCCTATATTCCAAATACCAAACCGTCACCATAAATAAAACTATAGCGTTTTTCGGTTGGGTGAAATACACCTTGATAGACCTCACCCCCAGCCCCTCTCCAAGTCAGCGGAGAGGGGAGATAAAGTACAGCTTTGCCAGGATGAGGTAATCTCTGTATCTCAGTTGCTTGATAAAGGCTATATTACTAGTATTAAATTCAAAAAAAAGAAATTTTAGCGCTAAATATTCACTGTTTAAACAAGCCTATATTCCAAATACAGAACCGTCACAATAAATCAAACTATTACTAGTCTTAAATAAAGAAACTCTTAAATTAATATTGCCTTAGCAGTTATTAACCAAACTTACGAAACTACTTTTATTTCGGCAGAAGATTATTTGTTGAAAAACCGCAGAGAAGGCAGAGGAAGGAAGTAAAGATAACTGATAAGTAGGAAAGAAGGTTTTATAAATTAATTGATTTAGATATAGTAATTCTAAATGAGTCGTAAGAAAATTAGATGCCAGAAACCCGGTTTTTCCAAAAAACCGGGTTTATAAAATCTCACAAATGATTTAGGAATGCTATGGGATTTGCAAATTAAATTTGTCATAAATATCTATATCCATACCTTTTAAACTAAAATCAGAAAAATTTAAATAAATCTAATTAATGAAAATACTTCCGAAATATCTCAAAGATTATCTGTAGTGAAAAACAGAAATTAATTCTACAACTAATCTAAAAATAATCTACACATAATTATTATTTCGGAGAAAAATTATGCCTGCTTTATCAAGTAATGTAAAACATTTTGTCAAAAACGCTCGATTTACAGCGGCTGAACTAGTTAACTTAGAGAAGAAAATTCAACGCAGACAAACTAGTTTAAAAGAAGCTGAAATCATCGCTACAAACTATGCTGACGCTTTAGAAGCTGGTGTGGGAAGCTGGTTGAACAAGTTATTACGTAGATTTGGGAGTCGGGTTAAAGTCGCAAAAGCCATAATTAATCTTGCTGAAGATAGAGAACTACTCAACGGACAAATAACTATACCCGATTCCGGAAACAGACACCCATCGGTTCGCAATATTCAACGCTGTTTAATTGCTTTAGCAAGTCGTAACCAAGTATTAGATTACATGCTTCCCGAATATGGAGCGGATGGAATCTATGGTGGAGAAACAACCAAAGCTGTAAAAGCATTTCAGCAACATAATTCAATTTCTATAACGGGGAAAGTTGACGCTCATACAGCTAAATTATTAGATGAAGCTCTCCGAAATACCGATGTACCGGGAAGTTTATTTGCAACTCCCAAGGATATAGTCAATGCAGCGATAGAACTTTGTACTGGAGATATTGCACAATATTACGGTGTTCCTCAACCTTGGATAAATAACGACCCCAAACACAATGTTCCTGTAGATATCCACTTTAACTATCTTGTAAATCGCTGGAAGTGCAATCTATTCGGAGGTAATGTATTGCGTAAAGCTGGTTATGAACCTCCTTATTACATTGACAATACCGACGATGGAAAAGGTGAATATCCTAACGCTAATCAATGGTATAAGTGGACTGACACATATGCTCTGGGACATGGAAATGCTGTACGTTTCGAGTTAATTGCTGAAGTTCCTGCGAATTCTTTACCAGTAACAGAAGCAAGAAGCAGAATTCATCAATTATTCGCTCTTATTCAACCAGGTGACTTTTTGATGGTAGACCACCAAGGAGGACACACTGTAGATGGAGGACATACTCGGGTTGCTGTGAAAACTGATTTTCAGACTTTGGGTACGGTATCTTTCGCGCAAGCTAAATATGAAAAAGCAATGATTTTGGATGAAAGCGTTGATGATTTAGTTCAGAAAAATCAAGAAAATATTTGGTTAATGCGTCCGAATGTAAGAATGTAAGTAATAAGTAACGAGTAGTGAGTAATGAGTAATTAGTAACAAGTAGTGAGTAATGATTAAAAACATCTCGAACTCAGGTTAATTAGTTTTTTAACAATATTTTGATTTGCTGGGGGTAGAGATAATCTTAAGACACGAAAAATTATAATCAGCTATCAAAATGTATTATGAAAAGCTAAAATTCCATAATAAATTTGATAACTGATTACTACAGCAATCCTAGATGAGTCGTGAGAAAATTAGGTGCCATAAACCCGGTTTTTTGGAAAAACCGGGTTTCTAAAATCTCATAAATGATTTAAGGATGCTATATGAAATTACAAAGACACTGGTGATGAAATGTGTTCGTGAACGATTAACCATTTACCATCACGTTTTTCCCAAATATCGGTTTGTCTTCCGTCGGTTTCTATTGGAGTACCGTTGTTTAATTCTGCTGAAAGATGCCAGGTAAAGGTTGTCCAAGCAAGATTATCTTGGCGATGACTTTGAATATCGTCGTTTGCTGTTAAGGTAAATTTAGGCATATTATCAAAAAGATGTTGTTGAATACCGGTTTGATAATCCTTCCATCCTTGATATTGCATTGGTAAAGCATCGTAAAATTTTAATTCTGGGTCTTGAGCATAAAACTTTGCAAGATTGTCTGGTTTGTTGGTATTCCATGCTTCAAGACTGTTACTAATTAGTTCTTTAAATTCAGTGTCTTGATTGCTGATTTGAATTGCTTGGGCTGTGATATTTTCAGAATTTATTAATCCAAATTGATAAATTAGTATCATCGCAAGAGTAATACCGACAAAAGCGAATTTATTCAAGTAATTTTTAAATTTCATTGTTTTCCTCCCGATAATAATTACTGCTGTTGATTTCTAGGTAAAAAGAGTATCGAACCAATAGTAAATAGCAAACTAGCTGATAGATGAATGACTGAATGCAATGAAATACCTTCAATAATTTCTAAGCCAGAATCTAATACAAATAGCAACGAGCCAATTAAAAACAACCAGCTTACGAGTGCAGCGTTATCAACTTTATTCTCTGCTTTATTGGTCTTTTTTCGAGTTTCCGGCACAAATAAATTAGTTACTAACATTGTGTTCTTTATCCACTTTATTAATCTACTGCTGCCATATTTATTTTGTAGGGTGCTGTGACACTTTGACTAATTATCAACGTAGTAATAAGATTTATAGTGCCACGCACCACCCAAGTCTTGTAAAAATAGCGTAAGTCCTAATTTAGTTATTAACAAAATCTCTCCACATCCCCGTCATCGAATAGGAATCGCTAATTTTAATTGGACAATATTTTTGGAAACCGTGTCGTTTATAGAATGAGATATTACGATAACTTGAAGAAACTAGATAGCAACCAACTTGGTTTTTGTCAGCGTAATCAAGAACGGGTTTTATCAAATTCTTACCTATTCCTTTTCCCCGTGCTTCTGGTTTCAAACCAATAAAAAATACTTCACAATGGGTTCTTTCCGGTTCTTTCTCACCCATTGTGTTGATTAGATGCTCGAAGCGTTTACCCGATTCCTCACCTGCAAAATGATAGACAGTCGAAGCAACATCAATTAATATCTGTTCAAATTGCTTGTTGAAAATTTCTACAGACTCCGGATACCAAATACAAACTCCTTGGTCTTCTGGTGCAATAACTATTTCACCTCGCTCTATTGCATCATTTACAAATAGCTCAAAGAAAGCAACTAAAGCCCGAATTTTATTTACATTTTCGCCATAAGTAAATTTAAAACTGGGGTCATCCATAAAAGACTCCGCTAAAATTTGGGCGATTTTTTTTATCTGTGTTTGAGATACCAACGTCATAATTCTACTTTCTCTCTATAAAATACTCTTTAACTTGTTTATCTTGATGATTAGAGAAGTTGATGAATTATTTACTTGCTCTGAATCACTAACATTAATTACAATTTATAAAGATTTGAGACTTAAAGCTATTTGAATTTTGCCGTACTATCAAAATCTTGCTGCGAGTTTTTGATTTAGATGGAATTCCCGTAAACACAGCCGTCAGTAACTCAGGTCTAAAGACACTGAGCTTGCCAGAACCAAATCTGGTGACGTAAGTACTGACTAGTCCATTGAGCCGCTGCTCGGTAAAAACTTCCAGATGCTTCTCCAGTCTGGACTATCTTTAAAACTGTTTGGTCAGTTGCTTGCAGAAAGGACATCTTAGCAGCGGTGGACGAGGAGACTTGAACCATTCACTCCGGGGTTATACCTAAATGCGTGTACCAGTAATTAGCTACGACGGTAAGCCATTAATGCCTACAAAATCAAGTAGAGCTAGACGGTGGATAAAAGAAGGAAAAGCAATCGGTAAGTGGTCAAAATTAAACGTATTTTACGTGCAGCTTTTAAAGCCTGCCTCAGACAATAAACTTCAAGATGTAGTAGTAGGTATCGACCCAGGGAAAATGTTTACTGGGATAGCAGTTTTATCCCAAAAAGAGACTCTTTTAACTGCTCACGTAGAATTACCATTTAAAAACGTAACCAAGCGTATGGTGCAGCGTTCCATGATGCGTAGAGGACGAAGGGGTAGAAGAATTAATCGTAAATTACCTTTTGATAAACGTTCTCACAGACAAAATAGATTTAACAACCGCAGACAAGAGGGAATGCCTCCAAGCGTTAAAGCGTCGAAAAACTTGGAACTTAGATTATTACGTTTAATCGTCGATTTGTATCCTGTCTCTCACGTAGTTTACGAAGTAGTAAAAGCTAAAGGCAACAAAGGTTTTAGTCCGGTCATGGTTGGTCAAAAATTAATTTGTAAAAAGCTTTCTTCAGCTACTAAACTTTTTAATTTTACGACTCGTGAAGGTTACGAAACATCTGTTACTCGTAAGCATTTGAGGCTTGAAAAAGAAAAAGGTAATAAGTCGCTACAAATACCTCAAACTCATGCTGTAGACGGTATAGCGCTTGCTGCTACTCACTGGTTGAAATATACAGCAATCGATAAAAATTCAATGGGCTCGAAAGGAGAGTTAACCTTAACTGATTCAATATTTCTAATAGTTTCAAGACCTCCAATTAGCCGCAGACAATTACATTTAATGGTTCCTAGCAAAGGAGGTAAAAGACGCAAATATGGTGGTACTGTTACACAGCATGGATATCGTAAAGGCGATTATGTCGAGGCTACTAAAGCTGATAAAACTTACCGAGGGTGGGTAAGTGGAGATACTAAAACTCAAGTATCAATCTCTGATGCTAACTGGAAAAGGTTAGGTCAGTTTACTTCAAAAAAAGTAAACCTGATTAAACGCTCCACAGGGTTAATAGTAACTTCTCAAAAATACAAAGTCCACGGCGGTTAAAACCGCACGCGGCGTTTTTCCTCTCAGCTTTAAAAAGGCTGAGTTTCCAAACTACCGAGATTTTCTTATGAATAAAGTTCCCAGCACCAAACTATCAACAATTGCTTACTCATCCGATGAAGGACTAATTGCTTCGAGTAAAGATTTAGGCTGGAAATCTATTACTGTCAAAGAATATCAGTTACCACCTGCTCAAGGTTCTTATCCAGCTTTTGAGCAGCACGATTTAACTTTGTGTCTGACAACACGTCCCCATCGGATTCATCAAGTGATAGGAAAACAGCGCTATGTAGGAATTTACAGCAAGGGTGATATTTGCATTACACCAGCAGGTACCCCAGGTGAATATCGTGCTGAAGGTGACGACCATTTCTTACAAATTCAAATTGAACCAGAATTTTTAGAAACAGTTGCTCAACAAACTGGTTTTGACGGGAGTAGTCTGGAGTTAATTCACAAATTTCGCGATCGCAATCCGCAGGTTGAGCAAATTATCATGATGCTGTATTCGGAACTCAATCAAGGAAGCGGTTTGGGAAGCAAGCTTTATATCGAATCTTTGAGTAATGCTTTAGCTGTCAATTTACTGCGAGATTATTCGGTTCAAAAAACAAGCTTGAATTTAAGTTTAGCAGGTTTAAGCGATAGCAAGCTACTTTTAGTTACCGATTATATTAACGACAATATCGCTTCAGAAATTAAATTATCAGATTTAGCTAATTTAGCCGGAATCAGCCAATATCATTTTAGCCGCTTGTTTAAAAAGTCTTTGGGAATCTCACCGAACAAATATGTGATTAAACAAAGAGTTGAGCGAGCAAAATCTTTATTAAAAAATCCAGAATTATCAGTGACTGACATTGCTTTATTATGTGGTTTCAACAGCCACAGCCATTTTGGTCAATATTTTCGACGATTCACCGGATTTACACCCAAGCAATATCGAGCAAGTTAGAGATTGACTATTGTCCCTGTCCTACTTGAAGATTAATCATTTGAAAAAATAATTATTGTCATATCGCAATAGTTTTTTATTTCAATACAACTACTAAATAGAAATAGTGTTTTGATTTTAATTTTTATCTAGTTGAAGTAGAATTTTTTTAATGATGAAAATATGTGATAATGAAAAAATAGATAGTAATTTTTCATAATGGGAATATTAATAAAATTTTTATTTTAGGCATGCCTTCCCATTATGAAAATAATCTTTAATAAAAATAATATCATAAAACAGTCACTAATATAGAAAAATCGCCTTATTTCTATCTCAATTTTTTTTGAGCAATTATATATACTCGAATAAATAAAAAGTAAGTAATTGTCTCATTATAAGCAATATTATATCAGATTAAATAAAATGTCTCCGTAATAAATAAAACGTCTGACTTGTTAAGTAAGGTAATAAGTTTACGAGTAATTAAAAAATAATCAGATTAAATCAGCAGGTATCTTACTTGAATTTAATTATTTTGTTATCGCAACGGTTTTTATTAAAATCGAAACCGTAAATTAATTATAAAAACAATTATTACGACATCGCAATAGTTTTCTAAAAGTTAAAACAATAAATCAATTGAAAATATTGCGTTATCGCAATAGTTTTGAAATTAGAGCGAACCCCAACTTCACCACCCTTCACCTTATTAAGGAGAAGGGTTTCTAGAAGTTGGGAAAAGCAACCCCCAAGCAAGTGTGAACGAAAACCCATCACAATTAATGGGACAGAGCATTAATTTAGATTTAATTCCAATCGAATTTTCGACCTGTGACTTGATGACGAAAGCGAGCCAAAAACAATAGCGCGACAATACCAACTCCAATAGACTGTCCCAACCACAAACCAGTACCACCCCAATCAAAAACAAATCCGAGAATATAACCACCAGTTAATCCAATACCCCACAATACTGGAACGCTTAATAATAGAGGTACTTGAGTATCTTGAATTCCTTGTAATGCACCGTAAGTAATTTTTTGAATAGCATCTAAGATTTGTGAGAGGGTGGCAATAGTTAACATTGGTAATGCTAAATTGATGATTTCAGTATTAGCAGGGTCATTAATATCTAGATAAAGTCCAACTACCAACTCAGGGAATAACAGCATGAAAATTGTTAGTAAAATTGTAATCCCCAATCCGATAGCAATGCTGATATATGTAGATAGTTTGATTCCCCTAAGATTTTTTTTCCCAAACCACCTTCCAACCCTTGCTGTTGCTGCATAAGACATTCCTAAAGGAATCATAAAAGTGACTATCACGGTTTGGAAAACAATTTGATGTGCTGCTAATACCTCTGTTCCCAGGGAACCCATTAGAAAGGTGACTGTGGTGAATAATCCTAGTTCAAAAGCAATGAATATACCGATTGGTACGCCAATTTTGCTCAATTCCCAAATAATATTCGGTTTGAATTTATGTAGCTGCTCGAAAATACGATAGATTTTTAATTGGGGATGTTTAAGCATGTAAATTACCAGAGCAATAAACATTCCCCAGAAAGTTATAGAACTTGATATAGCTAAACCAGCTAATTCCAATCGGGGAAAGCCAAACTTACCAAACCCCAGAATATAATTACCGATAATATTAAACAAAGTCCCAACAATCACAATAAACATTATCGGACGAGTATGAGACAATCCAGATAGCACACTCCGCAGCATTGCAAAACCTAAAGCTGGGATAAAAGCCCACAAAATTATATCTAAATAGGTATTAGCAAGATTAACGGTTGTTTCTGTTTGTCCCAATTGAAGCATTATCGAATCCAATTTTGCAATTACCAACATACTTGGTATCGATAACCATAAAACTAACCAAAAACCTTGACGAACATACTTTTCAATCTTTGTTTTATGTCCTGCACCATAAGCTTGGGCTATGACTGGACTTACTGCTGAAACTACACCGGTAGCAATATTTAATAAAGCAAAGAAAGTTAGAGAAGCTAAACCACCAGCAGCAAGAGTTTCTGCTCCCAATCTTCCCATCATAATTGTGTCGAAAAAACCCGTTAGAGACTGGGTAATTTGAGCGCTAACTAAAGGAATAGCTAATTGCAGAAATTGTTGGCTTTCCTTACGAATAGCAAGAGCAACCGATTCATTTTTTATACGCTTTTTTTCTAACAACATTTTGACCTCTAAAATTTAAAATGCAATTCTTGAAGACTTTGATTTATTGGATTCAACAAAGTTGGTGGCTTCCTGGCTTGAGTAAGCTACCAGCGTTACTTAAAATTTATAAAGAATTGAAACTTAAAACTATTTAAATCTTGCGGTACTATCAAAATCTTGCTGTAAGTTTTTTGTTTGAATGCAATTTATTTAACGCTACTTGTCAAGATTTTATGATTGAATTTAAAATTGTCGATAATCCCGAAGCGATTTCACAACTTGCTAAATTAGCCTTCATAATTTGGAATCAACACTATTTACCAATTATTGGAAACGAGCAGGTTGATTACATGCTGGATAAGTTTCAAAGTGAAGATGCTATCAAACAACAAATAGCTGAAGGATATCAATATTATTTAATTTTGAATAACCAAACCCAAGCTGGATACTGTTCTGTTAAGGATAAAGGGGAAAAATTATTTTTAAGTAAATTATACGTTGTTGATTCCTGTCGAGGAAAAGGTATTGGTAAACAAGCAATCAATTTTATTAATAGCAGTTTTGATAATCCTATCATTCAATTAACAGTGAATAAAAATAATTCTGACAGCATCGCTTTTTATAAAAAAATTGGATTTAAGATTGTTGATGATGTTGAAACGGATATTGGGAATGGTTTTGTGATGGATGATTATGTGATGGAAATGCAGAATTGAGGTAATTGGTAATTGGTTTGTAGTTGCGCTTATAGCGCCAAAAATATTAAGTAATAATTAGTAATTGGTCATGAGACATAAGATTTTTTAAAATTAGTATTTATTAACCCTTGACCTTTTAGCTTTGACCTTGATTAGCACTATATTTTGTTTTTATCAATGTAAACAAAAACCCGATTCTTTTAAAGAATCGAGTCGAAATTAATTAAAATATAAATAATTTAAGCTATTTTCAGGACTTTACGTAAAACTAACTGGTCTTCGATTTTTACCTTCAGACGACCGTTTTCTATGTCCCGAATCCAGCTTTGACTTTTTCCCATCAGTCTTGCTAATTCCCTTTGAGAAATACTCAAGTTTTTTCTTGCTAAACGTATTTGCTCACCAAGTAAACCACCTGCTGTTTTAATATTTCTTCTCTTGTTAGTGCTGCTAGTTCTCTGCTGCTTTTTCTTTGCTTTGAGGTTCGGCTGATCCCACTGTGGTGCCATTTCAAATGCTAAAATTCTTGCATTCATTAACATCTTCCATTTTCCACGGGGACTGACATCAGTTAACCTTCTTCCTTCGTCACCGTCGTTAATCCAAAATTCTATCGCTTCATCTGGGTCTTCGGGAATATCTGCTAGTTTCGACCACAACGGTTGAATTGGTTCTGGATAGGTAACCGGGTCAAAGATAGGTTTCATTCCATGATGTGACAAAGTTTCTAAATCGCTTTCATAAGTTCGCAGCAGTCTTTTTCGCTCTTCCCTTTTCCTACAAGCAATAGCAACTTTGCGCTCTCCATAAGCAACACGCATCAACGTAGGTATAGTGATGCGTTGTTGTTTACCCATTTTGGCTTTGAACATTAACCACATCATAAGCCTTGCTGCACCTTCATGCTGCTGCCAAATACTCATGACTGTAGTCAGCAAAGATTTGGGTAAATTACCATATTGATAAAAAGCTGTTCGCTCTTTACAAGCTTCTTTATTTAAGAAATGCTTAGCCCAATCTCCAGCTTGAACTCTAAATGTTAAACCAATCAAATATTTACACCCTAGTTCGTCATGTTGAAAATGATGCTGAATCCCTAGTAAATCCCAAAGTTTAGTTTTTTCTAAGGAAATTGGTTTGATACGTCCTTGCTCGGGTAAATCAATAGAAAGCATTAAAGAAGAAGCTTGTAAAACTAAACTTTTCATCAAAGCCAACTTTGTAGTTTTATTCAAGTCCTTGCGCTTCTCTAATCCCAAATATTTCTCTATTTGCTTATCATCTATAACAAATTCTTCTTCCCAAGGTTTTTCAGCAAAAGTCGCATAAGCAGCAAAAATTAGATGGACGCAAGCAGCACGAATATCAAGAGCTTCTATTACTTCCAAATCTTTTGCAAATCCACATTCTTCTGAATCAGAATTAATATGAAAAGCGATTTTACCTTTACCTTGATTTATCTGTTTGCTATAAAAAATTTGATTGTTTTCATCAATTACCCAAGGTAAAGATGTTCTTTGAGATAGCACATTACAAGCTTCCCATATTGGGATACCCGATGCAAATGGATTACTTTTACCATTAAAAAATAAATCGGAACTAGTTAATTCTCTATCGTCAATTTTGCACCTCCCTTTTTTTACTTGTAATGGCATCGGGGACTTATTTGGACAGGCAGATGCACATTGCGGTTCGGAATAATAACCCTCGCAATTGTTACATAAATGGGGGTCAATCCAATATTCACCATTATCGATTTTGATAGCACCCGTTGGACACTGGAAACGACATTTGTCACATCCAGCACAACTGTTGTTAGAAATTGTATAAGGCATAAGGCTATTTGCCACTTCACTTCTTGCGTTGTTTGGCTCAAGTCCAACCTAGATGTGTTTTTCTCATAAATTTACTCACCACACTTTACGACAAGAAAAAATTTACTTACCGCAATTTATGAGTCACATCTATATATGTACTTCCAATTTTTTATGGAAGTTAATTTCAAGTATTAACCCGAGCCTGTACTTCACACTTCATTATTTATAGTTTTCATAAAGTTATTAAACTTTTATGTTCGTAATGAGCTATGAACTGGTTTTTATGATATTTAGACAGGTTTATCGAGAAAGCTTTAGGTCTTAGCTTTACTCAATAACAAAAATGTTCTGTAAGAACAAGTTTAATATTAATATTTTCGTCGCAATAAATAATTGATTTGTTTTGCGTCTATTTATTATCTTAACATATACTTCATGAAAAATTCATAATTAACTTACATTTCATTTTTCAAAAATGTTAAGTATTTAATCCTAATCATTAAATAAAATCTTGTATCAGTATTATAAACTCGGTTTATATTCGTGAAATCCCGCAGGCTAAAGTTCGTACAGAATTGCGGTAAAAAAAGCTCGCGTTAAACAAATTAACGAACAGAAAATATAATCAAAAGCACAAATAAAAAATAATAAATGGTATAGTCTCGGAAAAATATAAATATTAAAAAGTGATGATTAATGATTTGAAAATAATAAAAATTATCATTGACAAATTTAACTTTTAATTCATAATCAAGTCCACTTAATTAAGCTATTGTGTAATTAACCTTAGAAAAGGTTTAATCACAAAACTGATTCCATTGGGAACCCTTTGGAATAGATAGATGTAAATAAGTATCAAATGAACCTGCCTTTGAGTTATTACACATTGTTTGATTATTTTTGTGTAACAAGTATTATTGGCAGTAAAAAAGTATTGTTTTATATCTATCAACTTGTTCAAACAGAGAATATTTTTGCAAAAATACTGTATTTTCTATTGATTACAATCAGTTAACCGTACACCTTTCAATATTCACACACCAATAAATCAATCCTAAGATTTGATTTCGGTTAACAAATGCATAAGTTTTGAAGTTGTAAAACATATTGAAAGCGTAGCAAAATAGACTTAAAACTTACGTATATTGTTTTAAATTGGTGTAGCTAAGTAAAAAGATAGCTGATTTTCTCCTTAGAAGTCACGACTCCCAAGCCATCTAAAGAGATTAACTAAGAAGGGCTATTTTCCCACATAAACGGAAAGTTGAGCCATTGCGGTCTTGGGGTCTCCTCAAGTAGAGCAAATGGCGTTGGGGTGTAGATTCTCTTCCCCCCAACTTCTCTTCCCAAAACTTTCCAGCATTACACGAAATTTTATACAAAGAGTGCAGCTATGCAACAAATTCCTGCTTCATTACTAACCTTAGTTGCTGGAGCTTTGGCGACAATTATAGGTATATGGGTCAGTCAAACCCATCACCTATTTCCAGTACAAGCATCCGAGCAAGCACCTTTGGTGGATGGATTCTTTAATTTGATGTTCGCGATTGCGATTGCTTTGTTCTTGATAGTAGAAGGAACTATCTTGTTATTTGCAATCAAATTTCGCAAACCCAAAGATGATGATACAGACGGGACACCAATTGAAGGAAACTTACCCTTAGAAATATTTTGGACTGCAATTCCCACAGTCATAGTTTTTGCTTTAGGTATCTACAGCGTAGATGTGTACAAGCAAATGGGAGGATTTTCATCATCTAGTCCTGTAATTGAAGCTCAGAATCATTCTGATAGTGGAAGTGCTATTGCAGCAACTATCAGCGAAGCTCCGACTATATCAGAAGATACAGCCCCTTTAGCCAATAAAAAGATTGGTATCAAAGGTTCACCCACCCAGCAAAATCAAACAGCAGACGTAAATGTAAATGTTACCGGAATGCAGTTTGCTTGGATATTCCAGTATCCAGAAGAGAACATTACATCCGGAGAATTGCACGTACCAGTTGGTGCTGATGTAAGTCTGAACATCGCAGCAACAGACGTAATCCACTCATTCTGGGTACCGCAATTCCGCTTGAAGCAAGACGCAATTCCTGGAATGGATACTGAATTGCGGTTTGTCGCGACTAAACCTGGAGCATATCCCGTAGTTTGTACCGAATTATGTGGTGGTTATCATGGTTCCATGAGAACCCGAGTTATTGTCCACACTCCTGAAGAATACGAAAGCTGGTTACAAGAGAACCAGATTGCTCAACAAGATTCTTTAGAAACAGTAGCAGTCAATCCCGCAGAATTAACACCATCACAGTATCTAGCTGCTTACGATGCGGATATGAATATTAGCTCAGAAACCCTGGCTCAAATCAATAAATAGGTCTGCATGTCAAAGGTTAGAGGTCAAAGGTCAAGAATTGTTTTTTATTCTACCCCTTCTCCCCTCTCTAACCAATCTCAGAGAAGATAATCCAAAATCTAAAATCCAAAATAGAATGACGCAATTACAACATCCACAAAATACGGAAGCTACAGGTGAAGTATCTGCTCATGCTCATCCTGAAGCATGGAAATGGTATCACTATTTCACTTTTAATGTAGACCACAAGGTAATTGGTATCCAATACCTGGTAACATCCTTTCTTTTCTATCTTATTGGTGGATTGATGGCTGTAGCCATGCGTGCTGAATTGGCTACACCGGATGCAGATTTACTCAACCCCGATTTGTATAATGCTTTTCTGACTAATCATGGCACAATCATGATTTTAATGTAATTTTGATAGTCCCGTGGTACGATTGCGTTACTGTGTATGTCATTCAAGACATGGGTAAATTAATTGTCGGGTATTGTCGGGTATCGAGCAATAAGCAGTTTGAGGAAGGTCACGCGCTAGAAAGGTATATAGAAAATTTGGTTCGGTTTGGTATTCCTGAGAGTTTGATTTACTTTGACGTTGAGTCTGGGATATCGGATGCTAGAGAGGGATTTAATTCTGTAATGAGTTTAGTAAAGTCTGGGCAAGTCGCAACGGTTGTGATTCCCAACTTTGACCGATTAACTCGCAGTCCGTTGCAGTGGGAACAAGCAAGAGAAGTTTTTACCCAATTCGGGGTACAAGTAAGATTTTTGGAAGATGGTCAACTAGATTTAAATTCCCCAGATGGTTTGTTTACCGGGAGAGTCAAAGCTGCGTTGGCTGCACAGGTGCGCGACAGGATTCGCAGTCATGCAATTAATGGGCATCGACGGCATCGAGAGCGGAAGGAACCGTACAAGCCGATATTCGGATACGTAATGATAGATGGAAAAATACGACCAAACAATGATAAATACCCGCGTAGCAAGTTGAGTTATTTTCAGGTAGCGCGGGCATTAGTTGATATATTTTTGGAACTACGTAGCTTGGGGGCAACGCTTGAAGCATTTAAGACAAGGTTTTATATGCATCCTGCCAGTTATTTCGGAAAAGTACACCTTAAAGCACCATCCTCAACGACAGGGTTAAAAAGATGGCTAAGTAATGCTATGTTACGAGGACAAATACAATACTTGTCCTTTGGTCGTACAGCACCGTTGTTAATAGTTGATGGCGAACATGAACCACTTATTATTGATGATGAATGGCAGCAGATTAAATCAATTTTTGACAACAATTTAGCGGGTAAGCGAACCTACGACCCATCCGTTTTAATTAATCCCCTTAGTGGCATCGCAAAGTGTAAACATTGCGGTGGGTCAATGTCTCAGCGTTGTGGTTATAAACGAAACGATGGGGAATATAGCAATAGGTTATTGGTTTGTCGCAATGCTCGAAATAAGAACGGACGCTGTAAACCCGAATATACTCGCGGCTATGGATTAACCATTGAGAAGGCAGAAAGCGCCGTACAGCTAGAAATATCCGCACGGGCTGAAGCAATAGGGGTTTACGTCCCCGATATGAAAGAGATTAACCCGGAAATCTTGGAACTACGCCAATCCATCAAAATGTTAGAAGCAATTGACGACCCCGATTTAGTTGAGGTTATTGAGCGTAAACGAACGCGATTACAGTTGTTGATTGAGACGGAAGAAATTAAGACAGTCCGGTCTGAAGAGAAAAAACAATTATTGGAAATGGTATCCCACCCTGATTTTTGGGTGGGACTATCGGCATCGGAACGTAACGCTATTTACCGTGACTTGGTTGAGGTCGTTTGGTGCGATAAGGGTAAATTAACCGCTGTGCTATTGGTTTGATTGCTTGATTAGCAGTAAACCAGCTTTACGTAATCGCTCAGTTTCAGCTTCTAGGGTGGTTCCACGAGCTTCTAGCTCAGCCTGATACTGTTTAGCTCGTCTCAGTAGGATTTTGATTGCTGTTTGCATGGTTCTGTTGTAGCGACTTAATTAAATTTACTGTTTAATGTCAAAATTTCTGTTTATAACGGACGGATAGAGCTTATCTATCCGCTTTTTCTTTAAGAAATGCGCTCCCATCATCCCAAGCTGAATCATATTTCACATTATCCTAATCGCCGCGTTCAGGCTGTTGAAGCGAAGTAAATTTACGCGAGCTATCAGATTTTAATTCTCGGTTACGTTTATTTCGTGCTTGAATCAATAATTATGTTTCAAATAAACGAGTGCTTAATTTTAACCATTCAATAGCGCAATATTTCATCACGGCACATAGTAAACCATATATTTCTCTGGATTGTTCCCAGTGCAATAGG
Source organism: Calothrix parasitica NIES-267 (assembly GCF_002368095.1). Classification (GTDB taxonomy): domain Bacteria; phylum Cyanobacteriota; class Cyanobacteriia; order Cyanobacteriales; family Nostocaceae; genus Rivularia; species Rivularia parasitica. Next base: position 7,301,505 of record NZ_AP018227.1, on the reverse strand, counting down.
TGGTTTTGGAAACTATTTAGTACCGTTGATGATTGGTGCTAGGGATATGGCTTTTCCAAAGCTGAATGCTATCGCGTTCTGGTTAAATCCACCTGCGGGTGCTTTGGTTATAGGTAGCTTTTATTTCGGTGGTTCTCAATCTGGCTGGACAGCCTATCCACCTTTAAGTTTGGTGACAGCGAATACTGCTCAGAGTATGTGGATTCTCGCCATTGTTTTGGTCGGTACTTCTTCTATTTTGGGTTCGTTGAATTTCGTTGTTACCATCTGGAAGATGAAAGTTCCTTCGATGAAGTGGGATGAATTACCTTTATTTTGCTGGGCAATCTTAGCTACTTCGTTGTTAGCACTTGTTTCTACACCGGTGTTAGCTGCTGGTTTAGTACTTCTATTGTTTGATATCAACTTTGGAACTTCGTTTTTTAAACCGGATGCGGGTGGAAATGTAGTTATTTACCAGCATTTATTCTGGTTTTACTCTCATCCAGCGGTTTACTTAATGATTCTGCCGATTTTCGGAATTCTTTCCGATGTGATTCCCGTTCACGCACGTAAGCCAATCTTCGGATACAAAATTATTGTTTATTCTAGTTTGGCAATTTGCTTTGTGGGTTTATTCGTTTGGGTTCATCATATGTTCACCAGCGGAACCCCTGGCTGGATGCGGATGTTCTTTACCATTTCAACTCTTTTGGTTGCGGTTCCCACAGGTATCAAAATATTCAGTTGGGTTGCAACTCTGTGGCAAGGAAAAATCCGTTACACTAGCGCAATGCTATTTGCTATCGGTCTGTTGATGATGTTCGTTTTAGGTGGTCTTGGTGGTGTTACCTTGGGTACCGCTCCATTCGACGGGCACGTCCACGATACCTATTATGTGGTCGCTCACTTCCACTACGTCTTATTCGGTGGTTCCGTATTTGGTATTTACGCTGCAATATACCATTGGTTCCCCAAAATGACCGGACGGATGTTGAATGAAACTTTGGGTAAAATTCACTTTGTCCTTACCTTCATCGGCACCAACTTGACTTTCCTTCCCATGCACGAGTTGGGTTTACAAGGAATGCCACGACGAGTTGCAATGTACGACCCACAGTTTGAAGCTATCAATCAGCTTTGTACCTATGGTGCTTATTTATTAGCTGTTTCAGTTATTCCTTTCACCCTAAACGTAATTTGGAGTTGGAGTTCTGGAGCAAAAGCTGGTGATAATCCTTGGAATGCTTTGTCATTAGAATGGACAACCTCTTCTCCACCTGCAATTGAAAACTGGGAAAAATTACCAGTTGTGACTCACGGACCTTACGATTACGGTACCGTTACCGAGGGTGAATCTTTGACCACCTCATCGGAAGCAGAAGCTACTGCTTAAAACAATTTTGGATTTTAGATTTACGTTAGCGCAGCGTGCCCCGAGGGCATATTTAGATTGATATTCGTTCTAATTGATTTCCGCAGTGCGAGCATTTTTGAGTGTATCTTCAACAAGCAACATGTATTTTCTAGGACGCTACGAAGACGGCAAAATCTAAAATCCAAAATCCAAAATCCACAATCTAAAATTGAATGGGGGATAAAAAATGGCAATAGCCACAGAAAACTCACCGGCTCATCACGAAGAACATCCTGATTTAAGAGTATTGGGGTTAATAACTTTCCTAATCTCAGAATCCTTAATGTTTGGCGGATTCTTCGCTACTTATTTGTTCTATCGTACAAGTACTCAAACTTGGCCTCCCGAAGGAACAGAGGTCGAGTTATTGCTGCCGACCATCAACACCATCATTCTAGTATCAAGCAGTTTTGTCATTCACTTCGGCGATTCAGCAATTAAAAAGAATGATGTCAAAGGAATGCGGAAATGGTACAAAATTACCGCACTTATGGGAATAATTTTCCTAATCGGTCAGGTTTACGAGTATCTGACATTAGGATATGGACTGAGTACTAATTTATTCTCAAACTGTTTTTACCTAATGACAGGATTCCACGGTATCCACGTTTTTGTGGGAGTCCTGTTGATTTTAGGGGTATTATGGCGTTCTCGTCGCACCGGACACTATAACGAACACAAGCACGTGGGAATCGAGATGGCAGAAATCTACTGGCACTTTGTAGATATCATCTGGATTGTACTTTTTACTCTGCTCTATGTTCTGACCAAATTTTAAATCGGGAATTGGGGATTGGGGATTGGGGATTGCGAATTGGTAATTGCGAATTGCAAAATTGCGAATTGGAGACAGCCAAGTAACAATTACCCATTACCAATTACCCATTACCCATTACCAATTACCATCAAAAAATCATGCAAGAAACAGAATTCTCCTGGTTCGATGTACCTGAAGATGTCAAGCAGCTATTAGTATTAGCCGCAGAAAATTGGGAAAATACTTCGGAGTCTGAAAAATATGTTAATCAAGCTTTAGAAAAAACAGATAATAATATAGACGTTTTGATATCAGCTTATAGATATTTTTATTACAAACAAAATTATCATATGGCGCTAGAAACAGCCGAAAAAGTTAAAGATACAGTTAAAGAAACCGAAAATCTACCTGATAATTGGGAGCAATTAAAACCAATATTAATTCAGCGTAAAGAAGAACAAAATATTCGACTTTATTTAAATTCCTATGCCGCTACAGGATTAATTTTAGCTATATTAGGAAAAGAAGAAGAAGCCAAACTAATATGTAATAAAGTCAAAGAGATAGACGAAAAAAATGACTTTGGCGCGGGCATCTTATTCGATGTTTTAACACGTCCGCCGGAGGATGATGATTAATATCCTTATTGGGTTTTATTTTTAATCCAAAGTCTTCTGATTCTCTTATTCACTTCATTAAACAAAATAAAGCCATGCCTGAATTCGAGCAATTTACTTGGTACGAAGTATCCGATGATATTAAAGAGTTATTGAAATCAGCGGCGGACAATTCTGAAAATACTTCAGAGCGCGAAAAGTACATCAATCAAGCTCTAAGTAAAACTGATAATGAACTAGATGTTCTCATAGCAGCCTATAGGTATTTCTTTTACAAGCAAAAATACCAAATGGCACTAGAAACAGCAGAGAAAGTTCAAGAGAAAGCTAAACAAGAGGCAAAATTACCCGATGCTTGGGAAGACCAAAAGCCAATATTGATTAAGCGTCAAGCAGAACAAATTATCCAAACATATGTAAATGCTTATTCTGCTACAGGAATAATTTTCGCTGCACAAGGAAAAGCAGAAAAAGCCCAAGAAGTATCTGATAAAGTCAAAAATATAGATCCAGCAAATGTCTTTACCGCAGGGGTATTAGCTGATATTTCAACACTAGGCACTTTCAAGCAATAAAGTATCCAGCTTTGGGTTTCGTCTTTGGAAGGGAACCCCCACCACTCAATTGTTTCTCCGAAATATATTTGGTAAAGCTCGATATTTTATTTTTTGGATCTCCTTAAGGTCAGAAAGGGACAAATAATTTTCTAATTGGATTTTGGATTGAACAGAAATTTGGTAACTTTCCTGCACCAGATTTTAGATTTAATCCAAAATCCTGTTAGCGGTCGAGGATAGGTTTGGGGGAAGAATATCTTCTCCCAACTTCTCTCCCCCAACTTTCCGCAAAATCTAAAATTGTATTATGGACGGAAAAGACTGGCTTGTAACCGAAGATGGTAAATATCAAGCTTGTAAATCTGCGAGAGCATGGGATTTAATTACTGAGAATTATCGTCTTTATCGCTTTTTAACCGAACTAGAAGATATTCTCAAAAAACAATTAGATGAAAACAATTGTCTAGCAGAAATTCGGCAAATAGTAAGAAAATTGCTGGTTAATTCTTATTGGGTAAAAACTCAACATCCGGAACCAGATAATGAAACCGGAACTTCTGTTAAACTTTTATATGATGAGTTAGGTTTTCCTTTTACAGTGCAAACTGTTACCTTCAACAAAGGAACGCAATCTAATATTCACAATCACGGAACTTGGGGAATTGTCGCAGTATTAAAAGGTCAAGAAAAAAATACAATTTGGAAGCGAAATCCTACCGTAGAAAATCCAGATAAAATTCAAACCGCAGGAGAAATTATTTTAAATCCTGGGGATATTGTTAGTTTCGCACCGGGTGCAATTCATAGCGTCGAAGCAATCGAAGAACCTACCGTTACTTTTAATTTATATGGAGAAACTCGGTCAAAAGAACGTTTTGAATTTGACACTGTAAATCATACTGCGAAGAATTTTTGATGATTCATGATATTTGATTGTTGTGATTTTTAAACAACTAATCAGTTTCTAACAACGAATGGTACGTTACGGCATTATTTAAATAGTAATTATGAATCCAAAATTATTCGTGCCGTAACACACCCTACACTGATAACTGTTCACTGTTAACTGATAACTGTTAACTGATACGGAGATTATTATGGCAAAGGTAATATTTTACGAAAAAACAGGCTGTCGAAATAATACTAAGCAAAAAACTTTATTAACAGCAGCCGGACATCAGGTTGAAGCACACAATATTTTAGAAGAAAAATGGACTAAGGAGCGTTTGCGCTGGTTTTTCAACAATCGTCCTGTAGCGGATTGGTTTAACCGTTCTGCACCAAGAATCAAATCTGGTGAGATAAACCCAGAACAAATTGATGCTGAAACAGCTTTGAATTTAATGTTAGAGGAACCGTTATTAATTCGTCGTCCTTTAATTCAAGTTGGTTATCGGGGTGAAATCGGTTTCGATACTCAAGTTATTGAAAATTGGATTGGTTTAACTCCTAAAGATCAAACTTTACAGGAAGTCAGTCAAAAGCTGATGAGTACCGATTTACAAGGTTGCGCTCATAATCATGAACATCATCATCATTGATGGTAATTGGTAATGGGTAATTGGTAATTGGTGTTTGATAGATAGATTAATTTTAGAATTTCAGAACCGGGTGTCTTTAAGATGTCCGGTTTTTTGATTAGTTCGTAGGTTGGGTTGAGGAACGAAACCCAACATAATTTAGAAAACCAAACAAAATAATTCAATCAAATTCAATATTTAATATTCAACCAAAACTCGGATGTTGGGTTACGACGCTTTATACATCCGAGGTCAACAATAAATTTATTTGTGCGTCTAACCCAACCTACGATATATAAATTTTTTACAGTTCGTAGTTCGTAGGTTGGGTTGAGGAACGAAACCCAACATAATTTAGAAAACCAAACAAAATAATTCAATCAAATTCAATATTTAATATTCAACCAAAACTCGGATGTTGGGTTACGACGCTTTATACATCCGAGGTCAACAATAAATTTATTTGTGCGTCTAACCCAACCTACGATATACAAATTTTTTACAGTTCGTAGTTCGTAGGTTGGGTTGAGGAACGAAACCCAACATAATTTAGAAAACCAAACAAAATAATTCAATCAAATTCAATATTTAATATTCAACCAAAACTCGGATGTTGGGTTACGACGCTTTATACATCCGAGGTCAACAATAAATTTATTTGTGCGTCTAACCCAACCTACAAGGAAATATATGAAGTTAATGTAAGGCGATCGCGACACTTTTATGAAGATAATTTAAAGTGCTAGATTCGTGGGTTGAGTTGAAAGCAGAGAAACCGAACCTACAAGAAGTATTTTGTCAAGATGATTGTGCCAATCTGGCAGCTAACTTAGGGTAAATAATGATAGCATTTGCGATGCGCGTACTCATTATTATCGTCAATCCTAACTAATTATCTAATGTCAAATTTATTTCATCTATCAACACAATTAATTACGTATAAAAATATATTTTTGGATATAGTACCGGGTAGAAATCCAGCTAAAACGATAATCGCTATTTAATTAATAAAACAAACACCTTAAAATTATTCTATATTGCTAAAATCAAACAAAAACTAATTGCTGATGATTTGAGTACCAAATAGTGGTAATAGTTATTTGAAACGTTAATTTAATTTTTAAGTATAAGCTAATTTTCAAGGTGTGTAACGCCGAATTTTATGGTTTAGTGTGAAAATTATCAATTTTATTTAGGTAATTTACTAATACCGTAGCATCACTGCCATCTACCAGGAATCTCGTAAAAATAATCTCTGCGTGAATCGGGAGCAAGTATGAAAAGTGATATAGCAGTAGAGAAATTACGTCGCTATAAGGAGTATGCGGAATCGGTACTTCAAAGTTTGGAGTTGGTTTCGGAGAATCCACCACCCCAAGAGGAGTGGGTACCAACAAGTATCCATGAAAACATTCAGCGTCTGCTAAAGTCCGCTCGCTCCACTGTGGAGTTGGCTTCTTCTCCCGTCAAAATTGGCGTTATGGGGGAGTTTAGTAGCGGTAAAACTCTGCTAATTGGCAGTTTAATCGGTTTCGCGGATGCTTTACCTGTGAGCGAAACTCCTTCTACTGGTAACGTAACTGCGATTCATTTGGTACAGCAACAGCAGTTACAAACAACGAGGGTTAGTAAATTTAAGGTTGAGTATCTTTCCCATGAAGGGGTCAAAGAATGTTTGGGTTTTATGCTCAAGGTTGTGGAAGGTAGAGCAAAGTTAGCGGAAGTACCCGCAGCACCTTTAGCTACTTTAAAAAGTCTGTATCCGACAACTTTTGTCGATACTAACGGAATTTTAACTTGGTGCGAGCAAGCTTGGAATCAAACCCAAAGTTTGGAATTACGCGCTCTATTACGGGAAGTGGTGGTATTCGTTCGCACCTATAGCGCTTACGGTAAAGATATCTGCGGTAGAGGTTACGAAATTGACCATTTCACTGCGAATAAGGGGTTGAGATTAGCAGACCCCCCGATGAATATTTTGGAGTTGAAGTTTCGGGATTTACCCCAATCTCCGAAGCGTTGGGAAACTTTCGCGCAGCCTTCAGCTAGAGATTTAAATAATAGTTTCTCGTTGATTAGACGGATAGATATTACGGTTGAAGTAGCAAAACAGATATGGGATTTATCTGGTTTACAGGGAACGAATGAGTTTGTATTGTTAGATTTTCCCGGTTTGGGTGCGGCTGATTCTGGTATTAGAGATACTTTTTTATCGCTGCGAGAATTGACTGAGGTACAAACGATTTTGTTGTTACTTAACGGTAGGTATCCGGGGGGAGTAACAGCAGCGAAAATTCGCAGTATGTTGGAGCGGGACAAGGGACAAGATTTAAGGGATAGGATTATTGTTGGGATGGGAAGGTTTAATCAACTTCCTTTAACAAGTCGCGATATTTTGACGATGGATGAGGTTTTGGAAGAACCTTTATTATCGGAAGAAGCTGTTTTAGAAAAGTTGAGAATTCTGCATTTAACTCTAGCAAGTGCGAGTAATTTGACGACTGAGAAGAAAAATATTGTTTTACTGTCCCAGCTTTACGGGTTAACAAAGCAAGGGGAAAAATCTTCGTTGATACAAGTTTGTTCTCCAGAGTTTTTACCGGATTTAGAGAAACCGAATCAAAATGATGAAGTTCAGCTAAGGGAAAAATGGCGCAAGTTGGGGGAAATGTTACCGACTTCGAGTACTTTACATAAACAGCTTAGCGATTATGCAGAAGATGGTGGGATAAGTCGTTTGCGTTCTTTATTAAAAGACCATGTGGGACAGCATGGAATGAAGCAGCTTTTGGAAGATACTCAGAGGTCTGCGGAAACGGTAATGAAGGAGCAAAATAATTTAAAAGCTGTATTGGAACAGATTCCCGCTTATATTCCGATGGTGGAAAATCCCGCTTTTTTGGAATTACGGGGTAAAATCGAGAATTTGGTGACAACATATCGGTATTTTCAGGAAGATTTAGAAAAACAACCGATGTTGAAAAATCGGACTGGGTTAACTTTGAGCGATGTTGTCAAAGATGAATTAACCAACAAAATCTTTTTTGAGTGGAGCGAGTGGACTTTACTATTTGATAGAACTAAAAACGGTACGATTTCCTTTACCAAAAGTGAAAGTATTTTTGAGGAAGACGAAGAGGAAGACGCAATTCCCACTCAAAGCGACGATTTTTATAATTCCTTCGTCAAGACTGTTAACGAAATGCAGTCTTTCGCTCACGAACGAACAGCGGAAACCGTAAAAGATTTATTCAATAAATTATCCGCAGAAGTACAGTTAGAGCGGAATAAAATTAAAGAAATCATCCAACCGCAAATGGAACAGCGGATTCAGGAGAAATTTGGGAAAAGAGAAACTCGTTTATATAGATATCTTTTACGAGCAATCGACCCAACGAATAAATGGCAAAACTTGATTATTCAACACAGTGGATTAGCGAATAGTGCAGCACCAATCAACGCTGACAGTTTATTTCCTTTAGCAAGAAAAGACGAACAACATCAAAAAGGACAAATATTCGATTGGAGTCCCGATAAACAATTTTCCGTACCACCAAGACCATTTAATCATCAAATAGCCGTGTTGAGATTGCGGGATGAAATCACCGCTAGCGCTGGATTACATTTAATTCAATACGTCAGCGAATTGACCAAACAAGTTAAAGGTTCCTTTTCAATGGCTTTGAAGGAGATAGTAGATAGTTTACAAGAACTTTTAAAATCCAAACACGAACCGCTGTTGAGATATATTGCTTCTGCTGAGGAAACAACTTCTGCTTCGACACCGGAATGGTTGGATACGATGAAGCGGATTACAGTTATTACTTATCCGGAGTAAGTTGAGATTAAAGGTTAAAGGTTAAAGGTCAAAGGTCAAAGGTGTAATAATAACTAACTCATAACTCCTAACTCCTAACTCCTAATTCCTAACTCCTAATTCCTAACTCATAACTCATAACTCATAACTCCTAACTCTTAACTTCTTAAAAATGCCTGTAAAAATAGAACTTTTCAGTCGTTATCAATTACGTACTAAGGAAACTGACCCTTTACTTTTATTATTACCGGTTGTGGAAATAAAACCGGTTGATAGTCCTAATTCTCCCTTTATTTCTTCGATTGAAATTAAGGTTTTAGGACAGCGTTCGGAATTAGCGAAACAAATAGAATCGGCTTATAAAAGTGTCAGTTTTAGTACCGATAGATTGCTCAGACTTACTTCTCCGCAGCGGTTGAGACAAAATGATTGCGTGTGGAATCCACCTTTACCCAAGGGAATTGATTTGACTTTGCGGGTGACTGCTGAGTATTTCGATGCTGATGATATGGGTAGAGCAATTTTAGCTGTGAAAAAAACTGCTGCTGCTGATTGCAATATTTGGACTTTTGCTGAAGAAAATGCTCGCTGGAGAAATCCAGAACTTACTGAAGAAATTACCAATCAAGATATGGTCAGCGAAACACAAGTTCTTAATCACTCTTCATCGGTTATTTCGGAAAATCAAAAATCTGATATAACTTATCCCGGTTGGTTTGCGATTGATTTCGGTACTTCTAATTCTACGGTGACGCTTTACGACCCGAAGGTGATTGTCACTCCTCATACTTTACCCAGCGAACAGGAAGTTAAGTTAAGCGAACAATTAGCGTATTGGTTGACCCAACGTCCGGTGGATGAAGTACCGGGTATTGGTCGCGATGCTTGGGATGCTGAGTGGCAAAAGTTATTTTCGCATCTCAGTAAAAACTTGGATGATTTTAATCCAGCTAATTTACAGCTTTTACGCGGTGAGCAGCTTTTAGAGGCGATTCGCGAAATAGAAATCTGTCTGAGCAAGCGTTTGGGGTGGTTCCGTCGGGCTGCGAGTAAAAGATTAAATCAAATTTATCATCAGGTGTTTCGGGTTCCGGCTTTGGAGTGGCAAAGTTTGTTACCAGTGGAGTTGGATAAGGATAGACGGTTAAATGAAATTCCTTCGGAGTTGGAGGTGATTAATTTAGAACCTTCTTTACCAACTCAAGACCCAGCAAAGGTAAAGGTAATGTTGGGAGAACAAGCTTATCAGCATCGGTTGGATGCTATTAAACAAGGGGAAGGAATCGACGGACGATTTTTGCATTCTCCGAAGCGTTATTTTGGTCAAGAACGCAGTTTTGATATCAGTTTGGATGGTAAGGAAGATAGTATTCCGGTAAATCAACTTTTACAAGCTGCTTATGCTCAGCTGATTGAATTAACCCAAAAATATCGTCAAAGGTATCCCGGAAAATGCAGCGACGGTGATTTTTATCGTGCTGTTTTGACATATCCGACAATTGCTTCCCCATTTATCCGTCGTGAAATCGAAAGCTTAGTTAAGAAACTGGGTATTGAAGACGTACAAATGGCTTACGATGAAGCGGTTTCTGCTGCTATCTTCTTTTTATGGCAGGAATTTGGTGGGGATTTAAATTTAGGGATAGAATCTTTTAAAAGTCGCTGTCGTCACGATGGGAATAAATGGTGGCAAAATGTTTTAGTCTTGGATATTGGTGGTGGAACCACAGATTTAGCTTTAATTAGATTGACGTTAGAAGAACTTGACCCTTTTGAACCTACCGAAGATAGAGGTGATGGTGGTCGTTATTATAAATTAACTCCGAAATTATTGGGTTCTTCCGGTCATTTACAGTTGGGTGGTGAATTAATTTCGCTGCGATTATTTTTGTTGTTGAAAACAGCTATCGCAGATTGTTTGTTGAGTGCTGTTTCCGATGATATTTTACCCAGAGATGTATTGAAAGTACAGCCGGAAGAATTAAGCGAGCGCTTTTTAGATAACGGTAAATATCGGAAAGGTTCGCTGTTAGCTTGCGTTGATAAAGAAATTCGCGAAGGTGATACTTATAAGGAAGCATTAAACGATGCTGAAAAAGTTTTACCTACTCGTTGGAAAAATCGTTCATCCCGTTCTCAAACATTTTACGACCTTTGGGAACATGCGGAGAATGCAAAATTAGCTTTGGGACAAAAACGTTCTTTTGTAAATGATATCCCAGAAGCGATATTTATTTTAGACGGACAGCAAATATCAGAATTACTTTCCCAAAACGATATTCAACTACCTATGGACGTGGTTGAAAAAATCAGCGTTACCTTAACTCAAGAACAATTTGAGAAAGCAGCTTCCCCAGTAATTCAAGAAGCAATTGGTATCGCTTCCGGATTAATTGAAAATGCTTTTAAATCAAAGTTTGTCAGCGAAATAAATTTTGTAGAGCAAGATGCAGAGAAAGCTAAAAAAGAACAGGTAGACTGGTTAATTTTATCCGGTAAAACCTGTAATTTAGAACTTGTAGAGCGCGAACTTTACCGAGTATTTAGTAAATCCGATTACTTTGTCTGGAATGAAGAAAGAGTCACCTTTGAACCAGAATACACCAAATTAGCCACATCAGCCGGAGCTTGCTTTGCTGAAAAACTGCGTCAATTAAGCTTTTCTCCCCAAGAATCAAAAGATTTACTCAGAAAAGGAGCAAATCAACTATATATAGATGTCAAAAATTTATTTTACTTCCTACCTTGCTCCTTCGTTAGAGAAGTTATTGGTGGAAGTCCAGTTCCCATTTTCCACGCTGGACAAGAACTGTATCAACTCAAAGCCGAAGAAGGAATGGCTAAACTTCGCAGTCACTGGTTGGGAATGCAGTTAACCAACAATATCAGAAGACAAGACTTTGAAAAAATGAAGTTACAGCTATGGGGAAGTTATAACGGTGACGCTTTAATGAAAAAATTAGGAATCACCGAAGACGACTTTAAAAATAATATCAAAGTTCAATTTGAAATCAACCAAAAACTAGATATTGATTTATTACTTTGTCGCGGAACACCCCACTATTTAATACCTGTAAATATTCCCAGTGTAGATGCAGCAAAAGCCATCGGAAATCAAGAATTAATTACCGACGAATCTCAAGTAATTTGCGATATAGCAGTTAACGTCGTCGAAGCAGCAAATGCATTAAAAACAGACGCGCATACAGTATTATTTAAAACCGGTAAAGACTATAGCAAAGAACTACGAGTATTCCGCTACGACAACGACACAAACCAACCGCAAACCATCGGATTAATAGCCGAACTTCCACCATTTCCAGCTAGTGGAAAACACACATTTTACTTCCAATTCCGCAACCCACAATCTAATACATGGGAGTTAATTGGTGAACTACCGCAACCAGTAGTAAACAGCGAATATCCTTGTCGTTATTACGTCACTTTAGATTTTAAAGGAACATTGCGAGTACATCCCTTTGAAGTGTCTTATTGGACATCAAATAATCCCGAATTTCTCAAACAAGAAGGATGCGTTTTTCGGGATTCATTACAACCGCAATCTACCAACGTAGAAGCCGAACGCGACCCGTTTTGTGGGATGCATTAATTCAGTTGTAGGGTGCTGTTACGGCTCTAGATAATTTGATTAAAAGGTTATCCCATTTGAAAATGCCGTAACTAACGCACCATTGTTTATTTAGAAAATTTTAGTTACACGTTATTGAATTATATTATTGGTGCGTCACGGTATTTTCAATATGGTCATTTATTATTTATAATTTTCAAACCGTGACAGCACCCTACAATGCTTTTAGATTTTTCAATTGGATTAATACTTTTTATCAGTTTGTGGATATTTTACGAAGTTAGCGTCATTTTTTATGTAATGATGCACATTCACACAATGTTATTAGTATTTTTAGTAGATATATTTATTAAATTCTGGGAAGTGGTTTATGAATTTATAATCAATCCTTGTTGGATAATTGGTTATATTATTCCTTTTATAGTTCAAATTTCATTTGCTGCAATTTGCGTTATTGTAAGAGCTAGTTTAAACGAAATTATATCTATTAGAGATGTTATTATCATTTGTATAATTCCTGGAATAATGGCTTTGTTACCGTTTATCTTTACCGATTTACAGAAATTAGCTTCAAAAGACGCGAAATATAATATTTATAATAGTTTTCTTGGTGTTCTGGGATTAATTAGTAATACGTTAATTTTGATATTAGGTGGATTAATTGGCTTACATAAATTTTGATGGTGCGTCACGGCATTTTCAAAAGCATAATTTAAAATTTTAGATATTTGTGCCGTGACAGCACCCTACTAGGATTTGCAGCAAGCTGAAAGATAATAATGATAAAATTGCAGTAGAAAAAGCGAACAAAAATAAATCTTGTCCGCACTTGTGATTACCAAGAACATCTTACATGATGTTGCAGTACTTATGTACTATAAAAGATACGTATAAGTTAATTTTGCGCGATCGCCGATATTGCCATAAACTAAACTTATGCGTTTCTCATTTTCGCGAGTAGATTAACGTAATTAAGAATACTTTTTCTTGATTGCTTGTAATTGCAGTTAAGAAAGAATTGAGAAAAAGCGAATAATTTTAAAATCAAATGCACATAGGTTGTTCTACAACAGACATTTACGTTAATTCAAACGATTGGTGTAGTGGTTGTATTGCTGAGTGTATTTGTTGGACAAAGAAGTGCTTCGTTATAGCGACGTTAAAACATTAAATCTCACCAGAGTTTGTGTAACCTTCAAAATTATCTTTATAAGGTTATTCTACAACCTCAAAATCGGTGATTTTTAAAGGTGTACTAGCCCAACGTTCGTTTGGGTAAATTTCTTTAATCTCTCCACTGAAGATAATTTTTAGCCCATCTTTTCTAAATTGTTCGGGTAAACTGCAAAGACTTAATCTACTTTCAAAATTAGTGGGATTATCTTCTGTAAGAAGACTACCATCTTTAATAATACCAACTCTATCCTTTATTATTTTTACTGTCTTTCTATCGTCAAACCAACATTCTGAAATATTTTTCATTATCCTATACTTATTTTGTCTTAAATAATTAAATATCTATTTTGTATTATTCAATTATAAATATTTTCTGGACTGAGCTTCCAACTTCAAAATTTATTTAAATAATTATAAATGCCCATTCAGATAATTAACCATAAACTACCTCATGATTATTTTTATTTATTAATAATTTATATTTTCTCTAATTTTCTTGATGAACCGCACCCTCTGGGCGATAATTAATAATCCACACCCTTTGGGTGAAAATCATCTATTAATCATTTATACAATGAAAAATCTTCTCCCAGCTATACTTAAAATTGGCGGAGTTAGTCTAGGGGTGGTTGTATTCGCAGTAGTTATCTTCTATTTCTGGGCTAGTTCAAACGCTTATCCCCGCGAAAAGTATGTAGAAGTTGTTAATTACCCAGCATCACCACCAACGAAGAATAAAAATGAATTTACGATTATTACTTACAATATTGGTTATCTCTCTGGTTTAACTAATAATAAAGCAGTTGATAGAGATAAAAAGCTGTTTGACGATAATTTGAAAACTGTTATTGATGCTCTCAAACCGTTAAATGCTGATTTTATTAGTTTCCAAGAAATTGATTTAGATTCCAAGCGTTCCTTTAAAGTCAATCAAGTTTCAGAATTAGCAAAAGCGCTTTCTTTTAACCAAGCAGCAATAGCAATTAACTGGGATAAAACTTACGTACCATTTCCCTACTGGCCGTTTTCCGCTCACTTCGGCAGAATTTTGTCTGGACAAGCTGTATTCAGTCGCTATCCTATTAACAAAAACAGACGTATAGTATTAGATAAAGTAGCAAGCAAACCTTTTTTCTACAACGCTCTTTATTTAGATAGAGTTGCACAGGTAAGCGAAATTCAAATTGATAATCGTTCGCTTATTTTAATTAACGTACATTTAGAAGCATTTGACGCACCAACCCGAAAGAAACAAACCGAATATATTCAAAAATTGCTTTCAGAATACGTTGATGAACACCCGGTATTGTTAGTGGGTGATTTTAATAGTACGGTTCCACCGATACCAGAAAATCCAGAACCAACTGTAGATATTTTGTTGAAAACTGCTTCGATAAAATCTGCTTTTCCACCGGAAGCTTTGAATAATCCTCAAATTGCTACTTTTCCCTCAGATAAACCTGAAGTTAAGCTCGATTACGTTTTCTATACTCCGAAAAATATAGAAGTAATTGAATGGAGAATAGTTGATGAAGCGAAACAAGCTTCCGACCATTTACCCGTGATGGTGAAGTTTCGGTTTAAGGATTAGGGAATTGAGGATTGGGGATTGGGAATTTGTTAAATGTATTATTTGCGGTAATTCGTATATCAGACCTGTAAAAATAAGTTAGTCGCTATCTACCAATATTAAAGAGCATAAATACTTAAACCTATTACCCATTCCCAATTTCTCATGCTCAACCTAAACAAGTTATTAAATACCAAAGATTCAAAACTAGCTTGGTTACTACGACTAAAACTATTAGGATTGCGAACCGAGTTACAAGAAGCTTTGAAAACCGAAGTTTCCGACCCCGGAAGCAATGCTTGTCGAGAACTGTTACAGGAATTAGATGTAATTTTAAATTCTCAGAATCAGAGTAATAATACAGAAGAGGATTCCTTATGGTCAGATGTGTTTGAACCAGTTAAAAATCAGCAATTACCCCAAGCATCTAAGGAAATAAAATTAAAACCAATTGCTGAAAACCTGCTTCAAAACAAAGAATTATCCCAATATATCGGTGAATATAATTTTTACAACAATGATGATGCTCAACTATGGAACGAGATGCAGCGACTGATTTTACGGATACCTCAAACACAAGCCGATAATTTGCGATCGCAAATTTCTAGTCAACTAATTACACTCAGTACAACGGAAGATAAAGCTTCTCTACAGCAACTTCCATTTTCCACTTCCGAACATATCTACCCCGGTTTAAAAGGTAATATTCAAGCTTCGGGATTATGCTTTTCCAATACAGTTGATTTTGACGAACGACTGCAAATTCAAAGAAGCGGTACTGAATTAGATATACTTGCCGGAATAGTTTCTACTTGTCTCAAATTTATCGAAATAGACCCGCATTTACACCATGCTTTAAGAAGCGTTGACAGATTCGGCGTTCGCTCGCTCAGATTAGCAGAAAAGCCTAAGTATATCGCAGCATTAATAGAACGTTTCAATAAAGTAAGAGTAACTTTTAATACTAATAGTACAATAGCCTTGCGAGCCAGACTTGATTTAGACGAAGCCATACATTCATTAACTTATTTACCATGCGTTGACCGTTTTTCCTGGTGGGGAAAACTGCAACAAGAAGCACGTCGTACCTTAGATTATTCAGCACAACAAGCACGACAAGCAGGAATAAACGTCCAAATTCGTCCATTGTGGGGAACCTATGCAGATATTTATTCTTTCTCAAAAGACGACTTACAAATAGAAACCGGAGGTATATCCGGAGAAGTTTCCGCTTGTCTGCGAGTATATGCCAAAATCAACGACGAAATTCTCCCCGGAAGAGTATTATTTCGTTCATCGTAAATAATTTGCAATTCAAGAAAATAGTATAAAACAATTAAAACTATTGTGGAACCGACATCTCTCTTTAACCGTCCGGTTCCACTGTAATTATTTATTGAACTATAGCTACTAATACTTTGTCTGAGACCCAAAACTGTTGTAGAGACGTAGCACTGCTACGTCTCCATCAATGTGAAAATCACGATTTCGTATTTAAATTATTTAAGACTATCTAAAACTCAGTCAAAAAGCAGCTTTCACCGCATTAGTAAGTATTAATACGGTGAACATTCACAGTAACTTCAAACAATTCTACATAGTTATTGATAGAAAATTTGCTGTCAGTTTAACTACTGACAGGAGAAATCACTTATCACTGATATAGAGAGACAAATCTAATTAACTTATTCATCTTCCAGAGATAAAAACAGGATGCTAAATATAAAGAAATTATCAACTATATCTATAAGTACTTTAATTACTCTACTAGGTGCTTTCGGAAACAACTCCGCACAAGCAGTCAGTCTGACAAATCAATACACAACAGTTAAGAAAGATGTTGTAATTGATTTCGATGAAAATGTTGGTGTTGGTAAAAATCCTTTGAAAAGAGGAGGTCAAAAACTTGATAATCTTTGGGCTGATTATGGTTTAGAAATGGATTCAAGCGTTAAAGAATTATGGTTGTACGATAGTAGCTGTAGACCGAAAGCTAAAGGTAAACCAAGGGGTGTATCTACAAATGGATTCACTAATATTTGTACTGGTGATGACCCGGATTTAGCAACCGGAAAAGGTAAGTATAAAGCTAAAAATAATCAGTGGATTAAATATGATTCTCCCGACCAAGGAAATGTATTGATAATCCAGGAGAATAAAGGTCAACCAGATGATTATGCGAACCGTAACAATCCCGGTACAATTTCATTTAATTTTACCGATGAAATGGGTGTTGATTTCAATAACATAGGTTTACTAGATTTCGACGACCCCGGTCAACCAATCTTTAATTTCACTTTTATTGATGATACTACTCAACAGTTTCAGTTTGGATTAGATGCTGATGAAAATGACCCGATGGTTACTTTGTTAAGTAAAGATTGGGATGGTAATGCTCTCAAAGGTGATAATTCTTTAAGAGAATACGAATTTAATTTCTCGCAAAATATTAAACAGCTTGATATTACTTTACCTGGAAGTGGAGCGGTAACTTATTTAGACTACGAACGGACAATTAAGAGAAAAGTACCGGAACCAACTTCTATTTTAAGCTTACTGTTCGGAACTGCTGCTGTAGCTACTATTAAACGCAAGCGCTCATCTTAGAAAATTTTTAGATAATCGAACAAATTTATAACAAAAATTTTTTAATAAAATTGCTTTTTTAATCTCTCCATCTGCCCCTCAAAAAGGGGCTTTTTCTATGATAATTTAGTGAATACTAACCAATATCACGTAGAGAATACTATGCAGTAGCTGAATTAAGCTTAAACACTTAGATACATCCATTTGTCTCAACTTCAATATTAGTAATTCAACGTAGCACCTTTACTTTAACTTTGATTTAAATATCTGCAATATTGAGAGAGTATTTATTTACCGCTAACCTATTTATCTTTTTAATCTCTTACAACTGATATAGAAATCAATAAATAAGAATACTAAAGAGAAGGGAATAAAAAATGAAATTAAATAAATTATGTTCAAGACTTAGTATTGGTGCATTATTAGCAACTGCTGTAACGGTTGCTGCAAATCCCGCTCAAGCGGCTAGTTTAACAACTATCAATTTTGATGAAGTACAGGTCGGTCTTACAAAAGATGACAATCCAAACAAGCATAAAAACAAAAGTATTGATAAACTTTGGAGTTCTTATGGTTTAGAAATGTCTTCTGTGAAGAAAAACAATATTAACCAAAAAAGAGGAAAAAGATTGTGGCTGTATGACACTAGTGTTGCAGGAGGAGAAGACGACGATTTGCTGACTGGAAAAGGTGAATATAATGGCATTAAATATGATACTGAAGCTCAAGATAAAGTCCTCATAATTCAGGAAAGTAAAAATAGAGGGCCAGATGATAATGTAGGTGGAATTATGAAATTCGATTTCACTGATAAAGGTGGGGTTGAATTCGATAGCATTGGATTACTAGACCTTGATGAAGAGAAACTACCACAATTCATGGTGAGATTTGCTGGTCAAGATGACTTAATTAAATTTAAATTTGATGAAACAGATGATGATGTTGTAGAGCAAGCTGGACAAGGTAATTCTGAAGTATTAACACTCGCAAGTTCCCAGTATGTTACTCAAATGACGCGTCAGAGAGGGACAAAGAACGGTAAAGTGACAGATGAAAATTCACTTAGAGAATACAATTTCGATTTCGGTGGTCAAAGAGTTTCAGAATTTTATGTTAATTTATCTGGAAGTGGAGCAATTACTGGATTAAATTACTATAGAGGTAGCAAGAAGCTCGCAAGAAAAGTACCAGAACCAACTTCTATTTTAGGATTAGTTGCTATCAGTGGTTTAGCTGCTTCTTCTTTAAAGCGAAAGCGCAAGTCTTCTGACATCTAATCAACTTCATACAAAAGGCTTTCTAAAGACTTTCTGATTACAAACATTCTAATCAACTACTTATTTTTCTCCCTTGAACCAAGGGAGATTTTTTTATTTTTACAAGTTCGTAGCAAGGAATTTATTCCTTGAATGCAGGACTAAAGTTGTATATTAGGTTAGGCAAAAGCAATATGAAACATATTAAACCCAACATGACGACTCGTAGGTTATACAAGCATATTGAATCAATCACAAAAAATCGATGTTGGGTTACGACACTTCGGAATTTAATTTATAAAAATAAACTAATTTACTTTCGTGTCTAACCCAACCTACAAGTCATGTAGTAATTAACAATCAACCAACAGTAGCAACTTCCCTTCCTAAATCTTGAAACATCGGGGAACTCAAATATCTTTCTCCAAAGGAAGGCTGAATCATTACAATCAAACGTCCTTTGTTCTCCGGACGCTTAGCAATTTCAATCGCAGCACATAAAGCAGCACCGGAGGAGATACCGGATAATATTCCTTCCTCTTTAGCCAAACGTCTCCCCATACTCATCGATTCTTCATCGGTGACGGTAACTATCTCATCAATCAAGTCTTGACGTAAAACGTCTGGGATAAATCCAGCACCAATACCTTGGATTTTATGAGGTCCCGCTTGTCCACCACCGAGGACGGGACTATTTTTAGGTTCTACAGCAATTACTTGAAAACTTGGCTTTCGTTCTTTGATTACTTCAGCGATTCCGGTAATTGTTCCACCGGTACCAACACCAGCGATTAGGAAATCAACTTCTCCGTCAGTGTCTTCCCAAATCTCCTCTGCGGTGGTTTCGCGATGAATTTGCGGATTGGCTGGATTTTGAAATTGCTGCAACATATAAGCATTTTCGGTATTCGCTACAATTTCTTCAGCTTTAGAAATTGCTCCCCGCATTCCTCCTTGGGCTGGGGTTAGTTCCAAAGTAGCTCCATAAGCCTTGAGCATAGCTCGTCTTTCCAAACTCATGCTTTCTGGCATTGTCAATATTAAACGATAGCCCAGCGCTGCTGCTACCATCGCTAATCCAATCCCAGTATTACCTGATGTTGGTTCTACTAAAATACTTTTTCCTGGTTTAATAAATCCCTGTTCCTCAGCCTTCTTAACCATATTCGCAGCGATACGGTCTTTTACCGAAGCTGCGGGATTCATTCCTTCCAACTTCACCACAATTCTGGCAACACATCCTGCTTCTTGAGGAATTTTATTTAATTCAACTAACGGGGTTCTACCGATAAGTTGAGTCACATCTTTAGCTATTTGCATTTCTTGCATCCCAACATTTTTCTCAATGATAAATTATTTATCTTTTTAAATGAATTATAAAAATTAAGAAAAATAAATTACGTTTGATAATCCAAGGGAATAGGGAATAAGAAAAAATAATTTAGTAAATATTATACAGTTAACTTGATAAGAAAATTTCTGTTACCAATAGTGCATAAAACGTCATAAATAACCAGAAAATTATTATTTTTTTAAACTAGATATTTGTATATTTTATCACTGCAATATTTATTTATATAGTAATCCCAAATGATTTATAAAATTCCAGAAACCCGGTTTCTAGAATCTCACATAATCTTCTATTCCCAATTACTAGTTACCCATTCCCTATCCCCCATTCCCTATTCGCTTATAAAATAATGGGCTTTGCTGAATACAGACATGAATTGATTTTGACCATTAATACCAGCCCCCTAAATCCCCCAAAATTGGGGGAATTTAAAATACATTTCTCCCCCAGAATTGGGGGCTGGGGGGCTATTCATATTTTGAATCAGCAATGCCAAATAATGAGTACAAAATGCTAGACCCCCACTTCATAAGTACTAGCACCCCTAACCGAAAATACTAGAACCCATACCCCCTAATAAATTCAAAACCCCTACTATAGTTAGATTACAACTCCTTGAGTACAAGCTTAATTAATTTAATAATTCAAAGGGTGACAGCTTTGAGTTCTTACTCATTTGCTGACTGATATAACTTCTATAGGATTTACGCAGAGATTCCCCTCTACCCCCCCGTTCATTCGGGGGGGCTTCTTAAAACCCTCTGTACTACTAACACAAGAGTAGATAATCGCAATTATTTTATTATCCTGACCTTCTCGTTACTATAATTACCGATTATTAATTAAATTTAATGCTTTATAAAAGTATACAGAATGGCTTCAACTGATATTAAGAATAAGAGCCATGATGAATTTAAAGCTTGTCAATGTATTTGCTGTTAGTTTAATTACTTTCGCAATTGTTTTTCCTAGCTTAACAGTATTTGGTTGGGTATGGGAACAACATGTGGAGTTTGTTAAAACCCAGCAAAATGTTGCTATCTACAAGCAAATAACTGATAGCGAATGTTCTGCATATTTGCTAAAGACTAATTCGCTTATAAATCAGGATTTATCGAACCTATATTTAAACTCAAATGAAACAAAAATAAATTTATCACATTTATCAGCAAATTATCAAACTCAGAATTTGTGGAGATGGTTTTTCTTATTTGTACCATTTTGCATTGGAACCGTAATTTATTTTTACGATAGATATTTAGTTTATCGCGCTAATATTTTTCAAAAACAAGTAGAAATGTTGGAAAAAATATGGCACCAAAGTCTCGAACAATAGTAAATCTAAACAAAAAATTATGTCTTCAGAAGAGCGTCAGAATCAATATTATATTTTAATTGAGCAATTATTAAAATGCCCAAATGGCAAAGAACCAGAACTTATTCAAGCTAATTCTGAGTTAATTGATGCGGACTTTATCAAATCAACGATGCAAGTAGCAACATCATTTGCACATAACGGAAACGAAGAAGGTGCAAAGTTTTTAATCCATATTGCAAAAGAATTATCCAAACAATTAGGATTTTATCCTGAAGTTACAAATAAGGAGTAAAAATGCAGTTGACGGCGAATGAGGCTAAGCAAATTGCTTTAGAATTCATTCTTAACGAGTGGACTATTGCGGACGAATACTTAGACTGGTTTACAATAATAGATTGCCGCCTCATTGGTCAAAGTTGGTATATTATCGAAATCGCTGTAGCTGGATTTCCTGATAGGTGGTACCTTCAAGTTTACGATACCGCAGAATGCGACCCTAACTATACATTTATCTCTCCTATTCGCGGTTGTGAAGGATATACCGACCTCGCTGACTTACCTGAATTAGTTGCAGAAGTTTTGGTTTGCGAACGTAATTCTCGGTAATTAATAATTAATAATTGGTAATTGGTAATTGGTAATTATTAATATCTATAGCATTCCTAAATCATTTGTGAGATTTGAGAAACCCGGTTTTTTGGAAAAACCGGGTTTCTGACACCTATTTTTCTCACGACTTATATAGGATTGCTGTTAGTCATATTGAAATATTAATTTACTTTTCTGCGGAGAGTTTAGCCCCCTAAATTCCCCTTGGATTGGGGACTTATAATTATATTTTCCCCCAAAATTGTGGTTTAGGGGGCTATTCATACTTTTAATCAGTAACGCTATTTTTGTAATGGTTTTCTTCTTGTAAGGAAACTTTTTTTTGTGATTTCATGCTGGTTGGATTGTAGTAAATATCAATATATTTCAAATTTCAAACTTTATACAACCGATAACAAAACTAGGCTTAAAGTTATTTATAATCTGAAAATCAATATTTATGATTATTTGTCTACTTACTAATCCTTAATCCATATATAGCAGTTCTCAGTTGGATAGAATACACCCCTCTCCTTGACAAGGAGAGGGGCTGGGGGTGAGGTCTATCAAGGTGTATTTCACCAAACCGAAAAACGCTATAAAAACATTTAAATCACAGAAATAAACCAAATTATAAATAATAAAAAATCAATCGTTGGAAGTATCTTTTAAAAGCATTGATATGTTATATTAAAAATGCATTAAAGTCTACAGAAATATGTTGCGAAATGATTAGCGAAGAAACTCTTGCCAAGGAATTTATTCGAGTCATCAGCGAGTATTATCCAAAAGTAGGGGAAGTGCTTGATGGCTGTTATATTAAAGTGGTCACCAGCTACTGGGGAAGACCTCCTAAAAGCTTGCGACATATAGTTATTTATTGTCCCGAGGAAATCATATCTTATGTAGAAACTCATAAACAAAAACTTACAGATGTTGCTGAAAATATGGGATTAGTTCAAGTTGTGTTTCGTAATGCTTCGCGTCTGTTGCGAGACCCAATGTCGAAGATAAAGCAATCCGACCCGCGTATGTGGTTAGACTTACAGTGGGTTTCTAAGTAAATAATTACCAGAAATAATTACCAGCTTCGCAAATATTGTTAGTTAGCTATTTGAACGCAGCAAAGATGCAAAACCAAACTGGAGTTAATTAGGATTTAACTGTTAACAATCTTGTCGCGAATTGAATAAGAATTCTCTGCATAGATTATGGATTTGAGAAATAGAATAATCCAATATTCTAGGAAAGCTTGGGAAAAAATATTTTCTCAAACTTTTCAAAAAATCTAAAATCCTGAATGAAATGACACAGAGGGCTTGTATTATGATGAATAAATCTTTCCTGCATGGAGATGATTTACCACCGAAAGAAGTAACAAAGGGTGACAAAATGTTGCTTCTAGAATTAGAAAGAACTACCGGAAAATGTTTTTATGATTCTTGTGATGCTATCACCCAAGCATTGATATCAAACTGTTTTTGGTATCTTACAATCGACGCTGAATATCTGACATTAGTAATCCACGCTCCGGACATAATAACTTACTGGCATATAGTCAGCAATATAGTCCAATTGGGAATGAAGCTCGAACCTCTTGCTTCGAGCGCTAGAATTCGTGTATGTCCACCACCTGGGAAAGCAACATCCTTTGAAATTGGTGTGGATGAAGTATCAGCTTTCCGAGATTGGTTGTAAGGAAGCTAATTAATTTTGTTCCGAACAACTAACTGGGTCTCCTCCCGAAGCTTTATCAACGAACTCCTCTAAACGAGATTGGTCGAAACGTTCAATAGCTAGTAAATTATCCGACTCTCCAGCAAACTTTTCATCAGCATCGTCCATAGCTAAAGCTGCTATATATCCAGTTTCCTCTACCAATTTTCTTACTCGCTTATCATTTTTACCAGTGGGATAAGTAAAGTAGCGAATTGATTTATCTAATTTTTTCTCTAGTAATGCTTTGGATTCTTTTACTTCCCGAATCAGTTGTTCATCAGATAGCTTAGTTAAATCTGGTGGATGGGTTTTACTATGACCGGCTATAGTTATTAAAGGGTCTTCAACCATAATTTTAAGTTGCTCCCATGTGACGTGGGAGCGACCTGTATTAATCCCAATATTTTTTGTATAAACTGAAAAAACCGCTCTGTATTTATATTTTTTTAGTAGCGGGTAAACATATTCATAATGACCACCATAACCATCATCAAAAGTTAGTAAAACAGGTTTTTCAGGTAATGGACTTCCAGTACGTAAATGAATAATTAATTGGTCTAAGCTAATAGGAGTTACACCTTTTGATTTCATTAACTCAAAATCAGCTGCCAATTCTTCCGGAGTAACATCAAGAGGCACTTCTTTTGTCGGTAAAATATCGTGATACATTAGTATAGGTACTTTTGCTTTTCTGGCTTTATCGCTAATATTTGGAAAAGCTACGGCATTTAGAGAGAAAGGAATATTGGGATAAGCTTGAGTTTTAATCAATATTTTATCTTGAGATAAATCCTGATTCCAAGCCTGTAAATTTCTGCCTATAGTTTGATATTGCTGACAAAAATTTTCTAAATTTATTGGAGATGGTTTAATTTTTATAGAAGCAGATGAATAGCTTTTTTTTTCGCCTTTAGAATAAAAATTTAAAGCTAATAAACCAGTAGAGATTATCAGAATACCGCCAATTAAAGGGATAAACTTGAGAAAATTATTTGGTTTGGGCTGCATAAGGTTAAATATAAGGTTTTTGGTGTTATCCGCGATTTAATATGCACCCATATAGCAATTAAAATCTTTCCATAAAACCTTAAGTATAATAACTACCAAATGCAAGTCTAAAAAATACAAATTTCAAGGTTAAAGGTCAAAGTTAAGAGTTAGGAGTTAAAAATTATTTTTTCTCCCTTTCTTCCTATCTCCCCCTCTTCACAATTTACGGATATAACCTATCTCCACTAGCAGAATCAAATATAAATATTTTTTGTACATCTAGCTGTAAATTCAATTTATCACCGGGACGAAAACGTATATTTCCGCTTATTTGCACGTTAAGTATTATTCCAGTTCCCAGTACAGCTACACGAATCAGCGTTTCCCTTCCTAACGGTTCGACTAATTTCACTTCTACTTGCAAAATCTCGGCTTGAGATTCATCGCTAATTTGTATATCTTCCGGACGAATACCTAAATCAATATTTTGTCCTTGAGATAAACGTAATTTCTGCTTGATATTTTCAGGAATAGTTAATACTTGACTATCTACATCAAAACCCGTACTAGTATACTTCGCCGGTATAATATTCATCGGCGGATTTCCCAAGAAAGTTGCGACCATACGGTTTGCGGGAAGAGCGTAAATGCTTTGTGGTTCGCCTATTTGCTGTATACGTCCTCCACTCAAGACCACAATTTTATCCGCTAAGGTCATCGCTTCTACCTGGTCGTGAGTTACATATACAGTAGTAATACCAATGTTTTGGTGTAGCTGCTTTAACTCAGCCCTTGTATCGTCTCGTAACTGAGCATCCAAATTTGATAAAGGTTCATCCAATAAAAAAACTTGCGGTTGTCGTGCGATCGCTCTACCCAAAGCGACCCGCTGTTGTTGTCCTCCCGAAAGTTGTTTTGGTTTGCGTTCGAGTAGATGCTCCAAAGAAAGGGAATGCGCTACAGTTTCTACTCTTTCCCGAATAACATTTGAGTCAACCTTCCGCATTTTCAACCCAAAAGCAATATTTTCAGCCACACTCATGTGGGGATAGAGCGCATAATTCTGGAACACCATAGCCACATCTCGCGCTCTTGCTGGGACATTATTCATCAACTTGTCCCCAATCAAAAGTTTTCCAGAAGTAGCAGATTCCAAACCCGCAATAGTCCGTAAAATAGTAGACTTACCGCATCCCGAAGGTCCCACCAAAACCCAAAACTCACCATCAGGAATAGTGAAAGTAATGTCATCGATAGCAGTGACGTTATTAAATTTACGCTTGATGCTTTCTAGAGTAACGTTAGCCATTTCAATTTTGGTAATTGGTTCGTAGTTGCGCTAAAGCGCCAAAAATCTTAAGTAACAATGGATAATTAGTAATTAGTAATTGGAGATTGGTAATTGGTAATTGGTAATTGGTTTGTAGTTGCGCTTTAGCGCCAAAAATATTGAGTAACAATGGATAATTAGTAATTGGAGATTGGGGAAAAATAAGAACTAATTAATTACTAATCACTCATTACTCATTACTCATTACTTATTACTCCTAACTCATCACCTTTAACCTTTAACCTGATTCACTTTTCCCAAGCCCGATGAGATAATAAAGAAGAAATAGTTCTGACTCCACG
Organism: Calothrix parasitica NIES-267; assembly: GCF_002368095.1. Lineage (GTDB taxonomy): Bacteria > Cyanobacteriota > Cyanobacteriia > Cyanobacteriales > Nostocaceae > Rivularia > Rivularia parasitica. Next base: position 7,275,066 of record NZ_AP018227.1, on the reverse strand, counting down.
TAATTGGTTTGATAAAGGTAAATGACCTTTGGGAGCATCTAAGCTCCAAATGAATTCGTTGGGATAACGAGTCCAAGCATTACCTTTTTTCCAGCCAATTTTTACCCAGAGATTTTCCCAATTTTTTCTCAATCCTATCCACATTTCCCGCTGTACGGAAAAGCCAAATTTCCCTTCGGAATGAATTAACCACAGCTTATCAATGGTTTGTAAATCAGTAACGGGAAACTTTTCAACTTCGGAAAAATATAGCCATTTTCTTTTTACTGCTTCCTCTCCTGATATTTCACACATTTTTTGTAGCGTCAAACGGTCAGCTTCTTCAAATTCTTGATTTGCTAATAACTTTTGCAATTCGGAGTAATCAATATTGCAGTCAGATTTTAGCGATACAATTCCTTGAGGAAAATTACTGTTTAAAAATTCTTTTGCTTCGGGAAAATCCGATTGATAAAGAATTTGATAGACTTTACCATCGACTACATTTGCTGGAATATCCCGACGCTTTGATAAAAACTCCATTAAAACCTTTAATCCTTCGTTACCAGAAGCAGCAAGTTTTTCCACTAACTGCTTTTGGTTTTTTTCAGACCCTTCGGTTAACTGGAGACTAAGGGATTCAATATCGCTGTTACTACCGTAGGAAATTGTTGGGTCTGTCATGATGGGGTTCGTGAAACGCAAATTAATCAGCTTTGTATCGTACTTTTTATAAGCAAAGACGGTTTTTAACTTGCAGCAAATAGATACAGAACAAATAGCCCTGAGACCAATAATTTGCTGCGATAGTGGAGGTGCGTCTCGCCCGTCAGTACGGAATATTTTCTCATGAACTGCCCTCTTTCTGCTCCTAATTTTTTCCTTAATTAGCTTTTTGTAATTTTTTTGTAAAATCTTTTGTGAAATTTTCTTTCGTTTTTCGCTCTCACACTTCCTGATTTTGCTGTATATTCAAGGGTAAAGCACTTTTCGACTTCTACTTCAGTGCAATTTGGGGAATTTTAAAACTGCTCTCCTAGTTTAATGAAAGCAAGACGTGACAAAATTTGAAAGACTTGCTGCTTAACCCCCACGGAGTGTGTAATGTACGAAAAACTTAAAGCCCCTACAAGCGGACAAAAAATTACTTTCAAAAATGGCGAACCCCAAGTTCCCGATAATCCAATTATCCCTTTCATTCGCGGCGATGGTACGGGAATAGATATTTGGCCCGCTACGCAAAAAGTTTTAGACGCTGCGGTAGAAAAGGCTTATAACGGTAAGAAAAAAATTAACTGGTTCAAGGTTTACGCTGGTGATGAAGCTTGCGATTTATACGGAACCTATCAGTATTTACCACAGGATACTTTGACAGCAATCAAGGAATACGGCGTTGCTATCAAGGGACCTTTGACGACTCCTGTTGGTGGTGGAATTCGTTCTTTGAATGTAGCTTTACGACAAATTTTTCAACTCTACGCTTGCGTGCGTCCTTGTCGCTACTACCCTGGAACTCCTTCTCCCCATAAAAGTCCCGAAAAGTTAAACGTAATAGTTTATCGGGAGAATACAGAAGATATTTATCTGGGAATTGAATGGAAGCAAGGAGATGAAATCGGTCAAAAGCTGATCAAGTTGCTGAATGAGGAATTGATTCCCAGTACCCCCGAACACGGTAAAAAACAAATTCCCACCGATGCTGGTATTGGGATTAAACCGATTAGTAAAACTGGTTCCCAGCGTCTGGTACGTCGCGCTATCAAGCAAGCTTTAGGGTTACCCAAAGATAAGCAGCAGGTGACTTTGGTGCATAAGGGTAACATTATGAAGTACACCGAAGGAGCTTTCCGCGATTGGGGTTACGAATTAGCAACAGCGGAATTTCGCGACGAATGCGTTACCGAAAGAGAATCTTGGATTTTGGGTAACAAGGAAAGTAAATCCGATATTTCTAACGAAGATAACGCTCGGATGGTTGACCCAGGTTATGATTCCCTGACACCGGAAAAGCAAAAGGAAATTGTTCGGGAAGTGGAAACGGTTCTGAGTTCAATTTGGGAAACTCACGGTAATGGAAAATGGAAAGAAAAAATCATGGTCAATGACCGGATTGCTGATAGTATTTTCCAACAAATCCAGACTCGTCCCGATGAGTATTCGATTTTGGCAACCATGAACCTCAACGGTGATTATTTGTCAGATGCTGCTGCTGCAATTGTTGGTGGTTTGGGAATGGGACCCGGTGCGAATATTGGCGATGAAGCGGCGATATTTGAAGCAACTCACGGTACAGCACCAAAACACGCCGGTTTAGACAGAATTAATCCCGGTTCCGTTATTTTATCCGGTGTAATGATGTTGGAATTCATGGGTTGGCAAGAAGCAGCTGATTTAATTAAAAAAGGATTGGGAGAAGCAATTGCAAATCAAGAAGTTACCTATGATTTAGCAAGATTAATGGAACCCAAAGTTGAACCATTGAAATGTTCCGAATTTGCCGAAGCGATAATTAAAAGGTTTTAACTTTGTAGAGACGTAGCAATGCTACGTCTCCAGAAGGTGTTGGGAGTAAACGAAATTTTTTCTGGGGTGTGTTGTGGTGGAAAGCAACGCACCTTTTTAGGTTGATAATTGTTCTTGATTATTGTTGAATTTGCTTTGGGAATATAGCGCTTTTCGCTTGAGTCCAATACACTCGAAACCTCACCCCCGTCCCCTCTCCTTATTAAGGAGAGGGGTGTCTGAATTGAAGTGAAAACCGCTATATAGATAAGTAAAAAATCGGCGATCGCGCAGATTGAGATAAGTAAAAATTATGTTTATTCTTTAGTCTTTAGTTGATATTTAACTGGAAAGGAGAATATTTATTCAAACTAGATATTATCGGATAATTAAACAGCTTAGTGGCTAAATTTTTCGGGTGTATTTACCATGAATATAGTAGGACTACCAACAGCGGAACAGTTAAAAACTTGTTTTGTTCTCGGTGCTTCTATAACTAGTATGTATCAGACAATTAATTTGATTCGGATAGATGAAAGGACAAAGGAAATTTATTTTCTAGCGGGTAAAGAGATAGAGTTAGTAATTTTAGAAAATGGTGACTGGAGTTTTTATAATGGCTACCCCAGATTTTAACTCAATGAGTAGGGAAGAATTACGTCAATATATGTTAGATAATCGTAATGACAAAGCAGCTTTTGAATTTTATTTAGATAAATTTAGAAACCCTAACAATCCAGTTTATCCAGCACCTCAATCATTGGAAGATATGAGTTATTTACAAAAAATTATTCTTCAACATCAAGCAGATAAATAAAATTCTGTATTTAGTCTTGTAGTCTTGTAGGGTGTGTTTTCGCTTTAGCGCAACGCACCTTTTTTAAAAGCGTTCTAAAGCGGCTGCACGTACAAAACGATTAGTATCTTTAGCAAGAATCTGCAAAGTATCAATAGATGTTCGAGGATGTACAGCAATTATATAGCGTTCAATCCACAATATAGAATCAGCATTTTCTGCAAGAAAAACAGGTGAAACATTAGGGTTTAATAAAAGCAGTAAACCACCCAAAGAATAATTCTCTATACCAAATATTTTCCGAAATAATCTTAAAAAAGCTTCTCTAGTAAAGTTAGGATTATTTAATATTGCATAGCGAGCTTCTTTATAAGAATCTTCAGCTAATTTTTCCAAAATATGTAATGGTGTTTTAGTATTTCTAGCAACGTTAGAACGTACCCCATAATCGATATCCTCAGCTAGAATTTCTAAAGTTTCAACATCACAATTTGGATTCAAAGCAATTCTCTCAAGTATACGATAATCATCTGAACGTCTAGCTATTTTTTTTAATATGTTTGTGGGTATATCATTTCGATATGATAAATTAGAGTCGTTCCGATAGTCTTGAGCTAAAGTTTCAATATCTTGACTGGAAGGAGTTGGACTATGGGCTATATGTTCATTAAAATCTGTATTTTTCTGCTTTTCTTGTAATGCAAATGGAAAACTTTCTAAAAGTCTACAGCAAATATTTTTATAAGTTGAATTTGGATAAGAATCATTTACTATATGTTGAGATAAATCATTAATTTCTGGCTGCAATATTCTTACGAATTCTTTACTAGAAATGTCATCAACATAATTAATTGCACAAATATGATTGAAAACCTCATCTTGCCATCCGGATTTTAATTCTTGCTCCCAACTTACATGATTATCGATGCTAAATAAGATATCCCAATTATTCTGACATTCATTTGAATTACTTCCTCTGTAGTATAAAGGAGAAAACAATTCAAATAGATTAACTAAATGAGCTACAGAGGTTTTAGGGTTCATAAGCATAGATAATACAAACTTTTTGTTAGTTTGTTTTGAGGCTGCATTTAGCAATAAATCAGGTATACGTTCGGATTTTAAGAGATTCAATAATGTTTTATCTGGAGTTTCTTTTACTAAATCTGGGTATGAGGTAAGTAATTGATTAGAAATAGGATGAGAAAATATTTCTTGAGGAAATTCAAGTATAAATTCCCAAACAAGATTCATCGGTACATTAGGATTTAAAGCTATAGTTCTTCTAAGTGATAAACCCGAATTCCAATTCCGATATAATTTAGTTAATAGCTCAGGTGGAGTAGCAGAATTCTGAGCAACAATTGTGGCTAATTTTCCATTCATCCATGCTAACTTTTCCAAACGCTCGCTAGATGTATGTGGACTAGCTGCGTCTTGTTCTCTTAATTGTTCGCACATACTATTTTTTTACGCAAAAGCACTCTAATAAAATTTTAGAATTGAGAAACCCGTTTTTGTAGACAATCCAGCTTTCTCAATTCTCCATATTATTTATCTAACCCAACATGAAAATCTAATTCTGAAAATAAATCATCAGCAATATTTTCACTACTGATTGTATTTATAATTGGAGGCTTTTGTGGTAGTTCAGATTCTTTTTTTTCGGACATCTGAGAAAAAATTTGCAAAATTCGTTGATATTTATCGTCAGTTTCCTTCGCTAAATCTTGAACCACCTGTTTATCTTGCTCAATTTGACTTTTTAATTGACTAACTTCCACTAAACGACTTTGCAATTCACTCATAAATGCATCAAAAATTCTATCTGTATGTCCTACCTGTGATTGAACTTCATTAATTTTGTTGCTAGCCGATTCTATTTCCTGCTCTAATCTTTGAATAGTTTCTTTATCTGCTACTTCTGCAACCTGATTTAATACTTCTTCCCAACGCTGTATTTGTTCTCCTACAGATACTGCTTTTTCAACAGTAGGACTAAAATCTGCTTTTTGTAATTCAATTTCTCGTTTAATTTCTTCGGCTTCTTTCACAACTTGATAAGCTTTATCAATTCCTTCTTGAATTTTGACCGATAATATTTCAAGTTGTTCTGCTACTTGTTTATCCGAAATTTTGGTTTCTGATTCTACTGAATTTATCATGATTTTATATCCTGTTTTTCAAAAATATTTTCAATTCTAGATGCAAATGCTTCACAAAGTAGTGTTACTAAAGGTTGAGAAGAACTAGATTTTTTACTTATCTCTTGCCAGAATGGAAAAGTTAAATAAGTTTTATCTTCACGAATACGCGCTTTTACCCGCGCAGCTTCATAAGTTAATCCTTTAATTTCTAAATCTTTAGCCACACTATTAAGTAAACGCTCGTACTCATTAAAATCTGTTTTTTGTAACTCCAGCGCTTCTATTACCGCTTGCCAAGAAAACTCCATTGCTCTCCATAGCAAACACCTTAAAGAAGTATTATAAATATTATTTAATTCAGATTTTAAGTCTTCATTCTTATGTTTCTTCAAGCAAGAAATTGCATCCTTCTCCCACTGGTATAACTCATCTCCCTCAATTCCTGCCAATTGCAGCGCTAAATAAGTATCCCAGTATAAGTGTCCGGTTTCGCATCGTTTAAGCAAGCGCTGTTTGACGTTGGATATTTTACTGATATCAACATCGCTCGCTAATTGTGTAATCCAGCTTATAGCTAATTGAGAATCAATATTTAAACAATTTTCAAAATAATTATGCTGGCTAAAATTTAAGCGATTTAATTCTTCAGGGGTAATTACTATTAACAATCGAGAGCGAGCGCGAGTTAATAAGGTATACCATTGAAAAGCTTCCTCTAATGATGGTTCTTTAGTTCCTGCGAATAAATCAACAGCCACACAAGCTTCAAATTCTCTACCTTTTGCATCTTCAGCATTGAGAATAACCAGGTTTTCATCGGAAATATCTAAATTATGATGGGAAATTACTTTAACAGCATTAGCTAAATCATGTAATAAATAACGTTTATTTTCTTTAGACTGACATTCCCGAGCAAGCTGTTGTAGAAAAATTAAAGCATCGTCTCTTGAATCGCATTTTAAAACCCGTACCTTTTCTCCAACTTCAAAAGCATTTTCTGAACTAACAGGTAATGGTAAATATTTTCCTTTAAATTTTTTATTGAGCTTTTTTGCTAAATCCCAAAACTGATTAGCGAATTCGATGATATTACGAGAATTTCGATAGTTTTTCTCTAAACTAATTGGATTTCCCAGGTGTAATTGTCCCCAATTAAAATCTGTAGGTACTATTCGTTGGTTCAAATCTCCTAATAACCAAACATATATTTGATTCTCTGGATTATTTTTATTCCATGTTTTGTAACAATCTAGTAATGCTTGTAATTCATAAAGCATAAAATCTTGAGCTTCATCAATTATGAGCAGAGTATTACCAGATTTGAATTTTGCTAAAGACGGATTTTTTTTAAGTTCTATTGCAATATCCAAACGAGATTTCTTATCTAATAAACCTTCTAACCAGAATTTTTTATCAATCTTTGCTAATTCCTTTAGTTGTAATTGGTTTTCTTTAAAAACAGCATTCCGAGTTTGATTTTGATTTTCTATATCAAGTACAAAACATTGATAAAGCAATACATCTCTGTAAACAATATCTCTAGGATTAATATTTCTTACTTGAGAAGTACGTTTTACAGCTTCTTGTAAAGCTTTTAATTCTTCTTCGGGTGATGCTAAACAATTTTCAAATTCAGGATTTATTTGATGTAACCATTCTCGAAAAGTTAATAAAGAAAAACTATCTTGGATTCGAGCTTGTTGTATTTCAGAATATTTGGCAATATCCTTCTTTAATGCATCTGGAACTATTAACATGATGTTCCATTGATTTTCTCGATGAATTTCACAAGCAAACAAAGTTGCACATACAGTTTTTCCAGTTCCTGGAGCGCTTTGGATTATACAAGCTTGGTTATTTAATTCTTCTTTGTTTTGATTATATTTGTATATAGTAAGAGGGTTAAAAACTTTATCAAAGAATTCTTTTTGATAACTCGTTCTGACAGGGGAATAACGATAGCTATTAAATACAAATTTATACCAATCCGAATTTATTTCACTATTCCAATGGTATGCAGGATGTTGAGAAAAATTGCTTTCAACTACCTGTAATTCTTTTAGAAAATCAAGTTCAGCTATTAATTCTTGATTATCAAAATCTCTATCTGTTAACTTACTTTCATAAGCATCATCACGACATGCAGCTTTAATTATCAGAATATCGTTATTATCTTCTTTTTTCCAGATAACGCGAACATTGCCTTTTTTAGTTCTTAACAAACGTAGACTACTATACTTTTCAACCAATATTGTATCTGTATCAATTCCTTGACTAAGACTACGTAAAATTTCATAAACTATCTCGCAAGCAGTATGGGGAAGTTTCTGAATCTCGCGCAAAGCTGCTCTAATAATTCTTATCTGTGGCATACAATACAAGCTATCCCTGATATTTATCTTTTCCTATAGCTTTATTGTTCCCATTTGATAATTAATTATTTTGCTAACGTAGAAAAAATATAAGTTTATTCACGAAATAGTGTCTTGTATTCAAAAAAACTAGCCCATAGCTCAAACTAGTGTAATTATTCTTTTTTTGCTCCCTACTTACTACTTACTACTCCCTCAAATAATTAGGTGTACCTCATATACCCCTATTCCCTACTTAAACAAACTGAATTCCCATTTATTTATTTGAAACTTTATTAATAAAGGTAAAATTAAATATTCAAGTGTTACAAACCGGTAGAAAAAATTAACTTAATCAAAATAAACAAAAAATAAAGGATGAAGATAAAAAACATTAAACTTCATCCCCTATATTCAATTACTAAAATTAATTATTTAACGGAACATACTACTCACGGAATTATCTTCATGAATTCGCCAAATAGTTTCTCCTAAAAGGTTCGCAACCGAAAGCCTTTTTAATTGAGGGAAGTTTTTACTGTTATCGTAAGGAATTGTATTAGTGACAATTACTTCTTCAAACAAACCACTAGAAAGTCTTTCTACCGCAGGTGGAGAGAAGACAGCGTGAGTCGCACAAGCATATACTTGACGTGCTCCTTCTTTACGCAGTAAACGCGCTCCCTCGCTGATGGTTCCCGCAGTATCAATCATGTCGTCTACCATAACCGCTGTTTTACCCTTAACGTCACCAATCACGTTAAGAACTTCAGCTACATTATGAGCTTGACGACGTTTATCGATAATCGCTAAAGGTGCATCATTGAGTTTTTTCGCAAAAGACCTAGCTCTTGCTACACCACCCACATCAGGAGAAACAACTACGATATCTGATAAGTCCTTACTTGCCAAATATTCCAAAAGCACCGGGGTGCTGTAAACATGGTCTAAGGGAATATCGAAATAACCCTGTATTTGTGCAGAGTGTAAGTCCATTGCCAAAATCCGGTTTGCACCTGCTTGAGTAATCAAGTTTGCAACCAGTTTGGCTGTTATTGACTCCCTTCCCGCTGTTTTTCTATCAGCACGAGCATAACCGTAGTAAGGAATTACCGCTGTGATCTGTCGTGCAGATGCTCGACGACAAGCGTCAATCATCACTAGCAATTCCATTAAATTATCATTCACAGGATTACAAGAGGGCTGGATTAAGTAAACATCACAGCCCCGAATTGATTCCTGTATTTGAACGTAGAGTTCCCCATCTGCAAATCTTTTGCGAATCATCGGTCCCAAGTCCATACCCAAATAACGGGCTACTTCTTGGGATAATTCTAAATTCGCAGAGCCAGAAAACAGTCGCAGACGATGATTTTCTGTCAGCCCCGTTATCGCTGGTTTCACCTTTAAAGTGGCAGTACTCAGCACAGCAGACCCTCGTTGTGCATTCATTGCAATATTTTCATTTTTATTTTGACTTCTTGGACTCAAATACTTGTACATAATTCTATGTCGTTTGTTCCAAATCTTTGATTTCGATACTGAAACATTCCTCCACAAAACTATGCAATTATGTAAATTTTCTAATCCACAAAGAAAAATAAACCACTGTCAGCTTAACTGATATTAACCTTGCTGACTAGACCCATTTTTTATTTTATTTATTTTTTTATTTCTACAGATAAAAATTAGATATAGATAATTTTTTCGCTTTAACCTCCTAATTTCATCGGTTATACACATCTTAAAAATTGCTCTACAGCTTAGACACTTACAAGTAATAAAATATCTAGCTTTGGGTTCCAACCCAAAGGCGAAACCCCCATTACTCTAGGTTTTATCCAAAATTTATCTGATAAAACTGGATATCTTATTTTTGGATCTCCCTCAAAGAACGAGCAACTATATATTTATTTAGAGTTTAAATTTAGAAAACATGCAACTCTTCATAGCTAAAAATTGCACCAGATTTTTAATGCTTGCTACCGTAATCGTTAATAAACAACATTTATGTGAATATGCTTACATTTCTGAGTATAAGTACTCATAATACAAATAAGTTGTCGTAATTAAATATTTTATAATATTAATGGTCTTATTAATAAATAATTATGAATTGTTTAAGAGTGACTGGCTCTGAATATTATGCTGCTTGCTGCTTATTCGCAACAATACTAATGTACTTAATCTTTTCTACGAATATTTTAGAGTCAGGGCTATTGTCATGTAAGTCCCCTATTCTGTGTCTCAGCTGGTCAATGTCATTTCTTTTCTTGTGCTTGTTTAGGTAAATATCCTCCTGCGGGTAAGTGAATATCTTTACTGCTCTACTTAAAAAAATATTATTTTTCTTAAAAACGTAACTTGTCTACCTTTTGACACATTCATAAATTAAGCAAAATGTGACAATGAGTAAAACAAGCATTTTCGCTATTAGCAATATGCATGTAGATTAATCTGTCGCCACTATTACTTTGACTGATAGATTCTCAGTAAATCCTCTGGGCAACCTGTAACACAAAATCAATTCACTATGCAACCACCAATTAATGCTGGTACTATATTGCAAAACCGTTACAAAATCATTAAAACTCTGGGTCAAGGGGGATTCGGTAGAACCTATTTAGCCGAGGACCAAAGGCGTTTTAACGAACTTTGCGCGATTAAAGAATTAATTCCAACTGCTACGGGAGCCTCAGCTTGGCAAAAAGCACAGGAACTTTTTGAACGAGAAGCAGCTAGTTTGTATCAAATCGAGCATCCCCAAGTACCAAAGTTTCGGGAAAGATTTGAACAAGACCAGCGCTTATTTTTAGTACAGGATTATGTAGAGGGGAAAACCTACTACGATTTACTCGAAGAACGTAAGAGTATCGGTGGTTCTTTTACCGAAGCAGAAGTATTGCGATTAATCCGTTCGATGTTGCCCGTATTAGGCTACATTCACAGCAAAGGAATTATTCATCGTGATATTTCACCGGACAATATCATCATGCGTGAAAGCGATAAATTGCCGGTTCTAATTGATTTCGGTGTGGTCAAAGAATTACGATTGCGATTGCGATCGCAAAATTCAACACCTCAAACTTATGTAGGAAAACCCGGTTATTCTCCGAGCGAACAAATCCAAACGGGTCAAGCTTATCCTAGTAGTGACTTATATGCTTTAACAGTGAGCGCAATAGTTTTGCTAACTGCGAAAGAACCTGCGGAATTATTTGATGAAAACTTATTAGTTTGGAATTGGCAGCGCTGGGTAACGGTGAAACCAAGATTTGCTGAAATTTTGAATCGCATGTTGAGCCATAAACCGGGGGGTCGCTACCAAAGTGCAAGTGAAGTTTCAGAAGCATTAGATACTTTAAATCAATCTACGAATCAATCGACCCCTGCGAAACCCGATATATCAAGGATGCAAACAGTTGCTGTCGGTCGCAGACCGGACCCCGTACAGCCATCACCTCGTCGTCAACCGGCCCCAGTAATTCCACCACCAAAAGACCCTGTTGTTGATAATCCGCTAGCAGTATTTGTAATCGGTGCAGCTGTAGTATTATTAGCGGGATTGGGTTCTTGGGCTTTAGTTACAACGATTCAAAATGCATCAAATTCACGGCGACCAGAATCCCCTCCCCCACAAACATTTGATACACCGCTGTTTACTCCGACTCCTACACCGACACCTCAAACAGATGAACCAGTTGTTTTTAGTAAGCGACTCAACTTTGGTTTTTCCGATACAGCTACAGTTAGAGGAAAATTAAAAGAAAACCAAACCGTTCAGTACACTTTTAGAGGTGACGAAGGACAAGTACTCACAGCAGTTTTAGTTGAAGAGAATGGTGTTTCTTTAACAGTATTGGGGCCTAATAAAGAATTTGTTGACAGTGCAGCGCGACAGGTAAGCTCTTACAAAGGGGATTTACCTTTTACAGGTAGATATACGATTGAATTAAATAATCTTCCTGACATTCCCACAGCCGAATATACTTTAAGGGTTACTTTGGAAGAACCCGTTCAAGTGACTCCCGAAATTGAACCAACACCAGAACCCGAAACTGAACCTACAGAACCAGCAGTAGAACAAACACCCACACCAGAAAACACTGAAAAACCAAAGCGACCAAGAATAAATATTCCTACCAGTTTTCCTACTAGTATTCCATCTCCCAAAATTCCCGATGTCAAAATTCCCGATGTCAAAATTCCCGATATCAAAATTCCTTCGATAAAAAGACCAACTCCTTCTCAAGAGGAAAAAAGAAATAAACCCGAAGCGGAAGCAACCCCGGAAACTGAATCAAATTCTGGTGAAAATTAAATAATATAGGTTCGTAGTCAGGGATTTATCCCTCGGATTTGAGAATAATGAGTTACTACGAACTTTTTTTTAATTCAATAATTAAATAATATAGGTTCGTAGTCAGGGATTTATCCCTCGGATTTAAAGACTAAAGTCCTTATTACGAAGCTTCCTAGTTGTCTTTTAAATTCAATGGGAGAATAGGATTATATTTGCTTGGCTAAGAATACTGTTGTCACTACAAAAATGTAAGATAATAGGACTTACGCAACCAGCACATTTTTTTGTGGGTGCTGTGACACTTTGAAAATGCCCGAACGTAGTAATAATGTTTTGAGTGTCACGCACCACTAGGGTGTTGTGACAATTACGTAAGTCCTGGATAATTAAAAATCTAAAATCTGAAATCTAAAATCTAAAATCTAAAATTGCTTAAAACATTATTTATTGCTGGAACCGATACCGATGCGGGTAAAACAGTATTTACCACAGCATTAGCTGCTTATTTACAAAAATATCGCTCCCAAAACAGTTGGGGAATCATGAAACCGATTCAATCCGGAATTGGTGATAAAGAGATTTATCAAAAGTTATTTTCACTATCGCAATCGGAAGAGGAGATTACACCTTTATATTTTCAAGCACCTTTAGCACCACCCCTAGCAGCAGCCAAAGAAAATCGCGAAATAGATTTAGGTGTAGTGTGGAAGACTTTTACTCAGCTACAGCAAAAAAATGATTTCCTGTTAGTAGAATCTTTAGGAGGACTGGGTTCTCCGGTCACAGATGAATTTACAGTCGCCGATTTAGCGGGTGAATGGCGTTTACCTACAGTATTAGTTGTACCAGTAAGATTAGGTGCAATTTCCCAAGCAGTAACCAGCGTCGCTTTAGCAAAACAAGCAAAAGTTGAGTTATTAGGAATAATTTTAAATTGCTGCTCGGCAACGACACCAGAGCAAATCGCCGATTGGACACCAGTAGATATGATTGAATCCTTTACAAATATCCCCGTTTTAGGCTGCTTACCCTATTTAGAAAATCCCGAAGATTTAGATAAACTAGCGCAAATAGCATCCGATTTAGAATTAGAAAAACTATTTAAATAATGGGAATTGGGAATTGCGGAAAGTGCGGTTTTAGGGGTTTTCCCTAAGAGCAACTTTCCAAGACTGGAGATGGGGGATTGGTAATTGGTAATTGGTAATTGTTAATTAGAGAGATAATGAGATAAGACAGTAATCAAGATAGACAACAAGGAGCTGTTCGGCTCCCACTACTGAATACTCATAACCTTTAACCTATCACCTAATCCAAAATCTAAAATCTAAAATCCAAAATCGATATGGTTTCTACTTTTCCAAATGCATCTGCCGATTTATCTCGGGTTCGACTTGATATTCGTTCGATACATCCGCAAATTATAGAATGGCGCAGAATAATCCATCAAAAGCCTGAATTAGCTTTTAAAGAAGAGATTACAAGTAAGTTTGTTTCCCAAAAGTTGCAGGAATGGGGAATCGAACATCAAACTGGGATTGCTAAAACGGGTGTTGTGGCGATTATTAAAGGTAATAAGACACAATCAAGTAATCGGGTATTAGCAATTCGTGCGGATATGGATGCTTTACCAGTCGAGGAACTAAATGAAGTGTCTTATAAATCCCAGCATCAAGGAATAATGCACGCTTGCGGACATGATGGACATACCGCTGTAGCGCTGGGAACTGCTTATTACTTGCAACAGCATCGAGATAGTTTTAACGGTACTGTCAAAATCATTTTTCAACCAGCGGAAGAAGGACCCGGTGGTGCTAAACCGATGATTGAAGCTGGGGTATTAAAAAACCCTGACGTGGATGCAATTATTGGTCTTCACCTGTGGAACAATTTACCTTTGGGAACGTTGGGTGTTCGCGGTGGTGCTTTAATGGCAGCGGTGGAGTCATTTCGCTGTACAATTTTGGGTAAAGGTGGACATGGTGCAATGCCGCATCAAACTGTTGATTCGGTGGTAGTTGCGGCTCAAATTGTTAATAGTTTACAAACCATTGTTTCTCGCAATGTGAGTCCGATTGATTCAGCGGTGGTAACAGTAGGGGAGCTTCACGCGGGAACAAAAGGTAATATAATCGCCGACACGGCTAGAATGAGCGGTACGGTCAGATATTTTAATCCAGAATTTAAAGGATTTATTCAAGAGCGATTAGAACAAATAATTGCAGGAATCTGCCAAATAAACAACGCCAATTACGACTTAGAATATTGGGGACTTTACCCACCAACAATTAATGATAATGGGATGGCTGAATTAGTCCGAAGCGTAGCAGAAGAAGTAGTAGAAACACCTTTGGGAGTGGTACCTGAATGTCAAACAATGGGTGGTGAAGATATGTCCTACTTTTTACAAGAAGTTCCCGGTTGCTACTTCTTTCTAGGTTCAGCAAATCCAGAAAAAGACCTAGCTTATCCCCACCACCATCCCCGCTTTGACTTCGACGAAGCAGCATTAGCAATGGGTGTCGAGATGTTTGTACGCTGCGTTGAAAAGTATTTTAATTAGGGAATTGGGAATAGGGAATTGGGAATTGGGAATTGAGTAGTAAAATTATTTAGTGCATTAACAAAGTGTGTCTCCTTGTCCCCTTGTCTCCCTCTCTCCCCCTCTCCCCCTCTCCCCCTCCCTTTACGGAACCTTCATCCCCCGCTGTACTGCTGGACGATTTGACACAGTGTCGTGCCATCTTTTTAAGTTGGGATGGTTATCAAGTGTCATTTCTTGAATTTCGTAGATTGTGACCCAGGGAAAGGTTGCGATATCGGCTATGGAGTAGTCACCACATATATATTCTTTGTCTGCGAGTTGTTTATCTAATACTCCGTAGAGTCGCAGGGTTTCTTTTTTGTAGCGTTCGATAGCGTAGGGAATCTTTTCGGGAGCATGCATATTAAAGTGGTTGAACTGTCCGAACATCGGGCCGATGCTACCCATTTGCAACATGAGCCATTCTATGACTTGATAGCGAGCTTTTTGCTCGGTGGGTAAGAATTTACCTGTTTTATCGGCTAGGTACATTAGTATTGCACCTGATTCAAATATAGCAGTATCTGTATCTCGGTCAATTATTGCAGGAATTTTGCTGTTTGGGTTAATCGCTACATATTCCGGTGTGAACTGGTCGTCTTTGGTGATATCTATTTTATGGACGTTGTAGGGAAGTTCAACTTCTTCGAGCATTACGGAAGCTTTGCGTCCATTTGGTGTGGTGAATGTGTAAAGGTCAATCATGCAGATATATCCTGATATTTACCAAAAAGAAAACTATATTATTTTTAAAGTAGTATTTTTTTGGCTGTATGTACATAAACCCTCTTGTATAACACACATAAGCCTGAACTGTGGAGTATACTACAATTAATCTTTAAGAAAAGAATAATAAGTATTTTTATTTAGTAAAAACTACTGATAAACTCTTTGAATCATAGAAAGGGTTGTGCCAATATTGGTAAACAATCAAAGTAGTCGTTTAAAAAAAATCCTTACAGTAATTTTCAAAAAAATATTGTGGCGCAAATACAATTCCCTTCGAGAGGGTTTCTATCAAATAATTGACCTAACAGGAAACAATTTAACTTTAATTCTTTAAAAGAATAAGATAGCAGTAACAATAAATTTTAAAACTTTAAGTCAGTCATTCATATGCGCTTTATTATCCCAACTTCCGTAACCAATCGTTCTTTTTGGACTCCTGCAAGAATTGCACTTAGTACTGCAATTTTGGCTTTATTTATAGTATGTGGTTCTTGCACTATAAACTCAATAATATCTTTGTTTATGAAGCCTGCTTCGGTATTTCCTACATCAATTCCTTGGATTCATAATGAATCTGAATGCAAGCATACTAATAGAACCTGGGAAGATGGTAAATGTTGGGATTACGAACATGGAATGACTTTTTAGAAAGTTAGGATTTAGGATTTAGGATTTAGAATTACGATTTTTAGTTAGTTTATTTAGACAATTATCAATTATCAATTACCAATTACTTTTTCCGCCTAATTGTAATCATGAAGAGAAAGCTATAAGAGTTTTGAAATTAATTTGAAATTAATTTGAAATGGTAAGCACGAATGGTGGCAAGCACCCTGGTAATTTAAAAGAATTAAAAGTTAAATAACTTTCGAGAAAATGGTAGATGGATGCTTTTGGTAGAAAGCGATAGATTCAGTATTGACCCATGGCCATTTTTTGCAACTGGGGTTGCATGTTTTTGGCTCCTTTAAGGATTGTTCCTTCAAGATTTACGTCGTAGCAGTCGGTTAAAGAAAGGTTTGCAGCAGTTAAGTTAGCACCACTAAGATTAGTTTCATATAAAACAGCCTTCTGGAAATCGGTTCCCATCAGGTTTGCTCCTGAAAAGTCTGCTTCTCTTAAGGAAGTTTCAGTGAAGTTAGCAAAAAATATTTCCGCATGTTGAAGTCTAGCTGCATTCAGATTGGCTTGTCGCAAGTTAGCTCCATTTAGGTTTGCTTGCTGTAAGTTAGCCCCAATCAAACCAGTTTCATGCATCTTGGCTTTATCAAGCTTGGCTGACTGTAAGTTGGCCAGGAATAGTTTTGCTCCCCCTAAGTTAGCTGCTTTGAGGTTAGCCCCCATCAAATTAGCTTTATAAAGGTTAGCCCCCATGAAATTAGCCCCACGTAACGAAGCTCCATGAAGGTTAGCGTCTCGAAGATTAGCACCGTAGAATAAACCTTTATTGGCAATTGAAAATGCTAGATTTGCTCCTCGAAGGGTTGCTTCTTGCAAGTTCACTTGATAAAGATTGGATTGCGAGAGTAAAGCACCATCAAGGTTCGCTTTAAAAAGGTCGGTACCTTGTAAACAAGCTCCACACAAGTCAGAATTGCTTAAATCTGCTCTTTGTAGGTTCGCGTTACTTAAATCTACTCCCCTTAGCTGAGCGTTTCTCAAGTCAATTTTTTTATCTTTAGGGTCTTTACTTGTGTCTCGTCTACCAATCACAGTCAGTGCTGCTTGAATATCTGTAGGAACTTTAATTACTTGTTGGGTGCTTGCCTTAGATTTTGTAAACTTTGGAGTAATGCCGTTTTCTCTCACAAAAGCTGTAAGAATTTCCATGACTGTCCAATACTCCTGCTCGGAGTCTTGAGCAACTCTTTCTAAAATATAAACAGCCCCGGTGCGAGTCGCAACACTTTCATGTCCAAGTTGACCTATTGCGTTCATTAAGCGTTCGGCTAGCAGCTTCTGTTCGTCGATTTCTATATTTTTTTGATTTATGCTGTTATCTTTTTGAGCTGCTAGCAAGGTTTTTTCTAATAGTACGGCACGCTTGGCTCCATAATAAGCATTGATAATAATTGCCAATCCAAGAAACAATCCGGCAGAAGTCATTAAGCCTTGACTTTTGTATTCGATTCTTTCTTCATTTGACAATCCTTCTATTTTTGAAATCGCTGTGAAAATTAGAATTGGTGAAACAGAAAAAAAGATTGTTATTCCTATTAACCAATTCGTTAATGCGTCTGTCTTTCTAGCAGACATAGAATCAGTATTCCTCACAACACAGAATTCTTACCGAAATGATTGGGATTAAAGAGTATACCATTTACTTAAAAAATGCAATATCTGTCGAAAGTTGCAGTTGCAATCTGTAAAGCCGGTAGAAAGCTTGCTGATTGTCTCTAATATAATGCCCCAGTTATATTCTACGGCACGGTAAAATTACGTAGATAAATTTTAGATAGCGACTTAGAAGCACCGCCTTTTCATAGCAAAGATGAATATTACATTCTTAGTTTTGAACTAGTTTTGAACTGATGCGGGAGCCTTATGAGTGGTCTAATTACTGCAAAAATTGACTTCTCTTAAGTTAGCCCCATCTAAATTAGCACCGCTGAGATTTGCTCCCTGTAAATTAGCTAAAAATAAGTTAGCACAACGCAAATCGGCATGAGTAAGATTTGCTTCACTGAGATTTGCTGCATTCAATATAGCACCAGATAAGTTAACTGAAACAAGATTTGCACTGTGAAAGTTTGCTGCACTTAGTACTGCACCATTTAAATTCGCACAATCTAGTATTGCATCAGTAAAGTTTACTCTGTAAAGAATTGATTGTTGTAAATTAATTTTTTTTAAATTTGCACCATGAAGGTCCGCACCTCTAATGTCTATATAGCTTAGGTCAATCATTACTCTACGCAAGGATTCATCAATATCCGGATTAGTTATAATTTTTAAAGCATTCTGAATATCAATATTAATTTCACTTATAACGGTTGCTTCACATTTTTTTAATAATTTAAATGAGCGTCTTTTTTTTATAAATTCAGTAATTATTTGAATTACATTATCGTAAAATTCTGGATAGTCTTCAACTATTTGAGCTAGTTGCTGTAGGGCAATTAATCTCTTTTCTAGCTGAGGTGATAGAATTTTATATGCAGCTAGTTTAATAAGTATATTAATCATTTGCTTTGTTGACGAAATTATTGTTCCTGTCGAATTAATATTCAATCGCAAAGTTTTTATAACAGTTTATGCTTTATCGTTTGTTTTACAAAGTACATTTTTATGTAACAATTTAGCTTTATGTTTACTACAATAAGCATTTGAATCTTATATATATGTATTCTCTTATGCAAAAGAATTATATTTCAATAAAGGGATATGAGAAATTTGGTAGGAGCAGGTAAGGAGTAATCAGTAAGGACTAATCAGTAGCAAGTAGGGAGCATTTTGCTTCCACTACTGAGAATCTACGATTGTTTTGATTTTTAAGTTTCAATTCAAAATCTAAAAAAAGCATCTGTTGTTAAAATCCTTTAACTCCTAACTGGTCACTTTTCTTAATCTAAAATCGAAGGAAACGCATCCGTTGTTAAAATCTCAAATATTTTGATGCAGCAAAGTATACAGCCTTTTATAAAAAACTTGGTGTTGATTGGTGGGGGTCATTCTCATGTCATCGCGCTGAAGATGTTTGCGATGAATGCTTTTCCGGGAATTAAAATCACTTTAATTACGGATTGTAGCGATACTCCTTATTCAGGAATGCTACCAGGGCATATAGCTGGATTTTATACTCGTAATCAATGTCATATAGATTTACGGAAGCTAGCAAGTTTTGCTCAAGCACAGCTATATGTAGATTCTGTAACTGGGATTGATTTGAAAAATAATCGAGTTATTTGTGCAAATCGTCCTGATGTCGGTTTTGATTTATTATCGATTGATATAGGTTCGACTCCAGCAACAATTTCTGTACCGGGTGCTACAAAATATGCGATTCCAGCCAAACCTGTAGGAAATTTGCTGCAAAATTGGTATGACTTGCTTGAGACAATTAAAGCAAATCCGAAAAAAGCTGTAAATATTGGAATTGTTGGTGGTGGTGCTGGTGGTGTTGAGTTAGCGCTGTCGATGCAGGGAAATTTGAAGAAGTATGATTCCAATTTAGAAATTCATTTATTTGGAAGAGATAATCAATTAATGCCCAATGCTAACTCTTTGTTAGGAAATTTGTTGCGGAGCATTGTAATTGAGCGTGGTGTAAAGTTGCATTTGGGTGAGACAGTATGCAAAGTTGCACTGAAGGAAGATATAGGTGCTAAGAATGTTATATGTGAGTCCGGATTGCAGGTTGAGTGCAATGGTATATTCTGGGTAACGCAAGCATCTGCACCAAAATGGTTGGAATCAACGGGAATTGCTACGGATGAGCGGGGGTTTATTTTAGTCAACGATAATTTACAGTCTTTATCGCACCCACAGGTGTTTGCTGCTGGTGATATTGCGACAATGAAAAATCATCCCCGTGCTAAAGCTGGGGTATTTGCAGTTCGTCAGGGGAAACCCTTATTTCAAAATTTAAGACGCAGTTTGTTAGGAAAAGCTCTAAAAAAATATGTACCACAGAAGGATTATTTAAGTTTAATTGGTACCGGAGATGGGAAAGCATTGGCAACTCGTGGGTGGTTGACTTTACCACCGAGTAAATTGCTGTGGAATTGGAAGGATTCGATTGACCGGAAATTTATGGAACGGTTTAGTAATTTGGGAGGGGGGGACAGGGGGACAAGGGGACAAGGTAAGCCACTGCGTTGCGGAGGTTCCCTCCGTTGTAGCAAGTGGCGCAACCCGAAGGGGAACAAAGGGATGAAAGCTAATTCTTTAATTCCTAACTCCTCACTCCTAACTCCTAACTCCATGAATTGTTCCGGATGCGGTTCTAAAGTTGGTGGTAATGTTTTGGAAAAGGTTTTGAGTAGGGTTAAGGAATCACAATTTACTGAAGGGGAAGATATTGTTATTGGTTTGGATTCGACTGATGATGCTGCTGTGGTGAAGGTACCGACTGGTAAGGTGATGGTACAAACGATTGATTATTTTACTAGTTTGATTAATGACCCCTATATTTTTGCACAAATTGCTGTCAACCATTGTTTGAGCGATATTTTCGCAATGGGTGCGATTCCGACGAGCGTTTTGGCTTTAGCTACTATTCCTTATGGAAAAAGTTCCATAGTTGAGGAAACTTTATTTCAATTATTATCTGGTGCGGTTAAGCAGTTAAATCAAGCACAAGTATCTTTGATTGGGGGACATACAATTCAAGGCGAAAAGTTAGCGTTTGGCTTATCTTGCAATGGTTTGGCTGATGAAAAGCAGCTTTTACGTAAAAGTGGAATGCAGGATAATGACGTTTTAATTTTAACTAAAGCATTGGGTACGGGGGTTTTATTTGCTGGTGAAATGCGTCTTCAAGTTAAGGGAAGTTGGATTGATAATGCTGTAAAATCAATGTTGTTATCAAATCAAGCTGCTGCGGTCTCCTTTTTGGAATTTGGAGCAACTGCTTGTACTGATATTACGGGTTTTGGTTTGGTTGGGCATTTATCGGAAATGATAAAAGCTTCTAAAATCGGAGTTGAATTACAGTTATCTAAAATTCCGATTTTGGATGGAGCGAGGGAAATTTCAGCAAAGGGGATTTTTAGTTCGCTTTATCCAGATAATTTACAAGCTTCGAGATATATTACGAATAATCAAGATTTTGAGTTTAATGAGAATTATCCGTTAATGTTTGACCCACAAACTTCGGGTGGTTTATTAGCTTCGGTTTCTGGTGATAAAGCTGATGGTTGTTTAAAGAAGTTGAAAGAATTGGGTTATGAAGAAGCTGAAATTATCGGGGTTGTGAGAGGAGAAGGAATACGATTAATCTAATTCACATAAATAACTAATGTAGAGACGTAGCAGTGCTACGTCTCCAGTATTGTAGGTTGTATTGTAGCGTTTTCCAGTCTCCGCAAGATATATCTAAAAACCTCACCCCTAACCCCTCTCCTTATTAAGGAGAGGGGGAAATAAAATCGAGATTTTAACACCAAAATTCAAAAATTAGTACAATTCCATTCAAAGTTATTTAAATTTAGAATGTAATCTAAAGTATTATCAACCAAATCTTTTTTACTATCAACTATTTTCCATAATTGACCACCACTAATACAAATCTGGGATGGTGGTTGAAATTTAGCTTTGTGTCTGCTTATCCATCCGGGTTTATCTCCGATGGTTTTAATTTTTTGTATTTGAAATGAATCGCAATCTAATCGGTAAACTGGAGTTTCGTTGATAATTCTTTGACTTTTATAACCTAAGTTTCCAATGATATAAATATAATTATCTACTAATGTTGCTGAATGAAAATCGGTGGGAGGAAAAACATCACTGGGATAACCGTAGATTTGAAAATTTCCTTTACCATCGAAGACAACTACATCGTTATATATACAAAAATCTGGGTCGTAAAAATCCTCGTGTTCTCCAGCAATTTCTATAATTCTCTCATCGGGTAATATTGTAGTTGTTCTTCCGAATCTTTGATAACACCATATAGGATTATTAAGACTATCATTATCACTTCTAGAAGTATAAGCAGCATCACCACTACGAATCATAGCTTCCCAAAATTCATTTTCAATAATTTCTGGATTTTTAATTCCAAATCTAGGAAACTTTGCTGTTTTATCTTTTGTATGCTTTATTTCTTCAATTGATTCTTCATCAGCAACACCTAACAACAATATTCGTATCTCATCACTAATATCGCTTAAATCTTCGCTTCCAGAAACAAGCATTTTGAAAACTTCTAAATTAGCTGCTTTTTTAATTGCACTTTCATTCAAATCATCAACTTTACTCGTATCAGCACCAGCTTCAAGTAAAATTCTGACACAATCAATAGCACCAGATTCAGCAGCTTCCATTAAAGGAGTATTCAAATATTCGTCGGTTTCTTCAATATCAAATCCTTCTAAAATTAACCATTTCAATATTTCATGATAATTGTATTTTATTGGATAAAACAGCGGAGACTTCCACCAAAACGAAGAATCATCGCGACTTGGTGTAAAAGATAATAAAACTTTAGCCTTTTCCAAATCACCAGTTTCTAAACTTAAAAAGAAAGCATTTCTATTCCAGCAATCTAAATGATAAATATCAGCACCTGCTTCAAGCAATATTTTTACCTCTTCTACAGTTCCAAAAGCTACCGTTTCGATTAAATAAGTCCAGTGTAATTGTTTTTCATCAGCACCAGCATCCAATAACAATTTAACAACATCAAATCTGCCATGACCATAAGCAACTTTAAGAGCAGATTCTCCATAACTGCTTACACTACTTACTTCTACACCTTTTTCAATAAGTAGATTTAAAATGGGTAGTAGATTTTCATCTTGTTTAATATCTCTACCATACATGGCATTGATTAAAATATCATAACTATCAGAATTTCTATAATTAATATCAGCACCAGCATCTAATAAAAATCGAATTTTATCTTGACTTCCTGCTTGAATTGCTAAATCTATTATTCTACTTTGATTGTTACCTCCCACAGCATCGATATCGGCTCCATTTTCAACTAGAAAACGCACCATATCAATATCAATATCCGGATTAATTACCGCTATCATCAAAGGTGTTTTATACGAATTATCTTTATCTACACAATCGATATAAACATCTTTTTGATTTATTAAACGAGAAACTTCTTTTATATTCCCTTTTCTTACATAGTCGTGGATTTTCATATTTTGATTGTCACAAGATTAAGATTAATTATTCATCTCACCGCTAATTTTTAATTATAAATGGTGCGCTAAGCTGTCGCCATAACACACCCTATAGTTCAAGGTTATAATTAATTTCTTGATATTTAAGGGTGATTCAATGAATAAAATTGCTTCAATATTACATCACCACAAAGATGAAATATGTTTTAAAGTTGATGATGTAGAAGTTTTTAAAAACCTTTTACCTCTACAAAGTTGTTTCAAACAGTTAGAAAAAAGATTAGATTCGAGTTTAATTGCTTTTAGTCACGAAGATAATTTCCAAGTTATCGAGCAATCAAACGAGAATGATTTTGAAAGTACGCTGAATTTACATTCTTTTGTAAATGCAGTTCATCAAGCTTTCGGAGAACATCGTCCTTTAATGATAACTCCCGATGCTGTCTGGATGACCATCGCTCAAGGTTTTGCTCAACATATTAATAATAATGCAGAACGATTACGATATCAATTCGTTAATCATTCGAGCAAGAGAGAATTGAAAGTTGTTCTGGAAAGACTTTTAGATAAACGAGATTGGCAGAAAGCTGTGGAATTATGGTCGAAGCAGATTGAGGAAAATGTCAAAGCTGATATCGGTGATTTGATGGTTTGTGATTTTAGTACTACTACTCCGATTATTCGGACAGCTAGTCAAGTTGTGATGATGGATGCTTTGAAGCAGTATTTTGATTACAGACTATATATGATTTGCGGTATCCCTTGGATTACTGTCCGAGGAACCGTTGAGGATTGGAAGCAGATTCGGGAGCGGGTAGAAATTATTGGTCAATATGATTTGGAGTGGTGGACGAATCGACTTTTACCAATTTGCGACGGAATCATTGAAACAGTTGCTGGTAAACCAAGTTTAGAGTTTTGGAAACACATCTGTAAACCGGAGTCGATGTACGGGGGAGAGATAATTACTGGGTGGTTAGCGGATTTGTTTCCTTATTTAAAAGATGGTATTACTAATTCTCCTACATACAAAAATCCGATTTTAGAAACACCACGAGAAGAATTGACGATTAATCATGGAATTCCACCACGAATGTTTCCTACAGGAATTTCTCAAGCTTCGTTTTCTTTAAATACTCTTCAAGGGGAATCACAATTAGAATTAATTGCTGGTTTTATCGGAGTTGGTCAAAATCAAGAAAATGGTTGTCTTCATCCGGAGATTGGTTGGGGAGTTAGAAAACAAGATGATTTTCTGGGGATTTTGAATAAATTAGAAAAAGAACATCAGCTTAATTCTCCTATAGATTGGTCAATTGAAAAAAATCTTTTTACTGAATTACCAGCAGAATTAATTCAAATCTTAGAAAGGTTTGACGGTGGTACTTTATTTGCTGATACAGAACATTCTTGGAATATTAAACCTTTAAAGGATTATACACCTTGTAAAATTTATGAAATTAATCAATATCTTACCAGCTTTATAAATTTAGAAGATAATCGCTGTATTGGTTTTGGAACCGTTATCAGAAAAACTGGTAATCGTGAAGATGGAACTCGTAAAATTTGGGAAGAATGCTGGATTTTTGTCGGTAATCCTGTTTTAGTTGAAGATGAAAATAATTTATTTGAAAATCAAACTTGGATATTACAACCGGAATCAACCAAAGTAATTGCTAAAGGAATTCCGCAATTATTTGAAAGAATTATTCAAGCTGAAGGAAGATATTATTTTGATGCTGAGGATTTTGTTCCCAATCAATCCATAATTGATTTAAGGTAGTAGTAACCCTATATTATCAAGACGAAAGTTGGGTTTCGCTATCGCTCTACCCAACCTACTAATATATAGCAGTTCTCAGTTGAATAGGACTTACGCAATTGTCACAATACTCGGCTGGTGCGTGACACTGAAAATATTGTAACTACGTTCCTGCTTTGTTCAAAGTGTCACAGCACCCTACTAGAAAAATGTGCCGGTTGCGTAAGTCCTATTGAATAGAATATACCCCTCTCCTTGACAAGGAAAGGGGCTGGGGTGAGGTCTATCAAGGTGTATTTCACCCAACCGAAAAACGCTATAAAATCATTTATATTAATTTTAGATACAATCTTTTTAAAAAATCTTGACAACCGCTACAACTAATCAAATCATTTATTTTTAACAAACCTTTCATTCTCATTTATAACTAACCAAAATAAAATCAACTATAGACAGTATTTTTTCAATAAATTACAACTATCAATTTCAACGTAAATTTATCTCTCTTAAGTTAGATAAAAAGTATTTCAATAAACATAAAAAATCTGAATAAATAACCAGTTAAGATAACCGTCACTTCATCTATATACAATTGAGAAATAAAAATCATAAATATAAAAGATTAACTTAAACAAAACTAAAATACTCTATTAATGAAACAGAATACGAATAAATTAAATAGTCGTTTGGTTTCAACTTTGATTGCTCCTATTGTTGCTATAAGCACTTTTAACACGACTATCGCTACAGCACATCAAACCCGAACAACACAACAACCTTTGACTGCTGCTAGAAATCAGCTTTGGAAAATTAGACGGATTCCAGTTTGTTGGGAAAATCCCGCTTCTAATAACAGTAATTTGCGGGGAGTCGTCAGAAATGCTGTACAAAATACTTGGGCTAGATATTCATCTCTTAGCTTTTCAGGATGGGGAAAATGTACAAGTTCTAGCAAGGGTATTCGGATAAAAATTGCTGATGAAGGTCCTCATACCAAAGGATTGGGAACTCAGTTAAACGGTAAAAAAAATGGGATGGTGTTGAATTTCACCTTTAATAATTGGAGTCAATCTTGCAAAACTACAGTTAATGATTGCGTTCGTACTATTGCTGTTCATGAATTCGGACATGCTTTGGGATTTTCACACGAACATAATCGTAAACATGGTATCCCTAAATGGTGTAAAGATAAAAAACAGGGTAGTGATGGAGGTTGGTTGATTACTCCTTACGACCTCAAATCTGTGATGAACTACTGTAATCCGAAGTGGGGTGGTGATGGTAATCTTAGCAGTCTTGATATCACAGGTCTAAGAAAAGCTTACGGTTCTTCGGGGAGTAGTGCAAATAGAAACTTAGCTCGGTGGTATGTAGCTTTCGGTGGGAATAAATCCTGGGTCTCAATTAATGGAGCTAATGAAACCTATCTCAGAAGTGGAGATTTTGATGGAGATGGTTTCGATGATGTCTTTACTTCTAAAAATGGTTTTTGGTATGTTTCCTATCGGGGTTTGAGTCGTTGGACGAAAATTAATAAAGCAAATGATAAAAATCTCAGATTCGGAGACTTTAATGGAGACGGTAAAACCGACGTATTTATTGCTAAAAATGGTGGTTGGTTTGTTTCTTACGGTGGTAAAAGTCGCTGGACTCAAATAAATAGCGCTCGTGACCCCTATTTACGCTTCGGAGATTTCAACGGTGATGGCAGAACAGATGTATTCACCGCTAAAAATGGTAAATGGTTGGTTTCTTACGGTGGTAAAAGTCGCTGGACTCAAATAAATAGCGCTCGTGACCCCTATTTACGTTTCGGAGATTTTAACGGTGATGGCAGAACAGATGTTTTCACTGCTAAAAATGGTTTTTGGTATGTCTCCTATGGTGGTAAAAGTCGCTGGACTAAAATTAATCGGTCGAATAGAACTAATCTAAAATTCGGAGATTTTAACGGTGACGGTAGGACAGACGTGTTTCATTCCGATGGTCGTCACTTTTACATTTCCTATGGTGGTAAAAGTCGCTGGAGAAAACTTTATGATACCGCTGCTACAGGAAATAAACCATTAGTTTTGGGAGATTTTAATGGTGATAAGAGAACTGATGTTTTGGTTCGTTGGTAATATGAGACTATTTACACTGAAATCAACTATTATCTACGAATAAAAACATAGTCATCTCAAATAAAAAAGAGATGTTAGTGGAAGCATCTTACTCTATTATGGCTAGGGAGCAAGATGACTCCACTACGAAAATGAATTGGAATGATTATATATCTCAAAAGAGTATTCCCCTGAATTCCCCAAAAAATGTGGGATTTATAATTATATTTTCTCTCATAATTGGAGGCTATTTACACTTTTATCGTACTTACGCAAAAGTGACGAAATTAGGTCATTACGAGCGACAGCGAAGTAATCTCCCGACACGGTGGGATTGCTTCCCTACACTGCGTTTCGGTCGCAATGACGATTTTGGTTTGCGTAAGTCCTGTGTTAATCAGCAACGCCATTTTTCCTATGATTTTTTATAAAATACAGCAAGAAAACTTGATTTGTTTAGTAAATAAAATCAATTAAATTAGATTAAATTCAAATCACAATCTTCTACTGCACCTAATGCTCTGAGTGAGGCTTTTTCAATATCTGTTAAACCAGTAACCTTCGTAATATTCATACCTTCATAAGGTCTTTCGCTTTTCAGAGTTTTGAGACATTCCCCCGTCTTCACGTCCCAAAACTTAATTGTTCCATCACCACTACCACTAACAACAGTTGTCCCATCTGGACTGAACACAACAGAATTTACCCAACGAGTGTGACCCTGCAAGACATTACAGCATCTGTTACTCTTGATATGCCACAACCTTACTGTCATATCATCGCTACAGCTAGCAAACATTTCTCCATCTGGGCTGAACGCAATTACAATCACCCAATTGCTATGTCCTTCAAATACATTACAGCATTCCCCACTGTTGGTATCCCATAACCTGACTGTAGTGTCACCACTACCACTAGCAATTGTCTTTCCATCTGGGCTAAAAGCAACGGAATTTATCAAACTATGATGTCCGTGCAAAGTACGAAGACATTCACCGCTTTTACTATCCCACAATCGCACCGTTTTATCGTTACCTCCACTAGCAAGTAACGTCCCACCTGGACTAAAAGCGACAGAATTTACCCAACTACTGTGTCCCTCTAAAATTTTGACGCATTCTCCACTTTTGACATTCCACAACCGTACCGTTTTGTCAAAGCTAGCACTGGCAATTAACGTCCCATCTGGATTAAAAACGACAGAATTTACCCAACTACTGTGTCCCTCTAAAGTTGTACGACATTTACCGCTTTCAACGTTCCATAACCGCACAGTTTTATCGTTGCTTCCACTGACCAATGTGTTCCCATCTGGACTAAAGATGACCGAATTGATGCAGCTAATGTGCCCCTGTAAAGTTCTCAGGCATTCATCACTTTTGACATCCCACAACCATACCGTTCGGTCATAGCTACCACTAGCAAGCATTGCCCCATCTCGACTAAAGCTCACTGAAGTCACCGAGCCACTATAACCCCTTAAGGTGTAAAGACATTCACCACTTTTAATATCCCACAATCGCACTGTTTTGTCATTGCTTCCACTAGCAAGCATCTTTTTATCTGGGCTGAATGCTACAGAAATAACTGAACTGGTATGTCCCTGTAAAGTTTTGCAGCATTCACCACTTTTAACATCCCACAATTGCACCGTTCGGTCATAACTAGCACTAGCAAGTAAGGCTCCATCGAGGCTGAAAGCGACGGAATATATCGAACTAGTATGCCCTTTTAAGATTTTGCGGCATTCGCCACTTTTAATATCCCACAGCCGCACTGTCTGGTCGTTGCTCCCACTGGCAAAGGTTGCCCCATCTGGACTAAAGGCCACTGAAATTACAGAGCAGGTGTGTTCGTGTAAAGTGTTGCAATCACCGCTAACAATATTCCACAGTCGTACCGTTTGGTCTAGACTACTACTAGCAAGCATAGTGCCATCGATGCTGAAGGCAACGGAATTTATTACATTGGTGTGTCCTTCAAAGATATGCACGCATGTACCACTGTCAATATCCCACAATCGCAATGTTTGGTCAAAGCTACCGCTTGCAATCGTCCTTCCATCGGGATTGAAGGCAACGGAATATACCGAACTGGTGTGCCCGTGGAAGATATTGCGGCATTCGCCACTGTTGATATCCCACAGCCGTACCGTTTGGTCGTCACTACCGCTAGCAATGATTGTGCTATCAGGATTAAAGGTGACTGAATATACACAACGGGTGTGTCCTTTACAGATAAAAATTTCTCTCCTGCTAGCAGTTTCCCATAAGGTGACTATACCGTTACTATCACCCGTGGCAAGAAATTTACCATCAGAGCTAAAAGCAACTGCTTGAATGCTGCCCATAATTTTAGTAAAAAAAGAATCGCTCAGATTGGCCCGTGTCAAATTCACATGACGCAAGCTTGCATTAGAAAAGTCAGCACCTTTAATCACCGTACAACTAAGGTTTCTTCCTTCCAAGGCAACTTTATCAACTTTCACGGCCAAATTTGCCGCATTTCCCCCAACGTAACCCACCTCAGCTTCTGTTTTGTCTCTTGTCATATCCAGGGTTTTTAATAAAGAATTTGGACTACCTACAGACATCTGGGCTTCGTTTAGGTGGGTCTGTACAGAACCTTGCAAGACACGGGAATTATCTAACATTGGCAATAACAAATCTATTACCGCTTTAGTCAACGGTGCTCGTCCAAAACTATTGCGAAGTCCTGCTAAATCTTCACTCGTAAACCCTTTTAAACAAGGGATAGACAAAATATTCCCCACCTCATCCATCTGTCGTTGAAAATAGTTTGACCAGGTGTAGTAGGCTGATTTTGCATTTGTATCTAAATGAGACTGTGCTCGAGCCAACTCTGTAAAATCATCAGCCAACAGCCCTAATTCGGCCGCGAATTTATAAGCTACAAAAAATTCTAATAGCGAGCGATGAGCGGGGGTATAGTCACCATGAGCATTGCGGATTAGCATTGTTTGCCCCATCATGTCATAGTGCCAATGGTCTAAATCTTTTTCTTCCTGAACCACCGTACCAAATAAGCTGCGAATACGCTCGGGGAAAAGTCGATAATTCAGACTCATCTCTTCGTTAGACAGCATCTCCCACGAAAGCTCGCATAGAAAGAATAGCTTATCTGCTAAGGAAGTAAAAGTGCGTTCTGCTGTAATGTCTCGCTCCATTTTTCGTCGTACTGCATACAGGTAAACCCGTGACATATCAATTCGCTTTCCTGCTTCAATATCTGGTAATGCTTCCAAAATTAACTCTGTCATTACCGGACGACGTGCTAAGTCCAATAATTGTGAATTATGCATCACTTGCTCGACTGTTGTTGCTTCTGTCTGCAAAGACAATACTTTCCGAATTTGCTCGTTATTAAATTTCTCCAGTTCTAACACTTCAAACTGCGGTGTTTCTCCTGTCAAATTCGCTGTAGAAGCCTTTAATTCTCCTTTGAGCAAAGCCCTTCCTTCTCTTGCTTCTGGGAAATGCTCGGTGCGACAGGTGAAAATGACTTTAGCACCCGGAACTACAACTTTAGCCAATTCCCAAAAATTATTAATCATTTGTTGGCGATCGCACTTTGCGGCCATTTCATCAAAGCCATCGAAAATGAGCAGGAGTTTACCCATACGGTTGAGTTGTTCAAAAGCTGAATACCCAGGTATGGGAATCTCATGCTGACGAAAGAAGAACTCCGAAAAAAGCGATTCCACACTTACCGCTTTTGCATAGTCCCGTAAAGAAATGACTAAAGGTAAACGTGGGAGTTGAACACCTCTATCCCGTGCATCTTGATATCGTTTTAAAGCTGTCCAAGCATAATGTAAAGCAAACCAGGTTTTTCCCGTACCAAACTCACCTAGAACGGAAATATGCTCCTTGGCTGGGTCATCTAACCAACGGTCAATATAACCGTCAATTCCACCTTCTTCTTCAGTATAATAATTAACTGCAAGGCGCTGCCGACTCACTGAATCAAATTCTTCTTTCCTACAAGCTAAAGGTATATAACCTTTATCAATACCTCGTGTTTTGACTTCTTCTTCTAACCATTTGAGATAACCAGAAAAATCCGCATCAATTGCTACAAGCTCATCAAAAGTAAAACACCCTAAACAGTTATTTTTTGGATTCTTGATTTCAAAACGTGCTGCTTTGCTAATCCGTCTATTTGTTACCAACCAACCTTCATCAGTACGCTGTTCTTTAACTTTTAAATTCAAAACTATTACATCTTTACGTTTGACTTCCCCAGTCAGTCCACGTACCAAAATCCGGTCATATCGGTTACGTCTGACTGGAATATTGATAATCCACTCAAAACAATTATCCTGCCAAATCTCATGCTTCTCAAAAGGATAACCCAATGTATTGAACCAATCTCTCATCTGTTGAGCCAGAATATTTATAGAAGATGAAACAACCTCTCCACAAGTCTCCCCAGATTGTCCGCATAAAAATGAACAAACTTTTTCAATATCTCTACCAAGTAAAAGGTCATGCGATGCAGAGAGTTCTAGTTTTTGTCTGACCTTATACAGATTTTCTTCCAAGGTTGCATTACTGTTGAGATTAATGAGCTTAAACTTCCAGTAAGGTTTACCCGCAACTTTACCCTTATAGTTTCTCAAACGTTGGTCTTTCAACAGTTTTAACTCTTCTAAATATCTGATAGAGTTTCTGACCTGTTCTATAATATATTTCTCAATATATTCTTCAGTTTGACTCTTAGCATTAGCTTCTGTAAAAGCTATTAATTGCTGGTTATTTGTTTGAACCAGGTTCCGTAAAGCTCTTAATGTCGTACCTACCTCAAATTTCTTGCGCTTGTCATCTAAAATTATTCCCGTTACTTGTAACTGATTTCTACCAATCCATTCCGCTTTAATTTCTTCTGTTGTAGAATATATTTTGTCTTCTTCATAGGCAAGCTTTAGTAGAGCTTCAACAAGATTCTCGGCATATTTTTTGGCTAATAGACCTTTACTAACGTTAGTCATCTTCTTCGTTTAACCTACAGAGTATTCTTTGTAAACGAGCTATCTTAAATATTTCTAAAGCTAAGTAAATCACCGTAAATATTTAACAATAAATGTCAGAATATTTGGCCGAATTATCCCCAGTAAAGCTGAGTTAGTAGTGGGTGGAAAGCTTCTATGAGAAGAATTCGATAAGTAGAGCATGGGGCATATATTAACTTTTCTGGAAAGATATGACACTGGTAAGGATTATTTATGAACCCTATTATACTTGTTATCGATTTAGCAATATAAAAAATTTTATTTTTGAGAAAATCTACTGAGGTAAAGGAT
Source organism: Calothrix parasitica NIES-267 (assembly GCF_002368095.1). GTDB lineage: Bacteria > Cyanobacteriota > Cyanobacteriia > Cyanobacteriales > Nostocaceae > Rivularia > Rivularia parasitica. The sequence continues at coordinate 7,242,689 of NZ_AP018227.1, read as the reverse complement.
AGGTCAGAGACACATAGATATAGTCAACTTAGCTTGAGACATGCTATATTCATGCCAGCTTATTGATAACCTGAAAATAGTATATATGTTTTACAAATTAATTAGTAACATATTGCAAACTATCATTCTTTGAAAAAACTACTAAGCGCTCTAAAGCCTATTAGATATGGCTGACGATAGCTTATTGTTGAATCTATTGCTGTCTTTCCTAAGCAAAGTATTTACTACTGAATATAGTAGCTTATTTTAGAAAAAGCTGACAGAATAAGATTTTTGCAACTTTCTCCCTATAGTAAGTTACGACTGGATTTAAAAATTTGCTTAAAAATTTCCTAAGTGTAATACTACGGTGATAACTAATAATGATTAAAGACTTATGCTGCATATCTTTAATTAAAAGGCATAAGGACATATATCTGGAGTAACTTGTTTTTCTTCGATTTACATAAGTGAGAAAAATATAGGTATACCAGGGTTTGAGAGTCCGTACATTCTCAAGAATTTGTCGTCTTTATCTACCTACTTCTGATGAAATCTGTTCCATGGATTCCTGCATGTTTAGTTCCATACCACTATATCGATGAGCATTCTAATTATTTCTCATCTGCATTTTGGTGTAGCTCGTAACTATGCATCGAATACATGCAAATGCGAGTACTCAAATCAGCTAGGAATAACGAGTTGTAACTCATACCCAATTAGCATTCAAAGAAAGTTTGGCAGAATTGACCAAGGTGAGCGAGTGGTTTGTCTCGCAAAATATGACTGGTTAATTTATTCATTAGCGAGCATCTTGCTTGCACTACAGCATATAAAAGACAATCAAAACGGCTGGAGACAGAGTAGTGGTTTGTTTCATAAATTCGGCTATGGTCGCGTTTTCTTTGGGAATGTCGGGAGACGTTATTTATAACGTCTCTACATTACGTCCGTAGAAAACAAAACTGTCAAAATTAATGAAAAGGACTAGTACTCCACCAAGTCAACTTTGAGGGGTATATCGTACAAGCGTAAAATTCTTTTCTCCCCCTGCCCCCTCTGCTTCCCCTGCTCCCCCTGCTTGCCTTCAGCCGTCAATGTTCGCTTGTTCGAGTACTAGTAGGAGCGGTCTACGCCATAAAAATTGACGGGTGGGGATACTTACGATATTGTTAAATAACTAGTAATTTTTACCCATTATCTATTACTTGGTCTCAAAATATCACAAGTGTTTAAGCGGGCATCGTATGACTGATTATCCTTGAGATTACCGACCAATCCTGGTCGTACTTACCCATCAAAATCAATGAGGTTAACCATTAGTAGTCAACCACGTTAATTATGAAGGCAAAGATATTTCTCGCAGGGAACCCGCTTCCTTTCACCCAAGTTAACAAATCCTCCCTATTAATTCATTAATACCATCGAGTATTAAACAATCTAAGCAATCATCCTGCGGTTTTTTTAGTCTCAATATATCTTTTGAGGCACAAAATCAAACTAGATATTCGGCATTGCTCGTTAAAAGTCAGAATAGCCTCCAATCCCCAATTATGCGGGATAAATATATTTTAAAGTCCCCCAAAGTTAGGGGATTTAGGCGGCTGTTATCGGATGATAATAATTAATTCATATCTCAATATGGCTAGCGCCACGCTGCGCTAACAGCAATGTTAAATATTATATATGGTCAACTCCTGTGGAGGTTTATCTGATGAAAAATAATCATTGCAGCAATGAATGGGAAGGTGGAAATTGTGCCTTTATACCAGATTCCGATGATTATCATAGGCTTTCCCCATTGTTTTTGACTAAGTATTTCTTGTAGTCGATTTTAGTTGTTGCAATTAGCCGTGTAATATCTGCGAGTGTAGATATATCAGCAATTGCTGGTTATGACTGATTTAGGCATTGAATGCTTAACATTTTGACAGCAGATTATCGGTGTCACTGTACTTGTGATGAAATCAGTTCAGAGGATTCATTTCGTCGTTTTTTACCAGTAAATCAATATGAGTGTTTTAGATTTTCCTCGGCTACACTTTCAGGGTTTAGCCCGTACTTACCTACCAAATGACTGTGGGAGATTCAGTTGCAATAAACAGGGTCATTTTTCAATTGAGACCAAAATTGTTAGCGCTCAAAAAGAGTTTGGAAAAATTGAGCAAGACGACCCGATAGTAGGACGCAAGGTTGATTTTGGCGGTCTCAATTCGGAGAATCAACAGATTAAAGATACTTGTAATAGCGCTCTTATTTTTGAATCTGACCCAGCTTCCAATTGGACGAATACAATTATGGTAGACCGTTTTGTCTTGGGAGGGTCTAACAGTATACTATCTGCTCCTGTTAGGGGTTTATCATTAGCTCGCTGGCAGGATTTTTACCATATTCGCGAGTTACCAGAAAACTGTTTAAATGATAAATTTGGCTCTGCTGCTGTTTATCAATTTGCTGTTTCCAAGGATGCTCAAAACTTACTTTGGAATCACCAGGAAGTCAGCTTATCACCGACAGTTTCTATGTTGCGCGAAGCCATGAAGCAAGATAATGTTTTAGGATTGGTGGTGCAATTTAGTCTTAGCGGTATATCTGCACCAGTTCAAGCTTACGCATCAGATTTTTGGGAATTGCACGGGACTATCGGTTTGTGGTGTAAAGATGAATTAGCAACTTATCCTCACGGAAGATTATTGACTCCCCAAAACTCATCTAAGTCATTTTCAAGAGAATCTCAACCACTAGGAAATCTGGCTGTAAAGTTTACTCCTGAAGGTGCGAGTTTAAATATGGTAACAGCAGTTCCTTGTGTCGCAAGGTCGTCTCAACTAGCAGATAATGACGAAGAGATTTTCTTTAAAATTGATATAGGGAATTTAGAATTACGCACAATTGACGATTTTAGATTAATAGCTAAGATTCCCTACCAAGCATATCAAAAGCAAGCCCATGAGTTAACCAGTGGGATGATAGATATTCCATACTGTGAAGATTGGGCAGATTTTTGGGATGAAGTCGATAATCAAGCTTTGTGTATTGTTGGAACAGTTGATAACCAAAGGCAAATTTTAGCTGAAGAAAAAGAAATCAATATTCAGGTGGATGATGCTTGTTTATTTCTAGAAAATTCTATAGTAAATGAATCCGGTCAGTTTATAGATTTGGAAGTTAGGTCTTTTGTCAGAGGTTGTCCCCAAGCTGTAGAAGTAGTGTATCTAAATCAATTTTATAATCCCCATGCGTTTCCTCAATTGCGTGAGGAGTTTGAATGGGACACTAGAAATAAAGACAGAATTTTTAACTTTCCTCACAGTAGTGAAATGCCAATAATCGGGTTTAAACCTGGGAAAGCTTCAGAACAAGGATATTTTGCAGCTAGTTGCGAAATATCGACAAATCAACAAGGACGTGCTTGGGTGACTTTAAGGGGTGCTATTCCCGGAACTGCCAAGATATTAATATCTACTTTCCCTTACCAACATCCTTGTTATCCTAATTACTCAAATGAAGCTGAAATGGCTTATGACAATCAGGATAAATTAGGTTTTTGGAACAACACGGGGTTCTTCGTAGTACGTGCGGGTAAATAACCATTAGTATTTTGTCCGAATGCAAGTTTATTGAGTTTTTTGCAGGTAGTTAACAATTAGTATCTATAGAATTCCCTGGTAGAATATTTCTACAAGTTAAATTTGTAGCGTAAACTTTCTTATGTTGTGTTGACAAGTTGAACAGAATATGGGTTTGTCCGATTCTTGACTCTGAATTTACGAATTAGTTTAGTTTAATTATGAATGATAAAAATCAGGATAAATTATCTACTCTCCACATCACCTCTCATAAATTGTGTAACAAAGTAGTATTCAGCAATCAGTATCTAAAGAATTTCCTAGTAGAATCTTGCTTGAATCTCAAATTGCACCCTTAACTTTCTTATGTTGTATTGACAAGTTGAACAGAATATGAATTTATCAGATTATTGACTCTGAATCTGGCTTCTAAGGATGATTTGACCATAAATGCAACTCTTACCAAAGCTTAATGTCTGGCGTTGCTCAATAGGTGTATAAATTTCTAAAGGTATCCAAAGCAGCCCCCTGAATTCCCCAATCATGGGGTAGAAATGCATTTTAAAGGGAACCAAATTGGGGGTTCGGGGTAAATCATACTTTTAATCAGCAACGTCTAATATCGGTATATTTTCTTTTTTTAAAGCTGTCTGGAGGCTGTTTTGAGTTTGAAAGTAGCAAGGTTAATGTAACATGACAATTAATAGTAGCTTTGATAAATATCTATTTTTCCGTACCTTAGATAATAATGTGATTGCAGTCTCTTCCAGTGATTCTCTAAATATAGAATCAGAAGATGGCAATAATTCGACTCATGGTACTGGAGAAAACCATTTATTTGGAGCGAGTCTTAATGCTCCGGGTGATAATAATTTTGTTGTAGTAACGATGTTGGAAGATGGTAGTAGAACAATTTTATACAACAACGGCGATACTTCAAGTCCTGGAACTTGGGAACTGTACGGGTTCCGATGAAAATATTTTCAGTAAATTGATAGCCTAAAATTAAACAATAGGGGGTATTTAGTTATGAAATTAGAAAAAGGTGATAGAGTTTGCACTGCAAATGGGTTCGGTATAGTAGTAGAGGATAATATCTATGAGGGAATATTTTCACCCTTTTTTCCGCAAAAATATCGCATAAGATTAGATGACTCTGGGAAAGAAAAAGATTTTAGTCTTTATGAAATAGAGATATTAGCAAAAAGACCAAGTTTAAAAGAAGTGATTGAGACAGCAGATAAAATAGGCAACCAACTCAACGAGCTAATCTTAGAAATAGAAAATCAACAAGACTACTCCTTTACTCCAGAAGAATTTACAACTGCTTTAACAGTAGAAACTGCAATTAAAGAAGAGTATATAGATTTTGAGCAACCCTTATTATTTTCTATCGCTTTAATGCTGCTGATGAGAAATAATTAAAGTCAATTGCCCGATTTTGAGTTGATATAAATTTCTCTTTGTCTCTCTATCTCCCCATCTTCCCCTCACTTTTTTTATGGAATCCTAACTCTTTGCTTCGTAAAATAAACTTCCGTCACATCTCCCAAGCTATCTTTTTGATTGCTGGATGTATTGACCAAAATATGAGCGGGATTAATTTTGGGTAAGGGAGTAGGATGTTCAAGAGTGATTTTACCGTTGATAGATATTTTATTATCTTCCAACTGTTTCCAATTTCTAATCGAGTGAACCGTAGCATCACCATTCTTATAGCAGAGTCTACCAAAAGCCAAACCTTTAGCATCATTGGGAACTTCGAGCAAATAATAATAATCGGGACTCAACCATTCTCGCAAACTATCGCCATCTCCTCCCTTACCGAGATATTTAATTGCGGATTGCGGAACCTTTGCCCATTTGTTAACATCTAACGCTTCCGGAAATATGACTACAGGAACCACAGGCTTAGATTTAAAAGACACTTGTCTATAAAAGGTTCCTCCATCAACTTTTACTTCCGGTCCTTCCCGCTCTTTTAATCCGTTTCTATCGTATTTTTTAGCCTTAACTTGGTTTAGTGGTTTGGTCTTACTACAATATTCAGCCCGATTTGCTTGTTTTACACGATTATCATTGAATAATTTCAAGCAAATTCCACTGACAGCGACTAGTGTAGTTAATAATAGTCCCTTAAATATTAAACCAGACTTCATTTACGGATACAGCTATAGTATTCACTAATACGTTATAGCCTGAATTTCCGTAGCAATCCATATATTTTCATTACAAAAAAACGCTTCAAGGATTTGCTGAGTCGGAAATACTCAACGACATCATATTTATTTCTTCCCGATGCTTCCAACCCAATCTTTCCCAAAACTTTTTCGCTTCAATATTTTCTACGAACACAAACAAATGACACTTTTCAATTCCTTGTTTTTTTAATTCACCAAGACTGGTTTCTACTAGTTTTCTACCAATTCCTTGAGTGCGATAATTTGAACAAACAGCCAAATGATTAATATAACCCCGACGACCATCATGTCCGCAGAGTATTGTACCAACGAGTTTTTCATTTTTAATCGCTTTGAAATTCAAACCTGGATTTCGATTCAAATACCGTGCGATATTTTCCCTAGAATCCGCATCTCGTATACTTACACCAGTACAGCTTTCCCACAAAGCAATTGCATCGTCGTAATCGGATATCGTTAATTCTAAAATTTCAATCGTCATTTTCCAAATATTCAAATAGAGATTTACAAAAAACTATTTGCAGCAATTTTTACAAATACAATTTATATAATTCCAGCATTTTTCTCAATGTAATTACTGCTTTTTTGCTTTCACAGTAAAATTAAATACGAAAAAATATAGCGTATCGTCAGAAATTAAAATTTAATTATAATTAGATTTCACAACAAAATTATTTACCAGAGTTTCGAGAAATATAGCTTTGATTTATAGTGGATTTTTCAGTTTAAATACGGTTTCAATCTTTTTGTAGTGATATGAAATACTCCAATTACTTAGAAAATGCAACAATTCGACATGTGAACCCAAAAAAAGTTCAGTATTTCGCAATCAGAATTAACAAAAAATCAGCTTATTGAAAAGAAAGTCATTAATAATGCGAATATTATCATTTATTCAACGTAATTCCGTTGTTTACTCGACGTGATGTAAATCACTTTTCATGGAAAATATTTTCTGTGTATAATCTATTTGGATGTATATTGCTTGTTTTAAAAGAAAGTTAAAATATTCTTGCAAAAAATGAATTATAAAAATACTTTGCTTTTTGATTAGAACTGATTTTATCAGAAAGCAGTATTTGGAAAAAATGATTGTGAATCAAATAACTTTAAATTTGATAGTAATTCGGGCAGAAGATTTAAATAGAAGCAAGAAGTTTTACGAAAAATTAGGAATAAACTTCTCCTACGAGCAACATGGTAATGGTGAAAAACATCTTTGTGCAATGCTGGAAGGAATAGTATTGGAAATCTATCCGAGCAGTAATAATATAGATAGTTCAGGAGTGCGTTTGGGTTTTCAGGTTTCTTCCGTAGACAAGACTATAGAAGAATTACAAGCTATTGAAACAGTTATAGTATCCTCACCGAAAGATTCTCAATGGGGAAGACGTGCGGTAATTTTAGACCCCGACGGTCATAAAATAGAACTTGTTGAATTGTAGCTGTTCGCTGTTAACTGTTAACTGATAAACACAAGTCTTTACCCCTTGAGATGTAAACTACTTTAACGAAGGCTGATAAAGGTAGTGGGATTTTGGAGAAACTATTAAAAATATCGCGAATCATCGATGCTTTGAACGAAATAATCGGTAAAATTACTACTTGGCTGGTATTGGTTTTAGTAGTTGTGGGTGGATGGAATGTTATCGGCAGATATCTGGGACGGTTAATTGGCGCTAATTTGAGTTCTAATGCTTACATTGAAGCTCAATGGTATATTTTTGATTTAATATTTTTCTTTGCTGCTGCTTATGCGCTCAAACATAACGAACATGTGCGGGTGGATGTATTTTACAGTAAATGGAATCCCCGTCGAAAAGCGCTTGTAGAAATTATCGGTACGGTATTTTTCTTAATTCCGTTTTGCGGTTTAGTTATTTTCTATTCCTGGGAAACTGTTGTTAATTCTTGGTCAATTTTAGAAAATTCTCCCGACCCAGATGGTTTACCGAGATATCCCATCAAAACCGTAATTATCATCTCTTTTGCTCTGCTGATATTGCAGGGAATCTCTAAAATTATCAAAAATTTCGCAATATTTACAGGTTATTTACAACCCCAGGAGGAAAGCAGTAATGATTGATTGGTTAGGACCATTAATGTTTGCTGGTGCTTTGGCTTTATTGTCCCTGGGGTATCCGGTAGCGTTTTCCCTGGGTGGGGTTTCGATTCTTTTTGCTTTGATTGGAAGTGCATTGGGAGTAATTGACCTGCAATTATTCGGGTTAATGCCATTGCGGATTTTCGATATCATGAAGAACTATACCCTTTTAGCAATTCCCTACTTTATCTTCATGGGTTCGATGCTGGAAAAAACGGGTATAGCCGAACGTCTTTTGGAAACAATGGGAATTCTCCTCGGAAGAATCAGGGGAGGTTTGGCTTTAGCTGTGGTGATTGTGGGTGCTTTACTCGCAGCAACTACCGGAGTTGTAGCAGCTACAGTGATAGCAATGGGTTTGATATCTTTACCAATAATGTTGCGTTACGGTTACGATAAAAAATTGGCTACCGGAGTAATTGCAGCATCGGGAACCTTGGGACAGATAATTCCCCCATCAGTAGTATTGATAGTACTTGCAGACCAATTAGGGATATCGGTAGGAGATTTATTTATTGGTTCGATAATTCCCGGTTTGATGATGGCCGGTTCCTTTGCTTTATACGTATTGATAATCGCGTTTTTGAAACCAGAAATTGCTCCACCATTACCTCCCGAAGTTAGAAATATTGGTGTAAAGGCGTTAGTATTAAAGATTTTTCAGGTAATGTTACCGCCGTTGGTTTTAATATTATTAGTATTAGGAAGCATATTTTTTGGATTAGCAACCCCCACCGAAGCAGGAGCAGTAGGTTGTGTAGCGACGATAATTCTTGCTGGTGTATACGGCAAACTGACTTTAACAACCTTGAGTCAAGTTTGTAACGCCACCATGAGAATTACCAGCATGGTGATGTTTATATTAATTGGTTCAACAGCCTTTGCATTGGTATTTAAAGGGTTGAACGGTGGAATATTCATGGAAAATGTTTTAAGTAATATTCCCGGCGGACAAGTAGGATTTATGATAGTCAGCATGACAGTAGTATTGCTGTTAGGCTTCTTTATCGACTTCTTCGAGATAGCCTTTATTGTCATCCCGTTATTTGTTCCGGTAGCGCAACAGTTTGGCATTGATTTGGTTTGGTACGGAGTTGTTTTAGGAGCGAATTTACAAACCTCCTTTTTAACACCTCCCTTTGGTTTCGCTTTGTTTTACTTACGCAGTGTCACACCAGAAGAAGTGAGTACAGTAGATATTTATCGTGGTGTAATTCCGTTTATTTTGATTCAATTATTAGTGTTGGGATTGATAATTGTATTTCCCCAGATAGTGAACTTCTTACCTTCCTTAATGAAACCACCAGTTGAAGTATTGAGTTTGGTATTATGTTCGTAGTTGCGCTTACTCTACGAGAAAGCTCCGCTCATAGCGCCAAATATTTAGGAATTATTCTAGGAACTGGGAATTAAAAACAATTAGAGAGCAAAATACTTCCACTAATCTGCAAATCGAGTAGCCGAGCGTGAAAGTAAGAACGGTTATAGTTCTTTTGAGCAGATGTCCAACGAAGTGCTAACCTCTAACCAGATAAGTCAGAAGGTAATGCCTGAATCCCCGTCGCTTTAGCGCGGGGAGTGGCTCAATAAAAAGCTGTTTATCCGTAGGTTGGGTTAAAAGCGCAAAAATGAATTAATCTTTAACGAACAATGAAAATGCGCTTTTAAGCCAACATCAAGACTTGAAATTAATCTTGTATATAAGTTCAAATTCTCAAATCAGCTATATTGAAGAAGTAATAAATAAACTGCTTAATTTATGGATATTAAAGCGACTTTAAACGAAATAGCCGCTTTGAAACTTGAGGATAGGATTCGTCTTGTACAAGCCATCTGGGATAGTATTGCAGCCTAACAAGCATATCCTGAACTCACGGAGGAGCAGAAACAAGAACTAGATAATCGAAAATATTTAAATAGAAAACAGTAATCTAGAAAACTTTGTAATTCTTAGCCACGAAATTTTTGAAGACTACTGCTAATATTACTGTGTTTCTATTGATACTTAAAGACGACCATATGTCGAGTAATACAGAAGCCTTTCGCGATCGCATTAATAATTTAATTAATCAGGCTGATGCTCTAGTAGACATAGGTGAATACAAGCAAGCTCAAAAAAGCCTTCAAGAAGCCTTAGAAATTGCTCCAAATGATGTAGATGTTTTAAGACAATATGCTAAAGTTACAGCAAAATTAGGTAAGCTAAAAGAAGCATTTGACACATTTGAGAAAGCTCTTCATATTAGTCCGAATAATGTAAATGTATTAAGAAATTATGGTGCGGCGTTAACAGATGTGGGTGAATTAGATAAAGCGATAGTTATTTTTAACAAAGCTATTGACATTGCTCCAACAGATGTTAAAACACTAAGTTCCTATAGCAAAACTCTACGAAAGATAGGCGATGTCGAACAGCAACTATTCATTTTAGAGTATTCTTTGCTTATACAACCTGATAATACTAGAACTCAAAAAAGCTATATCATTGTATTAAATCGCTATGCAAATGATTTTGTTATAGAAGATAGATACGAGGAAGCATTTAAATTATTTGAACGTTCTTTAGAAGTTCAATCTGAGAATCATATCACTTTATATTGTTATGCCAATGCTTTAGTCAAAATATCTCGACATGAGGAAGCGTTTGAAATGTTTGAGCGCTCGCTACAAATAAAGCCTAACAACGCAATCACCTTAAGTCGCTATGCAAATGCTTTAGTAGAAATGTCTCGATATGAAGAAGCATTTAAATTATTTGAACGCTCCATACAAATCGATTCTGAAGATGCTATCACTTTAAGTCGCTATGCAAATGCTTTAGCTGCTAAATTTCGATATCAGGAAGCAGTTGAAATATTTGAACGCTCCATACAAATCGATTCTGAAGATGCTATCACTTTAAGTCGCTATGCAAATGCTTTAGTAGAAATGTCTCGATATGAAGAAGCATTTAAATTATTTGAACGCTCGCTACAAATACAACCAGACAATGCCATCACTTTAAATCATTATGCAAATGCTTTAGCTGCTAAATTTCGATATCAGGAAGCAGTTGAAATATTTGAACACTCCATACAAATCGATTCTGAAGATGCTATCACTTTAAGTTGCTATGCAAATGTTTTAGTTGAGATTTCTCGATATGAGCAAGCGTTTAAATTATTTGAGCGCTCGTTGGAAATTGAAGCAAAGGATGTTTTTACCTTAAATAGTTATGCAAAATCATTAGCAAAAATTAGAAAGTTTGAAAAATCTTTTTATTTGTTTGAACAAGCTTTAAATATTCAGCCAAATAATCCAATCACTTTAAATAGTTATGCAGAAGAGCTAGCTAATTTCAGCGATTATGAAAAAGCATCGATTATTTTCGAGCGTTTGTTAAAAGTTACAGATGACGAGAAAAAAACTCTATCAAAGTATATTAAATACCTTAAAAAATATGGATTATTTTTATTAGAAAAAGGTGAATATAGCAAAGCTAGCAAAGTTTTTAAGCAAGCTTTAAACTTTGAGCAAGATAATTTTGTACTACATAAATATGCTATATCCTTAGAAGGACTAGGCAATTATAGCAAAGCAATATCTAAACTTGAAACGATTGATTTGGAAAAGCTTCCTAACTACCACGCTAATGTTATTCGTCTCGATTTGGGAAGGTTATACTACCGTATACTTCAAGAGCATAGAGGTGAACAATATTTTAAGGAAGCTATCGCTAACGCTGATGACAAAGAGCTAACATTACTCTACGTAGCCAGAAGTATCTTAGCGACAAATCCTTACAGTGTCACTGCGGTAAAAAGGTTACAGCTGATTCCAAGCGAATCATCACGCTATCCTGAAGCTGTAGAGATGTTAACTTTAAATTTAAGTCAAGAAGACTATTTTACTATGGTTAATACCATCGACTTTCAAGACGGTTTAAGTGACACTAAAATGCTTAACCGGGCAATGTACCACAAAATTGCGAATGAGGTTGTTATCCTCAAAAGCATCGCTTCCCGTATTTTATATCTTTCTCAAACTGAAGACTCTTTACTTAGAGATATCATCAAATCTATTGAGAATGTGTCCGAGCAGATAGATATTCGTAAGGCAGAACAAAAGTCTAAGATTGCAGAAATTCCTGATGATAATTATAGAGAAATACTTATAATAATTTCTAAGACTGCTCATGACGTTTCTGATTTTGTTAATAATGAGTTGGCAGTAATTATATCTAAAACCCGACGAGCAATATGGAAACTTCAACCAGATGTTCCTCACTATAGTCAGTTCAATAAGTTACTTACTCAATTAGAATTTACCCAAGCAGCGCTGAACGATTTGAAATCTATAAATGAGGGAATTAAAATTAAACCTCATCGTTTTCCAGTGAAGAAATTATTTGAAAAATGGGAAGTAAATCCAAAAATTGACCGTGCAACCATTTACCTAGACATTAATAATGGCGAGCAAGAGTTTAAAGGTGACGAGGAAAAAATTAAAAGTATGCTTCAAGAATTTGTCGAAAATTCTCTCAAGCACAATTTTGATAAATCCAATTTAGAGATTAATATAACTTCTAGAGATGTAGTAAACCCTTCGGGTATTCGGGGTCATAATATTCCTGGCGAACAAAAATATCTTTCTATCGATTTTTCAGATAATGGTCATGGTGTGCCTGAAGATAAAAAAGATTGGATATTTCAACCTTTGAAAACAACTTCTCCTGAAGGTAAAGGTAGTGGTTTAGGACTTTTTATTATTCGTAAGACTTTGGCCAAGATGAATGCTTACATCCGCGAAAGTGGAAAAAATGGAGTTAGATTTGAAATATTTATACCGTATGAATAAAGATAATAAAATTATTCAAATATTTGAATCATGTATTCCAAACAACAAGCAATCATTTATAAGATGAACTATATTTTTATCTGAAATAATATGATTGAAATTAAATAGATGCAAACTGAAGATATACATTTACTTTTAGTAGAAGATAATCCTCGTTTCATGGAGGAATTAAAAGAGTGGTTGCAAGACTTCGGGTATAAAAATATTGAAACAGCTTCTAATGCTGCTGAAGCAACTCAAAAACTTGATAAATCATTTGATGTCTTGGTTTCCGATATGCGAATGGAGCAAGACAATAGTGGTTTCGCAATTGTTGAGAAGGTTAAAGAACAAAATTTGTCTTCGGTTGTAATTGTATTAACAGCCAACGATAATGTCACAGACTGTAGAAATGCTCTGAGAATGGGTGCTTGGGATTATATATCTAAAAATATGCAAGGAAATGTATTTGAGGTATTACACCAATCTATCCAAGAAGCTATTACATATTTTAATCGATGGGGAAATGTACAAAACGAGCAGTGGATTGATGAAAATCTAGAGGATTTAGAGAATAATTACTGGGGACAGTATATTGCCGTTATCAACAAAACAGTAATTGATGCTGGTGGGAGTAAAGAAGTTCTTGAAAAGCAAATTGAAGAACGAAAACTGCGACGTTTTCTGACTACTTTTCGCAAAATAGGTGATTTTAGTCCAATAAAAGAATTGATTAAGCTGCCAGAGAGTCCTAATTTAGAATATAAAAGTACATTAAAATGGGACGTGAATAAAAACTGTAAAAATGAAAACTTAAAGTTTAGCGCTCTTAAAACAATAGCTGCATTTCTTAATTCTGATGGAGGAACCCTTATCATTGGCGTGAAAGACAATGGCAATATTTTTGGTTTAGAAAAAGACCTTTCATTACAAAAAGAAAAAACTCTTGACATATTTGAGCAAACAATTGTTCACCTTATTTGTGATTGCATCGGTGCAAGTTTTATAAAACTGGTTAAAATTAGATTTGAAAATATCGAAGGTAAAGATATTTGTGTTGTTGACGTGAGAAAATCAACTAAAAAAGTATTCATGAAGGGAAAGGAAAAATTGGAATTCTATATTAGAGCAGGCAATACTTCTAAGTCTATTACGCTTCCAGATATCTATAACCATATTTAGCTAACAGTTTATATTTTAGCAAGCGATAGGCTTTTATCTATCCCTTAAAGGGGATACCTTGGATGAGCTTTGTTTAAGCTATTTTTCGTTTACATTCCTCATAAATTTAGTTGTCTTCAACTTTGACAAACGATTCCTCAGACATCTTCAATCCCATCCCAGATTTGAGAAGCAGGAATCGTTTGTCCGCTCATCGCTTCACCCCAAGCTTGACGGAAATTTTCTTTAATTACCTCTAACGGTGTATCATCTTCATCTATTTCGACCTCTTCCCGAATCAAGACAATTACTTCAACCCGACTATTTTTATCTGTAGTTATAGGATTATCTAAAGTAAGTTGTCCATCTTCGTTAATATTTCCCATCACTTTGATTGCTTTCATTATTGTTTCTAATCACAACTAAAAAGTTACTTTTATATTATCCCGAGAAAAAATCGCTATGACCTACATCCACCCTGGTGAAATCTTACAAATAGAATTTCTCGAACCAATGAATATTACTCCTTATCGTTTGAGTAAAGACATAGGTGTAACTCAAACCAGAATCAGCGAAATTTTATCAGGGAAACGCAGTATTACAGCCGATACAGCTTTACATTTATCACGATATTTCGGCAACAGCACTCAATTTTGGCTCAATTTACAAACCGTCAGACGATTTACGTCGAGCGATTGACGAACACGGTCAAGTTTACAATCAAATATCTTTAGCTGGTAAGAATGAAATCTAAAATTGGTGTTAGTGAATTTAAAACTGTTGCGATAGAGTATTAATTCCAAGAAGCTTGATATTTGCCGCTTGATTCAAAAATAAAACTGTTGCGATACAACATTGGTTTTACAGAGATTGATATTACTTGGTTCAGATGGCGATCGCCATTTCACTAATGATGTGAAAACAAGGTGTAGTGAAGCAACCAGCCAATCAAAGCTAAATTTAGTTAACTGTATTAACTTATTTTTTTTTATTCAATATGATGATGTTTGGTTTCTCGACCTATTGCTTCGCAACGCTGACGCTAACAACCCAACCTACAAACTGTTTAACTACTTAATCCCCAATATCTCTCATTTCCCGTCTTCTTTTCCGTTGAGCAAGAAACTTTAAAATCCGACGAACGAAGAAAATCATCAGAAAAACTACTAAAAATGTCGTCAAAATAGGTAAAGTGATTGCCAAAATCGACATCACAATAGAAGAAATCATCTCCATAATTGAAACGACCGGTCCCCCCATTCCAGCAGTAGCACCCGAAGCAACTAACCTCGTCAAAGATGTTGCTACTTCCACAGTTTCAGCAGCACCTCCCCCAGCCAAAATTGATAAAGTCCACATTAAAGTTGGGTCAACTTCTCCAGCCATTGATAAACTAGATGCTGTAATAAAGGTTCCCGCGACTGGAGCAAGAGCAACTTCGATAGAATCAAGGAAATTACTTACCCAAGGAATAAAATAAGCAAATACTTCAACAATTGCAGCGATACTCAAAGTAATAATAGCCGGATAAGTCCCCAACCATTCCCATTCAGTTGATGGTTCGACTACCCCAGCATGAGCAGCAATACTAAAAGCTAAAGGTGGAATAAATACCCGGAATCCACAAGCAGCACTCAAACCAATACCCAGACACAAAGCCGCGATTATATTCATATAATTAAATAAATATTTATAGTTTATCGGAGAAATCAATTATTTATTCAACTTATTCAAATGTATTTACGTGAAATCATCTTATTTTTAACACAATTTTTACCTATAGCAATCCTATATGAGTTGTGAGAAAAATAGATGCTATAAATAAACCCGGTTTTTTCAAAAAACCGGGTTTCTCAAACCTCACAAATGATTTAGGAATGCTATATCAATTTTCTGTTCAGTTAGATAATTTAATTTACTTTGACTGACAATACAATGTATAAAAAATGTTTTATTTTAATTGTTCAACCATTTATATTTAAAATTAAGCTTCCAAACTCAAATAATTTATGCTGCAAATTTCCAATAATGTAATAATTCCCGATAACGAGATTGAAATTAGTGCAATTCGTTCTCAAGGTGCTGGTGGTCAAAATGTGAATAAAGTTGCAACAGCTATTCATTTACGTTTTGATATTAACGCTTCTTCGCTACCGGATTATTATAAAAATAGACTTTTAAAATTAAAGGATAGTAGGATTACTCAAGATGGGATTATTATCATTAAATCTCAAGAATACAGAAGTCAGTTAAAAAATAAAGAAGATGCATTTGCTCGGTTAAAAGAACTGATTAAAAGTGCGATGGTAATTAAGAAGAAGCGTAAACCGACCAAACCTACAAAGAGTTCTCAAAAGAAGCGGGTTGATTCTAAGAAAAAGCGAAGTCAAGTTAAAAATAATCGGAAGAAAGTTGTTGATGAGTAATTGTTCAAAAGTATATGAATACAAAAGCATCTAATCTTGTAAAAAATTTACCTAAATATAATAAATTGCTCATTTTAGATATCGATGAAACGTTAATCTATAGTTCGGAAAAACAACTTGATAGGATACCAGATTTTAAATTAGATGAATATTTTGTTTATATTAGACCGGGATTAAAAGAATTTATTTTAAGTTGTAGCAAGTTATTTAGTTTAGCTATATGGACTGCATCTAGCTCGGAATATGCTCGTGAAGCGATTAAAAATATTTTTCCCGATAACCTAAAATTAGAATTTGTTTTTACTGGAGAGCGTTGTCTTCTTAAAAGGAATTTAGACTTAGATGTAATTGAGGTATTTAAGCCTTTAAAGAAAGTTAAGAGAAAAGGTTATTCGTTAAATCATATTTTGATTGTAGATAATATTGCTGAAACTTTTAAATATAATTATGGGAACGGAATTTTAGTTAAAGAGTATCTTGGAGAAGAAAATGATAGAGAACTTGTTCTACTGTTGAAATATTTAGAAATAATTGGTAAAGAAGAGAATGTGAGAGTCATAGATAAACGTCATTGGAAAGAGAAGAATTTCATCATACAGAAATAAGTCTTCAGTCAGTAATTTCTAAGTAATATTATAGGCATGAGCGTCAGTAATTATGATATTAGTAAGTTTAGTCGATTGGGTTAAAGGCACAAGAATAAATTTACGATTTACGAAGAATATAGATGTGCCGTAACCCAACATTAACTTTTTGATTTTGAATCAAGATTATTTAATATAAACTCATAGATGAAGCTCATTATTTGATTGAAAATTTAATAATTTATTTTATTTAATATAATGATTTAGGGTTACTCGAAGAAATTACTCCGCTTATACTTTGTTTAATCCAACCTACAAGCTACTACGAACTATGTTACCCTTTAAAACTGGATATGAATTATATTAATAAAAAGTATTAAACTGCTTGGTTTATGGATATCACAGCTACCTTGAACGAAATAAACGCTTTAAAAGTTGAAGATAGAATTCGTCTTGTACAAGCCATTTGGGATAGTATCGCAGCCGAACAAGCATATCCCGAACTTACAGACGAGCAAAAACAAGAACTTGATAATCGAATTGCCGATAGTGACGCGAATTCCGATAATGTAATGACATGGCAAGAGGTTAGAGATTCTATCCGCAAAACATGAATTATGTATTGGTATTTCGTCCACAAGTTCGTGACTAATTAGACGAAGCGTATAATTGGTATGAGAATCAGCAATCCGGACTTGGTGAAGATTTTTTAGACTGTATTGATGAGAAACTAAATGCTATTTGCTTGCTTCCGGAATCGTATCCTGTTGTTTACCGTGATGTGAGACGAGCAGTTGTAAAACGTTTTCCCTATGCAGTCTATTACAGAATTGTATCAAGTCGGATAATTATTACGGCAGTCTTTCATGGTAGCAAGAATCCTCAAAGTTGGCAGAAGCGGAGTTAATAATTTTCAATTCATATGTTAAATTATTTGTTTTGTCAAAGCTGGTATTTCAATGATTCCTATCATCTACTCAGATAAATTTCTGCTCCATGAAACCGGGTATATGCATCCCGAACAACCGGAAAGATTAACAGCAGTTGTAAATAAATTAAAAGCTTCAACAATTGCAGATAAAATTGAATGGATTGAACCATCTTCCAGAAACGCTATTGAAGCGATTAAAATAATTCATTCAACCGACTACATAAATTTGGTTCGTGCTTATTCCGATAGAGGCTATGGTTGTTTTGAGTCAACACAGATTTTTCCTCACAGCTTTGAAGTTGCTTGTCTTACGGTAAATGCTTGGTTGGATGGAGTTGATTTAATTTCCAAACAAGGTAAACCTGCTTTTATTTTAGCTAGACCACCGGGACATCATGCACTTTCAAACGAAGGTATGGGATTTTGCATTTTCTGTAATCCAGGAATTGCTGCAATTTATGCTTTGACAACTGAAAATATTAAACGAGTTGGTATTTTAGATTGGGATGTCCATCATGGTAATGGAACCCAAGCTATCGTCGAAAATAATTCCCAAATCGCTTTTTGTTCAATTCATCAATCTCCCAGTTATCCACATACGGGAAAATCTGAAGAAACAGGTCAATTTAACAATATATTAAATCTTCCCATTCCACCGGGTAGCAATATCCAAACCTATCATCAATTATTTACAAATCAAGTTCTTCCCTTCTTTGATAACTTCTCTCCAGATTTACTTATTGTCAGCGCTGGATACGATGCAAACAAAGCTGATTTAATGTCTAAAATTGAATTGAATCCTCAAGATTATGGTGAATTAACGCAATACTCTTTGAAAATTACATCGAAAGTTTTATTTGGTAAGATAGGTGGATATGAATTAGAGAGCTTATCTCAATCAGTTTTAGAAACTATTAAGCATTTTACAAAATTCTCAATTCTCACAAATTGCTTGTAAATACTATAGTTGTATTTTGGAATCTACCTGTAAATTAAATTGTACGGGAACCTCTTCTGGTTTGGGTTTTTCAGGATTTCTAATCACCATTAGTATGGCAGCAATCAATGCTGCAAAAAACAAAATATTATTCCATCCAAATCTCCGAAAAGAATAGTCGCTACCGCATTTTACGCATACTTGTCTGTCGGAATCGTATGGGTCTGTCATAAAAGGACAATTTCCATATTCACACTCATGATTGCAGGAATTATTATTCATGGTAAATACCTCTGAAATGATATTGCAAAAGATGGTTATGTTTTGTAGTTGAAAACTTGAAAATGCAAAGCTCTTGTTGGTGCTACTATAAGTCGAAGTTTGAGATAATATTGAAAGCGTTGTGTATCTATTTCTTTTTAAATCAAACCCGAACGCGAACTATATTGCAGCAAGTTATGAATATCAAAAAGATATTAAAATTGCTCTGTGATGAATCTCCTTAACCGCTCGTAATCTGCTGTTTTTTAGTCAAGAATATTAAGCAATCTCATGGCTATCTGTATCAAACTTTTTTAGCGAATGATATATTTTACGTAACGATTGCAAAGCTCTATGTTTGCGCTTGCGTAATGTTGCTTCATTTCTAATAGGAATACCTTCTTCTTGAAGATTGTACATAATTTCTCGCCATGATAGATTATCGATTATCTTTAGCCGCAAAATCTTTCTATCTTGCTCATTTAATCTATTAAATGCCAAATTTACTCGTTTAAATTCAGAAAGTATTTCTTCGTTAGAGATATTAATTGGATGAACTTCATCTTCCACCCAACTTTCTTCTAGATAGAAAGATTTTTTGCGTTCTCGACTAAGTTCTCGAATAATGTTATACGATGTAACTCTAATCCAAGCTAAAGGGTTTTCAATCGTTTGTCCCGTTGAAATTAATCTGGTTCCTCGTATATATGCTTCATTTATTACATCTATATAATTGTAACTATCACCGAGATTAAATTGTGCAAGACTGCGTTCAACAAATGGTATTATTGTGCATCCTTCGGAGTTACCAGAAGATAGCAAAAACTCTACCTGTACATCAAACGCACTGCGAAAGTCATTTACCATTGGTTCCTCCATTCAAAAAGTAAGGCATTTTACAGCAAGCATGTCCTTGACTTATGTGGATTCAATTAAATTATTCACTTAATTGTGAAATTTTGATGTCTTTGTGACCATATCGGCTAAGCTTTAATACTTATAGGTCACAAAAACTCTTTCTTAATCACTATAAGTGGATGGTAAAAAAATACTTCCTATATCTTTCCAGGAAAAATATGATACTGCGCGTTTGTTGTCGTAGTGGATGCGTAAGTCTTGTCAATAAAAAGCATTCTGTAAGGAGTTGAAATAATGTTCAGATGCCATGCAATTTTTGATTTGAATGGTGATAATATTTTGCCATTAAGTGCCGAACTTCAGAAAGTTATTATGGAATACTATCAACTTGCTTCTGTAAAATATTTATCAGATACCCAAGCTAATCGTTTGGCAGAAATACTTAATATCGCTCAAAAAAATCCTACTGTAAATTTTTGGATTATCCAAGCAGACTATTTTATCAATGAAAAACTCAACTTGATTAACGAAAATGAATTGAAAAACAAGCAGGCTAAATTAAGAGAATATTTAGGAATTGAGCCTAATGTTAAACATCAAATTAGCATTATAAATTAAGAATTTTTCGAGAAGTTTGTAGAAGTAAAACCTGAAGGAGCGTAATTATAAGAGTCATTAATTACGCTCCTTGTTGATTTTCTTATAATTCCTTAATTGTCCGCTTTCGCTTGCGTTTAGAATTAAACTTCACGATACGACGAATACCATCAATTACAAGAAAAACAACTAGTAATATTGCAATGTTAGGAGCATTTATTGCCAAAAAAGATATAACAATAGATGAACCAGCTTCAACAAACGAGACAATTGGTGCTCCAATACCAGCAGTAGAACCAGATGTAACCAACCTCGTCATAGAAGTTCCTAATTCCACAGTTTCAGCAGTAGCTCCCCCAGCAATAACCGTGATAATCCATAAAAAAGTTGGGTCAAAATCACCAGCAATTGATAAAGTCGATGCAGTAATAAACATTCCCGCTAAGGGAGCAAGACCTATTTCAATAGAATCAAGAAAATTGCTTACCCAAGGAATAAAATATGCAAAAACTTCAATAGTTGCAGCGATACTTAAAGTAGTAATTGCGTTTTGAGTACCCAACCATTCCCAATCCGGAGAAAGTTGGACAACTCCACTGTGAAAAGCAATACTAAGCGCTAAAGGAGGAATAAACACTCGAAACCCACAAGCAGCACTCAAGCTAATACCCAAACACAATGCCATTATTATATTCATTTAGTTGCTAGTGGTTATTAAGGTCAAAGGTTTATGGGTTATAGTTTTCAGCTTTGAATAATGTCCTAATTTAATTACGTAGTGCTATAACTATTACCTATTCCCTATGAAAAAAGTTAGTTCAGCATAACAACTACTTTAAGCAATGACCACTTTAGTTAATTGAGTGAGGAGGAAATGAAGTGATGAGAGGATAAGAAGAATTTCGACCACTACCATAAACTGGGTTTATTATTAGAAAACATTAAAATCTCGTTATGAAATGAAAAATAAATCCGGTTTCTTTGAGCTTGTTTAGAAAATAATCCGTAATCTCTTTTTACTTACTGGGTCTCAATCCCAGCATCCCGCAATTTTTGTTCTAATTCTTCTAATCGTTTCAAAGCAGTTTCTTTAGCTTCTCTTTCCCTTTCTTTAGCTTCTCGTTCTTGCTGAACTAACTCATTTCCCCATAACAGCAAATTACCCGCTTCATCCCACCACCTCAACCAATAACCATCACGATTTTCTCGTTTCCCCTGCCAAACTCCGATAAATAACTGCATTTCATCCAACCAATAACGGTTATTTTCATCGGAAGAACGCAAATCATATTTACCCGATTTATCCAAGAGATGAACCTCTAAAGAACCGCTTTCTGGTTCAAAAATAATATAGTTGGGAACTTGCAAAATTTGCTCGTAATAAAACCACTTTCCAGGTGGGTAGGTGCGTTTGCTGGAATATTCTGTCCCTTCTGCATCCGAAAGAAATTCCATTACCACTACTGGAATATCACCTTGTAAATTAGGTGTATAGCTACGTTTAACTTCTTCTCTAGGAACATTTATTTTTGGAATATAAGCCCAATCAGGAGCTTTGACAATTATTTTGCCATTTACACTTGCACAGATGCCGTAATTCGTTGTAGCCAAAGCAGTGGAAGGTAATCTTCCCGATAATTCTAAGCTTTCAGTAAGTACGGCTGCAATAGGCGGTTGATTAACATTGTCCACTGGTTCATCATCTAAAATGAAGTCTTCGGGCAATAATTCCCAAGTAATATTATAGGGATGAACGGTAACAACCATAATAACTACAAGAATACGGGTTAGATTCTAGTATAGCGAAAGGGTTGTTTATTAATTAGGACTTATTAAGGTCAAAGGTCAAAGGTCAAAGTTTAAATTCCTCTTGTCCCCCTTGTCTCCCCCTCTCCCCCTCTCCCTAAGAAAGCACTTGCGGTCTACTATACTCACTATCCTCATCCGCAGGTAGGGGAATATATTCTTCCTCGTCGGGTACTTGACTAAATTTCCCTTCTTTCCAATCCCGTTTCGCTTCATCAATCCGTTCGGGACGACTTGATACTAAATTCCACCATTTATAACGTTCTCCAACTGGCTCACCACCGAAAACTATACAGCGAGCTTCTGTATTAGCACTTATGTAAATATCACCGTTAGAATTCAATACGGCTAGCTGATGTTGTTCTAAAGTCTCTCCATCAACTGATAAACCGGGAGTAATGCTATAAATCGCCCTTTCGCTGTAGAGTTCGGTTAAGATAAACTGTGTATTCGGCTGTAGCTGCACGTCTAAGTAAAACATTGGCGAAACTGTTTCAACTTTGGAAGCACGATTGAAAGCATTTCCCACAACTAATGTTATGGTCACACCGTTTTCATTCCACACGGGTAAATTATCTTTTGGGTAATGACGAAACCAAGGTTCGGTTTCTTCGTGTTCGTCGGGTAAAGCAACCCAAATTTGAATAGCATGTAAGGTTGCTTCGCGATTTCTTGATTCCTCGGGAGAGCGTTCGGAATGTACGATACCAGTCCCAGCACTCATCCAGTTTACAGCACCGGGTTTAATTTCTTGAACGGTACCCAAACTATCTTTATGTAACAATTCCCCTTCTAGTAAATAAGTTACGGTTGCTAGGTTGATATGAGGATGGGGTCTGACATCTACACCTTTACCAGCAGGAAAAGCAGCGGGTCCAAGATGGTCAAAGAAAATAAATGGGCCAACCATTTGACGTTCATTTTGAGGAAGACAGCGACGAGCTTCAAAACCACCTAAATCTTTGAGATGGGGTTTGATTATTTGATTAATACTAGACATAAATTTGCCTTAATAAATATAGATGCTTCAAGTAGATTTTACGATGAATCTTAGAATACGGATGAACCTCATCCCTTTCCCATCTCCTTATCAAGGAGAGGGATGAGATTGCGAGTGTTTTGAATTAATCGCTTTTCAATAATCCCCAAACAAGAGTATCAAACAAACCATTGCGAGTTTTTGTATGCTGTCTCAAGCATCCTTCTAATTGAAATTTATTCTTTTCTAAAATTCTTGCTGAAGCTTTGTTGAAATCAAGAGTGTGAGCGGTAAGACGAGTGACTTGAAGATGATTAAATGCGTGTTGAATAAAAACACCGAGCGCATCAGTTATTAAACCTTTTCCCCTATAAGCTGGTGCTAACCAATAACCAACTTCTGCTCGATGGGTTTCTCCGATACTCAAATCATCTACACCAATTGAACCAATTAAATAACCTTTGGAATTACGAAGTGCAAAAGAAATTTCCTTTTGGTTGCGATTCAAAAAATCAATCCGTCGCTGTATCCACCAGTCTGCCATAGATTCTGTATAAGGATACGGCATAAGTGGAATTGTATCTGAAATAGTTTTATCGTTAAGATGCTCTAAATAAGCAGCTTTATCATTTTTACGAATACTGCTTAAATAGAAACCATCGCGAACATCAAGCTTCATAAATTAAATTTTTGGGTGTGGTTGAATAGAAATATGAAAGCGTGATTTCACATTGAAAGAGACGTAGCATTGCTACGTCTCTACATAAGTTTCGTGTCTACTACAATATAATTCATAGCTTAGTTCAGCAACGCCAATTTTTGGAGTTAAATTCAAAATCCAAAATAAAAGCATTCGTTATTAAAATCTAAAATCTAAAATTTGTTTAATATACGACTTCAGAACCTTGTCCCCAGAAACCATCATACTTAGTAACTTGGACATCTCCTAAAACTTTAACTTGACAAGCTAAACGACGATTATTCGCAGATGAATGTGGAGGAAGTCCCAATCTTGTGTTCTCCTTCCAATTGGGTTTCGATACTTCACCTTCAATTGCGATCGCACAAGTACCGCAAGTTCCAATACCCCTACAGTTAATAATTTTCGCGTTACCGTTATGAAGGTCGATACCGTTGTCTAGCAAGACTTTACGTAAGTTACTACCGGATTCACATTCAAAAGTTTTTCCCTGAGCGGTTACTTTTGGCATTTTGATAAATGTCCCTAATTAAAAGATTCTTTCACCTTGATGAGATTTTAGATTATTGTCTGCTTGAAACGCAAAGGTCTAGTAATGGTTTGTTCTATAAAAAATAATGGGTGTAGAGACGTAGCACTGCTACGTCTCCCGAAGGTTGAAAGAAAACAAACCCATTAATCTTGATGGGTAAAAAGTTTTTATTTGTAACATCTTCTACCCTCTTATTCAGCATATTTGGCGAAGACCGCGCAACTACAAACCCATCACAATTAAGGATATGGAATTCCATCAGGATTGCAAGTCATTCCGATAACGGTATATTTATCTTCTAAAGCTTCAAGCTCTTCTCTGTATTCCCTGACCATTTCTTCCGGTGGATTGGGACCTCCACAAAATTGCAAATCAAAAAAGCGAATCTCTTTTCCTTGACTGTCTACAAGTAAATCATTATCGCAACGTGCTTGTAATTCTGCGAGTTTTTCAGAAATAGTTACTCTCTTTAATTTACTAGCTTCTTCTACATTACTTGCGAAACCTTCTACCGAAACAATATCTGTTAACTGTCTTGATTCTGGTAAACAGCTATTTAATTCTGATTCAACTTGACGACAAGCACCCATAAGAGGTAGCGATAAAAATGCAATTGCCAATATCTTTACCGTAAATCGTGCTTTACTACTAAAATTTTTCATTGATTACTGATTATTGATTACTGCTTCTATAGCACGACGAACGTATTTTTCCCAAGTTTCGGATATCGGTGGAAATATCAATCCATAAAGCATCATTCCACTCATTACATCAAATATAAAATCAGCATCCAAATCAAATTGAACTTCCTTTCTCGCTTTAGCTCTCTTAATCACCACAGCAAAAGCTTCTTTTCTTGGCTGCAAATATTTTTCTGAATAAATTTGAGCAAATTCGGGGTTACTTGATGCGCTACTAATAATCGTAGCTACCGCTTGTTTTCCCAAAGGATTAAAGGTTATACGTGCGGCATTTTCAATTAAAGCATCAATATCAGTCCAAATATTCCCCGTATCTGGAATTACAACTTCTTCTCTAATGCTTTCAATTGCATCAGCAACTAATTCTTCTTTACCTTTATAGCGTCGATAAATCGTGCTTTTCCCCACTTTTGCACGGGATGCTATTCCTTCAATACTCATCCGCTCGTATCCTACTTCTGAAAGTAATTCTAAAGTTGCTTTCAAAATGGCTCGATGGGATTCAATGCTTCTAGGTCTTCCCTGTGATTTATTGTCTTCTTTCATAGATATCGCTATAATTTACGAAACGGTATCGTATCGTAAGTGATTTTTGATAAAAATATAATGAAAAACCGTCCTAACTACACCGATAAATACAGCACTAAAACAGTTCAAGAAGGTTTAGAAGAATATTATAAAATTAATTCTGATTTAACAAATCCCAATACACAACCAGATGATTTCGGTAAAATTCTGCTAGCTCATGATGTCGGACATGTTATATATGGCTGCGATACCGATATGTACGACGAATTGAAATTATTACCTTTATCTTGGTGGACGAGCGAATGTACCTTTAAAGAATACCTAAAAATGCGAAAAAATCCTGCTGTTGATGTGATGTACGAGGATTTAATTAAGCGTCATGGAGTTATTTGGCTGTATGTTTCGATTATTTTAGTTTTACCAAGACTACTTCCCGAATTAGTTTCAATTTGGTTTAAAACTCGGAATCGTCAAAATAGAGTTCCGTTTCTTGAATTTGAATCGTTGTTGAATCGTTCGCTTTTAGATATTCGTCAAGAACTAGGAATTTTAGATTTGATTGAATGAAAAAATATCATATCAAAACTCACTGGATTATTTAAGCTTGGTTCTTAATGGTAAAAAATATTTCTCAAGCAGTATTTTCAATAAGACAATCTTTAGAATTTACGTGTTATGTGAATTAATCGCTCAAACCATTATTATTACGTTGGTAAATTAAAAATATGGATTTAAGCGAGCTTCAAAACCCTTGTAGAATAAGGGACGTTTTTAATTCACATTAAGCGTAATTTATCTCTAAACAAAAAAGATTGCGTCAAGCAAACCAAAAAACCGTCAAGGAAGTTAATCCCCAACGGTCATTATTAAATTCACTAAAAACTATTGCGATACTTACTACTTACTTCCTATCTCCCATATCCCAATCACCTAATCTTCCATTCCCAACCGTAACAGTTTCTCTTTCTTTTTGTTCTTCTTTCGCTTGCTGCTTTTCTGGAGATAAGCTTTGACAGTCATCTTTAAATTTACAGAAAAGTGTTGCGATAACGATATATAAAACGGGAACGACGAATAAACTTAATACCGTTGAAACAATCATTCCTCCAAATACCGCTGTTCCCAAGGATTGACGAGAAGCAGCACCTGCACCAGTTGCGATTACGAGGGGAAAGATTCCCAATAATGTGGAAATCGCTGTCATGATAATTGGTCTTAGTCGTTGTTCGGATGCTTGAACTGCTGCTCTAGTTATAGATAATCCCTGTTCTCGGAGTTGGTTGGCAAATTCTACAATCAAGATTGCGTTTTTGGAAGCTAATCCAATCAACATTACCAAACCAACTTGACAGTAAACGTCGTTGGGTAAACCTCTTATTGATTGAGCGAGTAATGCTCCTAATATTGCTAGGGGAACTGCTAATAAAATAATGATTGGGTCAACGAAATTCTCATATTGTGCTGCTAGAACTAAGAACACAAATAAAATACCCAAACCAAAAATGATTGGAGCTTGACCACCGGATTGAATTTCTTCTAAAGTAATCCCCGACCATTCAAAGTCCATGTTTTGGGGTAATACTTCTTCTGCGATTTCTTCCATTGCTGCGATTGCTTGTCCGGAACTGTAACCGTCTGCTGGAGAACCGTTGATTTCAATGGAAGGGAATAAATTGTAGTGATTTACTGTTTGTGGTCCGGTAAGGGTTTTGATTTCTACTAAGTCACCGAGGGGAACCATCGTACCTGTTTGGGAACGAACGTAGAATTGATTGATATCTTTGGGATTGGAACGAAATTCTTTATCTGCTTGGACGTATACCCGATAAGTTCTGCCAAAAGCATTAAAATCATTGACGTAATTGGAACCAATTAAAGTCCCTACGGTTGATAAAACTTGGTCTACAGAAACTTGTAATGAATTCGCTCTGTCTCGATTTACTTCCATTAACAATTGCGGAGCGCTAGCGGAATAGGTACTGAAAACACCTTGTAATTCGGGTCTTGCGTTTGCTTTTTGAATTAATTCGTCTTTGACTTTAATAAAAGTCCCGATATCATTGTTTCCTTTATCTTGAAGTTGAAATACAAAACCACCGATACTTCCCAAACCTTGAATTGCTGGAGGATTAAAAGCAATTACCCTAGCTTGAGAAATTCCTGCTAAACCTCCCCTGACCCGATTCAAAATACTCTCAGCCGATTTCTCGGGGTCTTTTCTATCTCCCCAAGGTTCAAAGGGAACGAAGGAAATACCGTAATTAGCTGCTCTACCGCTAAAACTAAATCCTCCCAAGGAAAACGTTCCCCTAACTTCAGGAATATCAAGATATTGTTTATCAACCTGCTCCATAACTTCCCCGGTATATTCCAAGGAAGTTCCTTCTGGTCCCTGAATCAAATTAATTACATAACCCTGGTCTTCATCTGGAAGAAATGCTGTAGGAACGGTTTGATACATCCAAACGGTGATTGCTAATAAAAATGCAAATACTCCCAGAACTATCAATTTAAAATTCGTGAGAATTTCCAGAATACTTCTATATCCAGAACGCATTAAATCAATACCGCGATTTATCACAGCAAATATTTTTGCTAATATTCCCGTGGGTTCCTGTCCCTGACGCAATAATAATGATGAAAGAGCGGGAGTTAACGTTAAAGCATTAAAAGTCGAAATAATTACCGCAAAACTGATAGTTAAAGCAAACTGCTGATAAAGCTGTCCCGTGGTACCGGGAAAAAACGCAACGGGAATAAACACCGCTAACAACACCAAAGAAGTTGCAATTACTGCTCCCGAAAGTTCTCCCATTGCTTCAATAGCAGCCAAATGGGGACGCATTCCCTGTTCTTGTACCTTACCTCCAATATCTTCAACTACCACAATCGCATCATCAACCACCATCCCGGTAGCCAAAGTCAAACCAAATAAAGTCAAACTATTAATCGAAAAATCAAAGACCTTAATAAAAGCAAAAGTTCCTACCAAAGCAACCGGAATTACCACCGCTGGAACAATAGTTGCTCGCCAATTCTGCAAAAATAGGAATAATACTAGAACTACCAACAATATTGCTTGAATCAAAGTACTGACAACTTCCTTACTCGATTCTTCCACAAATAAAGTGGGGTCGTAAGGAATCGCATAACTCAACCCAGGAGGGAAATCTTCAGCTAACTCCTTCATCCTCGCTTTTACAGCTGTAGCTGCTGCTAAAGCATTACTTCCCGGAGTTTGTAAAACCCGATAACCGATTGCTCCTTGACCTCTATATCTGGCAAAAGTATCGTAATTTTCCGCTCCCAACTCCGCTCTACCAACATCCTTTAACTTAACTAAAGTTCCATCTTCCCCAGTCTTGAGAACAATTTCCTCAAACTGAGTTACATCTTGCAAACGACCGGCTGCACGGATAGTTAATTGATACCTTTGTCCATCAGTTGTCGGAGGTTGACCGATACGTCCCGCACCTATCTGAACGTTCTGAGTTTGTAAAGCAGCGACCACATCTTGAGCAGTCACACCACGACTCGCTAACAGAGTCGGGTCAAGCCACAGACGCATAGCATAGCGACGCTCGCCAAACGGCTGCATATCGCTCACACCCTCAATTCTCTTGATGCTATCGACTACGTATAAATCAGCATAGTTACTCACAAAGTTGTCATCATATTTACCCTCTTCTTCACTGAAGATAGACATCCCCACAACAACGCTGCTCGACTGTTTAAATACGTTCACACCAGTTCTTTGTACGGCTTGAGGTAACTGAGCTTCCGCAATCGAAACCCGATTCAAAACATCAACAGCAGCAATATCAAGGTCGTAACCCTGCTCAAAAGTAACGGTAATACTGCTAGAACCATCATCACTACTAGTAGAACTGATGTATCTCATACCCTTGATACCGTTAATCTGTCGTTCCAAAACAGTAGTAACCGTATCTTCAACAACTTCAGCACTAGCACCAATATAATTAGCAGAAACAACAACCTGCACCGGACTAACATCAGGATATTGTTCCACAGCCAAAGTCGGAATACTAACCGCTCCCACCAGCAAAATGATGATAGAGCAAACAATCGTTAAAACCGGTCTGCGAATAAAATTTTCTACAAACATGTCATAAGTTAGAAGTTAGGAGTTAGGAGTTAAGAGTTGATTAGAGGGGGAGAGGGGGAGAGGGGGTAGAGGGGGTAGAGGGGGTAGAAAATTAAATAAATAATTTACTAATTACCCATTACCTATTACCAATTACCCATTTACTGAATTTCACAACTCATCAATCGAGCGAGAAAATAATTTGTCATTTTGGAACCGAAGGGGGAATTCCACCAACGTGCTGGATGACTACCTTCTGGAGCATTTAAACTCCAGTCTAATTCGTCGCATTTTTTCCAGCGATTGTTTTCTCTCCATCCCAAACGTTCTCCCCACTTCTGAATGATTTTGCTGTCTTGTTCGATGGTGGTTTCTAAACTCCCTCCTACTTCTTGATAAATACGAGCTTGAATACTAAAACCAAATCTTCCTTCGCTATAGGTCAACCATAAGTTATCAATTACCTGTAGTTGAACGCAGGGAAAATGCTGTACTTCTGCTGGTCGAAAGTCTTCTAAATCAGTATGTCCAGCAATATCGGCTATTAATCTGATAGTTTCGGTATCAGCATCTTCCCATTTTTTAGCAGCCAGCATATCTCTTAATGGTTGATAGCGAACTATATCGCTAACTAGTTGTAAACTGTTTTCTATTTCGGATATTTTTGATGATTCTGTTGTTAGTGAAGAATTATTTTGATTATTTTGATTGTTGGAATTAATTTGCTGTTGTAGTTGTGAAACTTGAGCTTTTAATTCGTCTAATTGTTTTTGGATATCGGAAAGTGAAGGTTGATTTGATTCGGTTTTTTTTGACAGTTGAATTTCAGAAAGTTGAGTTGATTGTTTATTATCGTTGATATGTATTTCAGCCATAGTAATTTTGGGTTTTGGTAACGGATGAGTTTTGGTAAGGGATGAGTTTTGGTAAGGGATGAATTTGGTAACGGATGGGTTTTGGTAGCGGATGGTTTTGGTAGCGGATGGTTTTGGTAAGGGATGAGTTTGGCAGCGGATGAGTTTGGCAACGGATGAGTTTTGGTAACGGATGAGTTTTGGTAACGGATGAATTTGGTAACGGATGGGTTTTGGCAGCGGATGAGTTTTGGTAGCGGATGAGTTTGCTAACGGATGAGTTTTGGTAGTGGATTAGATTGTTAATGAAATTAATTTGTTGTTTACATCAATGTCAGTAATAAAGAGAAGAATCTTAACTAACGTGAAATATTTTTAGTCCTATTTATAGGACTTTTGCTATTAGCTTGGGGTTTACAACCCTAAGCGATTTTGATGATGATGCAAGATGTAGTTTTTATCAATAAAAACAAACTAAGAAGTTAATTAGGTATAATTTAGTTTGATTTTTGATGATTAATAAATAAAAATAATTCTTCCAAATCATTTATCTATTGCTCACTGTTCACTGATAACTGTTCACTGTTCACTGTTCACTGCTCGCTGCTTCCTCAGCAATCGCTGCACCATCAGATAAATTCAAAATACCTGTGGTCGCAATTCTTTCCCCAGGTTTCAATCCTTCAATAACTCGATAACTATTACCTTGAATTGCTCCTAACTGAATCGGTCTCTGCTTGACTACCTGCTGCATTTCCCCCGATTGTTCATTTTTCTCATTTTCAGCGACAAATACAAAAGCTTGATTCCCTATCCGAGATATCGCTACTGTGGGAACCAATACTTCTGGACTTACATCCCAAATTACTTTTGCTCTAACAAACTGGTCGGAACGCAATCTACCATTCGGGTTCGCGAATGTGGCTTTGGCTGTAATTGCTTGAGTTTGGGGATTTGCTTCTGGGGATATAAAGCTAACTTTTCCGGTAACTAAGGGTTCATCTGCTTGTTTATCAACTCTTAGTTCTACTGGTAACCCTACTCTTAATTGTGTTGCTTTTTGTGCTGGAACTGAAAACCTAACTTCTAATGCTCTATTCGATGTCAATGTTGTTAGTTCTTGACCGGTATTTACATAGTCTCCAACTTTTAAGGTAATATCCCCTACTACTCCTGCAACTGGTGCTAATACTCTCGTATCTTCTAAATTCTCGCTTTCTATTCTTGCTTGAGCCTGTGCTTGGTTTAAAGAAGCATTTTCTCTATCTAGATTTGCTCTAGCTGCTTCTATCTCTTGTTGAGATGCAATTACTGTTGCTTGTGCTGCATTCAAATCTTTTTGGGCTGAATTACGAGCCGCTACCGCTGTATTTAAATTTCTTCTCTGTACATCTAATGCTTGTTTGGCTTGCGCTCCTTGAGTGACTAACCTTTGCGTCCGTTTAAATTCTGCTTGTTGTAAAGTAACTTCGGCATTTTGACGCTCTACTTCCGCAACAGCGGAAGCTCTTCTTTCTTCTGCTTCTCTCAACCTAGCTTGAGATGTTCTTAATGCTGCTTCTGCATTTGCACGAGCGGCTCTTTGAACGTTAATATTAGCCGTTGCTGCATTTAGTTGCGCTCGGGAACGGTCGAGACGCAATTGCATTATTGGTGTACCCGCTCTCACAACTTGACCCGAACGTGCCAATATTTGCTCTATTCTTCCGGGTATTTCTGGTCTAAGGGTAACTTTTTGTTCTGCTGTTAAATTACCAACGTAATCGGAACTATCTTCAAATAAACCTGATTTTACCTGCTGTAGTGTCACGTTGACAGCTTGAGGTGCTGGTGGTTCTGCTTCTGCTGTATTACGGAAGAAGAAGTACCAGATTCCACCACCTGTTAATGCTGTTAGAAGAATTAATAACCACAGCCATTTTTTACGATTTTTCGGTGCTTCTGATTCTATCGGTGGAGAATCTACGATTGAGTCTGGGGTGGGAGAAGAAGTCATGCGATTTTGGATTTTGGATTTAAATGTAATAGCTGAGTGGTAATTGGTAATTGGTAATGGGTAATGGGTAATGAGTAATGGGTAATGAGTAATGAGTAAGGAGTAAAAAATTAATTTATTAACTTCTTCCCAATTCCCTATTCCCTATTGCTTTGTCTTAATTAAATTTGGAAACTGGGACGCAATCTCTATCAACAGCTTCTTCACTATCTTCTGTTTCAGAACTGGGAAATACAAATCTGAGCATGATTGGTGCAATTAAAGTTGTGACGATGACCATGATAATTATTGCTGCATCTAAGGAATTTGATAAAGCTCCGGTTGTAGCACCCAAACCAGCAAAGACTAATCCAACTTCACCTCTAGGAATCATTCCGGTACCAATAGCCAATCTGTTTATCGGTTTATCTGTAAACACTGCAAAACCAGCGATGATTTTACCAAGGATAGCTATAACAATTAAACAGGCTGCTATTATCAAGCCTTTTTGATTGGCTGCTATTGTGGGATTAAGGACGCTTAAATCGACTTTTGCGCCGATGGTCACGAAAAATATTGTTGTGTAAACGAATATGAACGGCTCGAATAAACTTTGTAATTTCTCTTGAAATTCTGTTTCTCCTAAAACTAAACCTGCTGCAAATGCTCCTAAAATAGCTTCTAAACCGATAGCAGTTGCGAGTAAAGCGCAGGAATTCAGAAATATTATCGCTAACAGCATCAATGCTGCTGGATTCTTGATGTTATTAATTAGGGAAACAAAAACAGAGCCAAAAACTTTTGTTAAAAAGACTGCACCCAACACGAATAAACTAGCACTGGTAAGTAAATAGATAATATTGGTGATTTCTATTTCCCCTGTCTGTATCAAACTCAGTACAACTGCTAGGACTATAATACCGAGAATATCGTCTAAAATTGCCGCTCCGAGAATTATCTGACCTTCTTCAGAATTAAGTCTACCAATATCTTGCAGGACTTTAGCTGTAATTCCAATACTTGTTGCAGTTAGAGCCGCACCTGCAAATAAAGCTGGTATAGTTGCAACCCCAAAAAATTGGATTAATACAACAGTCCCTAATACAAATGGAACAGCTACACCCGTAATTGCAACAGTTGTAGCTTGAGTACCGACCCTAATTAGTTCCTTGAGGTCAGACTCCAAACCTGTAGTAAATAAAAGAGCTAACAGTCCGATATTGGCACTTGCATCGAGAAAATCCTTCATCTGGAATCGATAAGCTTGTTCCACAACTGCGGAAGATGCACCAGTCACAAATTCCAAACCGCTGAGTAAAGCACTGTTAACTTCTATTCCCTCTGAGGAAAAGACTATAAATCCCAACACAGAACCACCGAGCAACATTCCCGCAACTAAATCACCTAAAACAGTCGGTAATTTCAGCCGGACACAGATTTCTCCTAGAATTACGCTGAAAAGAAAAATAATTCCCGCAGTTCCGACCAAAGCAGCAATAGTTGCTTTTTCTTCTCCTCCAGAATCAGATAAAGCTAATAACAAATTAGGTAGCTGGTAAAACAGGGAGGTGATAGATAAATCTACATTTAGCTCCAAACTGTTTGCAGTTAAAATTGCACCAAGCATTTACAATTGCCTTTGATTTAATTAATAGAGAACATTAAACAATATCCCTTTTACTTATTTAATTTTCTCGACTTTAGTATGTATCGGTAAGTTATATAGATTCAACTATTTTAGCAATTAGACTGAAGTATTAACACTAAAATAAATTCCTATTAGACCCGAAGATTACAGATTTAATTATTTCATTAATCTAACTGCAACCTCCTAATTCTATTAAGGCTAATGATTATTACCAAATATATCAGTTGACTTCAATTTGTAACAGAATCAATTGTGAATAAAAATATTTCTTAATATTTGTTTAAATGAGAGTAATATATTTTAAAATATTCAAATATAGCAATATCTTGATATATTTATTTGTCGAATTAAGCTATTAAAATTCTTTACTTCTGATTTAAATCAAGTTAATTTAATATGAGGAGTTTTATTAATAAAAGAAGAATATTGTCAATATATTGAAAGGATTATTTTTATAAAAATAAGATTTCAAAAAATTATTTCCTTTGATTTTTGACTTTTTACATTAAATATGAGATGAGCTAATTTTGATGCTAATTTATACTATTAGCAATATTAATCAATTCATCTTGACTAAGTTTATTAGTACTATTTACCCAGAGCATCCAATTCTCCCTACTCCCTTCCCGGTAGAAGATTACGTATAAGGTAGGTTGGGTTGCTAGCGTCAGCTTTGCGAAGCAATACGAAGTGTAAGCGGAGCTTTCTCGCAGAGTAATCCAACATAACCCTGGGTTTCGTCCTTCAACCCAGCCTACGAAATTTAGGTAATCTTAGAACATCACGGGAGTATCTATATAAACTACTACCATTGATGCGATAATATTTATTCTGCATGAATTTCAGCTTTTATCTCAATGTCTCAAAATATCTGGATAGCAAGACACGCTAATCGTCTCGACTTTGTAAACCCTGACTGGTTTTTAACAGCCGAAAGACGTTATGACCCACCGCTATCAGATGATGGTATGGTACAAGCGCAACAGTTAGCAAACCGTCTCAAACACGAAGAAATTCACCACATTTTTGCTTCACCATTTTTGCGTACCGTACAAACAGCAACAGCAGTCGCATCGGTTCTCGATTTACCAATTAAATTAGAAACGGGATTGAGTGAATGGTTGAATCCCGATTGGATGACCGAAGAACCAGAAAGACATTCAATTGAAGAATTATTAGAAATATATCCTTATATTGACGTTAGCTACACTCCACAAATAGCAGTCAATTATCCCGAAACCCGCCAAAAAATGCGTCAACGCTCCGCACAAACTGCAAGATGTTTGGCTAGAGAATATTCCCCAGAAAATATTTTACTAGTCGCTCATGGTGCATCTGTATTAGGTGCAGCAATGGGGTTTGTCGGTGATTTAGCTGTAGAAAAAGTCAAAGCGACCTTATGTAGCTTAGTGAAAATTGTTCGTCAAGACCCAGAATGGTTATTGGAGTTGAGTGGAGATACTTCTCATTTGACAGAAGTTGAACAAGTAGTCAGGTTTAATTAATAATTGTTGGTTGTTAGTGGTAGAAAGTTAGTGGTAGAAAGTTAGGAGTTAAAAGTGAGGAGTTAGAAATAACTGACCGAACAGCAACATTGTAATTAAGCCCAAGTTTTCGCCTTGTAAGCCGGAGGCTTTCTCGCAGAGAAATCAAAATCCGAGGCTGAGACACAGACTACATAAAAATGCAGTAAAACCCTTGCCTAGTCTGATTTTTGAGACTTTGTTTTTGAGCGTGGGGTGCAAGATATGAAAAATAATAAACAATTTTCTGGTTACAGCGAAGCTATGCTTTTAACATATTTATTCGAGCTTCTACCTTTTGTATGAAGGAAGCCGAGCATAATGTATTCCTAGCCACAATCGAATTACTAACAACTAACCACTAACAACTAATAACTACTATGACATTACTATTAGCCGGAGATATCGGTGGTACGAAGACTATTTTACGTTTGGTTGAAGCTTCAGAAAAGCCTAAACTAAAGACTTTGTATGAGGAACGTTATCCTAGTAAGGATTTTCCCGACTTAGTTCCGATAGTGCAACAGTTTTTAGCAGCAGCAAAGACGAAGGAGATTCCTCAAAAGGCTTGTTTTGCTATAGCTGGCCCGGTGGTGAATAATACTGCGAAGTTAACTAATTTGGCTTGGTTTCTTGATAGTTCGCGTTTACAAGAGCAGTTGGGTATTGCTCACGTTACTTTAATCAACGATTTTGCTGCAGTTGGTTTCGGTATTTTGGGTCTGGAAAAGAAAGATATATTAACTTTGCAAGAAGGTAAGCAAAATCTAGAAGCACCGATTGGTATTATTGGTGCTGGTACTGGTTTGGGACAGGGATTTTTGATTAAAACTGGGGATATGTACCAGATTTTTCCTTCAGAAGGGGGACATTCCGATTTTGCTCCTCGTACCGAATTGGAATTTCAACTTTTAAAATATCTGTTGGATAAACATGATATTCAAAGAGTTTCGGTAGAGCGAGTAGTTTCCGGGATGGGTATCGTATCAATTTATGAGTTTTTACGAGATAGAAAAATCGCTCCGGAATCCCCAGAAATTGCTCAAGTCGTTACAACCTGGGAAAGAGAAGCTGGGAAAGAAAAAAGCGTAGACCCTGGTGCAGCAATCGGTACAGCCGCAGTCAAAAAGAGCGATCGCCTTTCCGAGCAGACGATGCAAATGTTCGTAGATGCATACGGAGCGGAAGCGGGTAACTTATCGTTAAAACTATTACCATATGGTGGATTGTACCTTGCTGGAGGAATTGCACCGAAAATACTTCCCTTAATTGAAAACGGCAACTTTTTGCTGAATTTCAGTAGTAAAGGCAGAATGCGAAGCATTTTGGAAGACATACCCGTACATGTAATTCTTAACTCGCAAGTTGGTTTAATAGGTGCTGCTATTAGCGCTTCTAGGTTATAACAGAAGCTCGCAAAATAAGTAATATCAGCATCTTCTTAAGCAACAACTATGACAAAAAAAGCTTTATTACCCCTAATCGCCGCCGGTTTGGTATTCAGCAGCTTTGCAGCAGTAGAAGTTAACCAACAGCAAACAGCTACAGCACAAGCAGCCAAAAAGTCAAAATGGGGAGTATTTAATTCTCCCGATGGCAGTTTCAAAGTATTAATGCCAGGAACACCCAAATCCATGAGTGAAACCAAAAAAACCTTCATGGGGGAAATTAATTTAAATATATTCCTTGCCAAACCTCCCAAACAACAGGTAGCTTACGTTGTCGCTTACAACGATTTTCCTCATAGTTACGGTAAACTCGCCAATCCCCAAGCAGTATTAGACAATGCACGGGATATGGCATTAAAAACCACCAAATCCAGATTAATCAGTCAGAAAAACATTCGGAGTTACAACAATCAACCTGGAAAAGAATTTAAATACGTCAACTCAGCCGGAAAAATCACCAGAAACCGCATGTTTTTCGCCGAAGGACGTTTATATCAAGCAATGGTAATTACTACTAAAGAGCAAGAAAAATACCTCGGTAAAAGCATTCGAGGATATTTGAATTCCTTTCAAGTTGTTTTGAGAAGGTAGAAATACTGATATCTTGCACCATTCTCGATCAGCCAAAAGAAACCCGGAATAAGTCGTGAAAGCATGAATATCTCGTTTTGAAATTATAAAGAAACCGGGTTTCTGAAACTGGTGCAAGATGTAAGAATAGGTCAAAGGTCAAAGGTCAAAGGTTAGGAGTAATAAGTAGTGAGTTACGCCTAATGTGAATTAAAAATATCCCTTGTAGAGCAAGATTTTTGAAGTCCGCTTAAACTTCTATTTTTAATTTATCAACCTAATAATAGTCGTTTGAGCGCTTAATTCACATAACACGTAAGTTAGTAATTAATTATCTTTCTCCTTGTCTCCCCCTCTCCTTGTCTCCCCCTCTTCCCCCTCTACCCCCTCTCCCCCCTCACTCTTATTACCCATTACCAATTACCACTTCTAAAGTACACAAATTACTATCAGCACAATTACTGATAAACCCTCCCATCGCTTTCACGTTCAATAAATGTTCCACAGTTGTGGAACTTATTTTTTCTCCGGGGATTAATAAAGGAATTCCTGGGGGATAGGGACAAACGGTTTCAGCACTGATGCGATTAATTGCTTCTTGGATGGGTACGGTTTCGGTGGAGCTAAAAAATGCTTGACGGGGTGATAAATGAAAAGTATTTGATTCTGGAATACTTGATAACGACCTCTTCTTAATTTCAAGAAGGGGTTTTCTAAACTCTAGCGCTAGGGTTTTGAAAGCTTTAACCAAAAGTTCTATGTCCGATGCAGTATTTCCCAAGCTGATGATAAATGTGACGGTTTTTGTATCAGCGAATTCGGGAGTTATATTAAATTTCTCGTCTAAAATTTCTTCTGCTTCAAACCCTGTTATTCCCAGTTCGGAAACTATTGCGGTTAAGCGTGTGTTGTCTAGGGAGAGGAGGGGACAAGGGGAAAAAGATAAAGTTGATAATCCGGGGATTTGATTGATTTGATTTCTAGCTTGGGTTGCTAGTTGTAAGGTCTGGGTAAGTAATTCTTGACCGTGGATTGCAATTTGATGTCTTGCTGCATCTAGGGAAGCGAGTAGTAAATAGCTGGGACTTGTTGACTGAGTAAGCTGTAGTGCTTTATTGAGACGATTAATATTAATTCTTTCACCCTGGATGTGGAGCATTGAAGCTTGAGTCATAGCACCGAGGGTTTTATGGATTGATTGAACGGTTAAATCGGCTCCCGCTGATAATGCTGAGACAGGTAATTCGGGATGAAAAGCAAAATGGGAACCGTGAGCTTCATCAACTATTAAAGGAATATCGTATTTACTCGTTTGTTCCGCAATAGTTTTGATATCTCCACATACACCGTAATAAGTTGGGTAAACCATCATCACAGCTTTTGCATCGGGATGCTTTCGTAAAGCTTTTGATAAACTTTCGACGGTAATGCTGTGAGCGATGTTTAAATTGGTATCGTATTCGGGATTAATAAAAATTGGTATCGCACCGGAAAGGATTAAACCCGAAATGACAGAAGAGTGGATGTTGCGAGGAAGAATGATTTTATCGTTATTGTTACAGGTTGCGAGAATTGCTGCTTCTATTCCGCAAGTGGAACCATTAACTAAAAACCAAGTTTGGGAAGCACCGAAAGCATCAGCCGCGAGTTGTTGAGCTTGTTTGATAACACCTTCAGCAGCGAAAAGACAATCTAATTCGGCTAATTCGGTTAAATCGGCTGTAAATATAGATTTACCGAAATAGTTTATTAGTTTAGATGAAATTCCTTTTCCTTGTTTGTGTCCGGGAGTGTAGAAAGCAGCGTGGGGACGTTTTGCATTGGATATTATTGCATCAAGTAAAGGGGTTTGGCTTTGATTCATCAATATTAAGTCAAAGGTTAAAGGTGTAATAATGCAGTTTGATGATATGATATCCTACAGGCGGCGAAAAATAGGTGACTAGCCGCGATTCACTTTTAAATATTCTTCTGTCCAGCTTAGGATTTATTAAAATCGGGTAAGCAAACATTTAAGTTGCTTCGCAAAATTATAGCTAGTAATTAACAGCTTACTGAATAAAAGAATTAGGGCTTGCTGAAGCGCGCAGCCGTTAGCAATATTGAAATATGAATTTATTTTTCTCATATTTACTAGCCCCCTAAATCCCCTTGCATTGTGGGACTTATAATTATCTTTTCATCCATAAAAATGAAGGGAATGCTTCTTGTCAAAACCAATTCCCTTCACGGGGTGACAAGCACCCCGAAACCTTTGTCAATTCGATGTTTTTAGCTTAAAACCTTATAAACAAATTGAATAAGAATGATAATCATTCTAGTGTGGAGTGATGGGTGGTCGCTTTGCGACCACCCACCGCTCCGACTCAACACATCTAACTGTCAATTGATTTATTTTTGATAAGAGATAATTTTGTGGTAAAAAAATATCGGTCAAAATGAGCGAAAGTTGCACCGATAAATGAAAATAATAACATTGTATGAATCACATTTTAAACAATCATTGACAAAAGCTCAATATAAAACGTTAGAAATCTTAATTTGGTTGCTTACAGTTCAAAAAACTGTAAAGATAGAAAGGCTAGCCGCTTGCTTCCCTTTACCGATAAAATATGAAAGTCGTCGAAGACATATTCAAAGGTTCTTAATTTTATTTAGCTTTAGTTTACCTTTGTTTTGGTTCCCAATAGTTGAACAAATTATTCAAAAAGAATTTAAATCGAAAAGCCGTTTAATTATAACTTTAGATAGAACTCAATGGAAAGAGAATAATGTTTTAGTTATAGCTGTAATTTATAAAAAAAGAGCTATACCAATATATTGGAAACTTTTAGAAAAAGATGGTAGCACCAATTTAAGAGAACAGCAAGCTATTATTAGACCAGTTTTGCGTCTATTTAAAAACTATGAATTAGTATTTTTAGGAGATAGAACCTTCCGGGGTATAGAACTATCTTATTGGTTAAAAATTCAAAAACTACCTCGAAAAATATATTTTATCTTTCGTCAAAAGCAGACTACGCATTTAAAAAAGCATAAAGGAGAATATCAAAAACTAGCGGAATTAGGAGTAAGACCAGGAACT
The DNA here is from genome assembly GCF_002368095.1 of Calothrix parasitica NIES-267. Lineage (GTDB taxonomy): Bacteria > Cyanobacteriota > Cyanobacteriia > Cyanobacteriales > Nostocaceae > Rivularia > Rivularia parasitica. Next base: position 7,201,812 of record NZ_AP018227.1, on the reverse strand, counting down.
AAAGTTTTATTCTCCAATATTTATATGACTAAAAATAAAGGATTTGGTCGTTTTAATTTAGCAGCATATTGGAAGAGAAAATATAACCAAAAAACAGAAAAAGAACCTTGGTTTTTACTAACAAATTTAGAAGATTTTGAAGAAGTTATAAAAACTTACCGTTATCGCATGGGTATCGAAGCAATGTTTAAAGATTGCAAAACTGGCGGTTATAATTTGGAAGGAACTAAGGCTAATAATCACCGTTTAACTAACTTGATTTTACTTATTGCTATAGCTTACACAATGTCAGCTTTGAAAGGTCAATTAATAAAAAACAACGGGATTCAAAAATATATCTCTAGACTAGATGAAGCCAAACGTTCATCACGAAGACATAGTAATTTTTGGCTCGGTATTTATGGTGATTTATGGGTAATTGCTTGGGAATTTTTAATGGATATTCTTCAAGATATGATGAATATTAATCGTCATAAACTTCCTTTTTATCAAAAAGGGTTAAGAGCAATGTCAATACTACAAAATATATGATTTTAAATTGTAAAAATATTTTTTACTTATTATAAAAAACCTTTTAAAATCAGTTGTCAATATTTTCTTCAGGCTTCCTTGTTGAAAAACAAATCAACCTGCCAATGCAAGAGAAGGAGAAACCGCTTCGCGGTTTCTCCTTCTCTGATATGATAATTTTTCATTTTTTTCTCATTATTGGGACACTTTTTCGGAACTCGTTGTTGCATCTATTCCTTGCTGTGATTGTTTTTCATTTCTCTTGTCACCCCTTGAACTCACCAACCCTCTCCCAAGCTTGGGAGAGAGCAATCTCTGAAGCTACAGCACGTTTTTTGCATAAATTTTTATGATTAAAAAACTATCAAAGTCAACACCCTAATCGCACACCCTCTAAGAGTTAACTATTTTTACTTGGGGAAAACTTGAGTTTAGACCATAAAACTATCGCTATTTGAGTAGTGATAAATACTAGTATTGAGGGTATAAGCGGTATCCATCCAGCGAGTATAAAAACGCCGAAACATATCCAAAATAGCGCAAAAAGTGCGACTGCAACTGCCACACCCAGATACAGTGGCTTTGAACAATACCAAGCTATAATACCCCCAACTAATGCCCATCCCCATACCCAAAGTGCTTCCAGCGGTAAAGACCACCACCACAATAAAGGTCTGCGGTCTAAAACTGCACTGAGGATTTGACTTACCATCTGTGCCTGCACAAACACCCCTGGGGTTTGCTTTTTACTGGCTTTAGCACTAGCGCTAAAGGGGGTTTTCCAGAAATCAGTGGTGTTGGTGGGGGCAGAAAGACCAATAACTACAATACGGTCTTTGAGTGATTTGACTGACTCTGATGGTATCTTTTCATCCAATACATCTCTCAAAGGAATTTCTAGAGCGATTTTATCAATAGAGGGGAGGGAACGATAATTCAACAATACCTGATAACCCCCGTCATCCACTTTTTGATAACCGCTCGTGTGTTCTTTGAGTCGCTTAAGTACAACGTCACCAAACTGTAAATCATCCGATTTTGTGGTGGATGATGTTTTACCTTCTTTATCAAGATAATCAAGTGCTAAATCTAGACTAAATGCGTATTCGGCCGGACATTTTGATTTTATCGGAGGAGTTAAATTTAACAGTTGACGACGAGCAACATTATCATTATCTTCGACAAAATCGGCAAAGCTGATGCGTTCTGTTGGAGCTAATTTAGGAGGTGCAATACCTTGAGTATCCTCATCTTCATCAGTGGTTGCAACTTTACAAACGAAAAATAGGCGATTATCTTGTTCAAACCGAGTTGCTAAATTTGGATATTTTAGGTCTACATTAATATCCCGGAAGACATCTAAGCCGATAGTTCGGGGTTCGTATTTATCTAGTTTTTCTAATAGTTGAGCAAGTGCTTGGTCTGATAGCGACCATCGCATATTCATCCCTTTATCGATTTGATAACGAATATCTGCTTCATCAATAGTAATAATTAAAAGACGCTGGTCGGGTTTCTCCGTGACAAACTGCGATCGCAATTGCATAAAATGGTCAAAAGCCTGTAATTCGGAGGTTTGGAGATAACCGAAATACCTAAATCCCATAACAAAAATTGTTGCCAAAAAGCTTGCGAGCAATATTGTCAACACACTTTTCCAAGTGATAATCTTTTTATGCTGGGGCCAAGTCATTGGCTCTTCCAAGGGATTTTGGCAAATTATTGGTAACCAAGTCGCACAGGGAAATTCATCTTCTATTCCTTCGAGTCTTTTTCGGGCTTCACGCAGCGCAGAATATAAAGGTTGTCCGCTAGAAAATTCTGTTAAAAAATATTTTAAAAAATCCTGTGCTACCCTGTCCGGAACCGGTTCCCGCATTACAATCACTTGGGGGATATGTAAATCTTCTAAAGCTTCGGCCAAACCTAAACCATCGCAGGAATTAAAAATTGCCAAACGTAAACCGTTATTTATTGCTTTTTTGAGTCCATATTTCAATTTTTTTAAAGTAATTGTTGTTGTTTTATTTATTTGCAGTACACCTGTTTCGCGACTATAACTATGTCCCGCAAAAAATAAAATATCCCAACCTGTGGTCCAAAGCTCGTCACTTAATTGTTTTAATTGTGGTTCAATTAAAAAATTTATTTTAGCTTTGTTGAGTAATTTTTCTAAAAAGTACTTATCTTGACTTATATCAATGCCTTCGCTATTGCCAAAAATGGCTAAAATCTTAACTTTATTATCTTTCTTATATACTCGATTGGGTCGTTGTAATTCTAAAGAACTCAATGCAACCTCAGCATTAGGATAATCATCAAAAAAGCTCCATAAATGCCAAGGAAGCCGCCGTAACAATTTATCGCGAGTTGCAATTATAAAACAAATATCTTCATTTGGATTCAATTGCATGCGTAATTTTTGGTCTAGAAAGCGAAATTGCTCGGAGTTAAGCCAATCATTTAATTTTGATGATAATTCTATACAAAAATTGTTAAATTCAGCTTTGGAAATATTAGTAACATCACTATCTTCAACTTTGATACGTACAGACCAACCATAGAGAGAATATACAGACAAGTATAGTGATTGCCAATTGCGATAAAGTTGAGGAATCTCTGGTGCAGCTGGTAAACTACCGCGAAATTCCATTGCACGTGGGTCGCTTTCCATCCCGAATTGAATTGTGACATCGGGAAACCCTGTATTCAGGTCTCCCTTCCCCAAATTCAAGACAACTAGCTTACTCATTCAGAATTTTCAAATATTTACCGATTATTTATTTTCCCACAAAATTTTGGCTTGCTTACCTCCTAATCTGAGAAAAGATGGAGAAGCAAGTTGCAATGATAGAATCTGCTCAGAAGATAAACTAAATTCTAAAATCCAAAATGCTAAGAGCCGGGATTGTCGGACTTCCTAATGTAGGAAAATCTACTTTATTTAATGCTGTGGTGGCGAACGCTAAGGCTGAAGCTGCTAATTTTCCTTTTTGCACCATTGAACCGAATGTCGGTGTGGTTTCGGTACCAGACGAGCGGTTAGAAGTTCTAGCGAAGATTTCTTCTGCGAAGCAAATTGTCCCCGCTCGTGTAGAGTTTGTTGATATTGCTGGTTTGGTGCAGGGTGCAAGTAAAGGTGAGGGATTAGGAAACCAGTTTTTATCTAATATTCGCGAAACTGATGCTATCGTTCACGTGGTACGTTGTTTTGAAGATGACGACGTGATTCATGTTTCCGGTTCGGTGGGACCAGCAAGAGATATTGAAGTAATTAATTTAGAGCTTGTTTTAGCGGATTTAGCGCAAGTCGAGCGTCGGATGGAACGTACCAAGAAACAAGCAAGAGCGAATAAAGACGCTCAGTATGAAATGACGGTGTTGGAAAAAGTTGCAGCAGAGTTGAACGAAGGTAAATCTGTTCGTCAGATTAAGTTAAGCGAAGAAGAAGCAGAAATAATTAAACCTTTGACGTTATTGAGTGCGAAAAAGATTATTTATGCTGCGAATGTTTCTGAAGATGATTTATCAACTGGGAATGAGTTTGTAGAGCAAGTCCGAGAAATTGCAAACAAAGAAGATGCTCAGGTGGTGATAGTTTCTGCCCAGGTAGAATCGGAATTAGTTGAATTATCTGATGAAGAAAGAAAGGATTTTCTAGAGTCTTTGGGTGTAGAAGAAGGTGGCCTAAAATCTTTGATTCGCGCTACCTATGATTTATTAGGTTTGCGGACATATTTTACATCAGGAGAAAAAGAAACCCGCGCTTGGACAATCAAAGCTGGAATGTCAGCACCGCAAGCAGCAGGAGTAATTCACAGCGATTTTGAAAAAGGATTTATTCGAGCAGAAACTGTTAGTTATGAGGATTTAGTAGCTTCTGGTTCCTTAAGTTCTGCAAAAGAAAAAGGTTTAGTTCGGGCTGAAGGGAAAGCTTATGTTGTCAAAGAAGGTGATGTCATGTTATTCCTGACAAATTAAAAGTTAATTAATCTTGTAGGGTGTGTGACGCTCATCAAAATTTTGTTGATAGTTACTAATTTGATAATAGCGTCACGCACCATCAGTAACTTGAATCATTTCACGAATATCATCTAATGGTGATTCTGGTTCAATAGGTTGTTTGGGGAAGAATTCTAAATTGACTTTATTCAGTTTATCGCTATTAGCAGATATATATATTTCAATGTTTAACTTTCCTTCGCGCCAACCTGCGTTATTAACTTGTAAAATCTGGCAATCTTTAGTTGTCTCATATTTCATATAATTAAAATTAAAATTTTCTTCGCCTATCATAATTTCTAGTGAGAATTTAGGATAGTATCCTCCATGTTTGTCGCGATTATGCGTTACTTCTATTACTTTCCTTATCATCAATTCTTTCAATCGACTAACTTTAAAAGTATCCTTTTCAAACAAAACCACATCATCATCACAATCTAAGATAATCGAAATATTATTATCATTCATATAAAAATTGGTAGATAAAATAATTTATTGATAATTATTTACCAGATTATTAAGAGATATTTGATTCATCAACTAGTACAATTACGGAAGATTGCAGTGTTGAAGCTTTAAAGCAAGTAAAATAGTCATTGCGAGTGAAGCGAAGCAATCGCAATGACAATATGTAATTAATCGAGTTTAGTTAGTTCTTAAAATGACTCAAATTCCAATTATTGATTTATCACTCATTCACAACAAAGATATTAATTCAAAACAAAAGATAGGCAAACAAATTTACCAAGCTTGTCATGAAATCGGCTTTATTTACATCAAAAAATATAATCTATCTTCAACATTAATAGACCAAGTATTTGATTACAGTAAATATTTATTCGATTTACCTTTGGATGTTAAACAAAATATGGCTTGGAGCGATGAATTTAGCAATCAAGGTTATGTGGGAATCGAAAGAGAACGTCTTAATCCAAATAATCCCGGTGATTTGAAGGAAGCTTTTAATGTTGTAGGATTAGATAATTTACCCACTTCTTTATTTATCTCTCCTGCAATTCCAATTTTCTACCAAGCTTGTAGTGAAGTTGCAAATATAATTTTGACAGCTTTTTCTTTAGCTTTGGAATTACCAGAAGATTTTTTCACAATCAATCATAATCAAAAAAATCATACATTGCGACTGCTTCATTATCCAGCTTTACAACAACAGCCAAAACCCGGACAAATTCGTGCTGGTGAACATTCCGATTATGGAAGCATCACTTTGCTATTTCAAGATGATATGGTCGGTTTAGAAGTACAAACAGCAACAAAAGAATGGATTGCAGTACCGAAAATAGCTGATACTATATTAGTTAACACAGGTGACTTAATGCAGCGGTGGACAAATGATGTATTTCGCTCGACGAAGCATAGAGTCATGATTCCTAATGACGAAAAAGTTAAATTTTCCAGATATTCCATAGCATTTTTCTGTCATCCTAATCAAGATACAGAAATTGCTTGTCTTGAAAGTTGTAAAACAGATAAGCATCCAATTTATTCACCCATAACCGCTGGAGAATATCTTTTAAATCGTTTACAAGCAACTTACTAAAAAAAGTTAGGAGTTAAGAGTTAAGAGTAATGAGTAGGGAGTAGCGAGAACTAATAATTCCATTACCAATTACCAATTACCAATTACCGATTACCAATTACCTAAATTTATATGAAAAACTACGATATTATTGTTATTGGTGCTGGTATTGCGGGTGCAGCATTGAGCTATGAATTAGTAACAAAAGGCTTTTCAGTGCTGTTATTAGAACAAGATACTACTCCGCAAAATGCTACTCGTTATAGTTATGGTGGTTTGGCTTTTTGGAGTGGAACTACTGATTTAACTCGTCAATTATGCGAAGAATCTAAGAGACTTTATCACAACCTTTCGGAAGAGTTAAATGGTGATATTCAACTTCGCGAATTAGATTTGTTATTAACTATTCCTCATAATCGCAATCCAGAAGAAATCGCTGCTAATTACCAACGTTTTGCTACAGTTCCGGAATTACTCAACGTCAACCAAGCTTGTGACTTGGAACCTTTATTAAATAGAGATGCAATTTCTGGAGCTTTGACGGTCAAACACGGACATATTCATCCAGAAAAAACAACACAAGCTTATATTAAAGCTTTCCTTTTAGCTGGAGGAAAGATGCAAATTAGTCAGGTTTTGGAAATCCAGCAAGAAAGTTTATCAGTTACAACAAATACCGATACATTTAACTGTAAAAATATTGTGGTTTGTGCTGGTGGTTTGAGTCGAAAGTTGCTGCAAACATCGGGTATTCCTATTCAACTCTACTTTACTCATGCAGAAATTATCGAAACTCCACCTGTGGATTTGAAGTTACATACATTAATAATGCCAGCAAATCTGCAACGTCCTCAATTAGAAGCTGAATCTACTACAAATGATAAATTGTGGGATAAAAATAATCAGCTTGGTTGGATTTTGGATGTAGGTGCTGTTCAATTCAAAAATCAAAGCTTGTGTTTGGGTCAAATTAGCTATATAAATACTAATCCCCATGCTGATTTAGATTCGATAAAAAGTGAAGCTGCATTGCGAGAAAATATTGGTAAAGTATTACCGGATTTAGAAAATATAACAGGAAACTGGCACCATTGCTTGGTAACTTTTAGCAAAGATAATTTACCTTTGGTTGGCAAGGTTCCTCAAAGTAATAATATTCACGTTTTTTCAGGCTTTAGCAATCCGTTAGTAATAATACCACCTTTAGCAAGAAGATTTGCAAACTATTTAACCGGTAATGAAAATGAGATAATTAATAGCTTATCTCCAAAAAGATTTGTTAGCCAGCAGTAACCAGTTATCAGCGAATATTGATGAGTTCTGATAACTGACGATCCACATCCAACCGATGAACAACTGATTAAACCTTTAATATTTCTCGGGATTTAGCCAAAATAGCTTTCGGACGAAATGGTTTAGTCATATATAAATCTGCTCCTACTTGTAACCCTTTTTCTTTATCATTTTCTTGTCCTTTAGCTGTCAACATAATTATATAGATATCTGGAATTTTTAACTCTTTTTTTACAGTTTTACATACATCCAAACCATTCATTTTCGGCATCATTATATCGAGGAAAACTAAGTCTGGTTTTTCATCTTCTATAGTCTCTAATGCTTCTTTCCCATTTTCTGCAATCAGTAATTCGACTCCTTCATCTTCTAATTTTTCTAAAACTTGTTCCATTAAAATACGTATATTAGCTTCATCGTCTGCGATTAAAATCTTTTTATCTAAATCCATATTTTCCTCTCGTTAAAAAACTAAATTAAGAGTAATATTTTAAATCCCAGTTAGATATGATTTAATTTTGTAAAAAACAGATTATTTTCTTGTATTAGGACTATTTACTAAAATCCTCTCAAATTTATTTTTAGCTATCACCTAATAAAATGAAAAAGAAGTTTTCTAATCCTTTCTCAAAACGTAGCGTCTTTACTAAATCATGTTGCTGAGATAATAAAGAATCTACAATAATCATATCGGGTTTGACAGATACAGCTTTTTCTATACATTCTTCACCATTAGATGCTTCTACAACATTATAACCTTGAGTTTTGAGTATTTCTGATAAAGTTAATAGAGTGGAAGCAGTTGTGTCTACTACTAAAATCTTTTTGGGTGATGTTCCCTGAGATAACAATAAACCAATTTCGTTCATTAGCTTATTGCTTTCGATTGGTTTAGTCATATATCTATCAATACCCAATTGATATCCCCTTTCCCTATCTTCAAAAATAGACAGCATTATAATGGGAATATCCATTGTAAAAGGGTCATTTTTGATGATTGCGGCTGTATCAAATCCGTTGATTTGTGGCATCATAACATCAAGAATAATTAGGTCTGGCTTTTCTTTTTTGATTTTATTAATCCCATCTAAACCATTCTTAGCCTCTTTAACTGCATAACCTTGATTCTTTAAAGATTGTCTGAGTAATTCCCGAATATTAGCATCATCATCTATGACTAAAATTGTTTTCTCTTTGTTGGAAACATTGATATTATTAGTAGAATGTTCTTTTAGTTCTTTGACAAAACTATCTAAATTGACAATTCTATCAAATTCGCTTATTGAACTAACAGTTTCAATGGGAATAGAAAAAGAAAAAGTGCTTCCTTTGTGTAATTCACTATTTACCCAAATATTTCCACCATGATGTTCTATAATTTGTTTACAAATTGGTAATCCTAATCCAGTCCCTTGAGGTTTATCAGTAAATATTTCTCCTACTTGTTTAAATTTGTCAAATACTTGTGCTTGGTCTTCTTGAGATATACCGCTACCTGTATCGGTAACGCTCACAATAATGTTGCTATTGTTTACTTTAGCACTACAGCTAATAGAACCTTCATCAGTAAATTTAACAGCATTTGATATCAGATTAATTAAGACTTGAATAAGACGATTTTCGTCACCTATAACTTGCGGTATCTCCGGTTCGATATTTTTAGTTAACTCTAAATTTTTAGTAATAAATAAACCAGATGTAGCAGCTAAAGAGCGCTCAATTACTTTTTCAATGCTAATATTGTTTTTCTTCCAATCAAGCTTTCCTGCTTCCATTTTTGCAATATCCAACACATCATTGATTAATGTGGTAAGACGTTCTGCTTCGGAGACAATAATGTTGATATTGTCTTTAACTCTTCTGACGGTTTTTTTCGTTTTACGATTTTCGTCAGGTAACAAGGGAAAAATGTCTTCTTCTAATTTTTCTTGAATAATCGATGCAAATCCTAATACAGAAGTTAAAGGAGTTCTTAATTCGTGGGAAACAGTTGATATAAAATCTGTCTTCATCCTATCTACTTCTTTTTCTTGAGTAATATCCCGGACGAGAATCACCGAACCCAAATATTTGCAGGAACTAGTACAATTAGCTTCAATAATAGCGGTAACAGATGCTTTGATAAATTGCTTGTCGCTAGGTTGAATTTCTTTTGTAAAAATTGCTGTAGGGTTTTCCCTTGTTTGGTTTACTAGTTCTAAAACTTCAGGAATAAATTCTTGACAATAAAGTCCTTTGATATCGACATCCCCCAAACCAAATATCCTAGTAATAGCAGGATTGTAGTTGATTATTTCACCATCTGTACCGCTTACCAATAAACCATCTGCAAGGTTATCAAGAATTGCTCTTAAATTTGCTGTATTCGCTGTTTGCTCTTCTAAAAGCTGCTTGACCCGGTTAATTAAATGATTAAAAGATGATGTTAAACTACCAATTTCATCTTCTGTAGCTGTAGGAACTTGTAAATCGAAGTTCTCTTCTTCAGTGACTTTTTTAGCAACATTTGCTAAGTTTAAAACTGGATGTGTAATTGCTTTGCTTATTTCTTTAGCCAATAAGCAAGCAATAATAATAGAGATAAAAATACCGCTATATATAATGCAATTACGAAATAGAATTGCGTTTCTCAATGTTTTTCTTGATTCTTTTACTTCTTGATAAAAGAGTTGGATTATTTCCGTTAAATCATCAGAGATTCCATCAAATTCAATTGCTAATTCGCTATTGGTAAATTTGATAAGTTTATCTTGATTAGCTTCAACTGTTTCACTTTCCTCTAAATTGATAGGAGTAATATCTTTTACGACTGCATCTAATGATTTTAAATATCTGTTTGGAATATCTTCGTATGTTTTAATTAAATTTTCTAATTTTATGATTTGTTTTGCTGAATTATATTCTGGATTTTTGACTATCAATTTAATTCCCGACCAATTTTTCCTAATTATTTTAGAATGTTGAAGAATATGCTCGTATTCTTCCATAAAATTAGTAGGTTCTTTAATTAGTGGGATTAATTGTTGTTGATGAGTTCGTATTTGCAAAACTGCAGTTTGCAGACGATGAAGAGTAGTAGTTTCGATTAAGACTCGTTCTTCTTGTTCTACAGATTCTTGCTTTAAATAATTTCCAATTGTTATTCCTAAGATAGTCCCGAGAACGCAAGCACCTAAAGAAACACTATAACCAAGATAAATTTTCTGGTTAATTTTTAAACGACTTAGCCAATTTTTATATCTCTTATTCAAAGATTTTTTGCTTGTCATGCTATCTGAAATCATATTTATGATAAAAGTATAATTATGGTAATTTAGCTTAATTTGTTAATAGATAAATTAAATTTATTTTGATTAACTTCTTATAAATAATGAAAAACTTATCAAACTAATATAATTGTCTTAATTAGATTCAATTGGTATTTTAATCTCAAATTCTGTACCTCTATCTAATTCCGATACGCAATTGAGACATCCACGATGCTTTTCTACTACAATCTGATAGCTAATAGCCATACCTAAACCCGTACCTTTGCCAACTTCTTTAGTAGTAAAAAATGGGTCATATAATTTTTTTTGAATATCTTCTTCAATTCCAGGTCCATTATCTATAATGGAGATTTTTACCCAATTATTTCCCTCCATTTGAGTACGAATTATAATCAAATCACCTTTATCCTGCAAAGCATCGATTGCATTACTAAGGATATTCATAAATACTTGATTTAATTGTCCTGCATAGCAATTTACTAAAGGTATATCACCGTATTCTTTGACGATTTCGATATCTTTACATTTTTTGTTTCCACTCAAGCGATGATTTAAAATCATTAAAGTTCCATCAATACCTTCATGGATATTAACTGCTTTAATTTCTGCTTTATCAAGGTGTGAAAAAATTCCTAAAGAACGAACAATATCTTTAATTCGGTTGACTCCTACTTTCATCGAATTAAGTAAATTTAAAAAATCTTCCTTCAAAAAATCAAAATTAATATCTTCTATTCTTTCCTCAATCTCTGATACCGGTTGTGGATAGTTTTTTTGATATAGTTCTATTAATTCAACTAAATCTTGAGCGTAGTTAAAACCGTAACCGATATTTCCTTTAATAAAATTAACCGGGTTATTAATTTCATGAGCAATCCCAGCCACCATTTGTCCTAAGCTGGACATTTTTTCGCTATGTATTAGATGAGCTTGAGTTTGCTGCAATTTATCAAGGGTTTTCTGTAGCTGTTTAGCCTGTTTCTGAGCGCGTTTCGCAGCATTCAAACTTTGCTCGTATAGTAAAGCTTTCTCGATAGCAATTGCAGCTTGAGTAGCAAAGATATTCAGGAGTTTAAATTCTTCGGTGGTATAGTTAATGGTTGTCTGACTACCAACAGCAATAGCTGCAATTACTTGCTGTTTATTTTTCAAGGGGACGCAAATAAAAGAGTTGATTGCGCTATCATTATCAGAGCATTTTAAGCTATCACAAACATTATTTATAATCTCTCCTTTACCTCTGGAAATTATTTCACCTAAAATACCTTCACCTAAAATAATCGGTAATTGAAAGCAGCTAGTATCACCAAATTCAGAAAGAGCTTTTAATTGATTTGTATGCTTATCTAATAATAAGAATATTCCAATATCACAGTCAATAATTGTACTGATTCTTTCTAAAACTAATTGAGCAATTTGATTTATATCCAAACTATTTGTAATTTGTGTGGATAGCTCATCAAATAAATCTATTTCTTCATATCTTTCCAGCAATTCCTTAGCTAAAGATTTTTTCTCGAATTCTTGTTTGACTAGAAACGAAAGCAGCTCAGAAATTTGTAATCCTTTAGAATTACCGACTACCCATGCAAAAGTCATACCGGATAACTCAACCGGATACTTTTCGGTTAATCCTTCTTGATAAGTCCCAAACAAAATTTTTCCGTCAGCACTAATTAGATATAATGGTGTTTCTACTGTTGCAAAAATATTTTTTACAAGGTACCTTATATCTTTTTGAGTTAAAAGTTTCTGAAAATTAATAGGAATCATCAATTAACTGCCTTAATCGTCAATACAAACTGGCTTAAATAGGAACACTAAAAAAATATTCGTTTGCTTTGCTATCAACTCGATTGTCATCTCCAGCATGGTTAAGATACATAGAGATGTAAATAAAAGAATTACCTTAGATTTTTAACCGTATTTTAAGCAAAGCGAATACACTGTATAGAGGAATCTAATACTTAGGTTTCCCAAAATCTTCATAAAATTACCATAATCACAAAAACTCGTCTTTCCTGTGTGACAAGACGAGTTTTTGTGATTATTTAAGAGTAGGAAGTAGAAAATAAAATATATTAGCAATTAAGCTCCTCTGAGAAAAGCTGTTTCGTGTCAATTTCTCAAAATCCTTAGCTTACTCCTATGAGCAAAAAAGAAACCGGATACAAACTCCTAAATTTTATTTATGGGGATTTGAATTTTGAATTCGGAGCGAAGCTATGTGACCTATTCTCTCTATCCAATAAATTCCCAGTAGGACGGAAAATCTCAAAAGCCATCTTCCGACAACTATGTCCCGGTTCGCGAACATTGTTCAAAAAATTCTGTTTTCTAACAGCAAATAAAAACTTTTTTTCTATTATACTAACCGGAGTCCCATCCAACCATTTACCTTTGTTCAATGCTAATCCGATTTCTTTATTCGAGAGATGTTGTTTACGGTGATAAATCTCTACAACATCTTTAATCAAACATTCTAATTTAGTCTCAAAAATCGAGCATATCTGATTAAATTCCTGCAAATGTTCTTCGGGTAACTCCTGACGTATTACTTCTAAATTATCACCCTGTTTCATAATTTCCCATATTGCTAAGGGTGTCACCTGGGATGTTAGACGATGGAGACGACAATATTCTGCACCCTTAATCTTTAAACGATGTCCGTTAGCAAACCTAATTACCCATCCTTCGCTATTACTATCAATAACTTGGGCTGCTTCCAGCAATTTATTTACTGATTCAAACTCTTCGACTTCTGTAACTTTCACTCCAAGTTTTTCACCAACAATTTCAACTTGCGAACGAGAATATTCACACCCATTTATATCATAAGCACTTAATAAAACCATTCCCTGAAAATCATAAGGTACAACTACCCGATTTCCCGAATAAATAATTTCAAAAAGATAAGTATTACCAATTTCTAATAAATTAGGATTAATATTTTTATCTAACCAGTTTTGACCCCAAATTGCTGCATCAGAATCAAACGAACCTCTCGTTACTACCCTCCATTTATAACCATCCCAAAATACAATTCCTAGGGAACCATCGTACTTTTGATAAACTAGAATTTCTCCAGATACTTCATCAGCACCCCAAACTTTCGCTTCCCCAAAATTAAAGAACTTAGGAAAAGGTGTTGCAATTACAGCTTGCTTTTTAACATCAATAACTAACCCCCTCGCAATCAATGTAAATAAATTCCAATTCGCATTATATTGAGCGTGGGTAGTATAGTTAAAAATTTCTAAATCACCATCAATAATCCGAACTATATTTTTAGCTTGAACATTTGCTAAAAGTCCTTGATAAAGTTCATTAAAAACTATTCTTCTGGCTGGATGTATCCCCCAAGTAGTTTCAATTTTTTCTTTAGTTATTTCTGCCATAAAATATTCTATATACTAATGTAATATCATTGTAGTATATATTTCCCCTGTCCTTGATAGGTTGAGGGGTGTCCGTAGGACGGGGTGAGGTTAAAGTTTATTAGACTCAACTGAAAGCTGCTATATAAAAACATAGAGACGTAGCAGTGCTACGTCTCTATAATAGTGTTTCAAAACACCAAAAAGGTTATATCTCGAAAACCTGATTTTTATAGGAAAATACTACTGACAGGAAACTTGTCCCCACTTGAGTTTAGAATTATCTTTTGATGCAGCACAATCAAACTTCTTCACAGAATCCTTGACCAAACCATAAGCGATTCTATTGTCAGTTTGGTCTACTTCAAATTGAACCGAGCCAATATTATTGCAGTTTTCAATGATGTTTTTGCTAATATCAGTCATGAATACTGGCGAATACATAATATTTTTACCACCTCTACCACCGACGGTAAACTTATATTCTGATGAACGCTCTTTTGGTATGTCTTGATAAATACTGCTGATATCATTCTTGCTAGATTTGTTTAAACCAATTCCAGAGATATTCGCAACTTCGGATTTACTATTGTCAATTGCTGCTTGACACTTCTTAGAAAATCCAGCACTAGCAGTTTTATCGCTTTTCTCAGAATCGACCTTAGACTTATCTGCTGTTTCCTTAGAACCATCTACTTGAGTCTCAAACGCGAATTTATCCCCGGAAATTTCGCTATCTTTAATCTCTGGTTGAGTAGATGCATTTTCTGGATAACCCTTACCATCAAATTTCAATGCGACATTTTTGGGTTTTCCTTTGCTTCCAACATTTGCAATCACATCTTTCCAACCACCAGTTGTAGTTTCACTGAAAGTAATTGGTGATTTGACGGGAGATATATCCGAAACAAGTTTGAATTTATTCTCACCAAGACCCTCGTGAACCAACATATTACAGCCACTATCAGTACAAGACTTAGAACCGGTGAATACAGTTACAGCGTCTTTGATGCTGTCACCATTCAGGTCTAGATACTCAACTTTGTGAGGGGTATCTTCTAACTTGAGGTTTTTGGTCTTAAGGTACTCACCCAAAGAACTTTCCATCAATCCTTTAGTTTCCTCTGTAGTTGCAGAAACATTAGAAGCAGAATTACTATCTTCAGATATTGAATCGCTAGAAGCTAAATCATCTTTCTGAACGCAGCCAAATAGGCTGATAGAAGCTAATAACCCTAATAACAGAACGTTCTTTTTCATAAAATTTACTCGAAATGAAAATTTGTGGACACAATCAAATACACAACCTGTCTAGACACCAGCATTTAGGGAAGAAAACTCATGAAGTATGAGCTATACAAAGGTTATTTACCAATCGCAAATCTCCTTAAATTTTGACCAAGGTATAAGTTTTGGAATTGAATAAATCCCAATCACCAATTCCTTATGTCACAGATACTTGCAACTGCGAGCAAATAAGAGTTAGCAAGTTAATTCAGATGATTTCCCTTATAAAAAGTTAAATACACTTGAATTTCAAGTTAAGAATTGCATTTCAAATGATTTCATGATTTTAGGGATGTGTATTAAATAACACCTTTTTTTTAATGAAAATTTTAGGTTTGAGGTTGTCAAAGCAGGAACATTTAGGATTAGGGATTGCTAGTTGGGGATTGGGGAAGAAAAAATAAACCCGGTTATTTAGAAAAACCGGGTTTGTGAGTCAGTTGAATTTTTATTATTTATTAACTATCGATTCTTTCTACCAATCTTTCATCCCAGTCTTATCTTCGCGAATTTGTATCTTGGGGAGATGATTTCCGTCGGTAGAAACTTCCGCACTTTTGATGGATTGATTGTTTACCAATCCTTGAATAATTTCTGGTACATCTAAACCAGTAGTTTGACGGAGTTGCTCAATGAAAGAAGCCATCTTACTTGCATTGCTACCTTCACTTGCATCAATTATAGTGACCTTCTCCACCTCTAACTCTGGAATACTTGAAGCCATTGCTTTTAGAAGTACATCAAACTTTTGTAGTAGGAAAATTTCCTTGGCATTACTACCAGCATTCTGCCAAGATTCAGCCAGCTTTTTAGTACCATCAGCTTGAGCCTTACCGTCTTCAATGATACTTGCTGCATCACCCTTAGCTTTGGCGATCGCTCTTTTGCATTCAGCTTCTGCTGGTGCTACGACATCAGCTATCAATTGCTGTTCCACCTGCTTGATACGTTCTTGCTGTACTGAAACTTCCGCTTGAGTTTTCACAACATTAGCACCGACTTCAGCCTCCACTTCAGCAACCATTGCTACCCGTTTGGTAATAGCATCTCGAACTCTTCTTTGTGCTTCAGCTTTCGCTACCTGTAAATCTCTTTCAGTACGTTTTAGAGCGACTAGTTTTTCATTTTCAGAACTACAAATTTCCGATTTAGCTTTAGCTTCAGCTTCAGCAATTCGCGAATCTCGTAACAATTCAGCCCGTTGTTTGCGTCCCATAGCTTTGAGATATTTAGTATCGCTAGAGATTTGCTGAATTTGTAAACTATCTAAAATCAAACCCAACTTTTCTAAATCGTCTTCCGCTTCTTCCAGCAAATTTTTAGCAAACGCAATTTTATCTTCATTAACTTCTTCCGGGGTTAAACTAGCCAAAACACCTCGAAGATTTCCTTCTAAAGTTTCCCTAGCTAACTGTTCAATTTGCTTGCGACTTTTACCTAATAATCTTTCAATAGCATTATGAATAGTAGGTTCCTCACCAGCAACTTTGATATTAGCGACTCCTTGGACATTCAAAGGAATACCACCCTTCGAGTAAGCATTAACAACCTCAAGGTCAATAATAATGTTACCCAAATCCATCCGAAAAGTACGTTCAAACAAAGGAGTTTGAATACTGCTTCCACCTTTGACTAAACGATAACCAACCTCGCGTCCATCAGAAGTTTTATGGGTTCCACCAGCAAAAATCAGCACCTCACTCGGCTGACAAATATGATAAAAATAGCGAATAATCCAATAACCAGCAGTTGAACCAAAACCTAAAATTCCTAAAAATAAACCGATAAGTGGTAACATGACTTTCTCCAAATGAATGATTAAAAAATAGTTTGTTAGTAGTTACGCTGTCTTCGCTAAATATGGTGTAAATAAAAATATGAATTGGGAATTCACATTATATAAGACCTAGCAGTGCTACATTTCTATATAGATTTCACATTTGTTCGTAGTTACGCTGTCTTCGCTAAGTATGATGTGAATAAAAATATGAATTGGGAATTCACATTATATAAGACCTAGCAGTGCTACATTTCTATATAGATTTCACATTTGTTCGTAGTTACGCTGTCTTCGCTAAATATGGTGTGAATAGAAATATGAATTGGGAATTCACATTATATAAGACCTAGCAGTGCTACATTTCTATATAGATTTCACATTTGTTCGTAGTTACGCTGTCTTCGCCAAGCATATTTGGCGCTGAAGCGCAACTACGAGCCATAAAAAGTTAATTATTAATTGTTCGCTCCTTCTTCCCAGAAAGTGTTCCGAGTACGTCAATTCCTAATGTTTGATTGATACTTTCTAGATACTGGTTGAGGATTTCTGGGTAAACTTTGACTAGACTTGCTAAAGATTTACCATCACCGCTATCAACTACGTTGATTTTATCTAAATACAGCCGCTTGGGAATTTCTACAGCTTCATTTAAGATAGTTTCTAACTGCTGAATTAAGAATAATTCGGAGACATCGGTTTCGGTTTCTTGCCAAACTTGAGCGAGCATTTCGTTTACTAATGCTGCTGCTTTAGCATTTTCTGCAATTACTGCTGCATCCCCTTTTGCTTTTAACTGCTTTGCTTGTTGTGATGCTTCTGCTGGTAATACTTGATCCGCTTCTAAACGCAGACGTTCAAATTCTGCTCGCAATTGTTGCAGTTTCTGCTCGAAGAAAGCTTGTTTTTCTCTGACTGTTGCGGTAGTAATTTCTTCTTCCGAACGTGCTTGTTGTTCTAGCTTCGCTTTGACTTCTCGTAATTCGTTTTCTTTCTCTAAAATAGTAATGCGATTTTGAGTTTTAGCAACTTCTGCTTCTTGCTGACATTGCGATTCTATACTTTCTGCTTCCCGTAAAGCGTTGGATTCAGCAATTTCTGCATCTCTAACAATCATTGCAATTCGCTTCCTTCCAATAGAACTTAAATAATCAACTTCATCGGAAACGCTTTGGATTTTTAAAGTATCAATTTGCAGACCTAATTTCATTAAATCCCGACTGACATCTGAGGTTATACTCTCAGCAAATTGCAGTCTATCTTCGTTAACTTCTTCTGGGGTTAAAGTTGCAACAACACCGCGTAAATTACCCTCAAGAGTTTCTCTTGCTACCCGCAAAATCTCTTTTCTATCGCTTTTCAAAAATCTTTCAATCGCATTACCAATAATACTCGGATTGCTAGAAAGTTTTACATTAGCAATAGCTTGAATATTTAACGGTGTACCTCCCTTAGAATAAGCATTTTGAACCTCTACCGGTACTGGCATAGTTGTCACATCCATGCGTTTAACTTTCTCTACAATGGGAATGCGAATCGCTCTCCCACCAGCCAGTACGCGATATCCAACTTCTTGACCTTCCTTTGTTTTGCGTTTACGTCCAGAAATAACCAGTACTTCATTTGGTTTACAAATACACAAACAGGATTGTAAAAACCAAGCGACTAAAACCGTACCAAATATTCCCGTTGCAATTAGTAAACTAGTTCCAAAAAGTCCACCTAGATTATTTTGCTGAATTTCTACAGGACGATTGGCTGCTACTTGGTCTATTTGTATGCTTTGAACTTCTTGTTTTAAATTTGATTTAAACATTTTTTTAGTTAGTTGTTAGTTATATTATTCTGAATTAGTCAAAGAGTTTTCGCTAATTACCCATAATTGATTTTTCCTTACTTGCACAATAAAAACTCTATCCCCTGGCTGAAAACTTTTAGAATCATCAGTGCAGGCTACAAAATCAGTTGTCGAACCTTGTCCCGGTATATTAACCCTAATTTTCCCCTTGCAAGTATTATCGAAAGGAACTTCTACCGTTCCATAAAGACCGATTAAATTATTAGTAGAAACCATACTATCTACCTTTTGACGGCGACGCTGGATAACTATTAATAAAACGATAACACCACCAAAACATATACCGATAGTAACTGCAAGTAAAGCAACTATAAATAAATTCATTATTTGTTGTATCCAACCTTTAGGTCAACGTCAATAGTTGCAGTCTAACTGTTTTTCTAAACTGCTTTCATATTAAATCTCTTCCATTTTTTAGGTAATAACACGGTTTAACCTATCTGAAACTATGCGTAACCGCTAATAATTGAAGCCTACAATTTTATATCTAGATTTTTCGGGAAGAAAACGGTTTTTTTTACAAAACTTAACATTTTCCAATTATCGTCGCTTGTACTAGCGTTTCAGCAAACCCGAATTCCGAAACTAGATACGCAAAAGCGCTACTAAGAAATTATGAAAATAAATGTAATAAAGTACCAGCTACCTTTATATTTGACCTTTAACTTTTAACCTTTGACCTCTAACCTTTAACCTTTAACCTTTGACCTTTGACCTCTAACCTTTAACCTTTAACCTTTAACCTTTAACCTTTGACCTCTAACCTTTGACCTACTATCGAACTATGGCTTTTCTCAGCATCAATAATATCTGCTGCTTCCTGTAAAAGTTCTTGCTGTTCTATTTGAATTGCTTCTAACCTTGCTGAAATATCTTTTAATCTTTGCTGTTTATTATCAGCAATTATTTGTAATCCTCTATTATTATTTAACTGTAATTCTGATTTATTGTTTATATTACTTATATTTTTTGTATTAGTATATTTATTTTTTGCAAAATTACCAAATTTGATTAAAGACAGCCAACTATATTTAATCAGAGTCTGAAATAAATTTAAAGGTATTTGCAGTATCGATAAACTAGCCTTTTCAATTAAACGACCGATGAGTTTAACTAAATTCCATAAAATGGCTAAACTAAATATAATTATAATTAAACTGATAATAGGATGATTTACAGCCCAATTTAACGAGTTGATAATTCCTGAAAAAGCAGGATGTTGTTCAAACCAATTTTTTATAGAAGAATTAACAACATCTTGTACAGATACCTGTGGTAAATTTTCTTCTAGAGAACCTTTTGCATTTTCTAGAGCATTATTAAATGTATCAACAGCATGTTCGGTACTTTGAGTTGCTGTTTGCTGCCAATCGCTTCTAACTTGTTCTGCTTTATCGGTAAAATTATTGCTAAAATTATTTAAACCTTGTTTTGCTACTGATTTAGTTTCTTGTAAGCGTTTAATCAAACTTTCTGAAACGGTGATATCAAAACTATTTCTTATATCCATAAAAATTTGAATAATTTCAATAATATCATTACAAGGCAGAGCCTTGTAACGAAATTTATGTAGATTAATTCTAACCTTTAACCCTCAACCTCTAAAGTATCTGCTTGAGAGCTATCTCCCCAAACTTTAGGTAATAATAATCCAGAATTAGCCTTGTATTCTTCAAACTCAGGATATCGAGATAAAGATTTATCTTTTTTAAGCATATTAGGAAAGAAAATTACTGCTACAAATAATCCCAATATTACAAATGCTAGCCAATGCTGAACTAATAAAGCAAAGCTGAAATAAATTAAGACTTCTCCTAAATAATTAGTATTACGACAGCGAGCAAAAAAACCTTCTGTTATCAACCCAGATTTATATTTGAGCGTGTAGTATTTTTGAGCATCGCTAGTGTAGTGCAGGAATACTCCGAATATGTTGATAGAAATAGCTGCAGCAATCAACGGTGGAGAAGGAACCGAACCGCTACTAATCAAGATGAATGGTGCTACCCAGTATAAATTGATGAGAAAAAAGCTTAATATTCCAGCCCAAATCGGGATTTCTTGTTCCCACTGCTTATCTGGAAAAAGTCTGTCCTTCAATAACCATAATATTCCATAAGTACCGTGAAGGGCTAAATAAACCCAAGCACCGATAGTAAAGTTTTGGTAGATTACCATTAGTGCTAGAACAAATATAAACGTCGAACCTTTGTGTAAATTGATTGGGTATTTTGCTTTCATAGTTTGTTTGGTGGAAATTTTGGATAACAGATAATTACCAGGTTACACTGTATAACCTTTAAAGGTAGAAATTGCCGGTATATTTACTTCTAGTATTGTAGAAGCGTAACTATTCACAGTTGAAAGGTTTGGTTTATCCGCAATATTATCAAAACTTATTTTATTGATGGGTGAATAAAAAACAGATATTAATTCTTAATTTTTGAGAAATACATATTTTTTTGTACATTTGAAGAATAATTTATCAGCTATTGATTTAGCTATAATGCTTTTATTTCTACTAAAATTAAATTATTTTTAGCTGATATTAGTATCAACAGCCATAAAATTTCTCTATACTTACAAGAGCAGGTTTGTTAGTATACAAGTATTTTGAAAAAACTCAAGTGATAATAAATGTATTCATTTATAGATTGGTTTTCAGAGTTAAGAATACCAGCTATAAATCATAGGAGAAATACATGGATTTTAAATTTCACACTCACAATATTCATTTATTTGCTTATTATTTCAGCGAAAATGTTGATAGCTTAGGTGATTATAAACAACATTGGTTGTGGGATAAATGTGATGAGCTAGTTGCTAAAACTTTAAAACCCAAATTTGAGTTCAGCATTGAAGAACATCTTCATTTGGAGAATAAACACGAAGAACCTTGGGCTAATTTAAATAGACATTTCTCGAACACAGATGATTATCATCCAATATACGTGCAGCATCATGGATGTTTTACTGATAAAAATGGTGAAAAGATAGATTCAAGCAGAAAAACTTCTATCATCTATCCCGTACAAATGTACGATAGCTACGGTATTGGCTTTCAACTGATTAATCCTAAAAATGAAACTACCAAACCAATTAACAGTTCAGATATTGCATTAGCCAATCCAAATAATTGTCTAATTTTAGATGTTAATCAGGAGAATGAATATTTTCTTGGTCAAACTTTATTGGTTACTATTAAGCTAGAAAATAGACAACAATTAAAACAAAAAAGAAACAAAGTAAAACTGAAAAAAATAGCCGACAAGTATATTGAATCCTTATTCCCCGACACTTTTAGAAAACCTCCATTTAATCGTTCGGGAAATTTATTTGGCTCTCCTGTGTTTGAATATGGAATTATTAGAGAATCAAAAAGCTATAACCATATTATTATCTGTTTTATTGGAGATGATAATTCAGAAGATAAGCTAAATAAAAATTATCCACAATTACTAGATTTATTCTTATTTAGGAGTAAAATTATTCATGCTTACAGACAAGTAAAAAAAATTGAAAAAGAAGGCAAAAATAAATCGAGAGAGATACAATTAGGTATTAGAAGAAGTCAAGAATTTACCGACAGTGAATTAGACTTAAAGACCTTGCATGAGTTATTAGTAAAGTTACCTAATTTATTAGATGAATATGCGGGAAAAATACGTTTTATTAAAGAATACCAAAATATAATTGTTGATTATCAGCAAAATTATTCAGACAAAATTCATGAAATAAAGAGTGATTTTCCAGAGGAAAACTTTTCATTTTTAGAAATGTTTACCGAGAGAGCTTGTCATCCTTTTCAAAAAAGAGTTGCTGCTACCGTTCAGTTTTTCCAGCTTGATGCTAGTTTGATAAACAATGGTATTGACTCAATTAAAAGTCAACTTGCAATCGAGCAAGCACGTAGAGAAAGAGAACTTCAAGCTCGAATTACTGGTTTAAGTATCGGTCTCGCTGCTGCTGGAACTGTTGCGGGTAATTTAGCCTCTAGCTATGAAGCTACCGCAATCGCAATACCAGATGAAAATAGCAAATCTCATGATTGGTCTCATTTTGGCTTGTCTCTTCTCATAAGTACAGCAGGTGGTTTATTTGTAGCTTTAATTGCAACTCTGATGTTTACTAAAATGAATCGAATACTACTCCATAGGCTACAGCTATTTGTTAGAAGCAGAAGAAAATATTGACTAGATGATTAATCATAACTAGTACCATCTTTACGGGTAAAAATGGTAGATTTACCATCATCACTAGGTTTTGCAATTAAATCTTCATCGGGATAATAAGCAGTATCATTATTACTTCTATCTCCTACTTCTAAATAAACCGCATCTTGTGTAGAACGGTTAACTAAATGATGTCCATTTGCTTCATTTTTAGGAAAACCAGCAGCCATTCCCGGTGTTAAAATCTCTTCACCAGCATCAGTTATTAATGTAAGTTCACCTTCTACAATATAGATAAATTCATCTTGAGACGAATGCCAATGTCTTAGTGCAGAAGCACTACCAGGAGTTAATTTAACCAGATTTACACCAAAGTTTGTTAAACCAGCAAAATTTCCCAAACGCTGACGAAACCTTCCTGCAACTATCGATTTAAATTCGTCGGGATAATTTGTACTATTTTGAATCGGAACTTCTTCAGGATTAATAATCATCAGTTATCAGTTATCAGTTATCAGTTATCAGTTATCAGTTATCAGTTATCAGTTAACAGTTATCAGTTAACAGTTAATAAGCTTTTATTACTCATTACTCATTACTCATTACTTGTTACTTATTACTCATTACTCATTACTCATTACTCATTACTCATTACTCATTACTTATTACTCATTACTCATTACTCATTACTCATTACTCATTACTCATTACTTATTACTTATTACTCATTACTCATTACTCATTACTCATTACTCATTACCAATTACCTATTACCAATTACCTATTCAAATAATAATGCCATAAAATTCTAGCAGCGATTGCTCTCCAAGGTCGCCATTGTTCGGCTATGATTTCTAATTCATCTGGTGTGGGACGGGTTTCTAGTTTTTTCAGCTTTTGATATGCGAGTATTACTCCTAAATCTCCTTTGGGAAAAGCGTCGGGACGCTGTAAGGACATCAGTAAATATATATCAACCGTCCAATCTCCTATTCCTTTGATAGATTTAAGTTGGTTCCTGATGCTTGTGTCGTCAGCAGAGGCTAATGTTTCTAAATCTAAATCACCACGACAGATTGTAATAGCCAATTCCTTAATATAAGTTAATTTTTGACGACTAATTCCACAAGCTTTTAAATCAACATCATCAAATTCCAGCAGCTTCTCCGGTGTCAACGGGACGACAGTTTCACACAAACGCTTCATAGTAGCACTTGCGGAGCTTACAGAAACCTGCTGTCCCAAGATTGTCCGTACCAACCCCGAAAAACCCGCATCTTCTTTCCATTTTGGTGGATTACCCCATTTCTCTAATATCCGTGCAAAATCCCGGTCTTGATCCGCAAGTTCCTTCAAACCTTGGTTAAAAGCTTCTTCAGTAAGTGGTTTTTGTAAATTCATTTTTTTGGTAATTGGTAATTGGTAATTGGTAATTGGTAATTGGTAATTGGTAATTGGTAATTGCGGATTGGGAATTAGCGAGCAAGATGCTCGCACTACTAGCTTTTGCTCTGGTAAATTAAATATTTATCTCCCCTTCTCCCCCTTCTCCCCTTCTCCCCTTCTCCCTATCTCCCCCTCTTCCCCCTCTTCCCACTCCAAACTTCCCCAGTAAATACCGAAGTGATTTGTTTTTTATGAATTCAGAGAATACCATGAGATTAAAGCCTACTTTTCTTGAAGCTTCATAATTTATCAATGAAAAAAATTATTAAAATTGCGGCTACGATGACCGTATTATCTCTAGCCTTTAGCAGCACAGCACAAGCTAGGACAATTACTAGCATCAGTCCTCCGGGGGGAGCAGGTCAAGGAGATGTATTGTGTCCGGAGGTGCAAACTATTGTAAATACAACTTCTCCTAATGGTGATGGAAATAAAATTAATAACTTTCCCGGTTTATCCTGTACTCCGAAAACCTTCCGCGAAATAGCTCCCATTGACACTAAATTATTTGTTGAAGCTTCTGGTGGAACTACAGAGTATTTACTTGATGAAACAGTTGTAAATAATACAAATAAAAATTGGGGCGGTTTTAATTTTAAAATTGGTTTTCAATCAGAAAATCCCTTTGGTGGAGATAGATTTGCATCCCCTGCGGTAATCTTATTACCTACCGGTACAGCAATTCCAACATTTGAATCCGACACTCAACCTACTTCCTCGGAATTTTCCCAAGTTAAATCCGACGGTTCTTTTAGTCTTAACTGGTCTGGAGGTAATGTAGCACCAGGAGAAAGCGTTGATTTTAGTTTTTCCATCACTGTTCCCGACGATTTAGAAGGAAACGATGTCTATAATTCTTTTACAATTCGTCAACTTCCGGTCGCTTCTATGATGAACGATACTAAATCCGTTCCCGAACCAAGCTTGATGTTTGGCTTTTTAGGTTTATTGGGTTTTGGCTTAGTAAAGACAAAGTTTAAGAGTTAGGAGTTAGGAGTTAGGAGTTAGGAATTAAGAGTTAAGAGTTAAGAGTTGGAGCATCTTGCTCCTAATTACCAATCCCCAATCCCTAATTCCCAATCCCTAATTCCCAATCCCCAATTCCCAATCCCCTAATTCCTTTCAAGTGTAAAAACTGCTTATCTTCTTGGTGAATCTGTTCTAGAATGCAACAACTATAACTTTGGGAACGCTTTTCGGTCATAAATTATATGAAACGTCGAGATATTATCAAGAAAGCTGCGATTACAACTGCGACTGCTGCGACTATTGTTTCTTGTAGTAGTGGTGGTAATACAACCGCTACAGGAGCGAGTTTACCAACTGTTCGCTGGAAAATGGCGACTAGCTGGCCGAAATCTTTAATAATTTACAGCGGTCCGGAGACGATTGCTAAACGGGTCAAGGAGATGACCGACGGACGTTTTACCATTACTCCTTTTCCTGCTGGAGATTTAGCGGGTGCTACGGAAGTTCTGGACGCAGTACAAACGGGTTCGATACAGTGCGGACATACTGCGAGTTATTTTTATATTGGTAAAAGTCCCGCTTTGGCTTTTGCGACTTCCATACCTTTTGGTTTAACTCCACAGCAGCAAAATGCTTGGCTATATCATGGTGATGGACAAAAAGCGATTCAGGAAATTTACGATAAATTTAACATCGTTTATTTTCCTGCTGGTAATAGCGGAACTCAGATGGGAGGATGGTTTAAGCGCGAAATTAAATCTGTTGCGGATTTGAAAGGCTTAAAAATGCGGATTCCCGGATTGGGTGGGAAAGTAATGTCGCGTTTGGGTGTTAACGTCCAGGTGTTACCGGGAGGAGAAATTTTCCTCGCTTTGGAAAGGGGTGCTATTGACGCAGCGGAGTGGATTGGACCTTATGATGATGAAATACTGGGTTTAAATAAAGCTGCCCCATTCTATTATTATCCCGGTTGGTGGGAACCCGGTTCAACTTTGGATGTTTTAGTTAATCGTGGTGCTTGGGAAAAATTACCCGAAGAATACAAGCAAATCTTTAAAACTGCTGCTTATGAAGCGAATATGGATATGCTTGCTAGGTATGAAGCTTTGAATGGAGAAGCTTTAACTAAATTAACTCAAAGCGGTACCAAATTAGTTGCTTACAGCGATGAGATTTTACAAGCAGCGCAAAAAGCAACTATCGAAGAATTAGAAGCTAGCGCTAGTAAAGATGCAACCTTTAAGAAAATTTACGAACAGTGGAAAGGTTTTAGAGACAAGCTTTACAACTGGAATCGCGTTAATGAATTGAGCTTTGCCAATTTTGTGACTAAGGAATAGGGGATTGGTAATTGGTAATTGGTAATTGGTAATTGGTAATTGGGAATTGGGAATTGGGAATTGGTAATTGGTAATTGGTAATTGGTAATTGGTAATTGGTAATTAGGGATTGGTAATTGGGAATTAGGGATTAGGAATTGGAAAGAAAAACTCCTAACTCCTAACTCCTAACTCCTAACTCCTAACTCCTAACTCCCTACTTACTACTTACTACTTTCTACTCTCAACTCCCAGCTAAATAATTCTGCGCGACTTCGCTAGCATCAAAAGCTTGATTGTAGACTGCGAACTGGTCTAAACTTCCCAACCAAGAACGACCTCCACCAAATTCATCACCTAAACCAAGACGATAATTGTCATCCCAGTTGGAAAAATCTCCACCAATTGTTTCCGTAGAAACTAACTGACTATCAATATAAAGGGAAGCATTCCCATCTGAGGAACGGGTGTAGATTACATGGGTGAGTTCAGTATCGAGCAATCCTCCCTCGGAAGATACTGTAGTTCTCACACCATTGTTTCCTGTAGAAGTAGTACGCAATCGCACGTTGTAATCATCCCCTGCTTGACCCAAGGTAAAGTTACGGTTTGCAACGTTGCTCGATAGGGTAGCAATTCTCGCTGGCCCGTTTTGACTTCTATTACCTGGAGTTACCCAAGCTTCTAATGTAATTTCTTGGGTTGCTGTAATCCCATCAATTAATTTGTCTGCTGTTTCAACTGAAGCAATTAAGCTAGGAGAGTTGATGTTTAATACTCCGTCTCCCCAATTTACTCCTGTTAAATCATCTATTTCCAGATTCAGCGCTGTACCGACTCCCGATACGTCAAATACTGTATCACCGCTACCTTCATCAAAGTTGTAGAGAGCGAGCAATCCTTCGGTAACCTTATCGCTAGAGTTAGAACCAGATTCGTTAACAGTTACAGTAACTTGTGCTGTATCGCTAACTCCGTTACTGTCTTCTATGGAGTAAGTAAAACTATCTTCTCCAGTAAAGTTTGCTTCGGGAGTATAAACAATTTGATTATTAACAATTACTGTAGTTCCATTACTTCCAGGATTAACTGAAGCAATAGTTAAATTATCTCCATCTACATCGCTATCATTCGCTAAAACATTGATGCTTATCCCTGTCTCTTGATTGGTAGTAGCAGTATCGTTTTGAGCAACGGGTAAATCATTGACCGGAGCAACATTGACGGTAACTGTTGCGGTATCGGTTCCACCATTTCCGTTACTTACTTCATAGCTAAAGCTATCTGTTCCGTTGAAATTACTATCGGGAGTGTAGAGAATTTGATTATTAACAATTGCTGTAGTTCCATTACTTCCAGAACCGACCGAGTTAATAGTTAAATTATCTCCATCCTCATCATTCTCCAAGACATCTATATTTACCTGGGTATCTTCGTTGATATTAATACTGTCATTAGCTGCAACTGCTGTGTTACCTCCTGTAGTCGGAGGAGTTGATGGAGACCCAGATTCATCAGAACCAGCGAAGAAATTCTGCGCTACTTCGCTTGCATCAAAGGCTTGATTGTATACTGCGAACAGGTCTAAACTTCCCAACCAAGAACGACCTCCACCGAATTCGTTACCCAAAGCAAAACGATAATTTTCGTTCCAGTTGGATAAATTTCCTCCGATGGTTTCGCTGCTGACTAACTGATTATTTACATACAGAGAAGCATCACCATCAGCTTCACGAGTATAGACAACGTGGGTCAGCTGTGTTTCTAATAGTCCACCTGTTGAGGAAACAGTTCTTCCTACCCCATTATTTCCAGTGGTAGTAGTACGAAAACGGACGTTGTAATCATCCCCAGCTTGACCAAAGGTAAAGTTACGATTTGAAACATTGCTAGATAGAGTAGCAATTCTAGCTGGCCCGTTTTGACTTCTATTACCTGGAGTTAACCAAGCTTCCATCGTCACTTCTTGGGTTGCGGTAATCCCATCAATTAACTTATCTGCTGCTTGAACCGAAGCGATTAAACTCGGAGAATTCAGATTGAGTATTCCATTTCCCCAAGTTGTTGTATTGGGATTATTGATTTCTAGATTTAAAGCTGTACCAACTCCGGAGACATCAAAAACCCTATCACCGCTACCTTCATTAAAGTTGTAGAGAGCGAGTAATCCTGCGTTAACCCTAGCGCTAGGGTTTGAACCGGAACCAGAATCAGATTCGGTGACAGTTACGCTAACTTGTGCTGTATTAGTTCCCCCATTTCCGTCGCTGATTTCATAGCTGAAACTATCTGTTCCATTGAAATTACTATCGGGAGTATAGACAATTTCATTATTAACAATTGCTGTATTTCCATTGCTTCCAGGGTCAGCGGAAATAATAGTTAAACTATCTCCATCCACATCGCTGTCATTTTCTAAGACTTTGATGCTTACCACTGTTTCTTGATTGGTAGTAGCGCTATCGTTTTGAGCAACTGGTGTATCGTTGACCGGAGCAACATTGACGGTAACTGTTGCGGTATCGGTTCCACCATTTCCGTTACTTACTTCATAGCTGAAACTGTCTGTTCCATTGAAATTACTATCGGGAGTGTAAACAATTTCATTATTAACAATTGCTGTAGTTCCATTACTTCCCGAACCGACCGAGTTAATAGTTAAATTATCTCCGTCTCCATCATTTGCTAGGACATCAATACTTACCTGTGTATCTTCATTGATGTTGGAACTATCATTGATAGCCTCTACAGTATTATCTGGAGGGTTAATATCAACATCATCAAAATAATTTTTCAGAGCATCAAACCACTTTTGAGCCATTTTGGCTTCACCAGCGTCATTGGGATGTACCCCGTCATAAGTATCTGTATTGGCATTAAATCCAGCACTTTGGTCTACTAAAATAATCGGAGAATTAGCTTGATTTTTATCTGCAATGATTCCGGGAATGCGGTCATTTAAATCATCAATTCGACTGTTTATACCAGAGTCCCTCGTGGGAATTAATTGACTCAGAAAAATAGTTATATTACTGTTATCTTGTCTGAGGATATCTATAACTTGGTTGAGTTCTTCAACAGAACTGATAGCAGAATTATTTTGAATAGCATCATTACTACCAAGGTGAATTAAAGCCACATCCGGTGTATAACCAGTTAACCAATCGGATAGATTACCTTCTCGACCTCTACCATTGATTATTTCATCTATTCGCCATCCCCAATGACCTTCATGGTCTGGGTCAAAATTTCTATTTTCAAAATTATTACCATCTTTATTTCTATTCTCAGAACCGACAAAATCAACGTTATATCCAGCTATATTTAATTGTTCCCAAAGTTCCTTTCTATAAGAATTTTGTCCATTCTCTGCTTGAGTAATGGAATCTCCTAAAGTTACGATTTTGATAGTATCTTGATTCATGCTTCTTGCAAATAAAAAAATAGTCGATTGAGAAAAAATAAGCGAACTAATAAGCATCAAGCTAAAATCAAGGATTTAACCGATTTGATTTTAGATTGAATAAAAAATACTTCGCTCAGAGAAATATTTAGCTTTTTGTTACTGATAACTCAAAACAAAAATATCAAAAAATATATTAGTAGATGCAGGTGATAACATCAGTGATTATAGCAATATCAATCAAGTTGTTTTATAGCATTTTTATGAAGATTATGTATATTTTTTGTCTATATATACCTAAGCTAAAATACCATTATTTTTCTATGAAGCTCAGATAAATAGTAAATTTAGTCGATATGAAAAAGTGTTGCAAGTACTGATAAAAATTCGTTTTTAGCAAAATAATTGGCTTGTTAGTAGTTAAAGGGATTAGGAAACAGGGAACAGTAAATAAGGAATAAAAAAGTTAATTTGTAGAGAACTAGCACTGCTGCGTCTCCAGATTTCGGGAAAAAAGAAAAATTTCTTAACCGACTGATAAGTTTTTACCTCGCAAGTTTAAAGCTAAGGTCGAATACTTTGCTTTCTCTAATAAAAAGAATTTAATTAAGGAATCACCCACAAGCAAGCACCATTTTCTTGTTTATCAGAAACTATATTTACATCTTGAATCGGCATTTTTAATCCCACAGCACCATAACTAACCACAATAGTCATAAAAAAAATAATCCATATCCTGACGATAAAGATGTAGCTCGTGTCCGTGGGGTTGTTTGGAATTATTGCTTGCAGACATTTTTGAATATCAAAAGTATGATTAGCTGAAATGAGGTTTCATATCGTGAGAAGTATCGATATGGTTAAAACAATTCTCCGAACGAAAAAAGCCAACTCTGGGATATCGTAAATTTCAGCCATTGCTTGCATCGTTTCCAAGGTTTCCAAAATCATTGACTCCCCAATAGCAAACCGAGGAGAAGTCGAAGAGGGGGAAGAGGGGGTAGAAAAAGCAATTTTTGCAGTTAATCGCAAGCAGTGGGAAGAAAGTAATAAGCGTAGCATAAGTATTTTGTCTCATTAATTTGTACTTTTAAGTACTTGTGTATGCGTTATTACTCATTGTCTGTATAAAATTATTCATTAAAAGCATTTTTTTTACTTAAGCAAATACTGAAGGATAATTAAGCAATTAAAATGTCTTTGATAAATAAATATTCAATTCTACGAGTTTACCGAAGCAATCGTCTCTAAATATCATTAAAAAAGTCTAATTATGGCTAATTGCACATTTTGAAACCGCAAAATATAAAGAGTACAAAAAAGTTTCTACTTACTATAGACACTGATATAACTACTGAAATAATATGTATTTATCGGAGGCAAAAAACTCCAATAAAAAGTAAATTTATTTACTGTATCAGTGTAATCAAAGAAGGATTTTTAATCATGCTTGATAACAAAAAAAAAGTTGTATCTAGTGTTGTTGCTTTGAGTGGCACGTTTGTTACACCTGAATCTGCACAAGCTACTTTGAATCACTCGAATTTAAGTGTTTTAGTAAAAAATACTCAAAAAGCCGCAGCAACGCAACAAGCATCCGATGCATTAAATAAAGTAAAGGCTACTAAAAAAGTGTTAGATTTTGTTAAACGAGATGCACAAAAATCAATCAATAAAGCAACTAATATCAAAAATAACGCTCTCAAAAAAGCCAAACAAGCTGAAGAGATAGCAGAAGCAGCAAAAGAAGATTGGAGTATCAAACTGGTTATAGCAGTTAAAAAGCTCAAGGAATTAGAAAATCAGCCTGAAAAAACATATCTTTTAGAACAGGTGCTCAAAGCTAAAGAAGATGCAGAAAATGCAAAAGAAAAATTTGAAGAGAAAAAAGCTGAAGTGGCTAAAAAAAGATTAGAACTCGAACAATACGAAGAAAATTTAGCAGCTATTGTAGAGATGCAGGATAACAAAGTTAAATCCGCACAGATGGGTTGTAGAATAGCTCAAATCGACCAGCAGAAACTAATTTCTTATGCTTCGTAGATATTATCTGAACAGTTATTAGGGAACGTGGAAGTAATAATTATCCCCACACATCTACCATTATAAATACTTAATAAATAATTTATAAAATTAAATAACTAAAATTAAATAACTAAAATCATAAAATATAAATTTATCAATCCTCGCTACAACTTGAGAATGATTATTCACCATTAATTTAACGTATATTCTGCTGCTTGAATCGCTTCCCAAGCAGTTTTATGATTTCCCTTTTCCCTATGCTTGAAAAACCTTGCTAGTAGACTACGGATTAAATAAAGCAAGCATTAAAAATGGCTGAAAAGCCGCAGATATCTTGCATCTTGCACCAGTTTCAGAAACCCGGTTTCTTTCTAATTTCAAAACGAGATATTCATGCTTTCACGACTTATTCCGGGTTTCTTTTGGCTTATCGAGAATGGTGCAAGATATCAGAGATATCAAACTTTTTACTTCTTACTTGCGCGAAGCGGTACTAGTGTATTTACGTCACACTGTACTAGTGCTACAAATTGGGCTGCCGGATGTGGCTTAAAATCAGTTAAAACTAAAACTGATTCACGTCGGAGGATAACTCATGTTTCTACGTTTGGATGGGTTTACGAAAGAAGAACGGATTCAGATGACTGCTCGTGTGAATGAAGCGATTAACCAAGCAGGAGCTTGGATTACCGATTTTCATCAGTACTCAAACGTGTTAATTTGCATCAACTTTGAGGTTCCGAGCGCTAACTTGGAGAAACTCGCTTCAACTTTACAAGAGACAGGTTTAAATTTGAGTCAAGAGAGCATAGAACAACTTACTTCTCCTAATGAGTCAATGCTGAAAAAGAAAGAATTAATAGGAACACTGCAAATCACATTTATCCATAATGAACCAGATTTGCATCGAGAAATACCTGCCGTTCCAGGATGACAAAACTCTTAGTTATTTTTAATTATTCCAAAAGCTTCACCATTTCCTCAGCAGTCTTTGTAGCGGAAGCGGGATTTTGTCCGGTAACGAGATTACCAAGGATATTCTGTATTACCCGAATATTTATGCAAAATTCAGTTGAAAGATGGTTCGTTAATTCTGCTTCACCAACCAATCAATCCACCGACGAATAATTTGTATCTAGTGTGGAATCGTGGAAACTTAAGACATCCCAGAGTTGTTTTCGCCAAAGAATGTCTGTCACGAGAGTTTGATACAAATTAACTAATTACTAATTAACGGAATTGATACTTGTAATCTAACCTTTGACCTCAAAGAAGGTAGATGCTGATAACAAAATAATTAATGACCT
The DNA here is from genome assembly GCF_002368095.1 of Calothrix parasitica NIES-267. Taxonomy (GTDB): domain Bacteria; phylum Cyanobacteriota; class Cyanobacteriia; order Cyanobacteriales; family Nostocaceae; genus Rivularia; species Rivularia parasitica. Next base: position 7,168,261 of record NZ_AP018227.1, on the reverse strand, counting down.
TAATAAGGATATCCATTATTAGCAGGACTTACGCAAAGCAAAATTGTCATTGCGAACCGAAACGGAGTGTAGGGAAGCAATCCCAAGGTTTCGAGAGATTACGTCGCTGTCGCTCGTAATGACGCAATTATGTTACTTTTGCGTAAGTCCTAATTAGGATACTGTATTTGATTCTGTTGATTATATGGTGAATTAAACTGCTGTACGTTTGGTTGTTGGAAACCTCTATTTACATTGTTATTCGGTACGGTGTAATTATTCCGAGTCGCTGCACTGGGGAAATCTCGATTAACTAATCTATCGTAGATATTGTTAATTCTTGTTTGAATCTGCGGACTGTATCCATTAACTCTCCTCTGGTTATTAAAGTTGTTATAGGGATTTTGAAAGCTATTATTGACGGATGGTTGACTTCTATTAAAGTTGCTGTAGGGATTTTGCTGCTGAATATTTTGGTTTTGGTTGTTGAAATTATTAGAGGGATTAGTTGGTTGAGCGTAATTGTTTCTAGGAACTTGAGTATTGTTGGGGTTACCGTAGGGATTTTGTAATTGGTTATTGTTTGTCGGTGCTTGATTGTTGTTAAAGTTGCCGTAGGGATTTTGTGGTTGATTATTTAAACCAGGTTGATTAAGGTTATTTTGGGGAAATTGATTGTTGTTAAAGTTGTTGAAATTGTTATAGGGATTTTGTGGTTGAGTATTTAAAGGTTGGTTAAAAATTGAGGTATTAACATCGAAATTGGTTTGATTTTGAGGTAATCTTCGATTCGTTGATGAATCTGGTGAATCTGCTTTTTGAGAACTTTGGGGTATTTGTCCAAAATTATTTTTCTCAGCGGCAGAATTTTCTGTTGATTTTTCTTGGTTTTGCTTGTTTTGACTAGATTCAGTTATTGCTTTTTGCAAAGCACTTTGAGGATTCGTAGTTTGGTTGGGATTAACAAAATTATTATTAATTCCTAAATTAAATGAGCCGGTCGAAGTTTGTGGATTACTAGAAAATGGGGATAAATTATTGGTGGTACCATTTAAATTCCCCGTATCCACCTTAAATTTTAATAAATCTTCAGCTTGCTTTAAAAAAGGATTTTGTTGTGACGCTGATGGTGTATTTGGTGTTTTTAATTGACCAGTATTTGCTGGGATTCTCTGCTCTTTCTGATTCTTTTTGGTTAAATCTAATATCTTATTAAGCTGAGCTTCGTTTTGCTTTTTAATTTTACTATTATCGTTAATACTTGTAGTGGGTATCGGTAGAATATTTGCTTGCTCCTTATCGTAATCAAGTACCGATAAATTATCTATGTCAGCAGCAATAGCTCTGTCTTCATCAGAAAGGGAAGATTGAGAATTTGATGATTGTGATGATGTCGAAGATAATGAATCTCGGATTTGAGACAGTTCAAAAAAGTCTGGATTAGTCCAATACTCCTTAACTACAAACCCTACAACCGACAAAAAAACCGCTGCAACTAAAAAAGCAGGACGAGTAAAAATCGATAACCTAGCTTTTAAATAGCGCAAGCGACGAGAACCGTAACGAGAACGTGCCATAGGTAATTCAAATTTGGATTATTCCTTAATCGTAACGTTTGACAGCCATCTACGTCATAATTTCTATATAGATTATTGTTAACTTTGCAACTATTTTAAGGGATTTAATACTGAGATAGCGCTACGCGAAGGTTAAAGCAATTCGCAATTCGTAATGTCAAAGGTTTAAGAATCAGCTTATTGATTATTTTCTACAGCCCCCAAAGCCAATAACTCTCCTCTCTGGGCTGGGGTTAATCCAGTTACACCGTTAATATTCATACCTTCACAAAGTTGGTCAATTTTCAAAGTATTGATGCAATTCCAAGTTTTCGTATCCCAAAGTTGAATCGAATTATCTTTACTGGTATTAGCCAAAATATTACCTGGATAATTAAAGTCAGCAGAACATACTCCACTACTATAACTATTTAAAACTTCTGCACAGCTAAAGTCATTCATATCCCATAACCGCACTGTTTTGTCTTCACTCGCTGATGCTATGTAGCGACCGTCAGGGCTAAAACTAATTGACCATACATTACCAGTATGTTCTGCTAAGACTTTTAAACAAGTAAAATTACTCGTATCCCATAATCGGATTGATTTATCATAACTACTACTAGCCAAAATTTTTCCATCTGGACTCCAAGCTAGGGAGGTAATCCAACCGGTATGACCTGACAAAGTTCTTATACATTCACCTTTCTCAACATCCCATAACTGAAGCTGACCGTCCCAATCACCAGTTGCTAAAATATCTGTAGGACTAAAACTTGCCGACCAAAAAATATCGGTTTGACCCAATAAACGTCTTATAAGTTTACGTTCGTGGATATTCCACAGTTCAATATTCTTATCTTCACCAACAGCAGCCAAGATTTTTCCACTCTCACTAAAAGTAACAGACCTAACTCTACCGATATCTCCGTTTATTGTCGCTATACAATTACCTGTATCTATATTCCACAGCTTAATAGTTTTATCATGACTGCAACTTGCTAGTAGTTTTCCATCAGGACTAAAGCAAAATGACCACACCGCATCAGTATGACCCAATAATATCTTGCTAAGAGAACCGGATACAATATCCCATACCCGAATCGAACTATCCGTACCACCTGTCGCTAATATTTGCCGATTGGGAGCAAACAAGACTGATTGTATCTCAAAATTGTATCCGCCCAGAGTTTTCACGCAAACACCTTTACTAATATCCCAAAAGCGCACGCTATAATCCAAAGACCCGCTGATGAGCATTTCATCATCTTCACTAAAGGCGATCGCATTAACTTGACTGGTATGACCCTGGAAAATTTTAATACAGGTACTCTGCTCTAAATCCCACAGTCGAATATCATAATCGTAACTAGCTGTAGCGATGAAACGACCATCGTGACTGAAACAAAGCGAGTATATGAAGTCTTGATGACCGCTTAATTTCTGAATGCAGCGATTTTGCTCGATATCCCATATATTAAGTGGATTATCTGTATAAGCACCCACAAATGCAATAGTTTGTCCGTCCGGACTAAACTGAGCCGTCATCAGAGGAACTTCATCTTCTAATATAGTTTGAATACAATTACCCGTTTCAATATCCCATAAGCGAAGGTTCCCATCTCGGCTACCACTGACTAAAGTTGAGCCATCCCCAGACCATGAAACCGACATCACGCAGTTAGAATGACCATCAAGTACTTTTGAGCATCTACCGCTACCGACATCCCAAAATCTAATTGAATTATCGCTACTACCACTGGCTAAAGTTTTACCATCCGGACTAAAACTAACAGACCAAACCGGAGCGGTATGTTTATCTAAAGTTCGGAGACATTCACCCGTTTCCATGTCCCAAAGTTTAACTAAATTATCGTGACCTCCAGTTGCTAAAATTTTTCCATCCGAACTAAAAGCTAATCCAAAAGTGAAAGAGAAATGTCCCTTTAATGTAAGTAAATTTTTTCCCGAAGCAATTTCCCATAAACTAATGTTTCCATCTGCATGAGATGTTGCTAAAATTCCATCTGGACTTAAAGTAAGCCGATAAATTTCTCTTAAAGTTGTCGTAAATACAGATTTATCAAAAACGCTATTTTGGAAATTAGTCTTTGCTAAACTTATATTCTGTAAATCTGCTTGCCAAACTATTAAATTTGATAAATTATAACCTCGTAAATCTACTTGCATATATGCAAGTAAATTGATTACATTACCCGCAGCATAACCTGATATGATTTCTGGTTCATGTCTTTGCTTCTCCAATACATTCTGCAACAAAGTTACAGTCATAGTGCTACACAAGCCGGTCGAAAGTTTGTCAACTAGGGGTTCTACGATTAGTTTCTTTTGTGTTTCCCTGATATAATCTTTGGACGTTGCCTTTACCAAAGCATGAGTTTTGAATAACTGTAGCGAAGCGGTTTTTTCTTCTAGTAATTCCTGACAAACCCCTTCAACCAATCGCTCCGTAGTGTATTCCAGTACTACTGGTTGCAAAAAGAAATTATCGCCACTTCTTTCAATCAATGACCGTTCCAGCAATGATTTAACTGCTCTAAGTAAATCACGTTTGGAAACAAATGTAGCGACATCGGAAATTAACTTAGTAATGGATACTGGTTCTCGATTAATTGCCAACCAATATATTACATTCTTTTCCACCACCCATAAACGTTGAAACTGACGCTCTAACAAATTGCTAATATCATCAAAAATCAGCATCCCTTGTTCTAAGAATTCCAAAATAGGGGAAATTCTGCCGTCGAAAAGCTCTTTTACTCCAGATGCAACCATTTTCAAAGCTAAAGGATTACCACCATAATGCTGTAGGAGTAATTCCCACTCTTGTTCGGTACCAATAAACTGTCCTTTTTGCTTGAATAATTCGCGTCCGTCGTTAGGATTTAATCCTTGTATTTTCAAACATTTTACTAAAGTGTTTTCACCTTCTAAAGGTATTATCTCTCTTGGTTTCTCTCTAGAAGTTAATAGAAGACAGCTTTGATGAGCAACTTCTCCGATACAGTTAAATAATTGACCGTAACCCTCATAACCCCGACGATATTTTCCTGGTTGAGAACTGCTATTAAAAATGGTTTCTACATTATCTAAAATTAATAGACAGCGGTAATTTTCAAGAAAATCCATCAACTTCGATAATTTCTCATCAAAGTTTTTAGGTATTACCGTATCTTTTTTCAAAGCCGATGGAAAAAATTGTAATATGCTTGATAAATATTCTTCTACCGATGGTGCATTTTGCAAACTTCGCCACACCACTACATCAAACTCTTTTTGAACTTCCCGTCCCAATTTAGCAGCTAAAGTCGTTTTACCAATACCACCAATTCCTAACAATGCTACCAAACGACACCGCTCCTTCAAAACCCAATCTTCCAATTGAGATATTTCATTTGAGCGACCGTAAAATACAGATGTATCTGGTGCTTCTCCCAAATAATATTCTGGAGTATTCCGGGATTCTGAATCGTTATTTGGGTGGATAATTTTAGTATAATCGCACTCTAATAAATCGGTGTTAAAGTATTTAAATATTGATTCTAATGATTCTTTATCTACTGGTACCAAATTTTTAAATATTTTGCGAATAGTAGCCCGACTTAAATTCTTAATATTCGTTCTTTCCCTAATTTCCAATTCAATTTCTTCATAACTCATCCAAGTATTATTTCTATTACTTGCTTGAATCCTAGCATCTTCAAGTTTATTCAAACCTTTTAAAGTCAGAATTACACCTCGGTTTCTTATCATTCTTCCCCTGAAAGTAACTATCTCAAACGAGAGTTTTTTGGTACGTGATTAATGCTGAATAATTTAGAATTATCAGCCTTATTTATAATAAAAATCTTTTTGGCTTAAATCTGATTATTAAAAATCTTACATTTTGATAGTTTCAAAAATAGTTTTACGAATCAAATTTTAATAAAACTTAGTACAGAGTTTCCCAGTCTATTCAGGTATATTTAAAAACCTCACCCCCAACCCCTCTCCTTAACAAGGAGAGGGGAGATGAAGCACATTATCGGGGTGAGGTCAAGGTGTACCTCAGTTGCTTGATAAACGCTATACCAAGCCAAAGTCTTGAGGAATATGTAGCTACATAAAATTGATTTAATCTTTCTTTTCGAGAGGGAGTACCGAGTAGCAAGTGTTTAGGAATGAGAGGAGGAAGAAAACTCTTTTAACTTCTCACAGATGAACTGTACCCGACCAGTGAGTATAATTCGTAATTCGTAATTCGTAATTCGTAATTAATGCCCCATAAATAGAATTTAGGGGCTTCAACAAAGAATAGGAATCGCCATCCACGGATAAATCCGGGGGCTTCTGACCTTAAAAATTTACCTGGTGAATAACTGATAACTGATAACTGATAACTGTTAACTGATAATTACTTTCTAGAAACTCGTCCCAACATAAATAAACCAAATCCCAATCCTAAAATGTTGGGAAACCAAGCACCGAGGAAAGGAGAAAAAACACCAGCTTGCGCCAATCCACCGGTAATATTGCTAAATAAATAGTAGCCAAAAATAATTAATACGCTGATACCAAAACTTTTTGCAGAACCAGTTCTTCCAGGTATACTTCCTAAAGTGGCACCGACTAAACCAAAAACAACGCAAACAAATGGTAGCGCAAATTTCTGCTGAATTCTAACTCTAAGTTTGCGAATTTTTCGGTCGTCACCACGCAGCTTTTCGACTTCTAATTGTTCTAAGGATTGAACAATATTCATTTCACCGTAATCGCGGCTTTCTTTTGCTAAATCTAATGCAGTCCGTGGTAATTTTAGCTGTTGACGTTCAAACCGGACAATATTGCGATAGGAACTGTCGGGAGATATTAAATAAATGGTACCGTTGTAGAAATCCCAAACGTTATCCTTTACGTTCCATTCTCCGGATTCAGCCTGAAGAATTTGACTAAAATCATCTTGAGAACGGTCTATAATTGTTAGACCAGTCATCATTTTGCCATCAAATTTATCAGCATAAAATAGCCGCGATAAAACTTTTTCTCTACTACCATCTTCTTGTTTAACTTTTTTAAATTCAGGATAAATTAAATTTTCCCTTTTAAAAGCAGGTTGTTCGGTTTTTAACGCTTTTCGCATGGTCAAAGTCGCTTGGTACTTCGCTGCTGGTGCGATTTGTTCGTTAAACAAAAATGTTAATCCAGTAACCAAGAAACTTAAAAATATTGCTGTAGCCACCATCCGATAAACGCTGACACCACAACTACGTAAAGCGGTCAATTCGCTTTGACTAGAAAGACGACTGTAGGTCATCAAAGTAGCCAACAAAGTAGACATCGGGAAAGCTAAAACAATAAATTCCGGAAAATTTAAAATAAAAACCCTAGCAGCAATTCCTATCGGTAATCCGGATTCTACAACCCTACGTACCAATTCAAAAACTGCACCAATTGATATTCCTAAAGAAGAAAAAGCAGCAATACCAAACAAAAATGGCGGAACCATTTCCTTGGTAAGATAGCGGTCCATGATTGACATCATATCAGTGAGCAGTTAACAGTTAACAGTTATCAGTTATTTTGGATTTTGGATTTTAGATTTTAGATTTTGGATTATTTCCCAATTACCAATTACCTATCCCCAATTCCCAATTCCCAATTCCCAATTTACTAAACTTGAAAATTTTCACCTAAATAATATTGCCTTACAAGAGGATTATCATAAAGTTCGTCGGTGGTACCGGAGGCTAAAATTTGTCCTTCTCGCATGATGTAACCACGGTCGGTTATGTCTAGGGTTTCGCGAACGTTATGGTCTGTAATCAAGATTCCCATGTTGCGATCGCGAAGTCCGGCTACGATTTGTTGAATCTCGGAAACAGCGATGGGGTCAACTCCAGCAAAGGGTTCGTCTAAAAATAAAAACGAGGGGCCATCTCTTCCAGATGCTAAAGCTCTTGCTAATTCGGTTCTGCGTCTTTCTCCTCCGGAAAGTTGAACTCCTTTACTATTCGCAACTTTTTCTAAACTGAATTCCTGTAATAGTCTATCAGCCCGCAGACCCCATTCGGGGCGAGGTACGTTAGTTTGTTCAAATACCAATAAAATATTTTCCCGGACGGTTAATTGACGAAAAACGCTGGCCTCCTGGGCTAAATAGCCAACACCAAGACGCGCTCTACCATGCATGGGAATATTAGTAACATCGCGGTTGTCAAGCCAAACCGCTCCTCTATCAGGTCTTTCTAAACCAGTAGCGATATAAAAAGTCGTCGTTTTACCAGCACCATTTGGTCCTAATAAACCGACGATTTCACCTTGAGCAACGGAAAGATTAACACGATTAACAATAGTCCGCTTACCGTAGGATTTGTGAATGTTCTCTAAAACAATTTTCACGATTTGCTCTAGTATTTTATTTGTAGTGATTTAATATCGTTACTAAACTAATGTGCAGCATTCATTATAAAACGCACTTAATTTGAAAATATTGTACCGCGACCCGGACGGGTCGCTGATACTCTACAAATTCAGTGCGTAAAAGCTTAATTAGAACGTCTTAATCTTGGTGTTGAAGGTGCTTGGTTAGATGAACTATTGGGAGCATCCTCCACAACATATATAGATTCTACCTGACGACCGCTTTTTGGTGTAGCAACAAATCGTCCTTCATCAATCAAATAGGTAACAGTTTCTCCCCGAATGCTGTTAGTACCATTCTGCAAAATATATACCCCACCACTCAAAATAATCCGTCGTTCCCGATTGAAAAATTGTGCTTGGGCCGCTGTTGCTTTTATTTGACGAGCGGGATACGAAAGCTGGACGTTTCCCCGTGCTGTCACTACCTGAGTGTTGGAATTATACTCTTGTACATCCGCACGAATACTTAGAGGACGATTATCTGCGGTTTGGGCAGTAGCAGTTTGTAATTGAGTAGGCAAAACTACCGCACCACAAAGTGCAACGGGTAACATTAAACTGAAACCGAGACGACGCAATTGAAGTTTAGGCAAGCGGTAGTTATATTTCATAAGAGTGTAGGAGTGATAATTGTGACTCGTACTTTAATTATCTCAAGTACTATATCAAAAAGTTATATATAGCTCGAAAGACCATTTAACTAAAAATAATCTTCACAATACCTGACGCTTCAACAACTACCAATGTTTCAGCGAGCAGTTAGGAGTAGGAAGTAGGAAGTAGGAAGTAGTAAGTAGGAAGTAGGAAGTAGTAAGTAGGAAGTAGTAAGTTAGGAGTAGTGAGTAGCGAGTAGGAAGTTAGGAGTTATGAGTTTTTTAGATTATCTCCCAATTACCAATTACCAATCCCCCATCCCCAATCCCCAATTGATCATTCTTCAACTATGACAATTCTGGGAAGCGGTAAGGTATCTGCTTCAAAGGAAGAAGAGTCAATTTGCTCTAATTGCTTTTGCTGTAATGCTTTTAATAAGCCTATGCTTTGTTCTAATAATTCATCTACGTCAATTTGACTATATACAGATGGGTAACGAGCGAGACGGTTACTACCTTCGCCTAATAAAATTATTGCACCCTTTAAGTTTCCGTTGCCTAGATGATATAGCGCTACGGAAATTTGTAAAATTCCTTGATAAAAGCTTTTATCTGGCTCTGTGGATTCCATCCACAAAGCCTCTAATGTGTCGTGACAAGCATAGAATTTTCCTGTATTAAACAGTTCTATGCCTTGCCAAAATTCTTGGGGAATTGTTTCACTCATAAAAGATGCATTAACCCATGCTATCTCTTACTTCTTTAATCGTGTCTAATGAAATTTCCTGGTTTTCTCCAGCAAATTCGTTATCGGGGGTTAAGAATAACATGCAGTGACACTCTTTACGCTCGCGCATTGGTACGCAGGGACAATTCCAAAAGGTAGCGCTGACTTCGGCTTCTTTGTCTTCGTAATGACGACAAGGACACAATGGAGCACCTAAATCGTCTTTGTGCTTGGCTAATCCTTCGATAACAACGGCTGTAACGGAAGGTTCGGAACAAAAGTAAGTTCCGGTACGCTTGGCGTATTGTTCCGAAAAATGCCGCATTGCTTCTAAGTTTTTATCGGTGGATGTAGTACTTTCTTCTGATGGTGATTTAGTATTTGCTTCTGATGAAATCATAAGGAACGGTTAGCTTAATTTAATATGTATGCATTGTACCGCACCATCTGTAAGCTATTACTAGGGGAATTTACCCTTTATTTAGGTTTAGAAAACTTTACAAATGTTTTAATGGTTTATCTATCGCTGTATTAGTTCTCCAAAAAGTCCATTGATACAAGCTCCTAAATGTTTGATTTCAACAGCGTTTGGGTCTAAATGCCATCCAAATAATTGTTTGTGGAGTGGTGGATTAACTGGCTTTAGGGATAATTGTTTGCATAGAAAATTAACATCATCTCTAGCAATAAAATCTTGAGAAAATGAAATTATTCCTGTTAAGTTAAATAAATTGGTGCTTTGAGCAATCATAGATTTTGTTTCTCTTAGATTCGGAGATACAAGTAGCTCAAATTTCGAGAGAGGTTTAGCTGTGGGAATATTAATCCCATTTACTGTAACTGTATTACTAATTTCAGGTGCTAAGAGTATGGAAGGCTGATTTTGGATAAAATATTTATTAATTAAGGTCGGTCTATTCAGTATTTTACTAATTTCTTGTTCTGCATTTTCTCTAGCAATATCAACAGATTTTAACTGAGATAATAATTTCTGATTGTAACGATTAGCAAGGGATTTTTGCAGAATTAATTCCCGTTGATTAAGGTCATTACTTAAAATCTCTAGTAAAGTAATATATTTACATCCGAGGCTATGACCCAGCCAATAATAATTTGAATCATTGAGATATATTTCTAAATTATTCTCAGATGTTTTGTTATTTTTTTTGAGGAATCGGATAACTTCTACTCTTAAAGCATATTCTTCTTTGAGTAATTCAGTTGTAAATTGCCAATGGTCGAATTTCAAAGGAGTGAAAGGGAATCTAAATACAAAAATTGTATAACCTTGTTCAAATAGATTTTGCAATAAATATTTATAGAATTTGATTGGAAAAGAACCAAATACAAAGCTTCCGATAAATTGAATAATTCCTTTGGGATTGGGATGAATCGCAACCCAACTATTAGAAAAAGACCTGAAATAAAAATTTTCTACACTGTCTCTAAATTTAATCGATTTGGCAGTATTTAATTTGGGAATAATCATATTTTTATTTTCTTATTAAACGAATGCGATGCGTTATTAGTCGAGGGGTTTGTTTTCGACCTAACGTTGGGAGACGTAGCACTGCTACGTCTCTACATTTCGTAAAAACGGTTGGAAAAGGATTACTAGTAATTGCTGTGATTGATTCCTAGTTAATCAAAACAATTATTAGTAAATTGGCATTGCTGATTAAAAGTATGATTTGAAGTCCCCGCTTATTTGGGGGATTTAGGGGGCTAGTAAATATGATAAAAATAAATTCATATTTCAATATGGCTAGCACCACGCTGCACTAACAGCAATGCCAGTAAATTTATGAATTTAAAGCATCAGCCTCAATAATTTCAGACACATCATCGGCTAAATTACCATTTGCTTGTGCCTCGATTCTATTTTCTGAAGAAGTAAGCTCATCCTTCTCCATAAAGCGCTCCAGCAAAACATACAACATACGCTGCTGTTCTTCGATGCTAAGTTCAGCTACTTTTTGAGCTAGAGGTTCGTTAGTAATATCACTAAGGAAACTTGGACTTGCTTCGATAGCTTTAAGGATGCGATCGCGATTTGGTAAGGAGACGGTAGTAGTTGCTGAAATTAGGTTTGTTTCTAGAGTCACTTCCGAACCTCCTGTAGCCAAAGGTAAGTCATATGCAAGCTGGTCGAAATCACCAGCAGCAGGTGGGTTTATACTACCTTGGGGTAGAAAACTACCTCTCTGCTGAGCGGATAATAGTAAAGTTCTCTGATTGTTTGTACCACCGGAAGCTGAATCAATACTTAGTCTGACGTATCCCCTAATTTCAGTATTTCGATTGGTGATTACGCTGCTCTGAGTAACATCTGGTAGCAGTAAAAATAGACCTGTGTCCAGTGCTGGAAGGTCAAAAGTATAAGTACGCACGCAGGGTAAATTAAATGTAGGAGTTAATGGACTATTTGTACCACCGACATCCCAAAATGCAACTATTGGACTGGAATTAAAATCAGGGGTGCGAGCTTTAAAAGTCAGTCTAATTTTTAAATTACTAAAGCCGGGGTTAGAGATTGTCAGAAAATAGCCTTGAATAACAGTCCGATTTGGCGATGATGGACTATCGATAATGGGCTTGACTAGCAATTCGTAAGTAGAAACATTAGTAGTGGAAACCATTGTGATACCTTATTAATAAACAACTTTAAGATTGGTCAGCAAAATTTTTATTTTTGCTAGTTTTAGGCAACATATTCAATATGTTTTATTACGGAAATTTATCAGATTATGTTTTCACATAATTGTTTTTCTTTGCTTAGAAGATATTTAAAAATATTGTATTGAATATCAAAATATAGAGTAATTAGCTCTATTATCCCCGTTTAAACAGCTTTTAAAGCTTGTCTTCAGGTTTAAATGTCCTCTTATTTATAGTGTGAAACAAGCATGTAAATTTTTAATCACCCACTAGGGTAATCTTTTGTATCTATGCCATTGAAAAACTATTTAAATAGCTATATCAAGTGCGGAATAGCCCAAATAATTATTAATTCAACATTAATTCAACGTTATTTGTAGCTGGGATTGCAAAGATTCTTCCGAGTCGATAACAATTCCTGGAGCATCTCTATTAATCACAAATTGCTGTTGCGATGATGGAATATCTTGCCACAACATCCAACGACTGCTATAAGGAAGGGAAGCAAAGGTAGAAGGATTTTGAGTTAACCAAATTAAAGGTTTATCGGTAGGTTGGGGTTTAATTACTTCATCTTGGGGATGAATTGCTGCTAAAGCTTCAAGTACATCTCTTCTTCTATTAATCAATCCCGTAGCAGCAGTCCATAATCGTACTTGCATTTCTTGCTTGAGCGCGTAAAAGTACATTGATGCTGCGGCAATTACTGCTTGTTCAAAGTTGTTTTCTTCCCATTCACCGTTATCCAAAGCAATAATAATTTCCTGTCCGCTGGTCAACATTTCCAATTCCCGGACTCGTAAATCTCCATAACGAGCGCTACTCCGCCAGTGAATTAACCGTAAAGGGTCTCCCGTGCGATAGGGGCGCAAGGAGCGGGTAAGTCCTTGTGTGGCAGTCTGTAAGGGATTGCCACGTGGTTGTCCTTTGCTACTATCTTCCTTGCCCATGTCATCTACTAAAGGACAAGATTGCAACGGTAATACTTTTGGATAAACAATTGCGACTGCAGCTAACTCTCGCTGACGACGGCTCCAAAACAGTCCTAGAGGTGCAGCGGTAGCTAATTCTACATTCTGCCAGCGATAAATACCCCGACGTTCGGTAGGTTGATAATATACCCAATTGTAAGTATTTTTTGGCGAGATAATTTCAATTGGTTGCAATCGTGGTTTATCTAAAACAAAAGGTAATTTATCTTCTATCCGCAATAAAGAAACCGGTTTTTTAGTTTGATTAAAAATTTCTAATTCAACGGTTAAATCATCACCAGCGGTAACTGGTTGAATCGTTTTTCGTTTAAGCTCCAAACCCTTGAGAGATTTCGGGGGTAAAACAGCAGCATAACCCAGCAAAGCAAAACTTAGACCGCTGATAACATACAACCAGCCAGCCATAGTGTTCATAGCTGCTCCGAAAAAGCACAATGAAATACCTGCTAAAACCAAACCAGCATATGCTGGAGCCGAAAAACGAGATTCCAACCAATAACCGATGCGACGAACCATGTTAATAAAATTGGTGTAAAATACCACGGTTTTAGCATTATTTATTGGTGGGTGGCGAATTTATTGATTATTTGAAAAGGAATTATTTCAGCAAATAGACTGATGAATAAGAGATTATTCTAGGTATTTGCAAGTAATAAAATATCCAGCTTTGGGTTTTACCTTTTAGGTAAAACTCCCATCACTCTAGGTTTTTCCGAGATGTATCTTCAGAAGCTAGATACTTTATTTTTTGGATCTCCCCTATGACAAATTACTTTGATGTGTACTTTTTTATTTGATAAAAAGTATATGATATTTTCTTCTGATAAAAAAATAATCAGACAAAATAGGTTAATATTAATATTTTTATTTTAAATAATTTATATAAGTAAAAATAGACGATATATAAACTAATTATGAAGTTACAGTTGATTGTAATGATATAACTCTCAATAAGCGCTTAATTTAGTTTAGATTAATAATGAAATGTTATGTGTAAATAACTATGGAAATATTAGTTTTCTGGGATTGGGCTTGGTTGTTACTGTTTTGCACAATTATTGCAATAGTATCATCGCTTTCATTATGTATCGCATCACAATTGGTAAACCAAGTATTATCACTCACAACTGATGATTAACTTCCATTGCTAACCATTGATACCAATCATTCAAACCTTCTCCAGTCAGTGCGGAAACTTGAAAAATTTGTATATTGGGATTAACCTCTCGTGCATATCCGATACATTTTGCAACATCAAACTGCACGTAAGGTAATAAATCTATTTTTGTAATTATCATTACGTTGCTAGCGCGAAAAATATGAGGATATTTGATTGGTTTGTCTTCTCCTTCGGTGATAGAAATAATCGCAACTTTTGCTTGTTCTCCTAAATCAAATAAAGCCGGACAAACTAAGTTTCCGACGTTTTCAATCATGACTACGGAATCAAGACTGGGGTTAAGCTGCTGTAATCCTTTTTCTACCATCAAAGCATCAAGATGACAGCCAGTTCCGGTATTTATTTGGATAACCTTGCAGCCAGTTGCTTCGATTTTTTGAGCATCATTGATTGTTTCTTGGTCACCTTCAATTACACTAATCGTTAATTTATTTTTTAAATCGTTAATAGTACGAGTTAATAAAGTTGTTTTTCCCGAACCAGGGGAACTGACTAAATTTAAAGCAAGAATATTTCGACCTTTAAACCAGCCGCGATTTTGTGCTGCTATTAAATCATTTTTAGCTAAAATATTTTGTTCTAAAGAAATAGTTGTATGATGAATTTTGGCGTGAATTGATGCATCTTTAATTTTATCTTGGTCGTGAGAATGATTGATTATCGTACCATCGGGTAAAGTGTGAGTATGATGCTGATTATTATCAGAATCTACCACGACAACTTCACCGGTTTGAGGATGAGTAATTTTAGCATTGTCGTCAGAACAACCGCAGGTTACACACATAATTCTTCTACTTCTATTTCTTTAATTTTCAATTCTTCCCCAGCAATCAAATCTAGTCGATTGCTACCACAATTACATTTACCAAAAGGTTTTTCTAAAACAATTTCCGAACCGCATTCACCACAAACAGCTAAACCAGGAATTTCGATAATTTCTAACTTAGCTGTTTCTAAAACCGTTCCTTGACAACAAATATCAAAACAAAACCGTACTGCATCTGGCATAATTGCTGAGAGCTTACCAATTTCTAATAAAACTCTCTGGACTTTTTTCCCTTGAGCATGTTCGACAACGATTGATACTATGTTTTGAGTAATTCCAAGTTCATGCATTTTCAGTTATCAGTGAACAGTTATCAGTGAACAGTTATCAATTATCAGTTATAAAGGGAAGAATAATAATTATCTACTTGTTACTCATAACTCCTAATTCATAGCTCCTAATTCCTAACTCCTAACTCCTAACTCCTAACTATTCTTCAACATATTCTTGGTAATTGTTCTCCGACTAACATGTCTATAATCCTTTCTGCTCCGAAGCTGGTTTTTAAAGATACTATTCCTGGGTTTGAATCGGTTACTTCTCCGATAATTGCAGCGTTTTTTCCTGCTGGATGGGATTTCATTGCTGATAAAACTTTGTCAGCGTTTTCTTTTCCTACAGCTATTACTAATTTACCTTCGTTTGCTAGATAAAAAGGTTCTAATCCTAATATTTCACAAACACCTTTGACTTCTTCGCGAATGGGAATTGATTCTTCTTGAAGACGAATTCCGACGTTAGAAGTTAAAGCAAATTCATTCAAAACTGTTGCTAAACCACCTCTAGTTGCATCTCGCATTGCATGAATATTGGGACAAATATCGAGTATTTTTGCAACTAAGTCATTTAATGGCTGACAATCGCTTTTAATCTCGGATTCTAACGCTAATTCCCCACGAGCAATTAAAATTGCGGTACCGTGATTTCCGATTTCACCATTAATAATTATCGCATCTCCAGATTTTATATTGCTAGCAGAGATACAAATATCAGGACGAATCACACCAATTCCAGTTGTGTTGATAAACAGTTTATCTACAGCACCACGTTGAACAACTTTTGTATCTCCAGTGACAATTTGGACGTTGGCGTTTTGGGCTGCAATTTGCATGCTTTGAGCAATTTTTCGTAATGTTTCTACAGATAAACCTTCTTCTAAAATTACGCTACAGGTTAAATATAAAGGTTTTGCACCACCGACAGCTAAATCATTGACGGTACCATTAATAGCTAATTCACCAATGTTGCTACCGGGAAAAAATAAAGGGTCTACAACATAAGAATCTGTTGTAAAAGCTAATTTATCTCCAAGCTGGATTAAATTTTCTAACTTGAAAGTGGCTTGGTCTTCTAATTGAGAAAGAGTATAATTATTAAAAGTAGAAATAAAAATATCATCAATTAAATCGCGCATGGCTTTTCCACCACTACCATGAGCGAGAGTGATATGAGTATCTGTTATTTTTGATTTTTTTAAACGATTTTTTTCGAGGTTTTTAAAAAATTTATTTTGTGGGGGGGTTGGCATTTTTTATTTTTTACGTTTATTTTGATAAATTTTAAATATTTACTGTACAAAAATATCGATATAATTTTCAACATTGGGAGACGTAGCAGTGCTACGTCTCTACATTAGTAACGAATGATTTGTTAAACTCCTTTTTCTTCGTGTCTTCCTTTGTGTTTATCGGAATGTAATGTACCCCCGACTGACCAATTATCTCGTTCAAATTCATCAATATGTATTGTGACCCATTCTGGTTTTGTACCCATCGTAGAAACCATTGCGTCGGTAATCGCTTTGGCTAATTCTCTTTTCTTTTCTATGGAATGTCCTTTAGCAATTTGAATAGTAATAAATGGCATAATAATAAGGTTAAAGGTTAAAGGTTAGAGGTCAAAGGTCGAAGGTTAAAGGAGAATTTGTAGTAATTTGATAACTGTTAACTGTTAACTGATAACTGTTTTTTTCCGTATTTATAATAAGCTGCACAAGCACCTTCGGAGGAAACCATGCAGGAACCAATTGGTTTTTCTGGGGTACAAGCTGTTCCAAATACTTTGCATTCCCAAGGTTTTAAAACTCCTTTGAGAATTTCTCCGCATTGACAGGCTTTATGGTCTGGTATTTTTAAGTTAGGGATGGTAAATTTTTCTTCTGCGTCGAATTTTGCGTATTCGGGATTAATTTTTAAACCGGAGTATGGTATTTCGTCTAAACCTCTCCAAGCAAATGTTTTTCGTACTTGAAATACCTTATTTATTGCTGCGATTGCTTGTTGATTTCCGTTTTCTTGTACTAAACGACTATATTGGTTTTCTACTTCGCAGCGGTTTTCTACAAGCTGCCACAATAGCATCCAAATTGACTGTAAAATATCTAGAGGTTCAAATCCAGAAATCACAATTGGTTTCTGATATTCTTGAGAAATAAATTCATAAGGATTTGTTCCAATTACCATACTTACATGACCCGGACCGACAAAACCATCTAACTTTAAATCGGGGTTATCTAGTAATGCTTTGAGTGCAGGAATCACTAAAACGTGATTGCAAAACATACTAAAATTATTAATATTTTCTGCTGCTGCTTGTAGGATTGTAAATGCTGTACTTGGTGCGGTGGTTTCAAAACCAATTGCAAAGAACACTACTTCTTTTTCAGGATTATTTTTAGCAATTTGTAAACAATCTAATGGTGAATAAACCATACGAATATCAGCACCACTAGCTCTAGCTTGCAGCAAACTGATTTTTGAACCCGGTACCCGCATTGTGTCACCAAAAGTTGTTAGAATAACTTCTGGATTTTGAGCAATAGAAATAGCATCATCTATTCTACCTTTTGGCATTACACACACAGGACAACCGGGACCGTGAATTAATTCAACTGAAGGTGGTAAAAGTTCTTCTATGCCATATTTAAAGATAGAATGCGTATGTCCCCCGCAAACTTCCATGATTTTAACGGGTTTTTTTAATAAATTTCCTAACTTCTGAATTTGCCATTCTAAAGCTTCAGCTTTATAGATGTCGCGGAATTCGTCTACGTATTTCATCTAAGAGGGAATTGGTAATTGGTAGTTGGTAATTGGTAATTGGAAGAGAAAAATATTAAATATTAAACATTAATTATTAACTCCTAACTCATAACTCATAATTTTTCTTAATAATCAACCATTAATTCAGCCATTTCTTGAAGTAGCTGTAGTGTTTCTTTTGCATCTTTTTCGTTAATTCTATTCATTGCGAAACCGACATGAACTAATACCCAATCTCCAATACATGATTCGGGTGGATGTTCTTCGTCTACGATACAAGCGATATTTACTTGACGTTTAACTCCGCTAACATCAACTGTTGCTAATTTGTTTGTGATGTCAGTTATTTCTATTATTTGACCGGGTATTCCTAAACACATTTTTTAATTGGTAATAAATAATTGGGAATTGGTAATTGGTAATTGGTAATTGGTAATTGGGAATTGGGAATTGGGAATTGAGAATTGGTAATTGGGAATTGGGAATTGGGAATTGGTAATTGGGAATTGGGAATTGAGAATTGAGAATTGAGAATTGAGAATTGAGAATTTAGAATTGGGAATTGGGAATTGAGAATTGAGAATTTAGAATTGGGAATTGGGAATTGAGAATTGAGAGCAGCTAGGGAGCAAGATGCTCCCACTACGAATTATTTATCTATTTATTTATCAATCAATCTTTCTCCTTGTCTCCCCATCTCCTTGTCTCCCCATCTCCTTGTCTCCCCATCCCCTTGTCTCCCCATCCCCTCTCTTCTAAATATCTCGCTGCTGCAATTACAGCTTGTCCGAGGGATAATCCACCATCGTTACAGGGAACTAAACTGTGGGTGATTACTTTGATTCCTGATTTTTGTAAACGGTTGGTTACTTGTTCTAGAAGGATACGATTTTGAAATACTCCTCCGGTGAGAGCTACGTGGTTGAATGGGTGTTGTTGACGGAGTGTATTTACTGTTTCGACAATTGCGATCGCAAATCCCTGGTGAAATTTTTCAGCGATGATTTTTACGGATGTTTTCTGCTGTAAGTCGTCAAACAGTGCTTTCCACATGGGTTGTGGGTCTATACAATAAATGCTATCTAAAAAGTTAATTTTAAAAGGATAATTTAGTGTTTCTTTACGTTGATTTAATTGATTTGGGTTTATTAATGCTTCCATTTCAATTGCTGCTTGTCCTTCGTAGCTACATTGTTCTCGGCAAATTCCGATGGCTGCTGCCACTGCATCAAATAATCTTCCTGTAGATGAAGAATAGGGTGTATTTAAATATTTTTCTATGAATTCATTCAGAATCTTAAGTGGTTTTTTCTCTAAGTATTTAAAAATATCTAAGTCTTGATAATTGTCTTTAATTTCCGACCAATTAAATGCTGATATCAGTTGAGCATAAGTATTTCGCCAGGGTTGATAAGTTGCTTGCTCTCCACCAATTAAATGAACGGGTTTAATTGTAGCCAGTTTCGTAAATTGACGATAATCGGCTAATAAAAATTCTCCTCCCCAAAGAGTATTATCTTCACCGAAACCTAAACCGTCTAATGCAATACCTAAAACTGATTCTGTATTGATAGATAATTTATTTTCAGCCATACATGCTGCAATATGAGCATGATGGTGCTGTATATTATATATTTTAATTTTATTTACAGATGCTAATTCTTTTCCCAATTTAGTTGATAAATATTCTGGATGTTTATCTACAGCTACAGCTTCTGGCTGATGCTCAAACAAATTTAAATATAAATTCAATGTATCTTGATAGCTTGTAAATACCGTAGCTTTTTCTAAATCTCCCAAATGCTGCGATAAAATTGCTTTTCCATCTCGCAATAAACAAAAGGTATTTTTTAACTCGCTACCCATTGCTAAAATTTGTGGAATATTTTCAAACCCTGACGGTAAATTTATTGGTGCTGGAGTGTATCCTCTTGCTCTACGAACTATTTGTAACTTATCCCCAATCGCTCTCACTACCGAATCATCAACTCGGTTAATAATGTCTCTATTATGAAATAGAAAATAATCAGCTATTTTGCTTAATCTTTCTTTTGCTTCCTGATTATCAATACATTGTGGTTCATCCGAAATATTACCGCTAGTTAATACTATGGGACGATTCATTCTCCTCATAAATAAATGATGCAAAGCAGTATAAGGTAACATGAACCCCAAAGTATTTTGTCCTGGTGCTATTGAGGGGGAAAGAGGAGGGGGGGAGGGGGAGAGGGGGAGAGGGGGGGAATTAATTTTAATTAAAACAATTGGTGCTATTGTGCTTTGGAGTAGTTCTATTTCAAAGGATGTTGGTTTACAGTATTTCTGGATTACCTCTATATCTCTAGCCATCAGAGCAAAAGGTTTGTCAAAGCGCTGCTTTCTTTGACGGAGTTTTTCTACTGCTGCTTGATTGGTAGCGTCACAAGCGAGATGGAATCCTCCCAAACCTTTAATGGCGACTATTTCACCTTTTTGTAATAAAGTACAAACAGCATCGACATCATCTAACATCGAAAACATCGAAGCTGTAACGGGTTTTCCGTCAGCACGTTCCAACCATGCTTGAGGTCCGCAAGTATAGCAAGCTACTGGTTGTGCGTGAAAGCGACGATTTTCGATATCTGCGTATTCACTGCTGCATTCCGAACACATCGTAAAAGCCTTCATGCTCGTATTGTGACGGTCGTAAGGAATGCTGTTTATAATACTAAGTCTTGGACCGCAATGAGTACAGTTTGTGAAAGGGTAACGATAATAGCGACTTAAAGGATTGAAAATTTCTTGTTTACAATCTTCACAAGTCGCAGCATCGGGGACAATCTGTGTTTTTATTTTGGTATTAATACTATCAGAAATTATAAAATCATTTATAAAATTCTTAAAATTAAAATCCTGTTGACAAACAATTCTTTTTAACTGATTTATATTTGCTAACTTCGGAGATTCTAACTGTATTCTTTGAATAAATTCTTCTATAGATTCCTGACTACCACATACTCTAATTAATACACCTTCACCGTCATTACAAACATCACCCTTTAAATTTAAATCCTTAGCAATACGGTAAACTGTAGGACGAAAACCAACTCCTTGAACCGTACCGTTAATTCTAATTTCTTCAGTATACATAGATAATTTTGTTTGTAGTAAGCATTTTAATGCTCTCAATATCAAGACTAAAGTCCTTACTACTAAAGTGATATTTATAATTAATTAATTTTCCACAATAATATTCTATTATTTCCAGAATCAGCGATAACTGCTGTATTCTGATGTACGTTAATTCCATAAGACCAATTTAAACTATCGCGGGTTGGTAATCCATAATCGCGATTTTCTCCTTTACTATGAAAATTATTTTGTCCAATGACTAAATCAGCATCAGCATCTTGTAATGATAAAATTGATTTTGGTTTTTTCCATGCTAATAATCGAGAATTAGCTGTATCGGTAACTAATAACCAATCTTGAGTCGCAGCAACACCATAAGGCATACTTAAACTATTAGCTTTAGGAAAATAAACTCCTCGATTTATCTCTACTAAATCAAAACTTTTCTGTCCCAAAACCACCGTACAAGGACTATTATTTTCCGTGGGTATTCCCGACCAAATCATTACCCGATTATTACCCGCATCGGTGACAACTAAATTATTATCCCAAATAGTAATATCGTGACACCATCTCATACTAAAAGCAGTTGGACTATTACCACTATTTTCATCGCGAGATGACCTATCGGGTTGTCCTAAAACAATATCTGCTGGTTGTCCGTTTTCTTGTGGTAGCTGATTCCAAATTAACACACGACGATTTCCCGTATCGGCTACAAATAGCTTTCCTTGATAATAGAAAATACCGTAACACCAATTCAAAGTATTTGCAGCAGCATTTGAATTCCCACGATTAGGTTGATTCCCATTAAAATTAGCTTGTCCTAATACTAAATCCGCTGGAACATTATTATCTTCAGGTAAATTTTTCCAAATCAAAATTCGGTGATTCCAAGCATCAGCAACAGCTAATCCTTCACCACAACTACAGATTCCAGTAGGAACATTGAAACTGTTTTCTCCTACTTTACCTTTAGCGTTTTGTCCTTCAGAATTAAAGTCAGGTTGTCCAATTACCCAATCAGCAGGTTGACTATCGTAAGAAGGTAAATTCTGCCATCCTAATAATCGATGATGTCCTGTATCCGACACCCACAAAGGACCTGTTTCTGAAATTAAACAAGCAGCACGAGGCCCAAACATTTCTATATTACTTGGGACTAAAGGTACTGTTAATTCATTTGGTTTGATAATTTTTCCTAAAATAATTTCTGCATTTGTCTTAAATATTTTTGACATTTATATTTAATAGCATTTTGTTTTGATATGTTTCAAACTTAAATTCCTAACTAAAAATCTTTAATATTAAATTTATTTAACCGCTTTAACGTATTTTATTTCCGGACAATATTCCTTAATTGCTGTTTCTACTAATTGTGATAAAGTCAAAGTTGAGGAAGGACAATTACCACAAGTTCCAATTAACTTAATTTCTACCGTATCTGATTTATTTACTCCTACGAATTCCACATCACCGGAATGATTTTGTAAACTAGGACGAATTGCATCGAGAGCGGTTTCAATCCGTTTTTCTAAAGTTGGTATTGGTGGCTTTACTAATTCATGATACACAAGCAATCCATACACAACCTCATCTCTAACAGCATTTTTTAAAGCCGACATTGAATCTTGCTTGAAGCTTTTTATCATTCTAGTTAAAGCTTCTTTATGCAAATCCTCAATTGCTCGCTTTAAACCTTCTGCAACACATCGCTGACTTTCATCCCATTCTGAAATAATTGCTTCAAAACGATTAATCTCCTCTACTAATTCTTCTATTTTTTTCATTATTTAAGAGTTAGTGGATAGTTGATGGTTGTTAGTTGTTAGTAGATAGCCGATAGTTGATGGTTGGTAAAAATAGGTTTATCATTTATTATTTACTAAAGCTATATAATTAAAAGATAATTAGACCAAAAAACTGTATTTTATATATTTGTAAGCATAAAAAAAGTATTAGTAGAATAATTAATAGCCACTAACAACTAACCACTAACAAACAACAACCTACTTCATTTTCAAATCTTTGAGTAAAAATGGCATAAATACACCACCAACAAAGCTAGATAACACCACTGGTACCCAAAAAGGGATTGTTGTTTGTGCTAGTAAAAACATGATTCCGAAAGTGATACCAATACCAATTGCGGTTTGTTTGACGAAGTACATCGTGTCCCGCATTAGCTTTCCCTTGAAAAATAGTTTTGCGGAAAACCAACCTATTTCTAACATAATTGCTCCTATAAATTACTCAGTAAATTCAATACTATTAGTCCTAAAATTGCACCGGGAATAACTCCAGCAGGTCCAAATAATCCACCTAAAATAGCAGCAAAATTATATCCTAATTCCTCTCCTGCTAACAGCATTCCACCAACAGCACCACCAATCATTGATACAACTGTTGCGACAACAAACCATATAAAACCCGTGAGTAAACTTAACTCACCAGCCATGAAGGTGTTCATCATTCCACTTAAGTCGTAATTCGTTAAAATATCAGCCATTTTAGATTTTAGATTTTAGATTTTGAATTTTTAGAAAACACCGATACAAGCCAATTATTTTTTCAATTACTAATCAATGCGAATAGCAACCAATAGCACTTCGACCTTTAACCTTTAACCTCTTCCAATTCTTCCAACACCTGAGATACAGCTTCCGCTTGTCCAGTCTGTCCATGTTGAGAAAATATTTCTAAAGCTTGTTGATAATAATCGCGAGCTTTTAAAATATTTTGCTGATTACCCGCTTCTGGTCGTCGCAGTTTATCTGGTAAGTTCATCAAAGCATTGGCTTTATTGGCTATGGTGTTAGCGTATTCGATAGGAGTATCTCTGTGATTACGCACTTTCAACGCTTCGTCATAAGCTATTACAGCTCGTGAATTGTTCTCGAAGGGATGGGAAGAGGGTAAATATTGCAATGCATTTCCTAAATTGTTCTGCAACATTGCATATTCTCTCGGATGTTCTATCAGGTTAATCCGTCTCAAAGCTACCTCGAATGACTGTACCGCTAAGCCTTCAAATAAATATTGCTGTTGGGAACCGGAAGACATTGAGAGATAAGCAATCGCAATATTGTTGTGTAATATTGCATATTCTTGTGGATAGTTATCCGCATTGAAAACCTGTAATGCTTCCTGATACAGCTGAATGCTATCGGTCATCCGAGCCATGTTAGACGATGCTAATGATTGCAGCACCAAACCCAGGTTCATCCGTGCTTCTGCTGTCTCTTCTTGCGAACCCGATTCTTGCAGTATCGGTAGCGCTTCTTCGTATGCGGTTTTTGCTTGTAAAAGCAACTCTACATTTTCTTCCCGAACAGCTTGTAATGCACTACCTTTACCAACTTTGGCACGAGCTTGATGCAGGGGAAAATCATCACTACATAGCTCTTGAGCTTTATCGTACAGAAAAATAGCATTATACAAATCCCGAGCAGTTTTAGGCTTTTTGACAAAACCTTGTGCTACCTCAATCAGCATCTCTATTTTTTCTTGTACTGTAGCGGTTGTGTTCGCAATTGCTTCCATCGCTGCTTTTACTGCAGAATCCGTGATGCTATTTTTCATTACCATCTATATCCTGAAATGGACTACATATAGACGCTTATATGCTGCATCTATTTATGAGTCTTACTTCAATCTTTCAATACAATAATGTATTAAACAGAAAAATCTGTAAGCTTGGATGGTAGATAACCTTGTTACGGCAATTTGAAATGATTTTTCCAAAATTTATTACCCGATTAATTATATTATATTCCCAACAAAGGAATAAAAACAAGAAAAATTTGAACCTTTTTTAAATCGTATATTTATATTTATTATTGATAATTAGCAAAATATTAATGGTTAATTAGATAACGTCAATCTGTCATTGCTTTAATTCAATAATATGCGTTTTAATCTATGTAAAAGCATTATTTCATGAAAAAATAGCTTTTTATTATAGATTTAGTACATTTTTCATAATATTAGCTTCGAGTAAAAATAATCAAAATATTTAAATACTCTATTGTATTTACTAATTACAAAAGTATTGCAAAATACTAGTATCTAAACGTTAATAAAAAAATGTGGCAATAGACAATAAAAATTTATGTAAACATAGGAACAGCGAAATACAAAACTGATTGATATTAAAAAGAGAGAGAATAGCTGAAAGCTTCAAGTTTAAAGGTCAAAGCTTAAAAACTTTCATATTAATGATAGATGGCTAATTTATTATGGTTACAAGGTGGTGCTTGTAGCGGCAACACCATGTCATTAGTATATTCTCTATAGAACAACTTTTTTTGGAAGTCTTAAGTGATGCTATATAAGACTTTGGAGTTATTCTGGAGTTCTGAATAGTAAGCGCGAAAACCTTCAAAATCAATTAGTTTTGATGAGTCGTAATTTTAGGTTTCTATTTGAGGATGATTGGTTTCTTTGTATACTTTGACAATTAATAATAAACCAATAATGGAAATCATAATACTAATTGCGAATACTCCGGGATAACCAATTGCTTTGGCTAGAATACCGCTCATTGCTACTGTAAAAATACCACCGAAATAAACTATCGAGTTTTGCATGGTGTAATCCGTACCAGCGGTTTCTAAGGGGAAGGGGGTGAGGTCAATCTGTATTCTATCCAAATGAAAACCGCTATAGTTATTTAACGTTCCAATCCGGTATAGTCTTCTCCACATCCCTAAGCAAAGGAAACGCATATCCAAAGAATGCAATCAATGCTCCACAGATAGATAATATCGATATCATCAGAGCCATTCCAGCACCGGTTTGAGTACCGAAAATATTACCGAATATAGGGGCTAATATACCACCTGTTTTCATAGCTGGTTCAAAGAAATGATCGGCTAACAAACCCGCTATCGCTGCTCCTAATGACGTGGGAATTTGAGCGATGAGAAAGCGAGCTGCAAAAACTCGTCCTTGGATATCGGGTTCTACTTTGGATAACCAGATAGCTTGATTGGAGCTACTAGGGAATGGGGAAGAGAAACCACTGACAAAAGCAGCAATCATTTTAAAACGAATCTCTAGCGCTAGGGATAGAGTAAGCAAACCCAGCTTCCAAATAGCACTTCCCGTTAATAAACCATGAATTTTACGTTTTGAACCACCCCAAATGCTGATAGTTACACCACCGAGTAAACCACCAATACCAAAAGTAGTTAATAGGGTACTTAATATAGTTGAATCGTTATTACTACGAGCTAAAATCATTGCGGTCAGAATAGCGAAATTCATCCCATCAATTAAGTTATTACCAAGCCAAAATATTAAAATTGCAATCAATGGAGGATATCTAAATAAATAGCGGAAACCAAATGTTAATTCTTGCCATTGAGATTTTATATTTCTGTGCCTAACTTCGTTGTTTTTAGGTTGGGGAATATTGATAAAAATAAGAGTTGAAATTGCAATTATAAAGGTAAAAATATCTATGGCTAAAATACCGGCTAATCCCATTAAAGTATAGAAAAAACCAGCTAAAGCTGGAGCAAGAATGTAAGAACCAGACATCTGAATTCCGTTTAAAGCTGTAGCTCGGGAATAATGCTGTTTGGGGACGATTAAAGATAGTGAAGCGGAATAGGCTAAAGTTTGGAGATAACCAAATAATCCGTTGACAGCAGCACTGAGATATAAATGCCAAATCTGTAAATTCTTAGTTAAATATAAGATTAATATGGCAATAGTAGAAAATCCGGCAATTAAATCACCTAATATCATTAACTTTTTGCGGTTCATCCTATCAACTAATACCCCAGCAAATAAAGCAGCAATTATTCTCGGAGTTTGAGTAAAAAATAGGATTAATGATAAAGGAGTTGCTTGTTCGGTGACTTCCCAAGCCCAAATTGTTAGAGCAAAGTTAGTCATTTCCGAACCTAGCAGGGAAGCAAGTTGACCAATCCAAATCATGAGGAAGGTACGCATTTTTAGATTTATTCGAGTTTTATTTTTAATTATGGCGTTTCATTACTGGTATTTTTAGATAGGAAAAACTCGCGTAGTTGTTCGATGATAAGCTCTGCTCCATTTGGTCCATTTAAACCATTCCAACGGTAGTAAGTAGCAAAGTAAGCGCGGTTTTCTTTACTAGCAGTCAGAGATTGCGCTATTGCGTTTTCTTTCCAAGCTTTTTTTGCTGGTTGCGATTGATTATTTTCGATGTCCTGATTGAATTGTTTATTTGCTCCCGATTTCAGTTCTTTCCCAAAGTTCAAGTTATATCCCATAACAATAATGGTATCTGCTTGATTCAATTTTGGTAAAGTTTCAATGGAAATCGGAATTAAAGGTTTACTATCATTTTTCAACGAAGGTAAAGAGACTAATTCAAAGCCAATCCCTTGTAAAATTTCACCTAAATAACTATTTGGATTAACTATAGAAATATTCTTTTGTAAATTGTCTGTTCCTAATACCAGCAGCTTGGGATATTTAGCAACAACAGGAGCTAATTCGGTCCGAGTAGCAGCTATTTGTTTTTCATAGTTATCAATCTCTTGTTGAGCTTGTTGTTCTCTTCCAAGTGCTTTGGCTATTTTCTGAATATTTTCTTGCCATTTTCCTGCTTCGGTGCGATTGTTCCATAGTAAAGTTGGAGCTATCTTGGATAAAACAGAATAATAGTTTCTACTACCTGCATCTCCAATAATTAAATCGGGTTTGAGTGCTGTTAATCTTTCTAAAGAGGGTTTACTCCCGGTACCAAGATTAATTGGTTTAGTAGTTACCTGGGTTCCTAAGTAAGGAATTTGTTCAGCGGGATTATTATATTTTTCTTCACGATGTAGGTTAATCGGAGCAGCATATCCCGCAGGTTGAACGTCTAAGGACAGCAATAAATCCAAAGTATGGGGACTAAGAACAACAACCTTTTGAGGTTGAGAACAAACTTCGGTTTCACCAAAATCATGTTTGATTTTTTGACAGTTTGCTGTTGAATTTGATTGTGAGGAAGGGGTAGTAATTTTATTTTTACTAATTTGGTTATTGCTAGTATTATTACAACCACAAATTAAAAGAGCAGTTATAAGACTTAAATTTATTAACCTCACTACCTTTTGCTTGACTATTAACATTATTTCAATCTCTCCTTAAAACTTCACCGATAGCGAACCAATGACTGTAAAACCTTAACCCCAAATATAGGGCACAAAGCCCTATTTCGGTTAAAATTTAACTGATAAAGAACCAATTACGGTAAAACCCGCACCCGGTCTATTTTCAATGAATCTACTACCTTCTGAACTATCTATATATTGCACATCAAATAGGTTGCGGAAATTCAATGCTGCTTCCCAGTTGTCGCGCTTGTAAGAAATAGCTGCATTGGTAAGAAAATAGTTTTCTAAGACAAAGCTATTCTCATTGTCCCCAAATCTATCATCGATAAAATTAAACCCAAGACTAAAACCCAATCCTTTTAACGACCCTGTTTGAATTTGATAGTTTGTCCACAAATTAAAGTTATGTTCGGGAACACCAAATAATCGATTCCCTTGAATAGAAGAATTATCCTTAGTAATATCAGCATCAGTATAGGCATAGTTCGCAACCACATTCCAAGCCGGTGATATTCTACCAATCAAATCCAGTTCAATCCCACGGCTGCGTTGTTCCCCAACAGCAACCACAAAATTCTCCCCAGGAAGAGCAGTAGGGTCGGGATTAGAAACGTTTCTCTTCCTAATATCAAAAACTGCTAAATTCGCAACTAATCCACCATTTAATAATTCAGCCCTAGTACCAATTTCAAACTGTTCGCTACGTTCGGGTTCTAAAATATTTCCATCCCTTGTTTCACCTGAGTTGGGCGCAAATGAAGTACTGTAACTGGTATATAAAGAAAGCTCTTTGGTGGGCTGATAAACAAATCCAATCCTGGGACTCAAACCATCTTTATTTTGAATGGAATTACTACCACTCTCTAAATTCTCGTTTTCTTGTCGAAAGGTATCATAACGAATACCAGCTAAAATATTGAATTTATCCCCCAATTTGATTTGGTCTTGGAGATATACTCCTAAAGAATCGGTTTGGAATTCATTAGTTTTCGGGAGTGGGTCATTAAAATTATCTGGTCGTGAAACTAATCCGTATACAGGATTAAAGATATTAAAGACCGGTTGGGGTGAAAAATCCAAGCGACGAAAAGTATCAATTGTCTGTCGGTTAAGGTCAAATCCAGCTAAGAGTGTATGCTTGAGCGAACCGGTAGAGAATTTGCCTACAACATTGGTTTGCAGTTCTATACTTTGAGTTGGCTGAGCGTTCTGAATGTAAATACGATTGAGATCGCCAGTGGTTTCGTCAAAGAAACGAGGTGAAACTGGTCCTGTGTTAGCGACAAACTCCGGATTAAAGTCATAAAAACTAAAATTATTGCGTAATTTCCACTCATCACTAAAGCGATGCTCTAACTTATAACCCACTCGTAGGGATTCATTTCTCGCATCATCATCAGGTTCTCCTGTAATCCGGTCAAAGGGGATATCTGCTACTCTATCTCCAATCACTGGAATACCCCCAAAGTCGGCTGGACGCTTGTCATCCGTATATTCTAGATTCAAACTTAAATCAGTGCGATCGCTAATTTTCCAGTCAACAGTAGGTGCAATAAATAATCTTTCGATGGGAACATCAAAATCACGGAAATAGTCCTCCGTCCGGTATAGTGCATTCAGCCGATAAAGCACTCGTTTGTCATTAGTCAAAGGGCCGGAAATATCAATACTAGGCTCTATCAAACCTCGATTACCAACCCGAAAACCGACATCGTAATATGGTTCGGATAAAGGTTTTTTACTAACTAAGTTAATTACACCTCCCGGTTCAAGGAAGCCATATAAAAGAGCGGCCGGACCTTTTAATACTTCAACACGCTCAACATTAGATAATTCTGGAAAACCAGTATTACCAGTATCACCAGCAGTTAATCTAAATCCATCCCTTAAAGTAGATGCAGAATCAAATCCCCGGATAAAAAATCTTTGTCCTCGTTGGTCGTTGGAACCAGAAACAACACCACTAATATTCCGTAGAGCGTCATTTAGTTCAATCACCTGTTGCTCTTCAATAATCTTTCTGGGAATTACCTGAATCGACTGGGGAATATCTCGTAGGGGAGTATCTGTCCTTGTTCCAGTAGTTGCATTTGGTACGGTATAACTATCTCGTTCCCCTGTCACAATCAATTCAATCGCTGCATCTTCTGCTGTTGTTGACGGTTTTGACTGAGTTTCATCAGTGGTTTGCTGTGTTGATTCAGAGGAAGTTGTTTCTGGTTTTTCTGTGGGTTGTTGCGCTGCTGATAAAGTTGGTGTCAGTGAAAAAATCAAAGCTTGTTTACTATCAAACAATTCAACTTTTGGTACCCCAGATTTACCCATCACCGTCAACCGGATATTGTTCTCATCAACCTGAGTTAGGCTGACAGAAACAATCCCCTCAACTGGATTCTCAATATTAAAATCCTTTCCATCGGATAAAGTCAATACCGCATTCGGAATATCAGCAATTAAACTATTTCCCTGACTTTTACCTACAGGTTGCAAAATTCTAGCATTTGCAGTTTCTAAAATTACCTCAATTCCCTTATCCGTAGAATTTATTTTTACGCCAGTAATTTTGACAATTGATATATTATTATTTTGAGCTAGTAAATCTACTGCTGTTTGAGAAATAATTGTTTTATCACCTTGATGAGAATTTTCTTTACCTAGAACCTTACTAGATTGAAAGCCAAACAGCGAAATTATGCTTACGAATATCAGATAATTAAGTAGCGTAAATGATTTCATAATTCTCTTGCACCAGCTTTGAAGCTGAATCTTAAAACTAATTATTGTCAATTAGCTTAAGTGGAATGCAAATATTTCTCAATATATTTTGCGCCCCAAACGCATTTACTCTCTTCCCGCTTAAACAGTTGTGATTACGTTCAGCTTTGCTACAGCTAACGCAGCCTCTTCGGAGTGAAGTAATCCCAATCATCTGCCTTATACAAAGGGACGGTTCCTTTTTTATTCATGATTAGTAAAAGTGGATTCAGACAATGAAATCATAAATTGCTGCATAAATTTATTCATGCATTTAGCTATTATTTTGAGGAGAATTAACGAAATGTTTAAATAAATCATCAATTAATGTATTAAATCCTCAAATACTATGGTCTCTATACCAATGATCCGAATCCACTAGATAAACCCGATTATTTTGAACAACTTTAAGTTTGTTCCACAAAGGATTTTTTTGCAATTTCTCGAAAGCCTCTTTATCTCCTTGTTTTTTCCAAGTAACAAAGAACAGAACATCGCCATCAATTTCTGGTAAACTTTCTGGCGAAAGCTTCTTGGTGTAAATAAAATCTCCTATTTGTGAAGATGGGCGCTGTACTCCTATATATTTCAACACAATGCCATATTTCTCAATTAAAAAGGGAAGTATCTCAGCTTAACTCCCGACTTTAGGCGAATTAAACCAGTTTGGTAAAAACAAACAATTTAAAAGCTTAAAATATTTTTGACAATACAACTTCAAATAATTAACATGAAATTATCAGTTTATTTTATGAAAATATGACTCTAAGTCTTCGTAATATTTATCCGCTCTCGGAATTTCAACGCGGTGCAAAAGCGTTTTTGGAGAAGCTCCGGGGAAGCAAAGAACCTATTGTTCTCACCGTTAATGGTAAAGCATCTGTGGTTGTTCAAGATGCCGAAAGCTATCAAGAACTGCTTGATAGACTGGAACTTTTAGAGACAAGCGCAGTAATTCGCAAAAGTATCGAGGAATTCGAGCTTGGTAAAGGTATGTCTTTAGACAAAGCATTTAAGCAAC
Organism: Calothrix parasitica NIES-267; assembly: GCF_002368095.1. GTDB lineage: Bacteria > Cyanobacteriota > Cyanobacteriia > Cyanobacteriales > Nostocaceae > Rivularia > Rivularia parasitica. The sequence goes on along the minus strand of NZ_AP018227.1, from coordinate 7,136,303 downwards.
TGCGAGATAAATAAGTCTATCCGAAAAGCTAAATTTCTATCCAATAAATGTCAAGAGTAACCGATGAAAAAGATTACATTAACGGAATTGAGTAATAACATTGAACTTCTATTGGATGAGGTACTAGAAACAGGTATCCCAATAGAAATTAATAAAAATGGTAAATTATTAAAAATTGTTCCTGTGGAAAAAAATGATAAGCTTAAAAACTTGATTTTTAAGCCAGATGTTATTCAAGGAAATCCCGATGATTTAGTTAATATAAGTTGGGAGCAGGAGATTAATATTGATTTACCTTGATACTCATGTCGTTGTATGGCTCTATTCTGGTTTGACAGATAAATTAAGTGAACTTGCTAAAAGTTTAATTAATGATAATGAAATTTATATATCGGCGATTGTTCGATTAGAGTTACAGTATTTATATGAAATAAAGCGCATTACACATCAACCGGATACGATTATTACTGAACTATCCGAGCAGATTGACTTACAAATATGCAATAAAAGCTTTAACCAGATTATTAGCGTTTCTTTGGCTATTAATTGGACTCGCGACCCTTTTGACCGGATTATTACGGCAAATGCTCAAGTAAGTAACAATATACTACTGAGCAAAGATGAAAACATCCGAAATAATTATACTTATGCCAAATGGTAGGACTGCAATGACATGAATTTGTAAAAGTATCGAGGAATCCGAGCTTGATGAATAAACTTAATTAAAACTGCTAGAATTACATAATTTGAGATTAAGGTGCATTAACGAGATATTTAAACAAATCATCAATAACAGCATTCGCAGCAAGTAAATCGAATCCTCGCCAAGTTTCCCCATCTACAAAATAGACTTTATTCTGTTGTACAGCTTTTATTTTTTGCCAAAGTGGTTTTTTCTCAAGCCTTTCAATGTAAGGTTTACTATCACTAAAACTAGTCACAAATAAAATATCGCCGCTTATTTTATCAAGTTCCTCTTCTGATATCTGTAGATATTCATAGGGATTATCGTATAAAGCTTCTTGAAATTGTAAACCTGCATCTCTCAAAATCGAACTGATAGGAGAATCACTTTTAATCAAAAATATACCATCACAACAAAATTCAACAACGGAAATATTTTTGTTTTTGTATGAATTACCCAAAGCTATTTTTAATTCTTCCATGCGTTGATAGTATTGAGACCAAGCTTTCTGAGCCGCTGTTTGTTTGTCTAATACTTCAGCAATGAAATTAAAGCGTTCTCGCCATTTAAGAAAGCTTTGTGATTCTAGAATTGTAGGAGCAATCTTGGAAAGTAAAGGATAAATTGACTCGTGAAATTTTTTTGAGCCTATGATTAAATCGGGCTTCAGCGATACAATACTTTCTATATTAGGTTGAGATACTTGTCCTAATTTTGGTATACCCTGTAATTTATCTTTTAAATAAACTGGTAATCCATCAACGGAATTATCAGAAAAAGTTGTTATCCCAGCAGGAGTAATTTCCAGCACAAGCGCATCACTTGCCGAGTTTAAATCTAAAACGGCTAATCTTTTTGGGTTATCAGGTACGCAGGTTTTCCCCATTGCTTGTTTGATGACACGACAGTTATCGGTAGAAGAGCTATCAATCTTATTTGGAGTAAAAGTTTTGCTGTTGCAAGCCGATATCATTAAAAAGATTAAAATACCAGACACAAACAACAAAACTAAAGCATTAATTTTTTTAAACATTCTGATGCTAAGTTTGACAAATTAAAAATCAATCGCAAAGGATGCGGTAACTGCAAATGGTTTTCCAGGATTAACTCCACCTCCGACGAAACTATAATTCGCAGAACGGAAATAATCTATATCAAACAGGTTTTCGATATTTAATTGGGCACGCCAATTGTTTCTCTTGTAGAATAAAGCTGCATCGGTACGGAAGTAACTTGGAAGCTCATAACTATTATCTAAATCTCGTTGACGTTCCCCGACGTAATAAAGTCCCAAACCAAACCCTAATCCTGCAAGATTACCTTTCTGGATTTCGTAAGTTGTCCATAAGCTGAATTGATTTTCGGGTACGTCGGGAAGACGATTCCCTTCAAAATCGGTGTCTTTACTCACAAAAGCATCAAGGTAAGTGTAGGATGCTGTCATCTTTAACCCTGGTGAAACTTCTCCTGCCAAATTGAGTTCAATTCCACGACTAGTTTGTTCTCCAGTTTGGATGGAAAAAGCAATATTATCGGGGTCGGTTGTACTTACGTTTTGTTTGCGAATATCAAAAGCTGCTAGAGTAAGGCTGAGTTTATCGGATAAATCTGCCTTAGCTCCGACTTCAAATTGTCGTCCGGTTTCTGGCTCGAATGGCTGACCATTGTTACGATTTGCACCAAAAGATGGACTAAAAGAGCGTGTATAGGACGCATAAAGTGAAAGTGGTTCGATTGGTTGGTAAACAATGCCAAATCTTGGCGACCAAGCACTGTCTGTTTGCTCAAACTCTTGTCTTTCTTCGCCTAAATTTTGGGTAGTACGAAATTGGTCAAAATTATCGTAACGAACACCTGCTAATACTTTCAAATTGGGTAGTAAATCAATTTGGTCTTGTAGATAAATGCCTATACCTGTAATCCTATCATCCCGAAAAAATTCTGGTGCAATTTCGTAAGGTGTCCGAGTATAAACTGGATTGAAAACATTAATTGAAGGATAGGTATTACTAAACTGAAAACTTGGATCTTCAGTGTTACGACGATATTCAACACCAGCTACTATTTGATGTTTAATTGAGCCTGTATTAAATTTACCAATTCCTTCCACATTGGTGAAAAATCTCTGATAACTTTCATCAGCAACATATTCTATACGAGAAAGCTCTCCCGTTACTTCGTCAAAAGTATCAAAAAATGGATAAAGTTTTAGAGCATCATATTCTAAGTATTGCAAAGCATGTCTGACTGACCAATCTTCGTTAAATCGATGATTCAGGGTATAGCCGATATTAAATTGGTCCTGCTCAAATTCGCCAAAATCTTCATTCAAAAACCGACTCCGGGGAATATCAACTACACCATCACTGGTTTCGGGAAGTCCATCATCTAAGGTTTCACGTTCGTTAGTATATTGACCATAGAGGTTTAAGGAGGTGTTTGGACTAATATCCCAGGTGATTGTGGGAGAAATAGAAAAGCGCTCCCCGTCTACAAAGTCCCTGAAACTGCCATAGTTTTCGTAGTCTACATTCAAGCGATACCGGACTGTTTTTGAATCATTCAAGGGTGCAGATAAATCGATAGCTCCTTGATAATTATCAAAACTTCCCACTGTAAAGGAGGTAGAATATTTTGGTTCAAACAAAGGTTGTTTAGAAACCAAATTGATAACTCCACCGGGTTCTCCCGAACCGAATAGCACCGAAGCTGGACCTTTGAGAACCTCAAGTCTTTCAATATCATTGGTACCTAGGGTTCCTTGAGAGAAAAAGGGGATACCATCTCGCAAAAGTGCATTACCATTAATATCGAAACCCCGAATTTTAAAGGTTTCTCCAAAGCTACCCGTTCCTCTTCCACCTGCTGAACTGATTCCTCCTACAGTTTCCAATGCATCCCTGAGTTCTGTTGCGCTCCTATCTTCCAATATCTGTTTTGGAACTACTTGAATTGATTGGGGAATATCTTTTAACGGGGTATCTGTACGAGTTGCGGTAGTAGCATTTGGAACTACATATCCATCTCGCTCACCAGTCACAAACAATTCAATTGTTTCATCTTGTTGAGTTGGTTTTTTTGATGGAGCTTCAGTTACAGATTGTTGTCTTTCTTCTGGTTTGTTCTGAGGTTTCTGTGCTGTACTTGTCGTAGGAGCTAATCCAAAAATTAAACCCTGTCCGCTATCAAATAATTCAACTTTCGGTAATGCTGTTTCACCTGTTGCGGTTATTCTAACAGTATTTGCATTTAAATTAATTACCGTTATTTCAGTAATTCCCTCTAAAGGTTTTTCGGAATTAAATTTGAATGTATCTCCAGAAGTTAGCTTTAATTGAGCGTTGGGAATATCTGCTATAAAATTATTATCACTACTGCGATTAATTACTTGTAATTGTCTTGCTTGAGTTGTTTGTAATATTATTTCCAATCCTTTTTCTGTAGGGTTGGCTTTTACTCCAGTAATTGATATGGTTTTACTATTTTGTTCTGTTTTATTAGATGAATTATTTGGTGTTTGTACCAACATTCGAGCGCTTTTAGAAGGAAATTCAATCTCGCTGATTTGAGGAATTTTAGCGCTTTTCTGCTGACGGTTGCGTAAGGATGTAATTAACCGCGCTTTATTATTTTGATAGTTAGATTTTTCTTTAGCGAATCCCGGTAGAACCGTAATAATACTTAAATATCCTGAAAAGCTGATTAAAATCCATAGACGAACGCTAACGGATAAACACCACCGCTGCATAAAATGGCTCCTTTAAATCTAATATATATACTTCCGCACTCTCGGAAAGAAGCAAACAATAATTGAGAAATATTATTAACTTTAGTAGAGCTAAGTATAAAGAAGTTGCAGCGAGTAAGTCTATCCAAAAAAGCTTTTATTATCCCGAAAAGACTTTTTTACCTAAAAAACATTGACTTGGTGTAATACCATACCTTTTTTTAAAAGCAGTAGAAAAATGTCCCAGGTGGGAATAACCAACTAAATTAGCAACCTCTGCAACGCTACTGTTGTTTTGTCGCAATAGCTTTTCTGCTTGTATCATACGTTTATCTGTAAGATAGCCAAATACGGTTGTCCCAAAAAGTTCTTTAAATCCTCGTTTGAGAGTAGTTTGACTAACTCCTACCATCTGCGCTAATTCTAATAATGATGGTGGATTTTCTAAACTAGAAAGTAAAATTTCCCTAGCGCTATGAATTCGGGTAATAGTTGCTGCTTTGAGTCGTACTGATGCTTGTTGTTTTCCTTGTTCCGCTAAGAAAGGAGCGAGCTGTAGAGCTATTAATTCGAGTATCTTAGCCTGTAAATACATGCGTTTGGTTATTCCTTGATAGGGACAATCAATAATTTGCTGTACTACTCCCTGAATCGCTGGAGTTGTTTGAGGATAAATTAATGTTTGCCAATCGTTACCTTTATTCAGAAATTTCAATTCCGGTGCTGTTTCTCCATTACTTCCAGGAACCAAATTTTCTAAATACTCCGGTGTCATTTCTATATAAATACCTATTACCCTTTGAGATTGACGATAAAATATATCCAATTTACGTTGAATCCCAGCACCAGCAATAAATGTATTTCCTCCCCCAACTCGTCCGTAAGTATCTGTATACATTCCCGAAGCTAAAGCACCAAATTGCAGTGGGTGGTGATTAACTGGGATTTGAACCGATATATCGCGATGATATTCTTCGTCAAAAATATACAGCGAAAGTTCGGGACGTATTTCAATAGTTCGCTTATAACCTTTACCTAGCTGTTTGGGTATTTCATACAAATCTTCAGATATTTCCAGAGCAGGGTTAGATTTATTATTCTGTAAATTTTCCTCTAACAGTTCTTCGTAATCTTCTACTGTAATAGTGATTGTCATTGCTGGAAATTATTAAACAATTTTATCAAGATTTAATGATAATTAATTGCAATAATTTTACCGTGAAGATATAGTTAGGGCAATATTTAAAGGAAAAACATCATTCTTAACTAGCTTTTCTCAGGGTTTGAACTTGAAGTATTTTGGGATTAAGACCAAATTCTTGACGAAATGCTGTTGCGAATCGACTGCGACTGCTATAACCCACAGTTAAAGCAACTTGTTCAATCGATAATTCTGAAGTCATTAGCAAGTGTTTTGCTTTGAGCATTCGGCATTTTCGCAAATAGCGAAACGGTGTACTATTGTATAGTTGCAAAAAACCTTGGTTGACCTTGAAACGATTTAGCAACACCAATCGCGCCAAAAGTTCGATAGAAGGGGGATTTTGTAAGTTAGTTCGCAAAATTTCTTCTGCTTGATGAATGGCGATCGCATCCTCCGAATGGAGTAAGCTAAATCCCTGGAGATTATATTGTGGTGTCAGTAAAGAATTTAAATGTAAAGCTACTAGTTGCAAAGCTTTACGTTCTAAGTATCTACGCCGAGTTGAACCACCATAAGGACAGCTGAGAATTTGCTCAATTACCTCCCCTACTGCGGGTGTAATCGGATTGCGTGTGGCAGATTCGAGTCTTGCAAGTTGGGTATACAGTGGGGCTGGTATAATCTGCTCAAAGTATAGTTTCTCAGATGCTGCGGTGCAGTTGACAATATGTTCGAGGGTAGCCGTAGAAGTGACATATTTACCTACCTGGTACTGGTAGATTGATTGTACAATTTGCTGTAATAACTGCTGTAATTGCGGCGATAGACGCTCAATAAATTGATGACAATATCCACAGAAGGTGGGTGATTTAAAGAAAACCTCTACCTTAAAAACGCGTTTTTGAGCTACATAAACATTAAAACCCCTGACTCTAGAATGAGGAAAGAAAAAGCTATATCCGGCATCTCTTCCAGCTAGCTGAAATTCAAATTCAACACACTTACCATTGTCAAGACTATTAATTAATAAATCGCGATTGGGAGTATAGTCAATAATTTGTAAGTGCAAATCTTCCCGTAAAGGAATTACTTGATAATATCCTTGACCAAATTGAGGACGGCAGATGCGAACGCAATCAGAAGTATCTGAGTGAAATAAACGAGTGTCGTTTGTGTCTCCAGGGACGAGCCAATCGCTTGATTGATTGATAACCAGATGCCTTGTCATGCCTTGTCAGTTGCCAATGTAAGAGTGTGATTTGTTAATAAGAAAAATTAACATTATTATCACACGAACATTTACTGACTAGATGTATTACACGCAACTGATTTTCATGTTACGGATACCATTTATTTCACCACTGCTTCCTTGATGGTTATCATACGCTTAATATCAGCATACCTTCGTTGATGGAAATCCTTTAGAAGGAAGTCAGACAAATATCCTTTGGTCAGTATTTCTTTAATTGGGTGACACGATATTGTTTTACAGACTGCAAAGGTTGCTCTTTTCCAGAATTCAAAGCAGTCATGACGCTACCACAAACTTCTACTTTCGCTTCATAACTACCTTGTGTGTTGCTATCTGGGGAGATGAAATCAATGCGAACTTCAGCCCAATCTGCATCTTCATTGGCTGTATCCTGCGCTATCACTTGACCTGATTTTTGATAATTAAGCCATTCCCAACCTTGCTTCATCCAAATTTCGCGCTCAACAATTTGCTCAAACTTTGCAAATCCCGACCAACCTCGATAAAACTGACGTAACTGTGCAACTGCACTATTGCGCTGTACTAAAGTATCTAAAATTTCTGGTTCGAGATGTGCCCAAAATTGTCCTGTCGGTAAGTCCAAACAAGTGGGAGCAAACTGATGACCGCCAAAATGGGAGCAGCGCCAAACTCTTAATTTTCCATTGGATTTTGCTGCATATTCCTGACGCAACTTTTGATAAATCGGAAAGCCAAAGCGCGCACAAGCAGCATCGACATTACCATGAGTGCAAATCATCAATTCACGGTTGCAGTTGCTTGGTTGTCGGTATGATTCAAATTGATGTATTTTATCTGGATGCTTCAAAAGCGCTGTCACCAAGTGAGTTAACTGGCTTTCCGGAATCAGAAATTCCTGCTTTTCAAACTTCGCAAAAGATTGTGCCGGACGGTGGTAATATATGACGCGAGTGTATTCCGAAACCGAGTACTCCTTATCAGGTGCAATCGCCATTGGGATTGCTCTTATATTTTTTTCCTGTAGTTCTTTAAGAAGACTAAAAACTTGTTGGATAACAGGGTTAGTCAAAAGTTGCTGTTCCGTCCAAGGTAAAGGTATTTCCGTAATTAGGTAGATGTCAGCCTTATTTGCCGTTCCAATCGGGTCTTCTTTATTAGCTTTGGAAATAACCGAGCAAAACTGACAATCGCCTAAAACTTTTTGAGAGGTCATATTATTTGTATAATTTTGTATAAAGTTTAAATATCCATCACGTAATTGCCTTACCCTAAATTGCTAGGCGAACAATCATTCATCGCTAAATGCAACCCAACAACGAATTATTTTAATTTGACTTAAGTGCAATTAATTATTAATTATCCTATATTGACCATCAGAGTTTCTCAATCGATTTTGCGCCCCAAACGCATTTTTATCTATTAAGTATCTAAACAAGTCATCTAAAACCTGATTTGCTCCAATCATTCCCCAGGAACTAATCCAGGTATCGCTAGAAACTTGATGAACCTTATTTTCTCGTACAGCTTCTAATTTCGACCACAATGGATGATTGGTAAATTGTTTCAACCTTGATTGATTATGTCCTCCTAGAATCAAGAAAATTACATCACCTTCTAATTGTGGAATTAGTTCTAAGGAAATATTTTCATGAATTTTATCTTTATCTTGATAGCTGGGACGAGGTAAACCTATTTCTTTAATAATTGAACCAGCAAAGGAATCATTCATATAAATACGAGTATAGTTATTCCAGAAATTCACCAAAGATACTTGAGTATTATCGAGACGATTACCCATTTGCTGACGTAGATTATTTATCCGTTGTTGGTAATCTTGTAGTAATTTTTCTGCTGTTTCTGTTTTTCCTGATGCTTCACCAAATTTAGTCAGCCATTCTTTCCAACTTTTATTTCCATCAGCCAAAACTGTGGGAGCAATTTGAGATAATTGTTGATATATATCAGCATCCCAATTAAGTCCTAAAATTAAGTCTGGTTTTAGATATAAAATTTTTTCTAGACTTGGACTACCGTTAACACCAACTTTCTGGATTTCTTTAGTCTTTGATTGCATATAATTCAGATAATTATTATCACCAAGTGTAGTGGCTGCAATTGGTTTGATTCCTAAAGCCAAAGCATTATCTAACCCACCAATAATAACTACTCTTTTTGGATTCAAGGGTACTTTGGTTTCACCCATAGCATGTTTAATAACTCGCGTTTGGGAAGTTAAATTATCAGAATTGGAACTAATGTTTTCAGAAGTATTTATTCCACAGCCAATAATAATTAAAGCTGTAATAATACTAAATAAAATTAATTTAATTTGACGATAATTAAAAATATGATTCAAAATAATTCGTTTACCTCCGCGTCTCTCTGCATTAAAAAACATAATATAGCGACTATTAATAAGATTTAGCTTTGAATAAGTTTGTAATATTAAATTGTGGAGTTTGAATTAATTCATTATTGCAGCATTCACCTTTTGACAATATATTTTTTGTTTCATCAAATAAATATTATTTATATAGCATTCCTAAATCATTTGTGAGATTTTAGAAACCCGGTTTTTCGGAAAAGGTTTCTGGCACTTATCTTTCTCAAGACTCATCTATAATTACTATATAAATCATCTTCAGTATCATAATCTGACATAATAGTTTCCACATTCCGCAGTTGTGGAATAAAATATCCGCTTAAACCAATTAACAATAAACCAATAGAAGAAATGACATATAAAAGTGCCATTCCCGCACCTTTCCCCGTACCAAAAAAATTACCAAATAAAGGTACAAAATTACCTCCTGGCATCATAGCAGGTTCAAAAACATGGTCGGCAAGTAAAGCTGAAATAAATACCGCAATTGCTGAAACAATTTGTTGAATAACAGATTCGGTTGCAAAAACTCGTCCTTGTATATCCGGTTTAACTTTACTCAACAATATAGATTTAGAAGAACTTGTTAACATGGGAAAATTGAGAGAAGAACAAAATTGAGCGGGTAGCCAAATCATTAATCCTTGTCCCAATCCAAATACTGTTTTACTGATTCCAGCACCCATCATTCCTAATAGAAAACCATGAATCCGTCGTTTAGAACCACCCCAAATACTTAAAATTACAGTTCCCGTTACTCCACCTAATCCAGCAGCAGAAGAAATACTTCCTAATATCCTGGTGTCATTATTTGTACGTGCCAAAATCATTGGTGAATATAAGGTTGCACCGATATCATGAGCAAACCAAAATAAAGAGCCAAAAGTAATAACGGCTAAAAGACTGGGATTTTGAATTAAATAGCGAAAACCAAAAATTATTTGTTGCCAAATTCCGATACTTTTCTCGAATTGAGTTGTTATCTTTGGTTGGGGAATACGTACTTTTAAAACAGTCGCAATGGCAATTGTAAAAGTAATAAAATCAATAAATAAAATTCCATCCAAGTTTATTATGTAATAGAGAAAACCAGCAGCGGCTGGAGCAATGATTACCGAACCATAATGAATTGCTGAATTCATGCTAGTAGCTCGCGTATAATGCTGTTTTGGTACTAACATAGAAATTGAAGAAGAATAAGCTAATGCTTGAACTTCGCTAAATGCTCCATTTACCGCACCAGTTGCGTAAATATGCCATATTTGTAATTGATTTGTTAGATATAAATAGGCGATAATTATAGTAGAAATTGCTGCTACACAATCGGCAATTATTAACAAAAACTTCCGGTTTACACGGTCTACAATTAATCCCGATGCCAAGGTAATGACAATACTGGGAATTAGTTCAAAAAAACTGATTAAAGCAATTGTAATTACCTGATTTGTCAGTTGCCATGCCCAAATTTTGATTGCAAAATAGGTCATGTAGCTGCCAATATTTGATATTAACTGACCAAACCAGATAATAATAAAATTACGTAGGTTTTGAGGTGCTTGTAATTTTGTCATTCAGATAATTAGATTGTTTAATTTTTTGATTTTTTGACATCTTTCTCATTTAACAAATATTTTTCTAAATCATCCAAAATAGCATTTGCTGATAGAATATTGCCAGATATCCAGTAACTAGAATCAACTGTATATACTTGGTTATTTTGGACAACGTTGAGCTTTTGCCATAAAGGACTATTTTGGAATTTTTGAAAGCTTTCTTCTGCTTTAGAATCTAATGCTGCGAATAAAACATCTGCATCAAGTAAATCTATACGTTCTAAACTTACGGATACATATGGGTCTTCTGAAGTAGTAGTGATTTGATTTTGTTTTTCCGGAATAGATAGTCCCACTTCTGAAATAACGCTGACGGGAAATGAAAATTTATTGCGAAATTCTGGGGTTATTCCGGGTGCATAAAAGCGAGTGATAGTAACTGTTTTTATATTATTTTTATTATCTAGTTTCCTCCGTAATACTTCTATTCGCTGTTGATATTCATTTAATAATTGTTGTACTTGTTTGCTTTTACCTGTAATTTCACCAACACGTACTAAAGCATCTTTCCAACCAGTGTGGGTATAATCAATTGAAAGTGTGGGAGCAATATTAGAAAGTGATTTATAATTTTGTTCTACACCAAAGGAAAAACCTACGATTAAATCTGGTTTTAACTGTACTATTTTTTCTAAATTTGGCTGACTTACTTTCCCTAGAGTCGCTATATCTTGAGTCTTTTTTGTAAATTTTAATCTTTTACTACCTGTTAAAGGTGGTTCTGGTGCTGCTATTGGTTTTAATTCCAGTGCTAACAATATTTCCATCATGCTCTCATCTAAAGCGATGATGCGTTGAGGATTAAGAGGGACACAAGTTTTTCCTAATTCATGCTTAATGACTTTACACTCAGATGTAGCTGAATTACTATTTGAAATTTGTTTTTTTTGAGATGAATAATTATTACAACCTGTAATTATGATAAATGTAATGGTTGCTAATAAGAATGATTTAATGAATTTGTATATTGATTTTGTCATTAGTTGAAAATAGGGAATAGAGAATAGGAAACAGGGAATAGTAGAAAAATATAATTTTCAAATTAATAAATAACTTTATTTTTTAAGTTATTGTATATTCAACCGATGAAGCGATAATAGATACTACAAAAATTTTATATTTTGATATTAGAAGATTAAATTTTTAAATTGTAGGGTGCGTTATAGCTTTAGTCTAACGCACCGAAATCTTTCTTGAATGGTGAGTTGCGAAGAAGGCGACAACAACCCTACTTTCTGGTAACTAAATTAATTACGAATTACGAGTTACGAATTACGAATTACGAATTACATTCACCAACTCCAACGATAATTTAAAGTAAAAGTTCGACCCCTTGAAGCAGTAGCAAAAGCAGGGTCAAAACCAAAACTAAGTTGATTGTTAATATTGAAATATTGGTTATTCAATAGATTACGAACACCCAAACTTAGAGTACCATCACCAAGTTTCAAACTACTAATTAAATCTACTAGCAAATAACTATCTATACCAATTGGGTCAACTTCTGCATCAAAAGCGCGGTTTCTACTTCCGACATATAATGCTTGTAGTCGATTGCTCCATCCCGGTAAAGTTTGATTCTCTAAATATGCTGTTAGTTTCAAAGGTGAAATTTCATAACTAGTAATAGCAACAAATCCACTTTCTTCTGATTCTTTCCTTTCTCCTTCACTCCAAGTCAATGTACTTCCCAATTTCCATTTATCGCTTGGTTGCCAATCTACTGCTAATTCAATACCATAATTACGCTGGGGAGAACGTAAAATAGTAAAACGACCAGCGTTAAAGTCTTCAAATTGTACTGATGTTCCCAAGCTAGAATAGCTGTAAAATCCTGCCAAAGAAGCTTGAAATTTGTTCCACCGTCCCCGAACTCCCAATTCGTAACTATCAACTTTTTGGGGTGCTGATAGTTCCACATCTTCAACAAAATTGAAACCATCTTCAGGACGCTGTAATATCCGGGAAATATTAGGTAGTGAAAATCCTTGAGCAAAGTTAGCAAATACACTAACTTGTGGAGTCGCTTTATAAACTACACCAGCATTAAATACGACATCATCTAAGGTTTTCTCCCCACCTTGAGCAGACGAGCCATTTCTTCCATCAACCCAATTATCAATTACTGATACGTTGAAATTTTCGTAACGGACTCCACCACTAAGAGATAAACGCTCGCTTGCATCCCACTTTAACTGAGAGAATAAACCCAAACTTTCTATGTCGTAAGGTGCAATCCGAATTGATTCGCCAATTTTTCTTGCTCTCGTCCCACCACTATTATCAAATTCATCAGCATCAAATACATCCCAATTTCCTTCGCTCTCTTCATTAGAATAATCCGCACCCCATAGCAAACTCACATTATCTGATAAAAATGTATTTAACTGTAAACGTCCACCAAATCTTTCTGCTGTTACGACCGAACGACCAATGTCTAAAGGTTGGTCGGGATTAAACACACGGTTATCGAAAAGACTAGAAGCTGTTTTTGTTTGACGGTAATAAGCTTGTGCTTTGAGCGAACTGTTGAGAATATCGTTGTGACTGTAGTCGAGACTAATCACAGTTCCTCGGTTGAAAGGGTCAGCAGAATCAATAAAATCAATTGGTATATCCAGAAAACGTGCTTTTTGCAAATCTTCTGTAGGAGTCTCATCTAACTGTCCCTCTTGACTTTGAGAATCATTGAAATGGTTAGCTGTAATTTGCAATCTTTGTTGAGAACCCAATTCAAAACCCAGCTTACCAAAAACGTTGATAGAAGTACTATCTGATTCCGAGTCAGCAAACAAAGGAATCCTGTCTCCTTCTGCATCGAATGGTGTTCCAAAACTATCGCGAGTAAAAGATGCGACAAAATCTACGTCTCCTTGCTTACCAGAAATCCCGTAGTTAATAAAGTTGCCAAAGCTACCGGATTTAAAATTACCTACAGAACGAACTCCAATTTCTGCTTCTGAAACAACTCTATCTTGCTTACCCCTGCGAGTAATAATATTAATTACCCCACCAGATGCTCCATCACCATAAGTAGCACTTGGTCCCCTAATTACCTCAATTCGTTCAATTGCATCGGTATCAATCCGACGTAAATTTGCCACTGAGGTATCATTATCGATATTCGAGGTAATTGGTACCCCATCTACCAATACTAAAGGTGGTCTTCCTCGCAAAGTCTGAGTGAAACTTTGTTGTGATTCAGAACTTGGTCCCAAACCAGGAACTGTATTCGCAAGTATCGATGTTAGATCCCGATTAACAGTAGTTTGTTCTTCAATTTGCTCTCGGGTTATTACCGTCACCGAACGCGGTACTCTTTGTATATCTTCTTCTGTACGTGTCGCTGTCACCACCAACTCTATCACTTCATCATCGGTTGTTGTTGGTTGTTCGAGTTTTGTTGATGGAGTTTCACTTGGAGCAGGTTTATCTTCTTCTGGTTTTGGAACTGGTTTCTGTGCTGTAGAAGCAGCAGTTGCTAACCCAAAAATCAAACCTTCTCCACTGTCGAATAATTCAACTTTGGGTAATCCTGATTCACCTTTGACTGCGATTCTGACGGTATTCTGATTTAAATTAATTACAGTAATTTCAGTAATTCCCTCGGTGGGTTTTCCTTGGGTAAATTTAAATTCATCTCCTGATGATTGTTGTAATTGAGTGTTAGGAATATCAGCAATAAAATCATTACCGCTGCTGCGATTTACTACCTGTAACTGTCTTGCTTGTGGTGTCTGTAAAATTATTTCTAAACCTTTATCTGTTGAATTGGTTTTAACTCCAGTAATTGGTACGATACTTTCTTGAGCAGGTGTTGAACCTTGTACCAATATCTGAGCTTTAGTTAAAGGAAATTCAATATTATCAATCTGAAGAATATTTTTACCAGCTTCGTCCAGCTTTATTTTTCGTTCCGAATTTGCAATATTAACTTGAAAATTTCGAGGTCTTCGAGAAACTATTTTAGATTGATTAATTCTACCTTTTTGATATTCTTCACTTTTAGCGGGAGTACTGACGAGAAAAACAACCGCACTTGTCAGCAGCAGACTTTGAAACAATTTATCTAACTTCATTAATCTCCCCACATCAAATAATATTTACCCGTAATCCACCCTATGATTAATGCTCAAATAATTTTTTTCACTGTAAATTACAGTTTTATTAGTAACTATTGTCAGTAATCTTACGGGAAATAGGGAGAAAACTGAAGCCAGTAATCTTCTGCAAACGGAATATAATTCTGCTCTAAACGGAATTTTTCCGGGAATACAGGCTGGGATTAACACCGAATTTCTTGCGAAAAGCAGTCATAAAAGCACTGTAGCTCGAATAACCCACAGTTCGAGCAACTTTATTTACCGCATTAGCTTCTAAAAGTAATTCTTTGGCTCGTTCCATACGATAATCGTGTAAATAACCAAAGACGGTTGTACCAAAAATTTGCTGAAAACCTTTTTTGAGAGTGCAGTCATTGAGATTTACTTGTCGCGCTAGTGATAACAATGACGGTGGATTGCTAAAGTTATTAATGATTATATCTCTCGCTTGATAAATACTATCTATCTGTTCCGGCTTGAGATTAGTAGTTGAATTTAACTGTTTTATATCTTGTAAATCTTCCAAACGTAAAGCCATTAATTCTAATACTTTACCTTCCAAATAAAGCTGTTTTGTTAAACCTTGATAGGGACAATTTGAAATCTGCTGCAAGATAGTTTGCATTTGCGGTGTTGTTCTACCAACTTGAAAATAATTTGTATCGACATTTTTAATAACATCTTGGAAATTATCGGGTAATGTATGCAAATAAGACAATACCAAACTTTCAAAGAATGAATATTCGATATGAATATCTACTTTTAAAATTCTTTCCTGAGCAAGCCATTCTTTCGTGTTACTTTCATCTGTATCTGAGTCAAGCGATATAAAATTTTGTCCTGAGTTGAGATTTGTATCATAACTATTACCAAAAACACCAAAACCGAATTCTAAAAAAGTACAGGGTTGAGTTGGAGTAGTTTCAACAACTAAATTTTCTTGCAATTTATAATCTTCTATTAAAAGAGAGATTCCCGGACGTAGGTTAAACCAACTTCTCCTACCATGACTGATTCCCTTGGGGTCATAAAGTTGAAATTCGTAAGTATTTGGTTGAAAATTGTTTTGATTATCTAATGAATTTAAAGGTAATAAGCGATAACAATCTGCTGATTCTTTGAGAACAAGAGTCATATTAATTTTGGATTTTAACAACGGATGGTTTGTTTTGGATTGACCCCATAGAGAAATCTAAGAGGTTCGTTTAAATTAAATTAATATAAGAGTAGATGAGAAATAATATCATTTATTTAGACGCAATATTAGTGTTGAGGATTACAGATATTTTTGAAGATATAGGGAAGAATTACCCGGTCAGCATAATACCGGTGTTTGTGAAATAAATATTAAAGATAAAAGATTGCAATTAGCTGGTAGCCTAAATTTATCCATCTGCCAATATCATGCTTGACCATGAAAATTCAACGAACCCAAAACCGGGCTGCTGAAACATTGGTATCTTCTCAAATACCCATTCTTTCAGTACAAAGCTTGGGTCGAAAAATCGATAAATACTGGATTTGGTCTAACTTAAATTTTGAATTATTCCCAGGTGAAAAAGTCGCTGTCTTGGGTGCTTCTGGTTCTGGTAAAAGTTTACTTTTGCGGACTTTAGCTGGACTTGACGGAGTACAAGCGGGAAAAATTATATTTCAAGGGAAAACTATCAATTCGTCGTACTTACCAAATTGGCGATCGCAAATTATCTATCTCCATCAACGTCCGGCTTTATGGGAAGGAACTGTAGAATCAAACTTACGGCAAGTTTATCATCTTAAAGCCAACCGTCATCTAGTTTATAACCGCGCTGCAATTCTCGATTATTTACAGCTTTTACACAAAAACGATGACTTTTTAAAGCGTCCAGTAAGTGCTATTTCTGGAGGTGAAACCCAAATTGTCGCTTTTTTACGAGCATTGCAACTCGCACCTAAAATACTATTACTCGATGAGCCTACAGCGTCATTAGATGCTCAAACTGCCCATAGTTTAGAAAACTTGGTAACAGCTTGGCAAGCCCAAGACCCGCAACGAGCCTATCTTTGGACTAGCCACGACCCAACACAGTTACAGCGAATTACTAACCGTCAGATTCGTCTTCGACCGGATTAAAGAGAGAGGGGGGAGAGGGGGAAGAAGGGGGAGAGGGGGTAGAGGGGGAAGAAAATATTGATAAAGGAAAAAATTAATTACTTAGGCAAAATTAATTGTACATTTGTCATTGCGAGCGAAGCGAAGCAATCGCAATGGCACAAATGGCATATCAACTCATTAGTTTACAGGAACAAGATTGATGGATAACTATATCTCTATTAGCTACGGTCAATTGGCTTTAGCGACTTTATTTATTATTATCAATGTTTGTATTTCCCTAGCGCTACGGTTGGGATTAACTAAAAGTTTGGTAATAGCATCATTGCGAATGGTAGTACAACTATTGCTGGTAGGTTACGCTTTGCAATGGGTGTTTACTCTACAGAACCCTTTATTAATATTACTTGTAGCTGTTACCATGACCACAATCGCCGCTCTGTCGAGTGTAAACCGCACCCGCAGGCGATTTTCTAGTATTTATTGGAACAACTTTGTCTGTCTGTTGAGCGCTTCATTTTTGGTTACGGGATTAACGGTAAACGGAATTATTCGCGTTGAACCTTGGTATGACCCACAATATTTAATTCCTTTGCTGGGTATGGTTTTGGGTAATGCTCTCACTGGTACATCTCTAGCGCTAGATAAATTTATGGAAGATTTGAATAGTAAACGCGAGCAAATCGAAGCATTATTGACTTTGGGAGCTACTCGTTGGGAAGCATGTCATGAAACATTAAAGGAAGCATTGCGAACGGGGATGATTCCCACGATTAATTCAATGATGGTGATGGGGTTAGTTAGTTTACCGGGAATGATGACTGGTCAAATATTGGCTGGAGCTAGTCCCACTGATGCCGTGCGCTACCAAATTCTCATTATTTTTACGCAAGCTTCGGGAACGGCTTTGGCTACGATTGGGGTGTTAACTTTAGCGTTTTTTGCCGTGTTTAACCGACAGCATCAGTTGAGTGGGGATTTGATGAGGAGTTCGTGATTTTTAAACTACAACCTCATCATGGTCTGGTAAAATCTGCTCAACATTCCGCAGTGATGGAACATAAAACCCAATCAATCCCACCAATAACATACAGGCAGCAGATATAACGTATAACATTGCAATTCCCGCACCTGCACCAGTCCCAAATATTCCCCCGAACACACCTTGATTATCCAAACTGGGGGTAAATACATTATCTGCTAAGGGTCCAGCTATTAATAAACCGAATGCAGAAGTTAACTGTAAAAGTAGGGATTTTGCTGCAAAAACCCTTCCTTGAACGTTGGGAGCAACCTTTGTTAACCAAATTGCATCATCGGAACTACCATTTAAAGGAAAGTTAAGTGAAGAACAAAATTGAGCGGGAATCCAAACCCCAGGATTTCTACCCAAACCAAAAACTATTTTACTCAAACCCGCTCCAATCATTCCCAGTAAAACACCTTTAATTTTGCGTCTAAATCCACCCCAAGTACTAATAATTATTGCTCCGATAACTCCACCAAAACCAGCAACAGCGGCTAAGTTACCCAATATAAAAGTATTATTATTAGTTCGGGATAATATCATGGGAGTGTAAAGAGAATTTCCAATATCGTGGGGTAGCCAAAATAATAAGTTAGCGATTAATAATGCTAATAAGCTTTTACGAGTAAAAATATAGCGCAAACCAAATCCTAATTTATACCAAATATTTTCTAATTCTTGATTTTGTTTATCTGTTTGAGATATTTGAGGAATTTTAATCAATAAAATACTAGTAATTGCAAATAAAAAGGTCACAATATCAATTCCAGCAATTCCTGTTAAGCCAATTATTTTATAAAGATATCCCGCTAAAGGTGGAGCAAGAATATTAGAACCATAACTAGAAATAAAATTCATGCTGCTAAAGCGAGTATAATATTGTTTCGGCACCATTAAAGCAGTTGATGCAGAATAAGCAAGATATTGAAATTGATTAAATGTACCGTTAATAGCACCAATTAAATAAAGATGCCAAATTTGTAATTGATTATTTAAATATAGTAATAAGATAAAAAATGTAGAAATTACTGCGACAGTATCGCCTAATATCATTAATAATTTGCGGTTATATTTATCAACGATAATTCCACTGATGGGAGCAATAATTAAACTGGGAAGTAAAGCGAAAAAACCAACTAATGTTAACGCTGTAGCTTTACCAGTAATTTCCCAAGCCCAAATTTCAATCGCGAAACTGGTCATGCTGCTACCAATTGTAGAGACGAATTGACCCAGCCAAAGAATAATAAATTCACGCAGTTTTGGAGAATTATTTTCTAAATTCATTCTCTACTCATTTTGATTATCTGAAATTAACAATTTATCTTTGACTATATATTTATTAATATCATCTAAAATGGCATTAGCTGAAAGAATATTACCAAATATCCAGTAACCAGAATTGACTGTATAAGTCCGCTGATTTTTGACAACATTAAGCTTTTGCCATAAAGGATTATTTTGAAATCTTTGAAAATTTTTTTCTGAACCTGGATCTAAAGCTATAAATAAAACATCTGCATCCAGTACCTCAGTTTTTTCTTGATTGACTGTAGCATAAACATCGTCTGAATCTTTATCTTTTTTAAATTCAATTTGTTGTTGCGGTACAGCAAATCCAACTTCTTTTAAAACACTTCCAGAAAAAGATAGTGGAGTTTGAAATTGAGTGAATTTGTGTCCTGCATAAAATCTAATTGTTGAAATCTCTATATTCTCTTGCTGATTTGTAAGATTTTTTTGAATATTTTGAATTCTGTTTTCGTATTCCGATAGTAATTGTTCTGCTTTTTCTGTTTTACCTAATGCTTGAGCGACTAAACGTAAATTATCTTTCCAATCAGCATGATAGTAATCAAATGTCACCGTCGGAGCCATTTTGGAATATAAATTATAATTTTGGTCGCTAATTCCTAATCCTAAAATTAAATCTGGATTTAGCTGCAACATCTTTTCCAGATTTGGTTGACTTTGTTTTCCTAAATCGACAATTTCTTCTAATTTACCCTTTAAAACAGGTGCTTTGCTTCCAGCAATATTGGCTTTAGCTGTTCCTACAGGTTGAAAACCCAAAGCAACAACTTTTTCTAACATTTCTGCATCGGTGACAACGATACGTTGAGGATTTAAAGGTATACAGCTTTCTCCTAATGCATGTTTAACTTTTCTACAATCAGATATTTTGTTTTCTTGATTGGGATAATTACTATTATTTGATTGTTGAGAACAACCTACGATTAATAATGAAGTAACTAACCCTGTATGAAAAATTTGTTTTAATAAGCATTTAAGCATTACGATTAAAATTGCCAACCTAAAGTAAATTTTACAGTGCGGGGTGCGCCAGGAAAAACACGCAGACGATTTTGAGCAGCTTCAAAATATTCAATATCAAATAAGTTTTGTAAGTTCAAAGCCGCTCGGAAGTTATTTTTGCGATAAAACAAAGCAGCATCGGTACGAAAATAGCTTGGTAAACTAAAAGAATTATCTAAATCTCCTTCTCTTTCTCCTACATAAAAGAGTCCTAAACCAAAGCCTAATCCTTGTAGATTTCCTTTTTGAATTTGGTATGTACTCCACAAGCTAAAAGCATGTTCTGGGACGTTGTTAATGCGATTTCCTTCCGGAATATCATTATCCTCAGTTATTTTTGCATCAGTATAAGCATAACCACCAATTATTCTCCATCCTGGTAAAATTTCACCCGTGATATCTAACTCAATTCCTCGACTTCTTTGTTTTCCTGCTTGGATGGAAAAATTGGGGTCTATCGGGTCAGATGTAAGCACATTTGAGCGTGTAATTTCATATAAGGCTAAAGTTGAAGAAAGATTATTGTTCCAATCTACTTTCATTCCCACTTCATACTGAGTTCCCCGTTCTGGCTGAAAAAGCTGTGCATCTAAATTTGTCCCAGTTACTTGTTCAAATGAACGGCTATAATTAGCGTACAAGGATATTGTTTGATTTGGTTGATAAACTAAACCGACACGAGGACTAAATGCTTCATCTTGTTGAAAAGAAGTTGTTTCTCCCTCAGTAGTTTTAAGTTCTTGGGTGACAATATCAAATCTTCCACCTAAAACTAATTTGAAGTTTTCAGATAAGGAAATCTGGTCTTGTAAATAAATTCCTAAACCCTCGGAAAAAGAAGGTTCTTCAGGAATATCTTCAAGGTCTGCACCAGCACTATCGCGTCGATAAATCGGATTAAAAACATCTATGGGAGCTAGTTCTCTAAAAAATACTCTTCCTTCGTCGTAAGAAATATCTCTTGATAGGTCAATACCAAATAATATTTTATGTTCTATATTACCTGTATTGAAATTACCCACAATATTTGTATCTAAATTGTAAGTTTGTTGAGCAAATTCAGCGACGACTAAACCTCTTTCAAGAGTACGATTATCATCTAAAAGCGCTGTTGGGAATAGAGAATTTTGGTTTACACTCAGATAGGAAAAATTGAAATTATTCCGAAACTTCCAATCTTGATTAAAACGATGTTCAAAATTATAACCAAGTCGCAGAGTTTGACGATTATTTTTGTCAATTTCGGAGAAAGGTTCACCGATAAAACGATTGATTGGTATTTCACCATTAGGGTTGGGTAAAACCGTTCCCGCAGCAGGTATACCCCGTTCGTTGGGTTGTCTTTGGTCTGAATATTCTGCTTCTAAACTCAATTGAGTGTTTTTACCCATCAACCAAGTGAAGCTGGGAGCAATGAAAAAACTTTCCCTCTCGAAAAAATCAACAAATGTGTCTGTAGTTGATGCAGATGCATTTATTCTATAGAGTAAAGTCCTATCATCATTTAAGGGTCCGGTAATATCTACAGAACCACTGTAAGTATCGAAACTGCCAATACTTCCCTCAACCTGATAAGAAGGAGTGCTTTGGGGCTTTTTCGTGACAATATTAATCGTACCTCCAGCACCACTCGCACCAAATAGAACCGAAGCTGGTCCCCGTAAAACTTCTACCTGTTCGATGTTCCCCGTATTGACATTAGTGGTGATGTTGGTATCGTCTCTTAAGCCATTGCGGATAATATTACGATTTCTAAAACCACGAATAGTAAATCCTTCAAAAACAGAACGTTCGGAGTTATTTGCAATCACCCCCGGTGCATTTCGCAATGCATCATTTAAACGTCTAACTTGCTGGTCTTGCAATACCTGTCGAGGAATTACCTGAATTGCTTGGGGTACATCACGTAGAGGGGTGTCTGTTTTCGTTGCTGTACTAGCATTAGGAATCCGATATCCATCCTGTCTTCCTGTCACCAGCAATTCAATTGGTTCATCCTCTACTGGTTTTTGTGTTTCTTCACCTTCCGGTCTGGAGTCTGGTTTTTGTGCTGTTGAAGCAGTACCAGCCAACCCAAAAATCAAACCTTGTCCGCTATCGAATAATTCAACTTTGGGTAACGTTGTCTCACCATTCGCTGTAATTCTAACGGTATTATTATCTAAATTAATTACAGTGATTTCAGTAATTCCCTGTAGAGGTTTCTCTGAAGTAAATTTAAATGTATCTCCTGACGGTAACTGTAATTGAGCGTTGGGAATATCAGCAATAAAATCATTACCGCTACTGCGATTTACTACCTGTAACTGTCTAGCAAGAGATGTCTGTAAAATAATTTCCAAACCCTTATCGGTAGGGTTGGCTTTCACTCCCGTAATTGGTACGATTTTTATTTGTGAAGGTGTTGGAGTTTGTACTAACATTCGAGCGCTAGTAGAGGGGAATTGAAATTCACCCAATTGAAGAATATTTTTACCTGCTTCATTTATGCTCTGCTGCGAACTCGAAGCTAATACCGGAGATTTACTTGTTTCATCCTCAACCACTTCCTCAGCTTGAGCAGAATTACCAACTAAGAAAACAATCGCACTCGTTAGCAGCAGACTTTGAAACAAACTATCTAACTTCATTTACTTCCTCACACTCAATAAAACTACTCAGTCGATTCAAAGATGCAACCCGACTGCGAAAAGGAATATTTCTCAATAAGCTTGTTATCAATTAGCTTAAAGGTAAGTTCTATGAGAGTGAAGATGTTTATGGTGACTAGACGGAATATTTATGGTGACTACGCGGAATTTCTGAGATTTTTACCATTTTCTTTTAAATAAATACTCGGATTTACGCCAAATTTTTTGCGAAAAGCAGCAGCAAAATAACTTCTGTCTTTAAACCCAACCATTCTCACAACATCAGTTACTTTAGCGTTGTGAGTCTCTAGCAAATTACGTGCTGTCTCCAGTCGATAATTATATAAATACCCGAATGCAGTTGTGTCAAAAACTTCTCGAAAACCTTTTTTGAGAGTGCAGTCGTTTAAACCCACCATCCGAGATAATTCCATCAACGAAGGGGGATTTTCGAGATTATTAACTAAAATATCCCTAGCATAGTGGATTCGGTCAATATCATCTGCTTGGAGTCGATGAGATTTATTTTTAGGTGTATCTGTATTATATGTAACTTGTTCCAGACGTAAAGCGATTAATTCTAATGCTTTGCTTTCCAAATACAATCTTCTAGTAAGTCCTTGGTAGGGACAATTAAATATTTGATTGATAATATTTTGCATTACGGGAGTAGTTTTTGCCAGATGACGATATTCATATTCATCTTGGACTTCTATCCCCTGTCGTACTGGTTTGGGTAGCTGCTCAAGTTCTTCAGCAATCAAGGTTTTAAAGAAACTGACATTAACATGAATGTCAAATTTGAGAATGCGATCGCCACTCTTCCATTTGAATAAACCTCCTTTACCACAATTCCATTCTGCTAAAAAAAAGTTTTGTCCAAAAGGAGTTTTTTCCTTATGATTATCGCCTAAAAGGCTAAAACTCAATTCTATTTGCGAACCTGGTTTACCGTCAGCCACATCAACAACTAAATCTTCTTGAAGAGTGTAATCATCAATCAACAAATTCAACCCAGGACAAATATCTATCCAACGACGATATCCTTGGCTGAGTTGTTTGGGGTCATTCACTGGTATTTCCACGGTTTGATAAAGTGGAATATCTTTTTCCGCTTCGATTTGCACAATCGATTGATAAAACTCCTCTTCCGAGATGATTAAAGTCATGTTTTATATATATTCGGGTGAGTTCGGTATTTATAATAGTTGTTGAGAAATAATATCATTATTTAAAAAGGAATTCTAGGAAATTAAGATTAATATTGATTGCTTGCTATAAGGATAGTGTTGTCATGGCCTGCTAGCAGTTATTAAATTTATTACTTAATCATGTTTTCAATCATAAATTTAATCAAATCAAGCAGCAATTTTTTTCATTAATTTGTAAGGGTAGAATTTTATTCAGCTTGGAGTTATACAGACGGGCTAGTGAAACACAAACCCGTTTTCGTTAATGAAAAGTCATCATATATTTGAACATTACAAAAGCGATAATTGCTTTTTGAATACACCCTTAATTACTGAAGCTGATATCGAGTAATAATAGTCACCCCTTGTCTACCATTAGAACTACTTTTAAGTTTCCACCTACGAGCAATTCTCAAATGATGTTTATCTAATCTATCGTTTCCGCTACCACTAACTAACTGTACATTGGTCACATTACCAGAAGCATCAGCATTTACAGATACCGTAATACTCCCTTGAATTCCTCTATTCCTTGCCCAAGATGGATAACTTCTACTACATCTAACACAAGCTGCATTTCCATCACCATCACCTACCGAATCACCACTACCGTCACCCAAACCATTACCGGTAGTATTAGTAGGTGCAGCTGCAACATTACCACCAAAACTTCTTCGTCTCCTCGGAGCATTATCGCTGCTTTCACCAATATCAGAAGTATCGGGTGCAGATGGTGTATTGTTTCGATTTTCTCTGATTCCCGAAAGAGTATCTTTCAAATCAGAACTATCTTGTGAAGTTGATGCTGGTGGTTCGACGGGAGCAGGGGTCGAGAAACTCCGTGCTGTTCTTCTAGAATCCCTTTCTTGAGCAAGCAATTTTTCTAAATCTTGATTAGGTTCGGGTGCTGGTGCTGGTGGTTCGACGGGAGCAGGAGCGGGAGCGGGGGTAGAAAAACTCCGCGCTGTTCTTCTAGAATCTCTTTCTTGAGCGAGTAATTTTTCTAAATCTTCGTTGGGTTCTGCTGCTGGTGGTTCTATCGGGGGAGCTACCGGTTCTGATAAACTTCTTGCTGTTCTTCTAGAATCTCTTTCTTGACGAAGCAATTTTTCTAAATCTTCGTCGGGTTTGGGTGGTTCTACAGGAGGGGAAAATTCTCGCGGTCTTCTTATTTCTGGTTCCGGTTGAGGTATTGGTTTGGGAATATCATTTTTAACAATGGGTTCTGGTTCTGGTTTTGGTTCTGGTTTTATTTGTGGAATAACAGGTTTTTCCCTTACAGCTACGGGAGGAGCAGAAGGTAACACAGGTGATATTGGTTCAACTGGTTTAAATTCTTTAAATGGTTTAAATCTTGGTTCGGGAATCGGCTGGTTTATAACGGGTGGTGTAGTGGTAACTCTACTTTGTGCGGGTAATGGTTTATTCAAAGATGAAGCTGGACTTCCACCGCTGATTCGAGATTCACTTCTTGAGGTTTCTAAAACTGGTTGTTTTATCTCAGGTTTAGGTTCGGGTTTAGGTTCGGGTTTAGGTTCTGGCTTTTCCAGCTTTGGTTCTGGCTTCGGTTTAGGTTTAATTTCCTCTTTTGGTTCTGGTTCAATTTCTTCAATAGGAGTATCAAGGAGAGTTATTTCAACAGGTTCATTCTCAACTTCAGGTACCCTGTTTAATAAATATTTACCAATACCCGAAGCCAATAATCCGAGATGGAATATTAACGAGCCAGCCAAACTACAAGCTAGAAATATTCTTAGCGCTTTCGATTCCTTTTCCCGCTCTCGTAGCGCTGTACTTGCAAAGCTCATGATTTAAAAGTAATTGATATAGATTTGCATTAATTGCCAAGTTTAAGATAATTAAGTGTAAAAGTCAATCAATTTATCCTGATAATTACTTAACAATATGTTGCAATTTCAAGCTTAAATAATCTTTAATTTGAAGTTTAAATTACACTGTTAATCGCAAATACTCAAATAGATAATAAATCCCTACAATCATTGAAATTAAAGCATTTTCAGGAATCATAATATTTTGAATATTAGCCTGCTAGCACGCTTTTTCAAAAAGTAAAAACATCTTTAGGCTTAATTTTTATTGATTTTCAATACCTTGAGAAGATTGACATTTATTCTCATCTGCTTTAAGTTAATTTGATAACTACTATCATCTACATATGTAAAGGATAGCAGTAAATTCCATTAATAAATTTGAGAAACTATAAATGGGAATAAATAATTTATTCTCGGCAGGTGGGGTAGTGATGATACCGCTGCTGGGATTTTCGGTATTGGCTTTAGGGTTGATTGTCGAGAGGATAAGCTTTTGGCTAAAAATCAATAATCGTCAGACTAAAGTAGTTCGAGATGTGTTAAATCTGTATCGTCGTAACAATGTTGTGGGTGCAATAGATGGATTGCGGAAGAACGCAGATTTACCTATCGCTAGGATGTTTCTTACTGCTTTAGAACTAGAAGAACCGACTCCGGAAGAGTTTCGTTTAGCATTGGAAAGCGAAGCTCAAGCAGAAATACCTTTACTCAAACGCTTTCAAAATATATTTGATACTATAATTTCTCTCGCACCATTATTAGGTCTTCTCGGTACTGTTTTAGGATTAATCGGTTCGTTTGCTTCTTTGGATTTGGGTGATGTCGGAGGTTCTCAAACCGCGAACGTCACCGGTGGTATCAGTGAAGCGTTGGTTTCTACCGCTGCTGGTTTAGTCGTAGCGATTTTCACGCTGATGTTTGCCAATGCATTCCGAGCAATGTACCAAAGACAAATGGCATTAATTCAAGAATACGGTGGAGAATTGGAATTGCTCTATCGTCGTAATTACGAGCGAGGAAAGATTCATGCGTCTACCAGATGAACCGGATGCACCAGCACAGATTAATATTGTGCCGATGATTGATGTGATATTCGCGATTTTGACGTTTTTTGTGATGTCAACGCTGTTTTTAACTCGTCAAGAAGGTTTACCGGTCAATTTACCTCAAGCATCTTCCGCGAAAAAAGCAACTCAACCAGCAAAAGTTACCCTAACTGTGGATAAAGCAGGAGAATTATTTTTAAATAAACAACCGATTACTTTAGATAACTTGGAAGCAGGGGTAAAAGCAAAAGTCAAACCCGAACAACCTTTGATGGTGGTACTGAATGCAGATGAAGGGGTGAATCACGGAAAGATTGTTGCGGTGATGGATAAAGTTCGACAGGTTAAGGGTGCGAAATTGGCTATAGCTACTAAGAAAAAGTAATTGAATCAATCCTATTATCATCAGTTTTATGTAGATTCACTACCAAATGTAGAGACGTAGCATTGCTACGTCTTTAAATAGTTTTAGGTTGAAAATAGATATCCAATTTTATAAAACAAATGACTATAAAAATATCACAATCGGATTATTACCAATCAATGGGGGAAACCTACCAGTTGAGTAAAAATTCATCTATTGATAAAACAGATATAATTTGCCAATATCCCCAAGAGTTAGGAAAAGGATATTATCGAGAAATTCAATTACGCGAAGGATTGCAATTAGCAATTGAGAATAATCAACTGCACGATGACTTAATTATAGAATGTCCCGAACGTCAGCATTTATTAGAATTTAGTTTTCAAATTTCTGGTATAGTTTAGGACTGTTTGCTCAGTTGAAGTGGGATGTCAGCGAGCAATTCCTTGTCAGTGGTGGTTTGCGTCACGAACGTTTTGAGTTCAGCGTCGATGAATTCACACCTCTACTTGACAACAACGTCGGGCCTTCAGTACCAAGCGCTGAATTAGACTTTGATGACACTGTATTTAATATTGGTGCAGTATACAAAGCGACACCTAATGTAAGTCTTTTTGCTAACTTTGCTCAAGGTTATTCAGTACCCCAATTATTCCGCGTTCTCAACTTCTTACCCGTTGGATTTACCATCGAGAATGATGTCGGGTTTTTACAACCGCAAAAAGTGGATATTTATTTCGCGGTATAAGCAATGATAAAGTAAGAGATATTCCGCAAGTCGGGAGTGCATTTGAACCTTCTTTAGAAAAAATTATCACGCTCAAACCAGACTTGATTTTAGGAAGAGAATATCAAAAAGATATTTATAATTTACTGACTAACATTGCTCCTACAGTGTTGATTGATTGGTCAAGTTTTCCTTCCTTTCAGGACAATTTTCGTTATATTGCCCAAGTATTAGGTAAAGAAGAAGAAGCCAAACAAGTATTCGATCAATATCAAGCGAGGATTCAACAATTTCAGCAATCTATGGGAAAGCGATTAGAAGGAATAGAAGTATCTGTGATAGGGTTTTCTGAACAAAACATCAAAACATTCAGTCGTGACGCTACATTTAATCAAATTATTGATGATGCAGGATTAAAGCGCATAGCAATTCAAAAGAATCAAAAAGAACGTTTCTTAGAATTGAGTATAGAATCGTTAAATGATTATGATGCAGATGTTTTGTTCGTGATTAATGAATCCCAAGATAAACAATTATCTTACTTGAAAAATCCGCTATGGTCGCAACTCAAAGCTGTTAAAAATAAACAGGTATATCAAGTAGAACCAGATATTTGGTATGCAGGAGGTCCTTTAGGAGCTAATAAGATTCTTGACGATTTGCTTAAGTATCTCGTTAAAGAACCTTAAATTTTTGCAAATCATCGGGAGGGGAGGAGCTACGCGAATTATCCTACCAAATCTATCTTCAAATCGAGCAACTAATACTCAAGTCAAACTAATAGCTAAAGCAAATAAAAATTTAATATATTTTAAATTGTGTAATTGTATCGGTTTTGACTAGATTTATTCATCGCTATCTTCTAATAACTCTTTAGAATCACGCAACCTCTGTTGCGAACCATGACGAACTCTATGAATGCGAACAATCGCAGTCGGCGAAATTTCAACCTGGTATGTCATATTTATCTTGTAGTTGCTCAAATGCTTCGTCTAAAGACATACCTTTACCAAGCTCGAATTCCTCGATACTCTTACGAATTCCTGCGCTTGTCTCTAGAAGTTCTAGTCTATCGAGCAATTCTTGATGGCTTTCGGCATCTTGAACAACCACGGATGCTTTACCATTAACTGTGAGAACGATAGGTTCTTTGCTTCCCCTAAGCTTCTCTAAATTGTATTTTCGTACCAGTTCTAAGTCTGAAGAATTGCAAAACCTAGACTGACGAAAGATGGAAGACCTCTATCTATGGTGTACGTAGCTAGTTTATTTGAGAAAAGTTATTGATAAATTGCAAAAAATATACTAGATTAATCAAATGAATTGAGAAAGAATAGCAATTATTCAAAACCTTATTTAACAAAGAGACGATTTTTATGAGAGAAGTCTTAATCTATAACGCCTGAAAGCTTTTACAAACCTTAATTTTATATTGAATAATTTACCAAGTCTAGATTTTTCATAGATACTAATTATAAATAGTTATGAATAAGCGGTTTATTACGGGTGAGTAAACTAATATCTAATTTATAAGTAAACCCATATGCAAAGACTATCGCTGGCTAAACCCGTAATCGGTTTAATAATTGGATTTATAGTACTTGTTATCTGTATGTTTATCAGCGTTTCCTATGGTGCTGCTGATATTTCTTGGCAAAGCGTCTATAATTCTTTGATATCTTTTGACGTTTCCAGAGAGCATTTAATTATCCGTACTGTCAGATTACCCCGCTCTCTGCTGGCAATGATAGTAGGTGCATCGATATCCACTGCTGGTGCAATTATGCAAGGTATCACTCGCAATCCGTTAGCCGACCCTGGAATCCTGGGAATTAATGCTGGTGCTGCTTTTGCAGTGGTAATGGCTATCTTTTTATTTGGTGCTTCGTCACCGAGTTTTTATGTTTGGTGTGCTTTTGCTGGTGCGGGAACTACTGCATTTAGCGTCTATTTTTTAGCTTCTTTAGGTCGTAGCGGGATTACTCCTCTTAACTTAACTATTGCAGGTGCAGCAATTAGCGCTTTTCTATCTTCTTTAACTACGGGTATATTAATTATTAGTCAAAGCACTCTCGAAGAAATTCGTTTTTGGCTAGCTGGTTCTTTAGCTGGTGCGGATACAAGTCTGATTTTGCAAATTCTTCCTTATGTCTGCATAGGAATGATATTAACCTTAATTATTTCCAAGCAAATCACAATATTGAGCTTGGGAGAAGATATTGCTAAAGGATTGGGACAACAAACAGCATGGGTGAAAATCCTTGCTGCTGTTTGCGTTCTGCTGTTAGATGGAAGTGCGATCGCAGTTGCAGGTGCGATTGGATTTATCGGTTTGGTAGTTCCTCACATAGTCAGATTTATCGTAGGTACAGATTACCGCTGGATTTTACCTTACAGCGCTTTATTCGGTGCCATATTGCTTTTAGGTTCGGATATCGCAGCTCGATTAATTATAAAACCGCAAGAAATCCCCGTAGGTATTATGACAGCTTTAGTCGGTGCGCCATTCTTCATTTATCTAGCTAAAACCAAGGTGAAGAAATGAAGACAAGTACAATAGTTTTTCGTTCAAGATTATTCCCAATTTCCTTTCGTCTCAAAAAACGGGTTCCCATTGTCTTACTAATTTTAATTCTGATTACCTTAACAGCAATGGTGATGAATACCTCTTTCGGGGAATATCCTATTCCACCTTTAGCAGTTATCCAGACCGTTATCGGAATAGATACGGGAAATGCAGATTACGGATTTGTCATCAATACCTTACGTTTACCCAGAACCCTTACTGCTTGTTTTGTGGGTATGGCTTTAGCAATATCCGGTACCATAATGCAAGGTATAGCTCGTAATCCTCTAGCCGACCCAGGAATTATTGGTATTAATGCAGGAGCTAGTTTAGCTGCTGTAAGTTTGATTGTATTGTTACCGAATGTACCAGCAGGAATTTTACCTGTAGCAGCTTTTGGTGGAGCTTTGATTGCTTCATTATTAATATACTTTTTAGCTTGGGATAGAGGTACACATCCGGTACGGTTAATTCTAATCGGTGTAGGAATAGCTGCTGTAGCTGGTGCGTTTACTAACTTAATGGTGACATTTGGAGATATTTATAATGTTAGCCAAGCATTAGTATGGTTAGCGGGAAGCGTATACGGACGTAGTTGGGAACAGCTGGTTTCATTATTACCTTGGTTGATTATTTTTATACCCTTAGCTTTAATAAATGCACCGCAATTAAATGCTTTGAATTTAGGAGAAGAAATAGCAAAAGGATTGGGTAGTAAAATTGAATGGCAGCGGACTTTTTTATTGTTAATAAGTGCAGCGTTATCTGGAGCAGCAGTAGCGACAGCAGGAACAATTGGTTTTGTCGGATTAATAGCACCACATATAGCTCGTCAATTAGTAGGAAACATTCACGAAGGATTGATTCCCGTAGCAGCAATTACCGGAGCAATGATTGTAGTTATAGCTGATTTTTTAGGAAGAATTTTATTTGCTCCCATAGAAATCCCTTGTGGAATTATTACCGCTGTAATTGGTGCGCCGTATTTTGTTTATTTATTAATAAAAAGTCGGAAGAAGTGAAAGAGTGTAGAAAGAGTGAGGGAGGGAGAGAGTGAGAGAATGAGGGAAAAACTCATTACTCATTACTCATTACTTACCCATGTCCAATTCCCAATATAAATATATGAAATTATTAACTAAAAATATAACATTAGGTTACGACAATACGAAAATAATTCAAAATATTGATTTAAGTATTCCTGAAGGTAAAATTACTGCTTTGGTTGGTGCAAACGGCTGCGGTAAATCTACTTTATTGCGGGGTTTAGCTAGATTATTAAAACCTTTTCACGGAACCATTTATTTAGATTCTACCGACGTATTTAAGTTATCGACAAAAGCCGTTGCAAAAAAATTAGGAATTCTTTCTCAATCACCTGTTGCACCGGAAGGTTTAACGGTGAAAGATTTAGTTGCTTGTGGACGCTATCCTTATCAAAATTGGTTGCAGCAATGGACGAAGGAAGATGAACGTTTTGTGGAGATAGCTTTAGAAACTACTCGAATGAAGGAATTCGCAGAACGTGAATTAGATACTCTTTCTGGTGGACAAAGACAGCGAGCTTGGATTGCTATGGCTTTAGCTCAAGATACAGATATTTTACTATTAGATGAACCGACAACTTTTCTGGATTTAGCCCATCAAATTGAGGTTTTAGATTTACTGTGGGAATTAAATCAAAATCAAGGAAGAACTTTGGTGATGGTTTTACACGATTTAAATCAAGCTTGTCGCTATGCTGATTATTTAGTAGCTGTTAACAAAGGGAATATTTATACTCAAGGTAAACCGGAAGAGGTCATGAATGAAAAAATGGTTTTGGATGTGTTTGGACTCGAATGTAAGGTTATTTCCGACCCGGTTTCTGAAACTCCCATGTGTGTTCCAATTGGTAGGAAAGGTAGAAAATAAAAAATAAAATTAAACCAATATTATTTACTCATTAATGTCAGTCTGTCACAGAGAAAACGAATCTAAAATTAAGCTATGTACGGCTAAGTCGCACCAGCACGGGCAAGAGATGGTAAAAATTAGCCCATAACTCACAATTTAACCTAAACAAAAAATAAATTATTAAATCTAACTATAAAATCTGATAAATAGTGAGTAAATACTAATAGATATAATCGTCTTAAATAACTGAAAAATATAATCTTAATTAAAATAAATTGATTAACAACTCAATTCTAAAAATTTCGCAAGATAATTATCATTCATAGCAGCTAAAAATTGATTATTTTTAATTCCAAGCTTTTTACAACGTGTCATTAACTTTAAAGTTCGATAAATCGTCGATACGATAAACTAATTCCTTCTCCATGCTTTTCAAGCAATTCATATAGGTCGTCTGCACTTAAATGTTTCCCTTTAGGTAAATTTTGGAATACCTGTAAGATTATCTCGCGCTGTGGTGTCAATTTACCTGGTTGAAAAAGTTCTCATGCTCCCAAACGAATACTAAATCGCTTCATATAGTTAATAGCAGAAAATCATGGTTAAAGCAATTGATACACAACAGGTATTCGTCACAAACCTCGAGCAGTTCATAAGTAAAGCTGACAAGTTCATCAAAATCTAATATTTAGGTGTCAGCGATGAAAATCATCTTTCACCTTTGGTGATGCTACGCGAACGAGATACAGTGCAAGAACTGAAAAACTTAGTTTTATATACAGATTTGCAACAGTTAGAAATTGATTATCAGCATAACTGTGAAATCAAAGTATGAACAGCAATATTCAAGTAGTTCACTATTAACAGAAAATTTCACACTTAGAGTTAATCTGATATTGAATTGAGAGAGTCCCCTTCAACATGCGAATAGAAACTGATAAAGAATTTTGGGTAAGACAACTAGAAGAATGGCGCGAAATTGTGCGCCAAAGGAAATTAAAGAAAATCTATTCCGGTAACAACCCGCTTTTCGATAATAATGCGACGAACAAACCTGTTTAGTATCCGCTTTTTATCATCAGGTGTTCTAGTCTCCCAAAATTCGCGATCGCAAAACATTTGAGATAATTCTTCTCTAATGAGTAAGCTATGTGTCGTTACCTTTTCGTTCAGACTTAAAATGCTAGCTATTTGTTCGCGAATCCCGTCTTTAGCCTTTTCGACAAAGGGATTGACAGGTAATTTTTCTAATCCTGCTAAAGTCTCTCGCAGTTCTTTGACTTCTATAGGTTCTTGACGTTTCTCTTCCTCCAGATTTACCATTCCAGCCAGTCTAGTAGCTTCTTTTACTAGTAAATCTGCGACTTGTTCGTCGAGATAATCACTACGAATCATCTCTTTACGGTCGCATCGTCCTAGAGGAAAATGACTACATTGATAATAGTGAATAAATTTTCCTCCTCTTTTCAATTGTCCGGATGTCCGAGTTAATGCTCCTCCACAGTTAGAACATTTTAATAAATTAGCGAAAGGGTTGACTCTTTTACTACCAACCCATCGATTGTTGGCATTGGAGCGAATAACCCTTTTAACTTGTTCGTGCTGTTCGCGGCTAATAATCCCTTCATGAGTTTCCCAATTACAATCCCATTTATCAAAATGATTTAATTGCTTTCCCGATGGACTTTTGGTAGTTACATTAAAAGGAGTTCCCCCAGCGTTAACAGGATTAACTAAAAAATTCTTTAACCCGGATGGGGACCACTGCAAACTTCCCCAAGGATATCTTTTAAAATTATTCTTCTTATTTGACGAAAAATCGCGATTTTCTAAATTTTCTCTATCAATTACGTGCTTGCGAGTTTTTTTACCACGTCGGGCTTCTACTTTATTAGGAGTCCCAAACATTTTATTAAGAGTGTCGCAGGTTTTACGGACGCTACCGCATTGGTTAAATACTTCAAAAATAAATAAAGCTAATTCCCAAACTCGAAAACATCTCTTCCCTTCGAGCAAGCAAACACACCAGCTATTATCTTTAACATAATTATCATTAACTACCTTCCATCCCAAAGGAGCGAACCTGTGGCTTTTTCTCTGTGCCATTCGATGCTTACGTTCGGCACTAACCCGACTAGATAACATTTTAATTTCAAACTTCGATGCTGCAAGTAAAATATCCACAGTTAATTCCCCACCCAAACTTTCGGTATCAATAGTTTGGTCAAGAGCTATTAACTTAATATTTTTACTCCGCAATACTTCCATTAAGCTATAAAATAATTTCGACGAACTACCGATACGGTCAATTCTCGTTACCACCAGTTCGCTAACTCTATCTTTAGCTACTACTTTCAAATCATTGATAAGTTGTTGTAGTCCATCGCGAACTTCAGTAGTACGACTTTGAATATCCCAATAAAAACGCACGCATCCGGAATTTTTACCTCTTTCCAACTGCTTTTTCAGCGCATCTCGGTCTTCCTGCTGTTCAATACTAGATACTCGACCGTAAAACCATCTTTCATTCATGGCATTTTATTTTCTGTTCTCTAGAGAATATACCATGTCATTTCTAAACGCCGAAGAACCAACAGCGGTTGATTTAGTCACTGACTTTGGCGTTAACATGCTCTGGCACCCATCTTTAGGGTTAGAGTTGGGTGCCGAATTACAGACAATGTTGTGGGAATGTCTTCTAGGTAAAAAACCTCTGGACATTCTAGTTTTTGAAGGTACTGTAATTAACGGCCCCAACGGTACTGGAGAATGGAATCGGTTTGCAGACCGTCCGATGAAAGATTGGCTGAGCGATTTGGCTCACGTTGCCAACTTTGTTGTAGCTGTAGGTGACTGTGCTTGTTGGGGAGGAATTCCCTCAATGGCACCAAATCCCAGCGAGTCAATCGGATTGCAATATCTCAGAAGAGAAGAAGGTGGGTTTTTAGGTAAAGACTTTCGAGCAAAGTCTGGTTTACCCGTGATTAATATTCCCGGATGCCCAGCCCATCCCGATTGGATAACTCAAATTTTGGTCGCCATTGCAACTGGGAGAATCGGCGATATTGTTCTTGATGATTTACATCGTCCTCAAACCTTCTTTAATACCTTTACTCAGACAGGTTGCACCCGCAATATTCACTTTGCTTACAAAGCATCCACAACAGAATTTGCTCAACGTAAAGGATGCTTATTCTACGATATCGGGTGTCGCGGCCCCATGACACACTCTTCCTGCAATCGCATCTTGTGGAATAGAGTCTCATCAAAAACCCGCGCCGGGGTTCCGTGTTTGGGATGTACAGAACCGGAATTTCCTTTTTACGATTTAAAGCCTGGAACTGTCTTCAAAACTCAAGTTTTTTATATGGTGTGGTATCTAAAGACGAATCGCTAAATCCTTAGTATTCTTAGGTATTCACTGAAAATAGCTTTCTTCAAAATTTAATATTCTGCCATTCTTTAGCCTCGCTAAAGCGGTAATGGTGATTTACATGTTTTCGTGGCTATAACAATGTATCTACATGGATAGGTCTTAACTAATAGTTTGTACTGAGCGCAGATAATCATATCGGCATCTAAGCTAAGATTATCAGAGTTGGTAATCCTTTATTTCTTGCTTCTCCCGACAACTCGGCTGCTAAATCCAAGATTGGTTCATCAATAAGAAGAAAATCAATTAAAAAACTAAAATTGAGTTCTTAATTATGATGATAAGAACGAGCATTCCTAGCTAAAACTTGATGAATAGCTTCTAATCTCCGCTTCTGATCCAAAGCAATGCAATTCCAGCGCCAACGTTCCGACCATATTTGATATTGTTGTAATCTAGCACTGTAGTAGGTATTTTGAGGATTCACACAAATCGAAAATAAACCAACTCGTGAATTTCCTGCTTCAAGCTCACCATCACTTTTGCGAAAAGCTTCTACTCTTGCCCATAAAATCGCTTCTTTACCTGTCACCCCTTTCTTTAAAGCGTCAGCGTATCTTTTGGGGAAAGCATCAGAGACGCGAGGAGATGCTTGATTCCATTGGTCTAAATTGTTGATAAATGCTTCAATGTTCCGTTCGGGCTTAATACCATTCGCTTGAAGTTTGTTAACTAATCTAGGAATACGGCTTCTAGTTCTTTTCAAGCATATTGCATCCGCATTATCTAAATTATTACCTCCTCTACCTTGGTCGCTACACCATCCCCTGTTGATAACCCCATTTCCAGGGTCAACATGACCTGAATAAAGCTTTGTTCTACTACCATCAGGCACACAATTTCCTTCTGCGGCACAAATCGCTAATACACCTACACTATATCTATCAGCAAATAAATCGTTTAAATCTCCATCTGATGAGTTATGAATTGAAGAAATATTTTCTACACTACCTGAAACAAATTTGATTACTGGTTTACTTAGTGCAAAGGTTGTAATGAAAAATAGCAGTAGGATATTTAATAAATCCCATTTGTAGCCTAATTTAACTGAATCGGTCATTATAATTATCTATATTGAGGATGCTAATAAATATTCCGCATGAGTGTGAAGAAATAGAATACTACTAATAAGCTACTAAACAACAAAAACAACTGTTTCATAATTAGTGAAAAACTGCACCATAAATGCAAAGATTTTTGAATAATATTCGGCTGCCAAGGGGCTTTTGCTTTCATCTGCCCACCATGAATCAACCAATGAGCAAACGGACAAAGTGGAAGTACATCTCTACCCAATTCCTCGTGTCCTAAATGCTTATAACCAACCCCTGTATGATGAATATTGTATTTACCGTACTTATTGCGGTCATATTTTCCTATTCTTACCCAGGGAAACATCGAACATCTATTACCAGATTGTTTTAGCCAATAATAATGCTTACTTCTCCAAGCATCGGACTTAATGTAACAATAATAATCCTTTGGAGAAAGATATTTTTTTGTTTTCATTGATAGTTTTATCCTTATTAAATTTCATAAATTTAAGCTTTTAGCTTGCACAAAACCTGTTGTAAATATGAATTTATTATTTGCTTGATAATCTACATCTTTGTGCAAATAATTCATAAAATCTTGATGTCCCTTTCTAGTTCGTCCCACAGGACATCCCGCACTTGCATTATTAACAAACCTTTGGTCGCTTCCACTATGTTGATTGGCTCCGATTATTGAATATTCCTTTTTATCTCCTTTATCAACTTTGCTATTACGATTGAAATCCCGAATGATATTTACTGGTGCAACTTGGACTAATGCAATTTCACGACCTTTATGTTTTCCAATGCGCCAAGCTCTATATTTTCCAGGCACTTGTATTTGTGCAGCACCGGAGGCATTCATAGGTTGCTTAGTATAATAGTTTCCCGGTTCTATGCTTGCTTCCCAAGCCCCTACTAACCTGGGAGTTGGATTAACTTCAACTAAGAACCGAGAATCATTGAATTGATTTGGTTTGTTGTCATTTTTTATGCCTGACGGAAACATACCTTGTACATAGAACACGTTATAGCGTCGTTCTCCAGTTCGGACTTCCCAATTTTGACTGCGTGCGTAATTTACAAGGGCAGCAGCTATTTTATCCGCTTCTTTTGATTTATTGATGGTTGTTGAAAAACTAATACTAGCAATACGGGTTAATTGAAGTTTGGCTTCAAACCATTGATTAATATCAGGATGTAGAATGGCGATCGCCATAGCTAAAGACAACCCAAAACAGCAAATTCTTCCCCTTGCTTGAGATAATCGGAGTTGACGGTATGCTTCTTCAGATGCCTTAATTTCTTGATACTGAATCTCTACTGGGAGATATTTGAGTAATTCTTCGGGTTGAAATGACATCTAGCATTCTTGTTATAAGCATCTAATAATGTTTGACAATTTTCATGTCCTAAAGGCTGTTGATTTTCTTGAGTAGAAGTGGGTAAGGATTCTGAGTGCGTTAACTTTTTTAGATCCGAACGAATATCGGTAGTAAGCGTTGCAATTAATGGTCGCATATTTGGAATTAAAGCAAACGAACCATACCCAGGACTTGCCATATCCAGCATAAATACAATAAACACAGTACTGGTAATAAGAAAACTCGAATAGGGAACCCTCATCCAGGAAGAGTGAGGGAGTGAAGGAGGGAGGGAGTGAGGGAATTTATCTGACTTTTTGAACATTTCTAACTTTCCTCAATATTTGTTTCTTTTTCTCTCACTCCCTCACTCTCTCCCTCTCTCCCTCCTATTTCCTCCTCACAGGTTGATATTGACCATTCCCAGTCCAATTAGTCAAAGGTAAAGTTGTCTGTTTTGGCTGCTGCACATTAACAGATGGTTGTTGCCAATTATTAGATTCAACATTCTGTAAACGTACAGCCCTATCTAAACTATCTCCGGCACCTGTAGCAACTTGACCAAACCCATTCCAAACACCATTCGCAACGGGTTTACTAGCATTAACAACACCATGACCAAATCGGACTGGGGTTGAAGTATTCTGCGGTAATTGTCGAGGATTACGAGTTGCAATTAGTCCACCCAAAAAGAATTGAGCGACCCAAGAACCGACAACCAAGGTACCGATACTCATGCTCCAAAAAGCAAAAGAACGCCAAGGTTTAAAAGGATTAGTATGATTTGCAACTGTACCCAAAGTTCCAATTGCAGCACCCGCTCCATTCTCCATAGCCGGAGTTACGCCACGACTGTAATTTTGGCTCCAGTTATAAGCTTTTCTTGCATAACGTCCTGCATTGTATGCTCGATTATCCCATCTACTACCATCAGAATAGTGGTTCTCATAATCATCATTGAATTCGGAATAATTCGCGTCAATCACACGGGTGTCTAAATCATGACCTTCTCTTAATTGTGGTAAATTCCTTCCTCTCAATTGTTTTCTAACCATTTTGGCTCCTAAAAAATTAGTTAAAGTATCTAAACAAGCAATTCTACTCTCGGTTAAGGCTAATTATTTTTATCTCCATCAGAACCCCATATATCCTCCTGTTCAATTAGTTTTTGACGAAACTGTTCGGTATCGGAAACTGACGATGAACTGTCTTCTGACTGTGTATTTTTAGCTGTAGCAGGAAGATACAAATACTGAGGACAGTATTTTTGGACGAGTTGGATGTAGTTATATCGGTCTTTTCCATCAATTCGAGTTGCAGGTGGTCCTTGCATCCAAGAGGGAATTTCAATTCTTGTTTTTCCTCTTTCTCCTCCATCAGGACGAATCAAATACGCCCATCCAGCACAGCGTTTATTACCCTCTATGTTAGTGTCAGTAATAGCTTGTGCATATAACCACACAATTGCATCTTTGATAGTTTGCGATTTACCCGCGAGAGCTTTTGCACCACCTAACATAGCCTGAGTGTCTCCGTGACTAGCAAAGGAAACCGACATATTAGCTTGTCGCAAAAATTGCACTACTGCTTCCCAGAACTTCGGCATAACAGTAGAATCAATAGCGTCTATTTCGCTGGAGTAGTTGGACATTTCATCAAGCGATAAGTGCAAATGATAATCGTCGAAAGGTTCATATTCTTTGGTTTCATCGCCAGCTTCTGCGATTCTCCAAAACGCAATACGAGTAAATTCGCGTATGGCATTAGTAGCTTCGGCAAACTTATAACCGCGTCCGAAAACCTTAATACCTTTCCACTGTTGACCTTTGGCAAAAGGATTTACCATCCAAACCAAATGACCTAGCTTTATATGTTCGGCAATTAAATAACCGAGTTTTGATGTTTTACCGCTGCCTTTTTCTTTACCAACAATTCCAACCGTATTTTCATAGACTAAAGATTTAACCAACTCATATTTATCGGATGAGCTACTTTGTGGTTTGAATTCGCCTACAATATCGCAATCATTGGACAATGACTTGGGTAATCCACCTGTTTGGTAAAAATTTGGAACTTCAATAGGTGCAAATTTTTCAGCTTCAACTGAATCATTCGGCTGTTGAATTTGTGATTGTATTTGGGTACTCGCTGGTGGTTCATAATTGTTTTGTAATGGCGGGATTGCTTGAGAATTATTCAGCATGGGAACTGCACTCTCAACATTGTGAGAGGCAGCTAATAAAAGAGGATGTTTGGTACGACGTTTTTTGTCCGCTAATTCCCAAAACACTAAGCTTGAAGTTCCCAGTACCGCAACAGCACCACCACCAAATCGCAGAAAAGACTTCGCTGGTTCTGGCATTTCCACTTCTATAATTTGCTGTTGGGTAGAATATGGTGTTGTTGATTGTTGGATTGTGTTTGTACTAAAGCTGCTAGTAAACATCCAACCTCCGACCAGCAGAGGTATAGGTGCAAATATTAATTTACTGGGCATCTCTACCCCCTGGTAGTTTTGGTGATGTTTCTGGTTTGGTTGATGGAGTCGCAGGGGTTGGTTCTGGTTTATCTTGCTGATAATCAGATATCTGTGCATCACGAGGACTTGCTTTATTTCCAAACCAATCCGTATTTTCAAGTTCCGATGCAACCGGACTTAAGCCTTTGACACGCAAAGCTTCCAACATCGCAGCTTTTACTTCAGATAAACCAAGTCGCGTATTTTGGGCAATTGTTACCAAGTTGAATCGCTGTGTTGTTTCTCTTCTACTATTCGAGATAATATTTAGCTTGACCAAACCACTGGCGGCTAATTCTGCTGAATCAATTGGAATAGTTACCCAAGAGCCTGTACTGGGGTCAACATATTTTAATTTCGCTTCTTTCCCTGATGCTCCAAGATTAATCCGTTTCAAAGCTTCAATTTCAGAGCTATGATTAATTACTTCTTCATGCTGGTTATAAGCCTGATTTTGGGGGTTGTTTTGACTGGCAATAACGAAGTTGCTATACCTTGCACTCGCTTCTAAAACCACAGCTTGCAATAAGCCAGGGTTACTTACTAAACCCGAGCCATAATCATTGCGGGTCAAATATTCTCGGAATTTGCTATCAGCTGCATCTAAATTTTGAGATTTTTGCAAAAGTTCGGAGTACGCTTCTTGAGACGGGTTCAGTTCTGTCGAGCGTTGGCCTGAAAGTATTGTTGTGATTCCAGCAATCGCAATCAAAATTACCGTTGCAACGAAAATCGACATTAGCCAAGGGTTAGTTAGCAAAGAATCTAAGCTTCCGGATTTAATACCTTTGATTAACCCATGTGTCGCAGCACCATTTTGAAGTCCGTGCGGATTTGGCACCCATGCAGAGTCAAAATCATCTTCGTTGTTTTGATTGTTTTGTATTTGCGGTTGTTGATGTTGAGTTCTCATCATTCCTCAATACCTCTCTTCTGTAGTGCCTCAAGATTAGTGCTGCGACAATTCCCCCCAAAATAGTTCCACTAATCCCACCAGCCATTATTTTGATAAAAACTGGTTTTGGTGGAGAAGTTATAGAAACAGTGATTGTTGCAACGGTTGTTGTTGTTGTAATTGCTGCAGTTGTTGCAATAAATCCCCCTTCAGCCATAAAGTTAGCTATGGTTCGACGGTCATTAAAGAAGGCTTGGTTAATTGTTGGCGCGATTGCTTGTACGGTTGCGATTGCTAATTTCGGTGCTGTTTCAACTACTTGTTCGACGACGGGGATGGTGATATATTCGTTTTCTGCCCTGAAGGTAGGGCTGTCTTTCGAGAACCCGCCAACATGGGATGTTCTTGTTCTCCCCAATTCACCGATGTTCCTAAAAAATTTTGCTCAAATTGCGTCTCAACATCTTCAAAAGCTTTATCAAAACCAGCAACTGTTTGATTTTGATTGATAGATGATGTTTCCGTACCGTTCATAATTAGATCCTGAGTTTGGCGTAAAAAGGCTTCTCGAAACAATGTGTAGCCAACCTGAGATATCGATTGGGATTTCAATAGCAACTGATATAAGTCGTAATGATAGCTTCCTGTATTTAATTCTTCAGGGGAAGTACCGATACGTTGTTTGAAGAACTCATCTAAATTAAATCTTTCACCTAAAACTTTTTGTTGGGTTTGTGCTTCTTTTTGAAGCTGTTCTAATTCTGATAATCCTTGCTCTACAGTTATTTGTTTATCCTTACATACCCCGATAAACTCTTGAACTTTTTGCTTATCATTTGGCGTAACTGCGTTTTTGACAATCTCAATTTTCAATACCTGACAAATCAATTTAAGTTGTTCTAATGGAATTTCAAGCTGCTGTGCCACCAAAGTTAAATTCATCATCTTCGATTTCCTCCTCTAATTTATCAACTAAAATTTGCACTAAAAAGTGAACTTTTTCTTCTTTGGTTAAGAACTCTGTAACAAACTGACGCAAACTCATACGGCGTACCGAAGCAATATACTTCTTTAACCCACCCATGCCTAAAACACTATCAATATAAGCATTTTGCTGTACGCGCAGAAATTTGTAAGCGATATAAAAGTCAGCTAAGGCTTCTAATTCATCACAACTGAAATAGGTTGCTTTTTTCGGTGGTGTAAGTCCAGCCCATAAACACCAGTTCTTAATTGTTTGAAGGCTAACTTTACACCGTTTAGCTAATGTACTTTGGGTATAAAGTAGCTGAATATTTTTCATGCCTTCTTTATTTAGATTGCTTTTCAACTATTAATGAGGTGCAATTAAAACTCAAATATAATTGAATTGCACTTGCGCTTCAATTTACACAATCAATTTAGACACAAAATTAAAAATGTTACAAGTAAGATAGTGAATAAACTTAAAGTTTATGGTTTTTGGTTAATAAGAATATTACCGATTAAATTACACAATTATTTTGTTTAATACAGTCATTAGCACTATGAAAGCATTTAACTTATTAGTATGCTTAGAGCCTCGTACCTAAAGTAATCGTGTTCAAACGGAGATTTCGTGCCGGATATAATCCCCGCAGAGGAATATCAATTACCATGTCTGTATTCCTTGCTGTTTGAGTAAATACGATTGCATAATTCAATCAAGTCCTCAATTTTTAAATTTAATTTATCCGCGACTTTTGCAATCTCAGATTTCCGGGGATAATCATCACCAGATAGCAAGTTAATAAGTAATTTGACTTCTTGCTCAACTAATTTTTCAGTTCTTTGCTCAACAAGATCGTCAATTTGTTTTTGAAATGATTGAAAACTTTGTGACGCAATAAATAGCTTTTCTTCAGGGGCTAGTGAGTTTATCCATACAGTAGCTGCAT
This sequence comes from Calothrix parasitica NIES-267, assembly GCF_002368095.1. Lineage (GTDB taxonomy): Bacteria > Cyanobacteriota > Cyanobacteriia > Cyanobacteriales > Nostocaceae > Rivularia > Rivularia parasitica. The sequence continues at coordinate 7,092,568 of NZ_AP018227.1, read as the reverse complement.
CGGGAGAGAAATCTAATTGCTCATTTGGTTCTGCATCGTTTGTTGGAGTTGGTTGAAGTAACTCCTCCAAAGCAATAATGCCATCCAAGTATCTATAAAGAAGTTGATGGGAACAACCAATAAAATTTACTAACCGGGCTAAAGAACCTGGACTTAAACCTGCTTTTCCATTTTCCCAAGCACCCCAAGTCGTAAAAGTAATGCCTCCAAGTTCCTGACTACGTTTTTTGGTAAAGGAACGCAACGACTCCTCACCGCGAAGTCGCTTGCATAAAATAGAAAGTCGCTGCTTGCGTTCATCGTCACCACTTGGCATAAACTAATTTACGTTTTTTTCAAAAATATCATACACGTATCAAATTCTTTTGCGAAAAAGTGTCTTTATTCACGACAATTAGTATTGACAAGATGTACAACCAGTATTAATATTTAGATGAATTGCAAATTATCCATAAAAATCTACCCTTGATAAAAATGCAAAAAAACGAAATTTAGCGACACCTATCTTCCGAAAGCGTAGAAAACATGGCAATTTTTACATTATTGGTTGGAGATTAGTATTCTTTGCTCTTTGAGTAAATACGGCTGCATAATTTGATCAAATCCTCGGTTTTCAAATTAAATTTATCCGCGACTCTTGTAATCTCAGCTTTACAGGGATAATCATCTCCAGATAGCAAATCTATCAGTAGTTGAGCTTCTTCCTCAATCAGTTCCTTAGCTTTTTGTTCAACAAGCTCGTCAAGTTGATCTTGGAATAATTGAAAGCCTTGAGAAGCAACAAGCAATTTGTCTTTGAGGGAAAGCGACTTCATCCATACAGCAGCGGCATCTGGAGAAAGAGCCGAAAGCGAGTCCTTATTTACCTTAATATCACTCGTTGAAGTTGGTTGAAGCAATTCATCTATTGTTATGGAGCCGTCTAAGTACGCAAAAAGAGATTGATGCGAACAACCAATAAAACTTGCCAACCTATCCAAAGAGTCCGTACTAAGTCCTGCTCTCTCGCTTTCCCAAGAACTCCAAGAAGCATGACTAATACCTTTAAGCTCATGACTCCGCTTTTTGGTAAACGAACGCAGCGACTCATTACCACGAAGTCGCTTACATAAAACGGAAAGCCGTTGTCTGCGTTCGTTATCACCACTTGACATAAATTAATCTACGTTTACTTTAAAGATACCACAGGCATTTCAAGAGTTTACAAACTGAAGTTTGGAACATATATTTACAAAATTGTATGGTGTTTTATGCAAAAAAGTATTAATATCTAATCAATTGCAAATTATTCGTAAAACTGTAATGAGTAAAAAAAATGCAAAAATACGAAATTTTACGTCACCTAGCCACTAAAAAGGTCAGATAAGCCAGAATTTCTATTTCAAATAACACTTGATATTAGATTTATTCATCAATGCGAGTTTTTTCTGTTTTTTACCCATTCCTCTATAAATTCTCGCGATTTTTCGCTCATGTTAGTTCCTTCCCGAGCGCACCAAACTTTAAAGTCTCGTCGTAACGACTCAGGTAAAAAAACTCGGAAGCTAACCGTTGGATCTTCTTTTCTGTCATTTGTCATAGATAGGTCACATATATCGCTCATTAAACGCCTATTTTGCATTCTTATGTCCAATTTGAAAATACACTATGTGAGCTATTTGATGTACATGACCTATGCAGGCTACTATCTTAAATATCTGTAAAAACTGTAATGAGTAAAAAATGCAAAACTACCAAATTTTCCAGCACCTACCAACCGAAAGCATAGAGCCTAGAGAATTTCTACGTTATTGCTTTGGCATAGACAAGTTCACTCGCGAGGCAATATTAGAGGAAGAGATTCGCTTCGGATACAGCACAAAATGCATAAATCTCATCTCCAAATTATTGGGTATGCAAAAGAAGACGGTGAGAGAGTGGGGAGATAATCCAAACTTTGAAGGTATGCCACAACACGCGAGAAAAACTTGTAGTTACGCACAGATTGCTCTATCCCCAGACGAATTGAGGAGAATCGCTTGCCGTGATTACACAGCGCCAAGAATAGCCGCAATGCGGTTCATCGAAGAGACACTTTTAAAGGGTTTATCACATAGTGAAAGATTGAAAATAGTAACTTCTACCAAATTTCGGGGACAATACCTCACGTTGCTGTCTGGAACCTTAAAAATATCCAAACGCACGATATACGAATGGGGAAGAGATATCGAACTCCCTAAGATGCCTTTATATCACCAACATACTTTGGCATATGCACTCGCAGCTTATCGCAAAAGGGAGCAGCAGAGTATCGCAAAGCAAAGCGCTGCTTAGTATTCTATCTAGTCGAATAAACAAAAATTGGTCTTGAAAGAAGACCAAAATCTAATAAAACGAGCTTAGATAATATCATGCAATTACTCGAAAAATCAACTTATCACCAGGTTCATAATCTTGACGCGAACCCCGTAAAGCACCTAGAGAAAAGTACCGAGGAATACCTTCATTCTAGTTTCTTGTTATGGGAATACAAGAGGGCTTATAGCAAAGGGGAATATCGAGAACTACTAAATGAATTTGGTTGGGATAAAGGTAGCACAGAAGAAAAACGAGCGCTCAAGTTAGCAGAAAATTTCCAAGATTTCGCATATCGTCCCCATGCTCTGTTTCAAATTCCTGTCACGAAGCTACTAAGATTGTGTTCGGAAAAATATCAGCCAATAATTGAGCAGCTATCTGAAGTTGAAGAAGACTTAACTTGTGCTTACGTAGATGAATTAATCAAAGATAGGCAAGCGCAACTTAAAAAGGAAAGAGAATCAGCGCTGCCAAGTAAGCCTTCTATATGGCGCAGAAATTGTAGAGGGGAGCGCTACGCACAATTCCCCCCTGTGTATGAGTTTGACGAACAAACGGGGTTATTAACTCAGAAATTAATGGATAATTTCGGACTAATACCTCAAGACATTCTTAGGAGTGCGATCGCCGATTTATATCAAAAACTTACAGATGTAGAAGAACCACTTGAAGTTGTTGAAAATATTACTTCAGATATAAGTGATACGAACGATTCGAGTACTCAAGAAATTACACAAAATCCTCAACAAGAAACCACATCAACCAGTTCAAGTCAAACAGTCGAAGATAGATGGGAAGAATTAGCACAGCAACTAATCGATGACGTTAATAATATCGGTAGAATTAGCTCGGATTGTGGTCAATTAATAGTCGAGTCTTGCCAACGTTGGGAAGCAACAGTTCCTCAAGATAAAAGATGGGATGCAGTATCAAATATACTTCGGCACGATACTATAGCACTCAAGCATCTTTCTAATTGCGCTTATAACCACAATCCACAATGGAGAGAGACTTGGGGAGCTAATCTTGCGAATTATTGTAACTTCGAGCAAGAGTTGGCATGGGTAGATACTGATGTTCGTAACGATGCTCTGGTATCGATGGGCTTTGATATACCAGCCACAGTAGAAGTCAAGACAGGGCATCTTCAAAACAGAAAAGGTAAGGTAATCGGATTAAATGGGGAGAATATTAATCCCATTTTGGTCAAGGTTGAAGGATTCAATCATTATTTTCATTGGACGGAGTTGGAAGTAGTTAAAGAAACAGCTAGGTCTAGATTTTATACAAGTGTCGAAGAACTACAGGAAGAATATTTAGAGGAACCCGAAGAATCCGATTTAGAGTTAGAAAGAACACCACTCGATAAAGGAATCGATGCTTTAATACAGGGAGATTGGGAAGACATTAGAAACATATTTAAGCAACACCCAGAAATTAAGGAACAGGCTTGGAACGCACTTTCACGAAGGCACAAACAAAGAGTAATTGATATCACTCCAGAGAGCATCAAGGCATTAAATCAAGCTAAGAAAGAGGGTGTAATAGAGGAGTATAAAGAGATTGCGAATGGGGTATATAAGATTAAGCTTCCAGGTACGTTAATATGGGAAAACCGAGCCTTCCATGAAATCGAAATATATCACCAGCTTCGTAAATGGCGAGAAAATGTATCTTGCTCGACTAAATAAAAAGCTTCAATGGGTGCAAAAGTTTCATAACAAATATAGATAGGAGAACGGGAATGAAAGAAATTTCTGATTCTGACCGTTGGAATCCGGCGCATTTTGGAGAGATGCCACGTCAACTTGATTCTCAAGGTAATCCTTTGATTTTTTGGGATGACAGTATTGAGCCACCAGAACCGGACGACTATGACACCTTAACTGAATACGAGGAGGCATGGGAGAAATGGGAACAAAAATACTCCGACAGCTTGACTTGTGCAGTGGAATTGGAGCCGGTTTCCCACTCTCCGGAATTATCACAGGAAAAGTCCAACTATGCGGACTCTGTGAAATCGACTCGTTTTGTAAACAAATCTTGCAAAAACGTTTCCCCGGTGTGCCAATCTACAACTCGGTGTATGACCTCGGAATTCACAACGAAGAAATCGACACAATTACTGCATCACCACCGTGTCAACCTTTCAGCCTTGAAGGAAAACGTTTGGGAGAAGCCGACGAACGAGACTGTATCCCCCCTATATTGGGGCTCGTTGACAGAATCCAACCCAAGTTCTTCTGTCTCGAAAACGTACCCGGATTATTGTCGGCACCCCAATACCCTGGAAAAGAAGCCGGAACATATTTTCAACAGATGCTCCGGCAGCTTTATGAATGTGGGTACAATGCAGAATGGATTGTTATCGGAACGCAATTTCGCTTCGGAACCAAATGGTCGGGACAAAGACTCTTATTCATTGCCACGTCCAGGAGCCTTAAGTTGGAGTGGAAAAGGGCGACCTCCTGGCACGACCAAATCAGAAGCCAAAGCCAAGAAATTGGGGTTAATCGGCAAGAAGGAAGTATTCAACCCCGAATGGCTAGAACTACAGTTCGGGCTGCCAATCGGATGGACATCCTCCCAGGAACACCAAGCGGCAACGGAGTTATTCGCGCTCGTCGAGCAGCCCTTGGAAATTGTTTAGATGTACGACTCGCGAGAATCGCCTGGAAGCGAGTATTTTATCTCTACTCACTCATCTAAAAGGCGTAAATTCAAATCCGAGTGATTGTTGGTACAATCTACTTCACATTCGATGCATGAAAAGCATTCATGAATGGTGTGAATGACTTTCTAATCTGGTTCATCATCAGGCAATAATTGAAAATCTAATAAAAAAAGTACGGATATACTAATACTAATTATTTACGTAGTTATAAAATCAATACTTTTTTATTTTAAGGGATAACACTTAAAAATACTGAGGAAGTTACGGAGTTGACATCTTTATATATGATGTATTTATTGTAATGTTTACGATTAAAATCAAGTCTATTTATACTGATTTTTTTGTGAAATTTTGTTGGAAATTATCCTTGACATAATACTTTTACTTAGATAAAAAAATAGTTTTTTGCAAAATGTATAATACCATCAATATATCTACTTATATTGTTGCAATAATAAAATTTTCCGGATACTATAGCGTTTACTATGTGGCTTGCTAAACCAATCAATCAAGCTTATCGAAAAATTTCGCGAGTTGGGTAAGGTTTAAATAGCCGCTAGATAGATATACTTCTAAGTAAGTTTTTCTTACGCAGATATAATATTGCGATTGCAGATAAAATGTAGCCGTATTTTTGCGCTTTATTTTACCTATTAATCGCAGTTTTGACGTGCTGTTTTTTAGGTTTAGGTCAGTGGAACAAGTTACTATTGAAAATCCAATTATTAATTCACCATTTACTGAACCTCAACGGCATTTTCGCTTTGGTGAGGATGGTATTACTAACGATATTATTGAACAAAGGCGTACAAGCCAATATTTTATTCCTATTGCCAAACCTAAGAAAAAAGATAAGCAAATTCAGCTTGAACTTGACTTGGGTTCATGGACGCAAGACCGAATAGAGGAAAATAAATTTATTAATGATATCCGTATTTTGGTTTCATCATGGCGACGTGGTGGTTATCGCGGTCATGGGAATATCACACCAATAACGCGGCGATTGTTAGAGCATTGGACGAATCCAGAGCGAGAAAGACGGTTGTTCTTTTGTCAGATTGAAGCTTTAGAAACAGCAATTTACATAGCTGAAGTTGCAAAAAAATCTGGGGATACCTGGATTAAAAATAATCTGAATAAATTTAAAGATGATGCTAATCCGTTGCTATTTCGTCAAGCGTTGAAGATGGCAACTGGTACTGGTAAAACAGTTGTGATGTCGATGCTAATTGCTTGGCATTCGCTGAATAAAATTGCTAATCCCCAACGTCGAGAGTTTAGCGATACTTTTTTAGTCGTAGCACCAGGGATTACAATTCGCGACCGCTTACGTGTAATTGTGCCTAATGACCCAGAAAATTATTATAAGAAGTTAGATTTAGTTCCTGCCGATTTATTAGCAGATTTAGAGAAAGCCAAGATTGTTATCACTAACTATCATGCTTTTCAATTGAGAGAACATACTAATGTTGGTAAATTAACTAAAAGTATTTTAATTCAAGACAAGAAAAGTCCATTTACAGAAACCCCATCCCAGATGGTTAATAGGGTATGTCGTGGACTGGGGAAAAAGAAAAATATTATTGTTATTAATGATGAAGCACACCACTGTTACCGTCGTCGCGTTGGTGGTGATGAAGAAAAATATAAAGGTGATGATTTAAAAGAAGCTAAGAAAAATGAAGAAGAAGCTAGAATCTGGATTTCTGGATTAGAAGCAATACAACAGAAATTAGGGATAAAGGTAGTTTATGACCTTAGTGCAACTCCATTTTTCTTAAAGGGTTCTGGTTACAAAGAAGGAACCTTATTTCCTTGGGTAGTATCTGATTTTTCTTTAATTGATGCAATTGAATCTGGTATCGTCAAAATCCCCCGCGTACCAGTCTCCGACGATAGTATGAAGGGTGAATTGCCTACTTATCGCAATATTTGGAATTTGATTCGCGACCATTTACCCAAAAAGGGGAGAAGTAAGAAGGAGAGCGAACCATCTACACCAGAACCGAAGTTACCAAAAGAATTAGAAGGGGCATTACGGACGCTGTATGGTAACTATGAAAAGCAATATCATCAGTGGTCGGAAAATACTGATGCACGGAGTAAGGGATTAACACCCCCGGTGTTTATTGTGGTTTGCAACAACACCAGTGTTTCCAAGATGGTTTATGACTATATCTCTGGTTGGGATACTGGTAAAGTTTACCCGGATAAAAGACCTGTTTTAGCTCCCGGACAATTAACCTTATTTAATAATGTCAAAGATGGGAATTGGACAAACAGACCTAACACGATTTTGGTAGATAGCAAACAGTTAGAGTCTGGGGAAGCTATGAGCGATGAGTTTAAGAAACTAGCTGCACGAGAGATAGAAGAGTTTAAAGCTGATTATCGGGTAAGATACCCAGGTCAAGACCCGGATAAAATTACCAATGAAGACTTGTTACGTGAGGTGCTAAACACTGTTGGTAAATCCAGTAAATTAGGCGAACATATTCGTTGTGTTGTTTCAGTTTCGATGCTGACCGAAGGTTGGGATGCTAATACAGTGACCCACATTTTAGGAGTGAGAGCATTTGGTACTCAGCTTTTATGCGAACAAGTTGTAGGAAGAGGTTTAAGACGCATTAGTTATACTCCTACTGTTAATCAAATCAATGTCAATGGTAAGAATATTGAAATTGAGTCCTTCACCCCAGAGTATGCGGAAGTCTATGGTGTTCCCTTTGCTTTTATTCCTTGTGCGGGTTCTAATAAACAGCCAAAACGAGGAGCATTACCTACCCGCGTCCGCGCACTTCCAGAACGAAATGATTGTGAGATAACTTTCCCTCGGTTGTTGGGCTACCGTTACGAAATAAAGAGTCAAAAACTGACACCAGATTTTAATAAACCTGGTTGTAAATATTCTTTATCTACGAACAATTTACCCACCAAAACCGAAAATGCTCCAATCATTGGTAAATCAAGCATTCATACTCTTGATGACTTAAAAACACGCAGGGAACAAGAAGTAGCTTTTTTATTAGCGAAGTTAACTTTAGAGAAATATTTTCGTCAGGACGGTACTCAAAAGCAAGAAAAGCTAGAAAATTATTCTCTTGATGATTCTGAGGTACAGGTTTGGTTATTTCCTCAAGTATTACAGATAGCCAAGCAGTGGATAAAACAATGCGTTGACTACAAGTCTGGAACATATTCCCAATTATTACTGCTAAATGAATTTGCCCATGATGCTTCAGATTGTATTTATCAAGCTATAGTTGCAGGAGAAAAAGAAAAATCTTTAAAGCCGATTTTACGTCCCTATGACCCGATGGGGTCTACCCGTTACGTAGATTTTAGTACCGCTCGTCCAACTTATATTACTGACCTTCACAAATGCCATATTTCTCATGTGGTTGCTGACACCAATAGTTGGGAACAAAAGATGGCACAGGTATTAGAAGATATGGAAGAAGTAGTTTGTTATGTCAAAAATCAAGGGCTTAGTTTCTTAATTCCCTATACCTTGAAAGGTCAACAAAAGAACTATATGCCTGATTTCATTGTGAAAGTTGATGACGGTCAAGCTGACTTGTTGAATTTGATTTTAGAAGTATCTGGAGAAGCTAGGACAGATAAAGCAATTAAGGTTGCAACTACTCGTAATCTTTGGATACCAGCAATTAATCAGCACGGTGGTTTCGGTCGATGGAATTTTATTGAGATTACTGACCCTTGGGATGCAGAAAATACTGTTCGGACTTTTATTCAAAGTAATAACAGTAAGCAGTCTACACTCAGAAATCTTCAAGCTGCTTAATGCTGATTACTAATAACTTCTTTATCTATTTTATTATTAATAACTAGAGTAACTAAATATGTCTAAGCAAACTCAAATTAATACTGTTAAACATAAAGATAAAAGAGCAAATATTCCCACAGAAGAACTACGCGATTTTTTATCAGATGAAGAGAAACAGCCAAAAAATTTACTATATTCTCGCGATATATCTTTAGACCCTCAGTTAGTTTGGAATACGAAAGACGAGCAGGATAAAGAAGATTTAGAAGTTTCTGCCGTTCCAATTTATATTCAAGAAAAGATTCATCCTCAAGCATTAATTGAAGACTTTCGTACCCAGGCTAAACAAGAGAAAGCAGAGCAATTGAGTTTATTTGGTGACTTTAATGGTTTGGCATTTGAGAAATTAATTGATTTTTATCAACACAAAGAAGGGGTTAGTTGGACTAATCGCATGATTCTAGGTGACTCATTGGCTGTTATGGCTTCTTTGGCTGAGAAGGAAGGGTTAAAAGGTAAGGTGCAAACTATCTATTTTGACCCTCCTTATGGAATTAAATTTGGTTCAAACTGGCAGGTATCTACTAGGAAGCGAGATGTAAAAGATGGCAAAGCAGAAGAAGCAACCCGACAACCAGAGCAAGTAAAAGCTTTTCGAGATACTTGGGAATTAGGGATACATTCTTATCTAAGTTATTTAAGAGATAGGTTAGTTGTTGCGAGGGAGTTATTAACAGAAACTGGTAGTATTTTTGTGCAGATTGGTGATGAAAATGTTCATCTAGTTAGGTGTTTGTTGGATGAGGTTTTTGGAAGTGATAATTTTGTTACACAAATTACTTTTCAGAAAACAGGCAGTCTAAGTGGGACACTATTAAGTTCAACTGTAGACTACTTAATATGGTATACCAGCAATAAATCAAGTGTAAAATATCGCCAGCTATTTCTTGAACGAGAGCAAGGAGATACTTCGTTGGATCGATATGATCGAATTGACTTTGCTAAAGCTTTGAGTAGGCGTTTAACTGCGGCAGAAATTAGAGGAAAAGAAAAAATACCGGAAGGGAGAAGACTTAGATTTCAGAGTATATTTAGCGATGGAGAAACAGCCGAGGGAGGTTTTAATGTTGAATATGAGGGTAAAAAATTTACTTGCCCAAAAGGGAATCATTGGAAAACAACAAAGCTAGGAATTAATAATCTTTCTAAAGCGAATCGACTTGGTATTGAAGGGATTCGTTTACGATACAAACGGTATGTTGATGATTTCCCGGTAATTCCAATTAATGATAGGTGGGAGTCAACCCAAATAGGTACAGAACGTGTTTATGTAGTTCAAACATCTTTACAGGTTATTCAACGCTGCATTTTAATGACTACCGACCCAGGCGACCTTGTATTAGATCCAACTATGGGAAGTGCTAGCACAGCCTACGTCGCCGAAAAATGGGGAAGACGCTGGATTACTATCGACACTAGCCGCGTAGCTTTAGCATTAGCTAGAACTCGTCTTATGTCAGCCCAATTTCCCTACTACTTACTTGCTGATTCTACAGAAGGTATCAAAAAAGAAACAGAAATTACCACAAAATTACCACCAACCAATATCAAAACTGAAAACGACATTAGAAAAGGCTTTGTTTACAAGCGCGTTCCACACATCACCTTAAAGGCGATCGCCAACAATCCAGAAATAGATACAATTCACGAAAAGTATCAACAAAAACTAGAACCCATCCGTACAAAATTAAATAAACTGCTCAAGAAAAAATGGGAAGAATGGGAAATACCCCGCGAACCTGAAGATAAATGGTCGCAGGAAGCCAAAGACTTGTTAGAGCAGTGGTGGAAGTTAAAACAAGAACGTCAGAAAAAAATTGATGAATCTATCGCTCTTAACTCGGACAGTGAAATCCTTTACGACCAACCCTACGAAGATAAAAAGCGATTGCGGGTAACGGGTCCGTTTACTGTAGAAAGTTTATCACCACACCGCGTCCTTGCTACTAACTCGGAACAACCAGCTTCTGAAGCAGAAGCAACACAGCAAGCATCTGACCAGTTTGAGTTTAGGATTATTGAGAACTTAAGGAAAGCAGGAGTTCAAAATACCAAAAAGAATGAACGACTCAAATTTGATTCCCTTGAACCATTAGCTGGTGAATGGATACAAGCAGAAGGAGAATATACCGAAAAAGATGGTACCGTCAAACGGGTTGCAGTTTCCATTGGTCCGGAATACGGTACAGTTGGCTCTGACCAAATCAAAGAAGCTGCCAAAGAAGCAGTACAAGGAATCAGCTACGACTTGTTGATTGTCTGTGGTTTTGCATTTGACCCTGGTGTATCCGAAGAATCTAAACGTTACGGTAAGTTACAGGTATTAGTTACCAAAATGAATCCCGACTTACTCTTGGGTGACGAAGTACTTAAAAAAACTGGTTCGGGTAACTTGTTCATGGTTTTTGGAGAACCAGATATTGAAGTAAAACATCTTGATGATGGCAAAATTACTGTAGAACTGAAGGGTTTAGATATTTACGACCCCACCACCGGCGAAATTCGCAGCAGTTCAGTAAATGATATTGCTTGCTGGTTTATCGACACCAACTATAACGGTGAAAGCTTTTTTGTACGTCATGCTTACTTTACTGGAGCAAATAAACCCTATGAAAAACTTAAGAAAACTTTGAAAACAGAAATTGATCAAGATGCATGGTTAGACCTTTACTCTGCTATTAGCCGTCCTTTTGACTCACCCCAAAATAAGAACGGTAAACCTGGGAAGATTGCGGTTAAGGTGATTAATCACTATGGTGATGAAATATTGAAGGTTTATGAAGTTTAGTAGCGTATGATAGGCACAGCCGACACCTTTATGTGTATCGCAATTCTAGCAGGTGAACAAAGTTCCATCATTACGGAATGTTCTCAGTGAGGAACTTTTTACATCTATAAATAGTTAGTAGAAAAATAATTACAATTATCACTAAATCACGATAAAAAATTTCCTGCTGCTGGTATTTATTATCAGCAGTTATCGTTTTACGGCTCACGCCGAAGGAGTTGTGAAGTTCGTAAAAGGATTTTGAAAATGAAAACTTCACAAGAAATAGCTAACGAGCTAAAGAAGTTCTATGGTTCAGCTATTCTCTACAAACACTGGCTCGGCTTAAAATACACTGAGGGAATCCAATACCTTGCCCAAGAAGCTAATTGTTACTGGTTGTTAGATGCAGTTGCTTCACATCAAACAAAACAATTCTTGTCAAATCCACAACTACAAGAATTTCAAATCTGGCATTTACAAGTTCAAGATAATTCCGGTTTTTTGGTATGTGAATGGGACACCAATCAAGAAGTATTACGCCAAGAAATTAAATATACGGATTTCCCATTGAACCACATCAAACTTTACCTGGTTGAAAAAGTTCTCATGCTCCCAAACGAATACTAAATCACTTCATGTAGTAAATAGGAGAAAACTATGATTCAGGCAATTGATACAGAACAGATATTCGTCACAAACCTAGAACAATTCATGAGCAAAGCTGACAAGTTTATCAAAACTTACTACTCAGGTGTCAGCGATGAAAATCACCTTAGAGAAATGATGCAAGAATTGAAAAATTTAGTTTCAGATACAGATTTACAACAGTTAGAAATCGATTATCAACATAACTGTGAAATCAAGGACTTAATGACAGATTATCACGATTCCTGTTGGTGGTAATTTACATCAAATAAACACCGCAAAGGCAGGCTGAAAAATGAGAGCTTACGCTCAGATGAAAATGAAGTAATTAGGATAAATCTACCTCATGGCTAAACGTAAATATTCTACACCCAAATTTCAAACAATTGACGATTCTGTTTTAGGCGAATATGCAGTTAGCGATTACTCAGAAAGGCTTTATTCAAAAGTCTACTACTCAATTCGTTCTTTATGCGGACTTCTTGCTAAAAATAGCTTTCAAGATTTTAATTGGGATGCATTTAAAGAACGCTTCGCTAGTGATTTTGGAAAGGTTGAAGAAAAGCGCTATTCTCTTGAGCAGCTACTTGAATTTGCTTACCGTAAATTTGGTAAAACTAAGGAAGATTTGGTAGTACTAAACGAATTATCTTGGCAGCGAAGACGAGAATATGCCCAAAGGGTAAATGCAAGTGTTAATCCTCAAATGAAAGCCGAGAATTAATACCGAAATTAAAAACAGAATTAAAGGGGGATAAAGAAGATTTTATTCCCCTTTCTGCTGTCGAAAATTATTTCAAAAACATTATTGCTTCAAACACTTTTCGCTTCGTAAAAATCAAAATCATTTTCCGCTATCAATATGTTGAAAAATAGTTACATCGTTTGGGAAGGGGCATCTTTGATTGACGGTTCTCCCATAGTTCTTATCTTAACGGGATTCGTTAATCACACATTAAATCGTAAAACCGGAAGACTACTACAGTCATGGATTATCCAACAAAATCTTGTCCCCACGGAAGCTGCAAAGAAAGGACTGGAAAAAGGAATTTGTGGAGACTGTCCATTGAAATTGAGTCAAACAGGAGCCTGCTTCGTCAATCTACTCCCTGTTAATAACATTTACAGGAAATACTTTTCAGGCAGCTATCCAAAATTTAGCGCTAATGAAATCGAAGTTATCAAACGATATCGATATCCTATCAGAATTGGTTCCTATGGCGACCCTACAGCTGTACCATTTGATGTCTGGGAACCAATAATCTCTGCATCATATGGACATACTGGGTACACACACAGATGGGGTAACAATGAATGTGACGAACGTTGGAAAAAATATTTAATGGCTTCTGTACAGAGCCAATCGGAAGCTCGTATCGCTCAAAATCTTGGCTGGAGAACTTTCCGAATAATAACCCCCGACGCACCTTTGAGTGAAAATGAAATCCTTTGTCGTCATACTGAAGACGATACAGTTCGGTGTGTTATGTCATACAAAATATTAACTTATTTAACATCAACAACAATTGAAAGAATCTTCATTGTAGAATACGACTCCATTTACAACGCTCAAAGTGCATATACCGGCATTGATTCTACCTTTACTACCAGGGCATAGAAGCCGTATTAGGTTGCATCTCCACAATGAAAGAAAGCGCGTTAAATTATATAAACAGGAATGAAATTATCTCTTCAGCGAGGGATTGAACCTAACACAGGTGAACCAGTTTGGCTGATTTTAGACGAAAATTATCAGTTAATAGAACCAATTCAGAAGTATTTAACTTACCTCAGTACAAACAAATCCCCTAACACAGTTGAAAGTTATGCTTATGACTTGAAGGCTTGGTGGGAATTTCTTAGTAAGCAGCATCTGGATTGGCGAAGCATTCAACTTTCTGATTTAGAAACCTTTGCTTATTGGTTGCGAGTTGGAGATATATCAAAAGTTGTTTCTATGCAACCAATAAAAGCAAAAAGAACAGAGAAGACTATTAACCGAGCAATAACTACTGTTAGTGGTTTTTACGAGTACCATACTGCCAATAAGACTGTAGATTTTAAGCAGTTTGAAAGGTTTTTCATGCCAGTAGGAATTAGCCGTACTCGTTTCTTAAAAGGCATTTCTAAGTCGAAACCGATAAGAAAAAAACTAGTCAAACTAAAAGAGCCTAAAAAATTTCCTGGATGTCTTACTAATAAACAGATAGAAACTTTAGTAAATGCTTGCCATAGATTACGGGACAAGTTAATTATTTTGATGCTAAATGGTACAGGAATAAGGAAAGGAGAATTACTAGGGCTTCAGCATGAGGACATAGGAGATTACGGAGACAATACGATTAGAATTGTGAGTCGGATTAATCCTTATGGTATTAGAGCTAAAGGTCTTCAAAGAGTAATTCCTGTAGTTCCAGAACTCCTACAAATGTACAACGATTATCTAATTTATGAGTATCCTTGTATCGAATCAAATTATGTATTTATCAACATTTGGTCAGGAGAAATAGGACAACCAATACATCCTAAAGTTATTAATACGATGTTTTGTAGATTATCTAAAAAAACAGGTATTAAAGTTCACCCACACTTATTTCGCCATACATATGCCACTCGTCTTTTAAAAGCAGGATATTCAGCAGATAGAGTCAAACATTTACTAGGGCATATATCAATACAAACAACATTAGATATTTATTCTCATGTTGTAAACGAAAGTGATTTGATGAAAGTAGTAGAAATTGAAGAAAATGAATAACTTAAATCAATTAGTAGAGTTTCAAGTTTTATCTCAAAATGAAGAAATGCTTATTCTTACATCCTTACCACTATTTAATAAAGATATTTGGCATACTGTAAATGATTTAGATATGGAAGTTCTTGAACATTGTGCTCTTTATATTTTAAATTTTGAACCATTATCTCAAGATTGGTTAAAGCTACTAGCAAAGCTTTACTGTTTTCAAAAAAGAAAATACTATACATTGAACACTCTTTCAGGTTTTTTAACCTCTATAAAAAGCTTTTCCAATTTTCTGAAAATAACGAATATTAATAATTCAGGCAGAATTGATAATCAAATATTTAATGAATTTGACTATTACTTGCAATCTAAAGGATTATTAGAGTCTACAATAACTCATTACTACTCTAACCTTGCAGTCTTTTTTGATACTTGCCGTTTGGAAGGATGGTTAGATGTAAATACTTACTGGTTCAAAGGTAAACGATATAGTATTAAAATTAATAATAATAAAATTGATTATATTCCCGAAGAAGTTTGGAACCAGTTTCAAGAAAATATCTATCTTCTACCAGAACAAGTCCAACGGATGGTTTTAATTATAAGAACTACTGGTTTAAGAATTGGAGAACTACTAAATTTACCTTTAGATTGCCTTAGAAAAAGAAGCAACCAGTGGCGATTAAGACTAAAAGAAACTGAGAAATATCAAATAGAAGATGAATTACCAATTAATATAATCGAATTAGTCACAATTATCTCAGAACAACAAAATTATATTAATAGGTTATTTGGTAATAGCTTTGATAAATTATTTTGTACCAATACCAATAAGCGTCAAATTCTTAAAAATGGGCAGTGGGAATTCTATAAGCCTATTCCAAAAGTTATGTCGTCAGCTCAGTTTAATATGTGGTTAAATTTGCTTGCAAAAAAAGTTAATATTAGGTCAAAAGATGGTGAATTATGGCATTTTAAATCCCATCAATTTAGAAAAACAGTAGCAACTATAATGACTAATGCTGGGGTTAGAGACTTAATTATTCAAAAGTATTTAAGACATCGCTCTTCTGAGATGCAACGTTATTACAAACATCTGATTAAACAAGTTCTAGGTTCGGAGTATCAGGAGTTAATCAAAGAAAAAAAATATGTTGACATAGCAGGAAAATTAGCAAGCTCTCACAAACCTAAAAATCCCGTGACAGAATTGCTTCGTCGTAGGATGTACCAAATAACTACACAGTATGGAGAATGTCATCGTCCAATATTGAAAAAGCCTTGTCAAACTGTTAATGCTTGTTGGAGGTGTTCACATTGGCGGGTATCTAATGACGACTTGACTTATTTAAAAGAAGATTTAAAAAGAGTCAAATCTGAACTAGATATTTCTCAAAATTTAGGTATGATTCGGCAGCAACAAGGATTAGAAGATGATTTGAAGAGTTTAAGAAATTGTATTGAAGGTTTGGAGAGTATTAATGATTAAAATTGATTGGAAAAAAGACTACAAACAAGAATTTATTTGTCCTACCTGTGAAAAGAGGCAGTTGATATTGTCTAGTTTAAAAAGAGGTAAACAACTATTTAGATGTCCCGACTGTCCAAAAAAAATAAGTGAGTCTTGCAACCTTAAATATAAAAAAACAATTCGAGATTTGAATACTAATACTATCTGGACTAAAGGTAAAAAAATTAATAATTTTGTTTGTCCCAATTGTGACGCAAAAAATATTGTTTTTTATTATCTAGATAGAGGAGGTATGATAAGATTTCGTTGTAAAACATGTCTCAAAGTAATACCATCATCTATATCTATTTCAAAACAAATTCTGAGTCGATATAGTAATCATGAACTTCCGATAAAACCATTTAATTTTTCGGATAGTATATGGGATATAAGGGCTATTCTTTCTTCAGTTGATAAGCAGCGAAATTACTACACTATTGACTTCAATCACATAGAACAAAAGTGGTTTATAACATTAGTCAAATTGTACATTTTTCATTTGTGTAAAATTGATTTATCATTTGAAACTATTACGCAACGTATGGTTGACTTTCGCTTTTTATCGCGTTACTTAGTCAAAAAAAATATTACCAGTATTGAGCAAGTAAATCGCGGTGTTATCCTTGATTTTCTTAGTTGTCAAACTAGTTATGGGGGTATTAAATCTAGATTGCGTACTTTAAGAGATTTTTTTGAAATAGGAGTAATGCAAGGATGGTTTACTGTTGACCAAGATATCATCAGGAATGATGATTATCCAAAACATAAACTGAGTAATCCCGACCCAATATCTGATGTAGTACGCGAACAAATTGAGAAGAATTTACATAAATTACCTGACTTTATTGCCAGAATGTGGATTATTTCATTTTTTACAGCAATGCGTCCGTCAGAATTAGCATTATTAAAAAAAGATTGTTTGATACAAGAAGGAGCTAATTGGAAGGTTGTTTGGAAGCGCAAAAAAACAAAAGACCTACACGAAGTTCCAGTCACAAGAGTGATTGCTAAAGTTGTACAGGAACAACAGGAATACATTAACAATTTATGGGGTTCGGATTGGAATTATTTATTCTGCCATTACCAAGATATATCTACAATTTACCCAAGTCAACCTAAAATCAAACCAGTTAAAAAGGTAATTTCTAACAATCGTCCTCCACTTTATAAATGTATTCGTTGTCTTATCAAGGCTGAAAATATTAGAGATGAAAATGGATTTTTAGGAAGATTTACCTCCTCCTTAATAAGATCTACAAGATTAACTCAACTCTTTGAACAAGGACATGACCTTGCTATTGTTAGTTCTTGGGCAGGACACAAAGAATTAGGAACAACTAGTCTTCACTATACAAAAGTGAGTTGTGAATTGATTGAGAAAGAAGTAGGACATATTCAGAAAGCTTTATTAAATATAAATGGAAAACCTCTGCATTATGAATCAATGCCTTCCTCGTTTTGGGAGAATCCATCTGCTCACCAAATAGAGCTTTCAGGCGACCACATTAATACTCCTATCTATGGATTTTGCGGACTGCCGCTGGATGAGCGTTGCGATAAGTTTCGTGCTTGTTATACCTGCTCTTGTTTTGTTGCCCAAACAGAGAAGTTATCTCAATACTTAAAAATACGTGCGGAATTAAGGGATAAAGAATCGAGGGCCGCTTCGGCCGGACATGACGTGTTAGTTGAACAGTTTGGAAGGCAAGCCGACCAGCTAGATAAAATTATAAATAGCTTGGAGAAGAAGTCATGAGCAAAGATGAACTTAGACAAACCAGAATCGATAATCTTAAGCAAGCACAAGCATCTCGCAAAAAAGATTCTCTGAATCGAGTAAATCAAGCCATTAAATATTTGGAGAAGAGAAACGAAAAGATTAACTTTCATACAGTTGCTCTTCAAGCAAATGTCAGTGTAGCTTATTTATATAAATACCCTGAAATTAAGCAAAAAATTGCACAAATACGTAACACACAATCGTCAATGCCTCGTGAAGAGTTAAAATCAACTTCATCAAAATCTCAGACAAAGATTTTAACTCGTTTAAAAGAACGTATTCAACTTTTAGAGTCAGAAAATAAACAGCTAAAACGTAAGAATGAAGCTTTAGCTGGTCAAGTTTATCGTGTTCATCAATTACAGGAACTTGTTGAACGTCAAAGTTCTACTATTCAAGATTTGGAGAAGCGATTAAATGCACGTAAATTATTTAATGTTAAATCATCAAAAGTTACACCTTTAAAGAAAAAACGCTATCAAAAAATAGTGATTGATGATGACCAAATTAAATCCGAGTTATCGGCTTTAAACATTAAAGCTAATTCAACTTTATCAAAGTTGATTCAACGTACCAAAAAAGAGGTAGTATTAAATGCAATTGATTGTTTAAAAGAAGCATTAGCTACTACACAAGTAAAAAACCCAGCAGGGTTTCTCGTAGAAGCAATTAAAAATGCCTGGAACAAAAATGAACATGCTTGGGCAGATATAGAACCAGAAATATTTCGGAGATGGTTTGAAATGGCAAAGTCTGAGGGTAAGGTAGTCTCATGCCGTTTTATTGAAGGAATACTGTATGTTTGCACCCCAGAAGGAGAATTGATTCCTTTTGAAGAGATGATTCATCAATATCCTTATCAGATGATTTAGAGTTAATGACTGATATTGTTCGTTGTGTAAACCATAAACAATGAATCAGCTACTGATTTTGCAGGGAAAGTTGTTGTTGTGTATTACATAAGGTGTGAAGCTTGTATGCTCTGTGATGGTAAATCTAACAAACCCAACATTGCTGACAGAGTTCATGGCTTGAAATGGAAAATCTCGAATTTCGTGAAATACTCAGAGTCTTTATCTAATTAATTTAAATGAAAGCTTGTGTAATGGTACCTCAATTTATCTATCACAAGCTTTCAAAATAATTCAAATTTTCGCAAGGTAATAGCAATGGCAGAAGTTTTAAGTGAGCCTCAATTTCAAATACTTACTCATTCAAAAACAGGAGTTAAAACCGGGAGAATCTATTTTCCTGCGCTTTTCTTGGCTGATTATTACGAAAGTACTGTCCATTGGCTGCAAAGACAAGAAATTATCTTTGGTGAACGAGACTTAAAGCAATATGGGGATGGTTCGTTTCGTTTATATTTCAAAACCACAAATTGCTTGTTCACAGAATACTCGCAGTTAATAGAACCCCTCACGGGGAGTAAATGGTGAAATTGACTATTTGTAACAGGGGTAAAATAAACTATGAAATCTAAGCATCAAAGCTTTATTGCTGAAGCTAGCAATCAAGAAAAAGTTATTCCTCATTCTCAAGCAATAATATCCCAAGTTACTGAACCGGAGAAAATCAGACATACATTGATTGGTTCAAGCTTTGCGGTAACAAGAACAATTCAAGTTTTACAGAAACTCGGCTATGCAAATGTACGCGATTGGACTCCGCTTGTACCAACTTCTAATCCGGGAGAAGTAATGAGCGTGTTGATTCGTTCAATAACCGTGGAATAATAGTAATTTTGAATAAATGAAATGCCCTTTTAAAGGGTATTTTTTTTTAATCTCTATTGTATTTATTCATTCCTATCAGTTTGAACGACTTTTGACTTACTAAAAAGAAACCACCATAATTCCAACCCAATTAAACCAATACCACCTAAAGTTACGGCAGCTTTTAATCCTAAAGGTTGCTCGATGCGACGAAACTCTAAGTTTTTTTCTTTAGATATGGACATTTCGACAGGCATTTGAGCCATCGCTTTCGGGGGAGCAATCGCAATCAAAAATCCTATTCCAGCAAGACTTGCTATAATATTTTTCTTATTGAACATTAATAATTATCCCTCACCCTTCAACTGAAAATTACGTAGCCGTAATGCATTACTTACAACCGAAACCGAACTAAAAGCCATCGCAGCACCAGCAATAATCGGATTTAGTAACCAGCCAAATATCGGAAACAAAATTCCCGCAGCAATGGGAATACCTAAAACATTGTAGAAAAATGCAAAGAATAAATTCTGACGAATATTATTTATAGTAGCCTTAGAAAGTTCGATTGCTGTCACAATTGAACGCAAATCACCAGAAATTAATGTGATATCACTCGCGGCGATCGCCACATCTGTTCCCGTACCGATTGCCATTCCCACATCAGCTTGAGCTAAAGCTGGAGCGTCATTTATCCCATCTCCTACCATCGCTACAATCTTAGATTTTCTTTTAACTCTTTGGGCTTGCAAAGACTTAACAACAGCAGCTTTTTGATCTGGTCGAACTTCTGCTTCGACTCTATCAATACCAACTTCTGATGCAATTGCTTCAGCTGTGGGACGGTTGTCTCCGGTTAACATTACTACTTCCAAACCCATTTTCTGCATTCTTCTTACTGCTTCAATAGAAGTAGGTTTCAAAATATCGGCAATTCCCATCAAACCTTCTACTTTCCCATCCACCGCAATCCAAATTACGGTTTGTCCGAGAGATTCCCAAGTGTGTTTTTGCTCTGCGAATAAATTAGTATTAATTCCGATTTCAGAGAACCATCGCTTTGTGCCAATTTGTACAAATATATCTGCAACATAACCTTGAACGCCACTTCCCGCAACCGCTTCAAAGTCAAGAGCATCCTTTAATTCAACACCTTGATTTTGGGCGTATTTAACTACTGCTTCCGCTAAAGGATGTTCGGAATTACGTTCTAATGCAGCCGCTAATTTAATTAGTTTCAATTCATTTTGATTAGCAGTACCGCGTACCGTCACAAAATTAGTTACAGTAGGTTTCCCTTCAGTTAGTGTCCCGGTTTTATCCAAAACAATAGTTTTGATTTTATGAGCAATTTCCAAGCTTTCAGCCCCTTTAATCAAAATACCATTTTCAGCGCCTTTACCCGTACCAACCATTACCGATGTTGGAGTAGCTAAACCCAAAGCACAGGGACAAGCGATAATCAAAACTCCTACTGTAGTAATCAAAGCAAGGCTGATATTGCCCATAAAATTAAACCAGATGACAAACGTAGAAATTGCAATGGCTATTACCACCGGCACAAACCACCCCGTAACCTGGTCAGCTAATCTTTGAATCGGGGCTTTACTTCCCTGAGCTTGTCTAACTAACTGTACAATTTGCGCTAGTACCGTATCGCTTCCTACCCTTGTTGCCTTAAATTTAAAACTACCAGTTTTATTAATAGTCGCTCCGATAACCTCATCACCGGGCTGCTTTTTCACTGGTACACTTTCACCCGTCACCATTGCTTCGTCGATAGTAGAACTACCATACACTACTTCCCCATCTACGGGAATTTTCTCACCAGGACGCACTAAAATTATGTCATCAAGCTCAACTTCTTGAATCGGAATGTCTACTTCTTTACCGTCACGAATCACCCGCGCATCTCTAGCTTGCAAGCCAATTAATTTACGAATTGCTTCGCTGGTTTGTCCCTTAGCGCGATTTTCAAACAGCTGTCCCAACAAAATCAAGGTAATTACTACCGCAGAAGTTTCGTAATATACTTCCGGCATCAATCCTTGATTGATAAAGAAGTCTGGAAATGTCGTTGCAAACAGGGAATAGAAAAACGCCGCCGAAGTACCCAAAGCAATCAAAGTATCCATTGTTGCTCCGTGACGTTTAAAAGCTTTCCAAGCTCCGGTATAAAACCTATAGCCACACCAAAACTGTACTGGTGCGGTTAGTGTTAGCTGCAACCAAGGATTGTGCAACCATGCAGGAATGAAAGATAATTCTAACCCAGTCATCATTGGTAATGAACCGAAGACAAGGATAAGACTAATTACCCCTCCTACAATTACTTTACGCTTCAAATCGCGGGATTCGGCTTCACGAGCAGCTTTTTCCTCATCATCTTCCCCGGTAATCATTTCTTGCTCTTGCAGGGGAGTTGCACTGTATCCAGCAGCATCTACTGCATCCTGGATTTGTTTGATAGTAACTTGTTTGGAATTATATTTTACAGTAGCTTGTTCGGCACCAAAGTTAACATTACATTCGCTAACTCCGGAAACTGAACCAATAGCTTGTTCGACACTTTTAGTACAAGAGGCACAAATCATACCTCGTAGTTTAAGGGTGGTGGTATCCATAATCGCAAAAGAATTAAGCAGCCGGATAGCCAGCTTTTGCTATAACTTCTTTAATTTCCTCTTCTGATTGTTGAGATTGAACCTTAACTATTTTGGTTTTTTTATCAGCTTCTACAGTCGCATTCGCATCAACTGATTTTATTGCTTGAGTTACGGTGTTTACACAGGCTGAACAAGCAATATCTGGAATTTTTAATTGGATAGTCATAGTAAAAGGAAATTGAAATCAATAGCAGTAGCAGTAATTTATTTATTTCTTTGATGATATGCTAAACCCTCTAGTTAGCTAGAGAGTCAAGGGGTAAGTTCAATACAGTATTGATTGTCAAATGATAATTTTAAGTATATTTACTCAAATGACTATAATAAGGAAAATTTCACCGATTTTTCATTTGAGTGTGAAAGAATTGGGAAAGAAATTAATACTGGCTTGTTGTACTCATAGGAGCATCTCAATCAAAGCCCCTTAAAGTTAAGAGCTGACAACACTCTTTCTTTTAAAATGCCAGCATCCTAGAGATGAACTCACACAAGGAAAATTTTTAATATGCGAATTTCCAACCGTTTTCAAGGTTCTGCACCAGTTCTTAATTTTATTTCTACTGCTTCGCTGAGTTTACTGTTGATAAACGCTCCAACTTCTGTGTTAGCAGGTCCGGGTCACGACCACGGAAGCGGTGCGTTTCAAGGTGGAAGTGAACCGAGCGGACAGGTGGAAGTGGATGAGCAAACCGCGCAACGGTTGGGAATTAAAGTTGAATCTGTGAAACGTCAGCGTTTAGATGTTGGTATTAAAACGACGGGTAAAATTGAAACTTTACCCAGCCAAAGAGTACAGGTAACAACCCCAATTCCTGGAGCAAAGGTAGTTGAGTTATTGGTGGAACCAGGTGCAAGGGTGAGAAAAGGTCAACCTGTTGCTGTTTTAACTAGTCCGGATTTCGTCAATTTACGGGTTGAATCTCAAGAGAAATTAGCACAAGGTCAAGCGGATTTACAACAGTCTTTAGCTGATTTGAAATTAGCCCAGCAAAATTACAATCGCTACCAAAATGTCGCTAGAGCAGAAATTGCCCAAGCACAAAGTCAAGTCGCATTTGCTCAAGAAAAATATAGTAAAGATAAGAAATTAGCTGATAATGGTGCTTTACCGCGTCGCACTGCTTTAGAGTCTCAAACTCAGTTAACGCAAGCTCAAGCTGAACTTGCTAGAGCCAATCGTCGCGGAGATGTTATTGAAGCAGAAAATCAACTTCAACGCGCTCAAGCGGCTGTTAAGGTAGCAAAAGAGCGGATTAATCTTAGTAATAGTACTTATCAAACTCGATTAGCTCAACTGGGAGCTATTGCGAATAAAAAGGGATTAATAACGGTGACGGCTCCTATTTCCGGTCAAGTTGCTGACAGACAAGTAACCATCGGTCAATCTTTTGAAGATTCAGGTAGCAAGTTGATGACGATTGTTAATGACCGCGAGGTTTTTGCTACAGCAAGTATTTATGAGAAAGATTTGGGTAAAGTAAAAATTGGTCAACCAGTAAAGGTGAAGGTTGCTAGCGTACCCAATCAAATTTTTACGGGGAGAATTAAGCGAATTGGCTCCGTAGTGGAAGGAGAAACCCAGGTAGTACCCGTACAGGCTGAAATTAATAATGCTAGCGGTCAATTAAAACCGGGTATGTTTGCTGATTTGGAAGTGGTTACGGATAAAACATCTGCTTCAGTTTTGACAATTCCCAATTCTGCTGTGGTGGATGCTAATGGTAAAAAAATAATTTATGTCAAAAATGGTAATGCTTTTCAATCTGTTGAAGCTGAATTTGGTCAAACTTCTGGGAATTTAATCGAAGTTACCAGTGGTTTATTTGAAGGTGATGCAGTAGTTACTCAACGTGCTACACAACTTTACGCTCAGTCTTTACGGGGTGGTAGCAAAAAAGAAGATGACCATGACCACGACCATGACCATGACCACGACCACTCGGAAGAAACTAATACTAGTACTAATAATTTTCCCTTACCTTTATGGTTAATAGCGACCTTGGGAGGAACGGTTGTTGCTGGTGGTGCTTTTGCAGCAGGTACATGGTCTGGTCGTCGCAGTCAAAAACGCATGGTTCCAGCTTATGCAGGAGCAGTAGATAGTGAATTTATTATTCCATCGGAGTTGGAAGAAGATATTCAATCTCAGAATTTTGATGAAATTGAAAATAACCATCACGAACCAACTACTCAAATTGGTCAGCTTGAATCCACCTCGAAAAACAATTCCGACTCATAAACTGCAATCATGATTGATAACATTCTCAAATGGTCAATTGTACAACGGTGGCTGGTGGTGATTGGGGCAGTAATTATCACAATGTTAGGAGTTTACAACCTAACTCAAATGCCTTTGGATGTTTTTCCTAACTTTGCTCCACCTCAAGTAGAAATTCAAACCGAAGCACCGGGGTTAGCTCCCGAAGAGGTCGAATCTTTAATTAGTTTACCGATTGAAAGTGCTGTCAATGGTACTCCCGGTGTAGAAACTGTACGCTCTTCCTCTGGGGTTGGTATTTCTGCTGTCAAAGTTATTTTTAACTGGGGTACAGATATTTATCAAGCCCGTCAGTTAGTCACCGAAAGATTGCAGCAAGCATCGCAAAAATTACCAGAAAATATCGAACCACCACAAATTTCCCCGATTAGTTCCCCTATCGGAACAGTACTTTCCTACGCTTTTACTATCGATTCGGAAGAAGGGAAAGCTAAAACTGACATGATGGAGGTGAGACAATTTGTTGATTTGGTTGTAACAAACCGTCTTCTGGCTGTTCCGGGTGTTTCTCAATTAATTACTTATGGGGGAGATGTCCGCCAATATCAAGTTTTGGTTGACCCTGCGAAACTAAAAGCTTTTAATGTCTCTTTAGAACAAGTTACCGCAGCCGCGAGAAAAGCTAATAATAATGCTGCTGGTGGTTTTTTAATGGACCCAGATAAGGAGTTGTTAATTCGCGGTATCGGCAGAGTTACTGCAATTGAGGATTTGCAGAAATCAGTAGTTACCGCTCGTGATGGTACTCCCGTATTACTTAGAGATATTGCCGATGTAGAAATTGGTGCAGCATTAAAGCG
Organism: Calothrix parasitica NIES-267; assembly: GCF_002368095.1. Classification (GTDB taxonomy): domain Bacteria; phylum Cyanobacteriota; class Cyanobacteriia; order Cyanobacteriales; family Nostocaceae; genus Rivularia; species Rivularia parasitica. The sequence continues at coordinate 7,066,803 of NZ_AP018227.1, read as the reverse complement.
GGGTGATGGTAGTTTCAATACTCAGCCAGCGGTTGTAGTAATGGTTAACAAACAACCCCAAGCCGATACTCCTACAGTAAGTCGGGCTGTAGAAGCGGCAATGGCAGAACTCAAACCCAGCTTACCAGCTAATGTGAAGTATACGGTTACTTTTCGTCAGCAAAATTTTATTGATGATGCTATACAAAATGTTACTAGTTCTCTGAGGGATGGCACGATAATTGTTTTAATTATTTTGCTGATGTTTTTGATGAACTGGCGGACTGCTATTATTACCCTCAGCGCTATTCCTTTGTCGGTGTTAATTGGGATGATGATTCTCAGTTTCTTCGGTCAAGGTATTAATACTATGACTTTGGGAGGTTTGGTAGTAGCTATTGGTTCGGTGGTGGATGATTCTATTGTTGATATGGAGAATGCCTATCGGGGATTGCGAGAAAACCAACAATCGCAAAATCCGGTACATCCATTTCAGGTCGTATATGACACTTCAGTCCAGGTAAGAACCAGCGTTATTTTTTCAACAGTAATTATAGCCGTAGTTTTCGCGCCAATTTTTACCTTAACTGGGGTAGAAGGTCGAATTTTTGCACCGATGGGTTGGGCTTATTTGGTGTCAATTTTATCTTCGACTTTGGTAGCAATGACTTTATCCCCAGCGTTATGCGCTATATTGCTAGCTAACCAAAGATTACGAGATGATGAAACTTGGGTAGCTCGCTGGTCGCAAAAGCTGTACCGTCCCCTGTTGAATTTTTCTATCAAACGTTGCAACGTGGTGATTTTGACTGCTGTTGCAGCTTTTGTGGCATCTATGTTGATTTTTACAACTTTGGGACGAGTATTTTTACCGGAATTCCAGGAGCGTACTTTAGTTAATTCCATGCTGCTTTATCCCGGTACATCATTGGAAGTTACCAATCAAGCGGGAAACGTAATTGAGCAAGCACTTAAAGATGACCCCCGGATTGCTTCGGTACAAATGCGTTCCGGACGCGCTCTTGGAGATGCGGAGGCTGCTTCTGTCAATTTATCACACCTTGATATTGAGATAAGTGATGAAGGAATGAAAGATAGGGAAGCAACACTAGAAAAAGTTAGGGAAGAATTTGCAAAAATACCAGGTTCGGTAGGGGTTATTGGAGGTTTTATTTCCCACCGTATGGATGAAATTTTGTCCGGTGTCAGAAGTGCGATCGCCGTGAAAATATTTGGTCCGGAGCTGGAGGAGTTACGCGCTTTGGGGAAGGAAGTAGAAGCTGCAATGAGCGATATTCCCGGTTTGGTAGATTTACAGCTAGAACCGCAAGTACCGATAAAGCAGGTACAAATCAAGTTTGACCGCGATGCTGCTGCGCGTTACGGTATTTCTGTGGGGGATTTATCAGAAATCACCGAAACTGCATTAAATGGTCGGGTAGTATCCCAGGTATTAGAGAAACAGCAGCTTTTTGACTTATTAGTATGGTTACAACCAGAAGCACGCAACAACTTGGACACCATTCGCAATCTACTTGTCGATACTCCCAACGGACAGAAAATACCTTTAGCAGCAGTCGCAAAAATTGATTATGGAACTGGTCCCAATACTATTAACCGGGAAAACGTTTCCCGCTTGATTGTGGTTTCTGCAAACGTTTCTGGTAGAGACTTGGGTTCTGCTGTCGATGAAATTCGCGCCAAAGTCAAAGAACAAGTACAAGTACCATCTGGCTACTTTATTCAGTATGGCGGTCAATTTGAATCGGAACAACGGGCTTCCCAAAATTTCCTGATATTTGGCGGTTTATCAATGATTGTCATTGCCGTTTTGATGTACTTCGCTGTTAAATCAATACCAGCAACCTTAATGATTATGAGTAATTTACCTTTAGCATTAGCTGGTGGAGTTTTTTCCGTAGCATTGGGTGGTGGTATTCTTTCAGTCGCATCAATGGTGGGATTTATTACTTTATTTGGTGTAGCTACTCGTAACGGTTTGCTTCTAGTAGAAAACTATAACAGCAAATTTGCTCTTGGGATGCCTTTACGGGAAGTAATTTCTCAAGGTTCAATGGAAAGACTTGTGGCTATTTTGATGACAGCTTTGACATCTGCATTGGGTATGGTTCCTCTGGTAATTGGAACTGGTGCGGGTAAAGAAATTTTGCAGCCTTTAGCAATAGTTGTTTTGGGTGGTTTATTTACTTCTACAGCATTAACTTTATTGGTACTTCCAGCTTTGTATAGTAAATTCGGCAAGTATTTAATCCCCAAACAAAACTCAACAGGAATTCAAACCTCAGTCGCTTCAGAAATTAATAACAATAAAGATTTAAGCATTCTAAATAATAGCAAAAGGAGGGAAGTTTAAGAAAAATATTGAAATGACTTCTTTCTCAATTCAATCGGGATTTAAAACCCCATACCCTACGGGTTGATTGTTTTGTGTTAGGGTAACAGCCACTTTACAAAACGTAATTACGTAGCGTAGCGTGGCGCGAATGCGCCATATTACGAATTACGAATTACGAATTATTTATGCTCCTCCACATTCTTTTAAGTACTAAATTATATTCTGCAACATCAAGGAATCAAAAAATGAAATCTTTAAAACTAGGTGCAATTGTTTTAGGTAGTATCGGGTTAATTTTTGTCGGTGCTTGTAGCAATCAATCTGCAAATTCAGAAGATTCAGCAGCAAATCAAACTGAGACTGTAGCACAAAAAGGTCACTCAGAAAATGACGGTCACGACCATTCTCATAAAGACGGCGAACATTCTCACGGTGGTCAAGTGATAGAATCCGGTGAATATCATTTAGAACTTGTAGCAGCACCAAATGATGAGGGAATCCATATGGATTTTTATTTAGAAAAAGGTGAAAAGCATGAACAAATTAGCGATGCGAAAGTAACCGCTCAAGTTCAGTTACCTGGTGGAGAGCAAAAAACAATTCCTCTGGAATATGAAGCTGATGAAAAGCATTACCACGCTATACTTCCAGAAAAAGCCGCAGGAGAATATAAGGTAGCTATTCTTTCTGAAATTAATGGTGAAAAAGTTAACGGTCGCTTTAGCTTTAAAAGATAATTTATAGGCTAAGTATTTTTAAAAGCTTCTAAAGCCTAAAGTTTGCCCGATAGAATCTCATATTGGGCAAACTTTGCATCGCATTTAGATGAAATTTAGGCAAAACTTTTATCCTTATCATCAAAACCTAGAAATTAAAATGTCTGAAACTGAGCTTGTCCGATGTAAATCTCAACATCACTCCCAACAACTCTTGCGGAAAGGTTATAAATTGAATCAGAACCGCTTCTTGGTTGTTGCACTTTATTTAGTGAAATCAAAAGTTGCTTTGTAGTTGCGAAAGTTACTGTTTCCGGAAAATTTACAGTAATTCTCCTGTCATTTACAGATACATTGATATTGAGCTTTTGACCATTATCATTAAGTACATCAATGTCACTGCTTACCGCTACAGTAGCAGGTGCATCAATAATTAGCTCATAAAGAGGTTTTCCGTTCTTAGGAACGCGGAGTCGGAAGATATGTTTAACAAACCTCTGATTCAAAGGTAATTGAAAAATATTCTTAATTTCATTAACCCCGCTATTATTAGTTTTTGCTGTTGTATTACCAGCAAAAACTGTAGATGCTACACCGAATAAAATTAGGAAGACTATTTTTATCTTCATATGCGCTTCTTAGTAATAAGATATCTCAATAAGATAGGTTAATCGATTGCTAATTCACTAGAAGCGAATCAAGCTTTCTCTAATAAGTTTGGCAAGTTGATATGAAATTTGGGTGAAATTTTAGCTGTTTGGTAAAAATAATTATTAATTTAGCAATAGTAGCAATAAGTATTGGCAGATACTTGAAAATTAATAAAAGCAACCAAAGCCAGACCAACTTAAGTTAGTAACTCGCCCAAAGTTCCTGATAATATAGTGCTAGATAATAATATTGATGTCTCTAACAAATCAGGAGAAAAAATAAATTGCGCGTTAATTGAGAGTTTAACTAATTCATAAAGGTTACGCTGGTTATGAAAGTTTTACTGGTAGAAGATGAACCAGATTTGGGTGCATCAATTCAGCAGAAATTGAGCAAAGAAAGATATATTGTTGACTGGGTTTTAGATGGAGATGAAGCTTGGATCTGCTTGCAAAATAATTCAAATCAATATACTTTAGCAATCTTTGATTGGTTATTACCAGGATTATCAGGTTTAGAATTATGTAAGCATTTACGGCTGCAAAACAATCCGTTACCCGTACTGATACTAACAGCTAGGGATAGCATGGAAGATAAAGTTACCGGCTTGGATGCGGGTGCCGATGATTACTTGGTAAAACCTTTCGGAATGGAGGAATTACTGGCAAGGTTGCGGGCTTTACAAAGGCGCGTACCACAATTTCAACCGCAATATTTGCAAGTAGGTAGTCTAACTTTAGACTATGGTAATTTTGCACTTACTTGTCAGTGTCCCGATGGCGAAACAAAGGCAATTACTTTAACAAAAAAAGAGTTTCACTTATTAGAATACCTGATGAAGCATCCCAACGTAATTGTTACCCGCGACCAAATTTTGAATCATTTGTATACATTTGACACGGAGCGGGTGAGTAATGTGGTAGCCGCTCAAATGCGACTTTTAAGACGCAAGTTATCAAAATACGGTTGGGATAGCTTTATCGAAACTGTTCCCTATATGGGTTATCGCTTCATTCGAGCCAATGCAGATTAAAGTATTTAATAAAACTCGGTGGCGATTAGCAGCTTGGTATGGGGCTGTTATGGGTTTATTTTTGAGCCTTTGCGGTGTTGCTGTCTACCAAGTAATGATTCGTGCTTACCTGCTTTCTATTGATAGGGAATTAGAAGCTGTCACGGGTACTTTACACAGCGTTATCGAACCCAATTTAAAGCAACCTAAACGCTTAGAGCCTGTTTTTCAGGTGGTTTTACCAAATTTATGCCTACCTGACTCCGATTGTTCAACTAATAAAATTCCTACCCATATTCAACTAGTTCATTCTCAACACGGCATTTTTAGTACCTTTTATCAAGATAAAATATATTACGTCCGTTTTATTGATACTTCTAAAAATTTGATTGCTGTAGCTGGTGTTAGTGCAGAAGAATTACCCCAGAGCATCCAAACCCAAGGATGGCAAACACTTAAAAACACCAGAGGAATTCGTTATAGCCAAAAGTCTTTGTCGCTACATACTCAAAATAACCAACTTTGGGGCTATATACAAGTAGGTCGTAGTCTCAATGAATTGGATAATCGTTTACGAGCTTTTAAATTGATTTTGGCATTTGGAGTACCAACTACAATTTTATTGGTTGGTGGTTCGAGTTGGTGGTTGGCTGGTTTAGCAATGCGTCCCATCAATCGTTCTTACAAGCAAATGCAGCAGTTTACCTCCGATGTCTCTCATGAATTGCGGACTCCCCTTGCAGCAGTTAATGCCAAAGTGGAAACTGTACTCGACAGCTCGCATATTTCCGAACAACAAGCGCGAGATGTTCTAGAATCTGTGAAGCGTCAAAATTTTCGCTTGGCTGAATTAGTACAAGATTTGCTATTACTTTCTCGACTCGAACAAAAAACTCTGAGGACACAAAAACAACCTTGCTGTCTTAACACTTTGATGGAAGATTTAATCGAAGAATTTTCAGCTTTAGCAAATGAATCTTCTTTGCAATTAGATTACTCAATTTTATCTCCAATAACTTTATATGTAATGGGAGATGAAGACCAATTACTACGGTTATTTTCTAATTTAATTGCCAATGCGATTCAATATACTCCTGCTGGTGGCAATATAAATCTTATTTTGAAAAAAAACAACGGCGATGCAGTAATAGAGGTAATTGATACAGGTATCGGCATTTCACCTCAAGAGCAAAAACTAATTTTTGACCGCTTCTATCGCGTTCATGAATCTCGCTCTCGTCGTAGTGGTGGCTCGGGTTTGGGATTGGCGATCGCACAGGTAATTGCTCAAGCGCATGGAGGAAAAATACGGGTACAAAGTCAATTGGGTCAAGGTAGTATTTTTAGCGTTCGTTTACCTTTCAAAGTTGTTTGATTTAGGTAAGCCGACAAAATTCGGTAGTACGTTCGCGTAGCGTGTCCTTTGACAAGCATCTTGCTCGCTGGTGTTTCCTAGAAAGACGCTCCCACTACAAATTTTTTATCCCTCAAAATAAATGTGGTGAAGTACTCGATATTTAAATCAATCTGGTTGTTTAAAAATCGGGTTTATACAATTTTATTGATTACTTAGAAATACGATTGGAATAAATCAAGATTAAATAATCACAAAATTATAAAAATTTAATATAAAAATTTAATTGTTAGCTGAAATAGCACTTTAAAGTTTGCTTAACCCATTTTTAAAGTATGAATGAGAATCTAGAAAACAGCTTAAAACAGTATTATTTCGCACTTAACTGAATTATAAGCTACGTTTTCGATGTTCCGTGAATCAGATAAAAATACTTAAATAAGGAAAATATCTTCAATGGCTAAGAACGTCATTATCATGGTCGGTGACGGTATGGGCTGGGAAATGGCTCGTGCTGCTGCAATTCAAAAGCAAATTAACGAAGGTGCGACTGGTAACACTCTTAGCGATTTCTATACGGAAGGTACTGGTACTGGTTTAAGTTTCCAAGAATTGGAAGGTTATACAATTTCTACTACCAGTAATACTTATATCGATGGTAGTAAAGGTAATTCCGCTCTTCAAGGTACACCTTTCGACCATAATACTGGAGAATCCGAGCCACGAGAAGGATTTGAATTTGACCCTAGCGCTGCAATTGTACAAGGCTTTGTTCCTGATGAGGAAGGAAACACTAGCTATGATGAATCTCCAATTGTTGATGCTAATGGTAATCCTCTAGGTGGTAACGTACCTATCTACGACACAGAATTGGGTGGTGAATTACCTTGGTTGAATGGTACTGACCCCGAGTATATCAAGAATTTATACCCAGATTCTGCGGGTACTGCAACTTCTCTCTACACCGGAACCAAAACCTATGTAGGTGCTATCGGTGTTGACATTCACGAGCATGATGTCATGACTATGGCTGAACAAGCTATGGCTGATGGTAAGTCTGCTGGTGTTGTTAGCTCTGTACCTTTCAACCACGCTACTCCTGCTGCTGCTGTTGCTCACGTTAACAATCGTAATAAGACTCACGACGAAAGCTTTGAGCAGCGTAGAGGTGATGACGAAGAGTTCCGCGATGAGAATGGTAATCTCGTAGACGAATTCGGTCATCCTATCGAAGACTACGACAACATCTTGAGTCAGATTGTTGAAGAAGTTAAACCTACTCTAGTTTTAGGAGCAGGTCATGCCGATACTCGTAATGGTGACGAGCGCTACATTACCTACGAACAGCTAGAAGAACTACGCAACAGCGAAGACTACACCTTCTTAGAGCGTGGTGAAAATGCTGCTCAAGTTCTGGCTGATACAGCTGCTGGTTTAAACGTAGATGAAGGCGATCGCCTTTTTGGTATTTACGGTGCTAAAGGACAAGGTGGTAACTTACCTTGGAGAACAGCGGACGGAGACTACAGCAACGCTGGTTTAAGTGGTCGTCGTTCTACAGAACGTCCTTTAGAAGAAGGTCAAACCGACGAAGAGTTCATCGCTCAAGAAGTTAACTACAACCCAAATCTCAACGATATGACATCCGCAGCATTGGATGTCTTGGGAGATGACGAAGAAGGTTTCTGGTTGATGATTGAGAGTGGTGATATTGACTGGGCTGCTCACGACAACAGCCTTGACAATATGGTTGGTGCCACAATGGATTTCCAGGACTCCGTACAGACTGTAATGGACTGGATTGAACAAAATGGTGGTTGGGAAGAAAACCAATTAATCGTAACTGCTGACCACGACCATTACTTTACCCTTAACCCAGATTACCCTGAGTTGCTACGTACTCAAGGTGCAGAAGCAATGACTGCTGCTGAAGATACAGCTAGTGCAGGTCACTACTGGGGTTCTGACTCTGAGGTTAAGTACGGTTGGGGTACTCACACCACCCGTCCCGTTCCCGTTTACTACCAAGGTGCTGATACCGAACTATTTGAAAAATTAGAAGGTGAAGGTTACGAAGTTGACGGAAAGCAAGTAGAAGGTGTTGAAGGCTTCATTGACCAAGTTCATATCGGTCAGGTGCAGGAAGCTGCATTTGCATTCGATACGCCAATCAAAGAAAGCGAAAATGGTGATAACTACTTAGACTTCAGTGGTTTCCAAGGTAACGTTGAAGTAGACTACACCATCAGCAGAGAAGCTGCATTCGACAACAACGTTTATTTCTACAGTGTTGACGAGGTTACTGGTACAATTGGTGGAGTTGAAGCTGGTGCCCAAGGATACTTAGAATCCGCATTAGCTAACATCATTACTCCTAGCTTCTCTACTACTGACAACAATGAAGAAACCGGAAGCTTCATGATGGAAGCTGGTTCTATCATCGGTACATTGATTATCGCTGACGGTAGCTTAACGGACGCTGAAAACGGTAACGCTACAGTTTATTTCTCATTTGGTATGGGTAGCGATAATTTTGACCACATCAAGAAAGATGGTAACAACACATTTATGTATGAAGACCAAGTTGGTGGTGGTGATATGGACTTCGACGATACCATTATCAAATTCGATGATTTTGCAGTCGTGTAATTGAATAGTTGGATTCTCCCTTTTTATCTTTTTGCTTAAGTTTAATAAAACCCCGGTTTCTTTAAGAAGCCGGTTTTTTTTTGGATTTATAAAAGCTTAATTTTGATTACTAATTCCTTAAAAACCAGTAACACAAAACGAGTATTGCTCTAAAAATCAATACTTATACACCTCTAGGTGTTCTTTCTTGATAGTTCGGGTACTTACATTCGACATCATAAAAAACCTTCTAGCTATTTCTGCTAATAAAGGGAATTTAACCTGGAACAATTGATATATATGCACTTACACATGAACAATTGTTCAGTACTAGTTAGAATGATAATCAATTGTAAATACTTTCTCCCATGCCTAAGTCAAAACCAAAACAGCAAATATCAAAACTTGATTCACCGACTTGCGACTCTAATGAAGTCCATATCAATGCTGTTCGTCAAGTACAGCCAGAAATCATACCCACAGAAAAAGCACAGCAGATGGCTGATTTCTTCGGAACCTTAGCTGACCCGCACCGTTTGCGTTTGCTGTCTGCTTTAGCTAAACAAGAGTTATGCGTTTGCGATTTAGCCGCATCTGTAAAGATGAGTGAATCCGCTGTTTCCCATCAACTGCGAATCCTGCGTACTATGCGTCTGGTAAAATATCGTCGCGAAGGACGCAACGTTTATTACAGTTTGAAAGATAGTCACGTTACTAACATCTATCGTGAAGTGGCTGACCATATGGATGAAACAGAAGTTTGATTTTAAGTAGCTATTAAAACTTGTACAAATAACATTACTTCAGGTAATATATGAACAACTATTCATGTGTTAAATTGTTCATGTGTTTTGGAGTGGAAAATAATGGTATCCAACAAATCAAAGCATTCTGATTGCTGCGGTCACGACCACGGTCACAGTCATGGTGAAGAATTCAGTTTGAAGCAGCAAATTATACCTATTGCAATATCGATATTTTTGTTTGTGCTGGGTTTAGTTTTTTACGAACTTTTGCATATTACTCCTTTTTCTATAGGTGAGTATTTGGTTTTTGTTCCTGCTTATCTTATAAGTGGTTGGAGCGTTTTAACTACAGCCGGACGTAACATATTGCGGGGTAAGATATTTGATGAAAACTTCCTGATGACAATCGCGACTTTGGGGGCGATCGCCATTCATGAGATTCCCGAAGCTGTAGCGGTGATGCTGTTTTACCAAGTTGGGGAACTGTTCCAAGATTTTTCAGTAAGTCGCTCTCGTTCTTCAATAAAATCGCTTTTAGAAGTACGTCCAGATTCAGCCAATCTCAAAGTAGGTAGTGAGATAAAGCAGGTTTCCCCCGAAAGTGTCCAAGTCGGTGATGTAATTATCGTCAAACCGGGCGAAAAAATTCCTTTAGACGGTGAAATTACAGAAGGTGCTTCGCAAGTAGATACTTCGGCGTTGACGGGAGAATCCGTACCGCGAACGGTCAAAGTCAGAGAAACTGTTTTAGCGGGAATGATAAATAAGTCGGGTGTTTTAACCGTTAGAGTCAGCAAGTTATTTGCAGAATCTTCGATTGCCAGAATTCTGGATTTAGTAGAAAATGCTAGCAGTAAGAAAGCTGCAACCGAGAAATTTATCACCCGCTTTGCAAGGATTTATACTCCTATTGTGGTTTTCTTATCTTTAGCAGTAGCAATATTACCACCTCTATTTATACCGGGAGCCACATCGGAACAGTGGGTTTATCGTGCTTTAGTGTTATTGGTAATTTCTTGTCCTTGTGGTTTAGTAATTAGTATTCCCCTGGGCTATTTCGGTGGTGTTGGAGGTGCTGCTAAAAGAGGTATTCTAGTTAAAGGTTCGACGTTTCTCGATACCCTGACAAATGTTCAAACCGTTGTATTTGATAAAACTGGAACTTTGACGCAAGGGGTTTTTAACGTCACTCAAATAGTTCCTCAAAACGGCTTTAATCAAGCAGAATTATTACAACTAGCAGCAAAAGTTGAATCACAATCTAACCATCCAGTCGCAAAATCAATTTTATCTGCATACGGCGAATCGGTTAATAGTTTAGACGTAGAAGATTATCAAGAAATTGCCGGACATGGAATTCAAGCTAGAGTAGGAAATCAAATTATTATTGCAGGTAATGACCGTTTGCTGCATCGAGAGAATATCGAGCATGATGTATGCTCTGTTGAGGGAACGGTAGTTCATTTAGCTGTAGATGGGGTTTATGCAGGAAGAATTATTATTGCCGATCAACTCAAAGACGATGCAGTTGAAGCGATTCGGAATTTAAAGAATGTGGGTGTGGAGCAAATTGTGATGCTCACCGGAGATAATCAAGCCGTTGCTCAAAACATTGCTCGACAGTTAAATTTAGATGCTTTTGAAGCAGAGTTATTACCGGAAGATAAAGTAGAAGCAATAGAGAGATATTTGAGTAAAGCTAGTAAAGATAAGAAAGTAGTATTTGTTGGTGATGGAATTAACGACGCACCCGTAATTGCCAGGGCTGATGTGGGTATGGCTATGGGAGCATTGGGTTCGGATGCAGCCATTGAAACAGCCGATGTGGTGCTGATGACAGATGCTCCTTCTAAGGTTGCTGAAGCGATTCAAGTTGGTAAAAAAACTCATAAAATTGTCTGGCAGAATATCATTTTGGCTATGGGAGTCAAAGGTTTATTTATTGTTTTGGGAATGTTTGGTGTTGCCACCTTATGGGAAGCAGTGTTTGCAGATGTGGGTGTAGCGCTGTTGGCTATTTTGAATGCAGGTAGAGTTTTGAGAGTTAATTAAATGAGTGAAATAAAGGTTCGCGCTCAGTACGAGCAACTTGCGGATATTTACGATTTACGTTGGCGCAAATATATCAATAATACCCTTACCTTCCTCTATAGCTGGGAGCAAATAGATTCACAATCTACAGTTTTAGATGTTGCTTGTGGTACTGGTGAATTTGAGCGACTCTTGCTCGATCAAAATCCGATGCAGAGAATTACTGGTGTTGATATATCAGAAAAGATGTTGGATATAGCCAGAAAAAAATATCGGGTTTATTCTAACGTTGAATTTCATCAAACCTCAGCTACTTCACTACCATTTGCAAGTCATAGTTTTGATGTAGCTGTATGTGCAAATGCTTTTCATTACTTTGAACAACCTTTAGTAGCGTTATCAGAAATTAAGCGAGTAATTAAACCCAATGGTAAATTAATAATTCTCGACTGGAGCAAAGATTTTCTTGTTTGCAGAATCTGCGACTGGATATTACAAATTTTTGACCCTGCTCATCAGCAATGCTATACCCAAAAAGAATTACATCAACTATTAATATCTGCTGATTTTAAAATAAATCGTGCAGCTATGGTTCGTTTTGGTGTTATTTGGGGACTGATGGCTGTTACAGCTTTACCAAACAACTGATAATTAATTTTTCAAAGTAGGCTAGCTGATAAAAATTGCTTCTAAATCAAATAATCAATAGATGATTTCATCCCAATTTCATTTTTGGATGCAAAACTAAATAATAGAAGAGAAAGATAGCTTAACGAAGGGCTATTTATTTTTAAGTTTTAAGTCTAAGAATAAATTACTGTGAGATTATATTTATGTTTAAATCTAATTCCAAATTATTACTTTCTTTAATTGCGGGTATTGCTGTTGCAGGAGTAGCAGGAACATTCTGGTTTGGAGGAATGGGAAACAATACTCAAACCGTTGCTAGCGACTCAAAAGCAACGGCTATGACAAGCGTATGGGATAAGGAAACCGAACCAAACTACTCAGGAGTCAAAGAAGTTACCGTCTATCGCAGCCCCAACTGTGGCTGTTGCGGTGAATGGATAAAACATATGGAAAAGCACGGTTTTAAAATTACAGATAATAAAACCGAAGATATGGAAGCGATTAAGCAGAAATATAACGTATCTCAAAATTTGGCATCTTGTCATACCTCGGTTATTGCGGGTTATGTGATGGAAGGGCATATTCCTGCCGATGATATCAAACGTTTTGTAGCATCAAAACCCAAGCAAGCAGGATTAGCAGTACCCGCAATGCCATTAGGAACACCAGGAATGGAAGCTGGAAGCAAAAAACAACCGTTTGCCATCGCCTCTTTCAATAAAGAAGGCGAAATCAAGATTTTCAAAGAATATCAGACTTACTAAAAAAGTTAGGAGTTAGGAGTAGTAAGTCACAAGTAAAAAAAATAATTTATTTATTTCCCTCACTCTCTCCCTCTCTCCCTCCCTCACTCCTTAATTCCCATGCCCCATTCCCAAATAAAAATGAACCGTCGTCAGTTTCTCGCTTTAAGTTTAGCTGGTGCTGGTGGTGCTATTGTTACTAGTTGTGTAAGAGGTAATTCTTCTCAATCTTCACCAAAAGCCTCTTTAAAACCAGCAATTGATTTACCAAAATTGCACAAAAGTAGTAACGGATTATTAGAAGTAGATTTAGAAGCTAGTTATCGTCCCGTAAAGTTGGGAGATAAACAAGCATATCTATTAGCTTATAACGGACAAGTACCCGCGCCGCGTTTGGAAGCAAATCCAGGGGATAAGGTTAGGATTAAATTTACTAATAATCTCTCGAATCCAACAAATTTACATCAGCACGGATTGCATATTCCACCTACGGGTAATGCTGATAATATTTTTCTCAATATTAAACCCAGAGAAACATTTAACTACGAATTTACTATTCCCAAAAATCATCCTGCTGGTACTTTTTGGTATCATCCTCATCGTCATGGTTTAGTTGCAGAACAGTTGTTTGGGGGTTTAGCTGGCTTGTTTATAGTGCGGGGTGATTTGGACGAAATTCCGGAAATTAAAGCAGCGAAAGAAGAATTTTTAGTATTACAAGATTTTGCTCTAGATAGTGAAGGAAAGTTAATTTATTCAGATGCTCATATGTCTTTGATGTCGGGAAGAGAAGGTGATTTAATTACAGTTAATGGTGAACCAAACCCCAGTTTTTCAATTCCTCAAAATGGTTTATTACGTTGGAGAATTATTAATGCTTCCCCTTCTCGTTTTTATAATCTTTCCTTAGAAAATCATCCTTTTTATTTAATTTCTACCGATGGAAATGCATTATCCGAACCTGTAGAAACAAACGAATTATTGTTAACTCCAGGACAAAGAGCAGAAGTTTTAATTAAAGGAGATAAACAACCCGGTGAATATCGTTTGCTCAATTTACCCTACAATCGCGGTGGAATGGGAATGATGGGTGGTGGTGGTATGATGGGCGGAAATAATGATAACAACGACACATCAGCAGTTTTAGCAACTCTCAACTACGACTCTGCTGTTGAAACAATTGCTTTACCAACAAAACTATTATCAGTACCAGCTTTACCCGAACCCAAACAGGTACGTAGTTTGAAATTAAATCACGGTATGCGTTCGGGTGTGGGTATGGCTTTTCTAATTAACGGTAAATCTTATGAGCGCGATCGCATTGATACGCAAGTCAAGTTAAATACAGTGGAAGATTGGGAGATTGTGAATACGGGGACGATGGATCATCCTTTTCACCTCCACGTCAATCACTTTCAAGTTATTAGTCGTAACGGTAAACCAGAACCTTACAGAGCTTGGAGAGATACAGTTTTAGTACGTAAAGGGGAAACTGTGAGAATTCGGATTCCCTTTAGAAATTATACAGGTAAAACAGTTTATCACTGTCATATTCTCGACCATGAAGATTTAGGAATGATGGCGAATTTGGAAATTGTAAGTTAGTGGTATGTCAAATTCTCAAAATGTAAACCGTCGTCGTAGTTGGTTGAATATACCAGAATTAAATATCGCTATTTTCGCATTTTTGCTTAATTTTCTTTGGGAAGTTCAGCAAATGCCATTTTTTAAGCTTTCCGATTTATCTTGTACTCAAAGAACAATAAACTGTACTTTAGCTACTTTTGGTGACGTTTTAATTGCACTAATTGGATTTTGGACTGTTGCATTTTTTTCTAAATCCCGTTATTGGTTTCGTCAACCAAAATGGTGGCAGTTGAGTATTTTTATTTTAGTAAGTCTTGGAATTACAATTGTTTTTGAAGCTTTAGCTACAGGAGTGCTTAACAGATGGGAATATGCCGATATTATGCCAACGCTTCCGGTATTAGGTACAGGTTTAACTCCGGTTATTCAGTGGATTGTTTTACCTTTGATAATTGTTTGGTTTGTTAAAAGACAGGTTTTACAAAGCTGATTATGATTCTAAATACTTTGTTGGGTTCAAAACTATTATTAAGTAGCATTCATAGAATAAACACTAAGTGTATAAGTATTTAAAATTACTAATTCTTGATTTATTAACTGCTATATTAAAAAACATAGCATTTAAAAAGTAATAAATCATACTTGAAATATCAGATATGAGACAACCTAGACTAAATAGCAAAAAAATCAATCGATTGGTTTCAAATCCTGTAAAACTAGAAGATAAACTTATTTCTGAAAAAGAAGAAGAGCGTAATAATGATATTGTCTATATAGAAGAAATATATGAACGTCTAGATGGTAGTCGTTATTGTTTAGAATTTATAAAAATATCCCCTTACTTTAATTCAGGTAGTCTTGATGCTTGGTATATTAGTGAAATGTAACCTAGTAGATTTAGACTATAATTTCTTGTTAATATCTTCATTTCAAAAATGAACTCTTTTTTATTCAGATGCTTTTTAGATATTTATTCTTAAATACTTAGCAAACTTTTGTTCTGAGATTTTAAATTCTTGGTCAGTTAGTTCAAAAAGCAATTTATTTTTAGCTTCAGCAATTCTATTCCTTTCCTCTCCAATAGGTAAACCTGCGTGATAAAGTTGATAATTTTGTCCACGTAAAGTTATTGATTTGTTACGAATACTGCTAAGATAATCGGATATATCTTTCCCGAAAATAAATGCACTTTCACTTGTATTTATTTGGAAATACTTTAAAGCCTCATCACTTACATCTGCGTTTTCTAAAATATGTATTAGTAGTGCTTGTAAACCTAAATATACTTTGAATCTCTTCTCATACATATCAAGTTTTAATTTTTGTTTATTAGTACGATACTGCTGATAAGCGATATAAGCAGCGGTAATAGCAATTAATGGTGTTAAAAAAGAAGATAATAATTGTATGCTGACTTGTAAAGAAGCAATATTTACCTGTTTAATCGCAGAATCAAAGTATTGAATGACATTTATAAACATTAAAATCCTTCACCAATTTGAAATATTTTTAGTACGTTCTATCTAAAGGGTTTTAAGTGTAAGCTGCCTAAAAGCCAAAATATATCACGTTTCAAAAGTCACTACAACAAAGTACTTAATCATTACCGCGAACCCCCAAAACAAATTTCATCCTGATTTCATAATTACCTGGCATGATTGCAAATGTAAGTAGATGTATCAACCAATCATCCCTTTAAACCATGCCTTTGACTGCAACACCTATAATTCTGTCCCAAATGAAACCGTCGGATAATCACGAGGGAATGAATCATGGTGGCGCACAGGATAACAATTTACTAACTCACACAGCTTTGCTGGGTGGAGGAATATTTCTTGTTGGTTTGTTCGTGATTGCCGGTAGATTTCTACTCAAACGTTCTCGTAAGGAGGATAAAAAATCTGTGGAATCGTCGCTACGTCCGGGTAAAACCCTTGTAGGTATTGGTATTTTCGTTTTGCTTTCAGGTGGTATTCTAGCAGTTACCAACCAGTTAAAACCTGCTTCCTCAATGGCTGGGATGGAAGGACACGATATGTCCGGTATGTCCCACGACGATATGATGCAGGTTAACGGTTCGTTTAATCCGACTCCCGTTACTGTAAAAGTCGTCAAACCAAGTTTACTTTCGGCTAGCGTTCAGTATACTGGTTCGATTCATCCTTACCAAGAAGTTACCGTGTATCCCCGGATAGCCGGACAGCTTACTAATTACTCAGTGTATCCAGGTGACAAGGTTTCTTCGGGGCAATCTTTAGCTACCCTCGATGCTGCCGAAAAGATAACTCAAGTAGCTGAAGCTGCCGCAAATGCTGATTCGATGGAAACTGAATTAGAAGCATCGCAAATCGAAGTAAACGAGCAAAGGCAAGAGATTGAGCGATTGAAAGCTGAATTAGAATACCAACAAAAGAAACGCGATCGCTATGCCTTATTAGTTAAAGAAGGAGCAATTTCTCAAGACCAATACGATATCGAAGATACCAATACAAAAACCGCAGCAGCAGCGTTAAAAACAGCACAGGTGAAATTAAGAAGGTTAGAAGCTCAAGTTCGCAGCGCTCGCAGTAATGTTAAACAAGCTAGAGCCAAAAGCGCTACCGCTTCAGTTATGAAAGGATATACCAAAATCCAGTCACCCATCGCCGGTATCGTACAAGAAAGGATGGTAGATCCCGGTGTAGTAGTGCAACCCAGCATGGGAATTCTCAAAATTGGTGAATATCAACGGGTACGTTTGCGTGCTAACGTTTCCCAGCGAGACGCAGCAAAAATCAGAGTCGGCACTCCCATCGTTGCTAAAGTTCCGGGTAGTAACGTCAAGGAAATTACGGGTAGAGTTACCAGCATATTTCCTCAAACCAACAACGACACCCGTACCGTTACCATCGAAGCCGTTGTTGATAACCCTGGAAATCAATTATTATCCGGGCAATTTCTAGAAATGCAGATTATTACCGAGCGTCAACCCAACGCTTTAACAGTACCGCAATCGGCATTAACTCAATTCAAAGATAAAACAGCAGTTTGGGTAGTTGATGGAGACACAGCAAAGCGCAAGATAGTTACCACGGGTTTAGTCAGCGGCGAACAAATTGAAATTACCAGCGGTTTAAACCCTGGTGAAATCGTAATTACCTCCGGACATTCCAGACTAATCGAAAATCAAACCGTATCTGTAGTGGACGAAGCAGGAGAAACCCTAGCGCTAGGGAATAATCAATCTCAAGGAAATGCACAAATTAAATTAATTAGTCCTAAGAATAAAAACTCAGTTAAAAAAGGCAGCGCTCAACTAATTTTAGAAATTCAAGATAAGAAAACCAATAAACCCATACTAGTAGAAAGTTTAGACGTAAAAGTGACCATGCCCATGAAAAATATGGCTCCAATGACATCAATGGTAGATATTCAACCCGACTCCCAACCCGGACGTTTCAAAGTCGATACTCACTTTGGAATGAAAGGAAAATGGGATGTCGTAGTTAAAGTAAAAGACCCCAAACATCAGGGGAAAGCAGACTTTGACTTTAATGTTGAATAGGGGAATTGGTAATGGCTAATTGGGCATGGGGCATTGGTAATTAGTGGTAATTGAAATAACTGCTTCCCCTTCTCCCCTTGTCTCCTTGTCTCTCCATATCCCCCTCTTCCCCCTCCCTTTCTTCCTACAACTCATTAAATAAAAAATAAAACAATGATTAAACTACTACCTCTACTACTAACCCTCAGCTTTTTTACAATCGCTTGCTCAACTCCAGAAGAAGCACAAACGGAAACACAAACAGAAACAGCATCAACCACATCCGGACAACAAATAGAAAGCGCCACAATTAATCTAGTTAGTCCCAACCCTCAAGAAGCCGTAAAAATGGGCGATAACACACTTGTTGTAGAAGTAATCGACCCCCAAACCCAGAAACCCGTAGCCGTAGAAAACCTAGACGTAAACGTTTCCATGCCGATGGAAGGTGAAGAAGATATGACCTCAATGGCAAAAATCGAACCAGACGCGCAACCAGGAAGATATAAAATCAATACCAACTTTGGAATGAAGGGTAAATGGAACGTCGTCACACAAGTTAAAGATCCCAAAGTTAATGGTCAAGCGAATTATACATTTGATGTTAAGTAAATTGGGAATTTGGTAATCGGTAATCGGTAATCGGTTATTGGGGGTTGAGAATTAATAGTTGTAGGGTGCTGTGACGGTTAGTGTAATTATCAAGTTCAACGAAACAATTTGAAATTACCGTCACGCACCAATTTAGAAATAGTGAGAAGAAAGTAATAAGTAATAAATTTTCCCTTCACTTCATAATTTGTTATTACCCATTACCAATTACCAATTACCCATTACCAACCTCCACGAATATGATAAATGTTTAACCGAACATGATATGAAATACTTCCTCACCCGTTGGTCAATCAAAAACCCGGTAGTACTCGCGGCTTTATACATCGGTATCCTAGTTCTCGCCACCCTTACGCTGTTCCTACTTCCAGTGCGGATGATGCCTTACGTCCAAAGTCCTTTGGTGGCAATTGTGACAATGGCACCCGGTTCCTCACCTGCGGAATGTACAAGCAGTATCAATTTTTGGCGGTTATCGGCGACAGTTGCAGATAATTGTAGATAGGCAAAAGTTGGCTGCTTATGGTTTGTCTATATTACAGGTGCGGGATGCTATCGACGCAAATAACGTCAGTCAAGGTGCGGGGGTATTAACCAGGGGAGATAGTGAAATTCTGGTACGTACCGACGAAAGAGCGCTGAATGCTCGTGCGGTGATGGATTACCCGGTTTTGGAAAAGTCGGGACAGGTGGTTTATGTTAGGGATGTTGCCACTGTTAAAGATACTTATGAAGAACGCCGCAGTGGTTATCGTTACAATGGTGAAGCCGCGCTGGCAGTTAATATTATTCAAAAACCTGATGCTAGTTCGCCACAGGTTATCGAACGGGTACAGGCTGAATTAACCAAAATTCAAGCCGAGTATCCTGGTTTAGAATTTGAAGTTGCTTACGATAATTCTTATTTAGTAAATTTAATCAAGGATAGCACCACCGGGGAATTACTGATAAGCGTTGTGCTTGCGGGGGTAGTAATTCTAATTTTTCTAGAAAACTTCCGAGCCACAGCGATTGTGATGATTTCTATTCCCACATCCCTAGCGCTATCAATGCTTCCTTTTATCCCCATTGGAATGTCGCTTAATTCCTCAACTTTGATTGGGATGATGATGGCAATAGGTAAGTTAGTGGATGACTCAATTATTGTAATTGATTCGATTGACAGAAAATTACAAAATGGATTAAAACCGCACGAAGCAGCCATTCAAGGAACGGGAGAAGTATTTTTAGCAAGTGCGGCTGCGAGTTGCGTGATGATTGCGGCTTTATTACCGACAATACTTGCGGGAGGATTGACGGGGTTGATGTTTGTCGGGTTGGTTTATCCGATGGTGTTTGCTTTTCTCTCCTCGCTGATTGTTTCAATTACCTTAATTCCTTTACTTGCAGCGTTCTTTCTCAAGCCACTACATCAAAAAGGCAGACGTAAAACCTGGTTGCAGAAATTGCTGACTCCGGTACGTTACAGCTTTTACAAGTTAGAACAAGGTTACGGATGGCTGCTCGACGTATGCATGAGAAATCGCGAAATTACTTTAGCGCTGACGGGAGCTTCTATTGTTTTAGCATTTAGTTTATATCCTTTAATTGGGCAAGAAATGATGCCTTTGGGTGATTCCGGTCAAATTATGGCAACGATAGAATTTGAACCGGGGACATCTTTTAGTAAAACTGACCAGATGGCTCAAAAGTTTGAGAAAATTCTTTTGGAACAGCCGGAAGTTGAAAAGGTTTCTTCACAAGTTGGTTTTGAACTGACGCGCAACAGTACTTACTTTAGCGGTTACAGTATGGGGGGAGTTAATACAGCTTCGGCGATTATCACCCTTAAGGATGTTGGCAGCAGAGAAAGGGATATTTGGCAAATTATTGATGAGGTGAAAACCAGAGCTAATAGTACCATTCCCGGTTTGCGACGTATCGCGATGAAGGAAATGGGTGTAGATGTAATGGCTACATCGGCAGCGCCGGTACAGTTAGCGGTTTATGGTGAAGATTTGGACGAATTGCACCGTTTGGCTCAAGGTGTATTGGGTATTGCCGAAGACACGCCAGACCTAGTAATGCCACATACAAGTTCGGCAATGACTCAGCCAGAATATCAGTTAAAAATTGACCGTCGCAGAGCAAAGGAACTGGGGTTAAATATTAAAGATATCGCCGAACAAGCGCGTTATGCTTTGAATGGGGGTTACACTCGCAGATATTATAATCGTCCTAATTTAAGACAAAATTCTATTTTAGTTAGGTATGAAGAAGATGATAGAGCAACTGTACAAGACTTGTCATCAACCTACATTACTACTTCCAACAATCAGCAGGTACCGTTAAGTACCGTTGCAACTCTACAAAGGGAACAAGGACCGACATTAATCGAACGAGTCAACGGACGGCGGGTGGTTTACGTTAACGGATACTATCGTAAAGATGGGCCAGCTTCGATGGATTTATCAATGGCGATCGCCATGAATGCGGGTAGTAAATTAGACTTTCCCCCCGGTTACGGTATCGATTCGATGGGGGATATGACGGATATGATGATTGAGTTTGAGCGGCTTTTACAAGGTTTGGTAATTTCTTTATTACTGATTTATCTCATATTAGTAATTCAATTTGGTTCTTTTATTCAACCTTTGGTAATGATGCTTTCAATTCCTTTGCAGTTAGTAGGGGTTTTCGGAGCGTTATTATTAGCCGGACAAACTTTGTCTACGGTTTCGATTTTAGGAATTATTATTCTATCTGGTTTATCAGTTTCCGCAGCCATTTTACTTTTAGAACTGATTTTGACCAAACGTCAGGAAGGAGTACCCAGAGACATTGCAATCCGCGAAGCGGGACCAGTTCGACTCAAAGCGATTGTCATGACAACTTTTACCACAATTATTGTAATTGTTCGACTCGCCTTTTTTCCAGAAACCGGAATGGATGCTTATTCACCAATCGCTACAGTGATTTTGGGAGGTTTGGTTATTTCAACTTTGTTGACTTTAATTGTTGTACCCGTGGTTTACTCGGTTGTTGATGATATTACCGTTTGGTTGACTGGGTTTAGGAAAAAATTAGGATGGCACGGCTAAGTAATTTCATCTTGATTTCATAAGTATGTGAAAAACTAATAGTTAGTGTCGTTCCTCATGCTCGGCAAATCATTAATTGAATTAATGAATAGATTTAATATCGGACTTTTAAATGTATTTTTGAAGCATTTAAAAGTCCGTTTTTTCTATTTCAAAATTAAAAATATATGGTATTTATAGAAATATTTCATCTTGATTTCATTTTTATATCGTATCTTATTTATATATGCCGTCCTCGGCTTTTATCTAGAATGTTACTTAATCAACAAGCTTTTAGTACTTATTTCGGGGCTGAAAGCTTTTTTTTTTAATTAATAATATTTTTTCCAGAAAATCAAAAAATAAATTTTACTTACTCATATATATAAATATATTTTTTTAAAGTAATTAGTACTCAAATTTCATTCTTATTTCATAACTAATAGCCATACTAATGAATAGAAGGATTCGTCTTATTAATTTTAGAGGAAAATAGTTATGAAATTAAAAAAAATGATTTACACTGCTGGATTTACGTTCTTATTATTTTCTCCAGTTACTGCTGCGTTAGCAAATGGTAAACCGAATGTTTTCAAAGCTTCTCATATAATTAGAAGTGCTGCTTTTCCCGATGATGCGGAAGCTATGACTGCTACTTACGAGATAGAAGTTCACGTACAGGGAAAGCCAGTTGAGGGACTTTCAATAGATATACCTTCCGAAATTAAAATAGATGATGGTATAGAAGTTGAAAATTCTGAAGGTGAAACAATAGCAACGGAAGTTTCTATTAATGATAATAGAGCGCAACTGACCTTCTCAAAACCAGTGGTTCCTGAAACGAAGTTATCTATTTCGATGAAAGATGTTATTACTCCTGGTTATGCCGAATTTTGGCAATTCAGAGTTGATGCCAAAGTAGTGGGATTTAAAGAAGAAATTCCACTTGGTATTACTCAAATTATGACATACGATGATTAATAAATTTTATCTTATATGCAAACTTAATTGATAAATTTATAGCCAAAAGATGAAATTTCATCCTAATTTCATT